>CAYQDB010000007.1:0-73750 GCA_964416195.1 uncultured Ignavibacteriales bacterium
AAGACCCAAGTGGGCTTGACCTACCGGGCTAGAATGGGTTTGTTTGGTAATTTTTTAATTTTGGTCGATAGGCGGCGTCTCCGAAGGCTGGGGGTTGGAAAGGCAACGGTGTTCTTGCAGGCTTTGCAGTTGCGTAATAGCCCGATGGAGCTGACGCTCGATGGCATTTTGGTAGCGAACGATCTTGAGGGTGTTGCGCGAGGATGGTAGGGCGAGGGTCGCGGGATCGGTGGCGTAGGGATAGCGGCGAAAATTTCGGATTTTGTCACAAATTTCGCCGGATTCAGCGCGAAGGGCGCGGCGCAGGCGCCAGTACGACACGGCAATTTTCTCCACCAGCATATCTTCCAGGATGCCGACCGGTTTGAGTTCGTCGATCAACTGCGCCAGGAGGGCATCGAAGTGGCTCCGTTTTTCGGAGCGGCTGCGGATGGGCAGGATCACGGACTTCGCTAACAGGCCATGTCTCAGTGCGTTGAATCTCACGCGCGCTTTGCCTGCTGGAGTCCGGGGGCCGGTGGAGCGCCGGGCGTTGCGCTTATTTGCCTCGAGCTGCTTCGGGCTAGTGCCTGACATATTTGTGCCTTTCTGTTACAAAAGGGGTGGATCAGTTATATGGTGAAAAGTTGTGGGGAAAGTGCATAGTGGAATGAATCCACAGCAGAGCTGTGGGGTATCCGTGTTTATGAAGGCACTACCATCTCTGCATGACCACGATGTATTCTCGTGTCATCGTAGCATCAAGTACACCCATGACGTTGGTCGGACTATTCTTAAGAGGCATTCGCTTGTTTGGAATCGAGCGACTATAGGTATGTATGTGCTCAAATCCATGCTCTTCGAAAAAACACTTAATTGCATCGTGGGTTGGCAATATTATGCCTTTTACTTTCCTATTGCCGATAACGTAACAGGCATGGCCACCGGATCGAATGAATGGGGCGATATTGGTAATGGAGCGCTGTAAATCGACGTAAAACGATGCTACCTCAAGGCTGCGCTTCCTGCTTTGCTGTGCGATGTTGGTAAGGGCGTCATTCAGGGCCAGAGATAGGAAAGAAGGTATTTCCTTGTAGATTTTGCCGCCCATGAGCGCACTGTCAATCTTGTGGGGTTCTTCTAGGCCCAGCCAAGCAGAGGATAGGCGGGAATACTGACCATAGGCAACAGTGGTGTGTGAGTCGCCATATGGCGGTGATGTTATCACGATATCTATACTGCTCGGCTTGAAGCTTGTGGAGGGCATTTGCTGCACTGTGTTGAAGCGATGAATCTTCGCCTGTGGTTTTGTGGCAAACTGATTCATAAGGGTCTGGAAGTGTTCAAATCCCTTCCTATTACGTTCCAGTTTGTGACACATGATAGCGAAGACATCGGGGTTGAATTGCTCTAATCGTTTCGGCTCGTAGCGATAGAGCTTAAACTCCTCATTTCGCGTATTCGAGCTCTCGCGAACGGTTTCGCTAAATGCAACCTGGAAAAACAGCTTTACCTTCTGGTTCTTAATTCGCTTTATGTATCTGTCGACGTAAGCAAGTTTTGCAGTTACTTGTGGTTTGAACCAGAAATCCAGACGAGTAATTCCGGGAATTTGTGAGGGTGCATTTTTATAGTTGCGGCTTCCGGGACTGGTCAGATGATTATAAAAACTGCGTAGTTCCGTATCTAGCGCCCGTTTGTTGATGAGGTTTGTTTTCGCTTGGGCAATGAGACGAGCCAGGGGATTTAGGTCGGTCCCTGCGGCGTTAATATTCCTTATAAGTGCTTCAACTATTGAGGTACCTGTGCCACAATATGGGTCGAAAAGTAGCTGTGCACCCTGCCCAAAAGTATCCAACAATTTGGCGGCAATCTGCGGAATCATTCGCGCGGGGTAATCATGGTAGCAGTGCGTAAGCTCTCGTGTGGGGGCACCGTTGAAGGTCCAATCGTCGATTGGCTCCATTTCACCTAGGAATGGGAGTGCTAATTCTATTTGTCTTACTCCGTTCATATTTATAAATCTTCGACCTTGTTAAATAGTAGGGGTAGTTTGTCCTCGAATGCTCGGAAGCCTGTTCCATGGTTGCGAGCGGAAGTTCCCTTATCGTGTAACCTAAGATCCACCATGATATTGCCTGATCGAATCTGATTTAAGAGAGTATCCTCTGAAGTGTCACTGAGTAAGCGGGCCCGCGTATAGTGAAACCACTCGACTCCGCCGCGCTCCTCAGAGAATGCACTGGCAAGTACCATTGCAGGGAATTTTCTTAAGAACTGTTGCTTGAGTGCTTGCAGTTGCCACTCGGAAATTAGTACGCCGGAAATATGCCGAACCGAAATTGCACACTGGTCGGTATGCAGAAAAAGCCCTTGGCTGTTTGGGGTAAGTGACATTGTGAAGTAGAGTCCGAGTCGGCCATTCTTGTCAGAGGTGCCGTACGTTCTGATCGCTTCCAAAGGGTTCATCTTCCAGGCTTTCCTATTAAACGTGAATAGTGTAATCATCGCAGATGAACCAATCCGGTGGGCTTTAAGCTCTGCATCATGGAGGTCTGGCAAAGCAATATTGTCTTCTTTAACCCCTAGAAGTACCTGCAGAGTGTGTCCGACTCCTGTCGGTCCCCTACGTTTGGTTTGTACAAATCCCATGTCTTTTATTTTCTGAAATCTGGTTTGAAACTCCTTGAGAGTTAGCTTGTTAGGCATAGGCTAGTTCCGTTGAGTAAAATTTTTCTCTCTCGGTCATTATAGGCCAGAGAGAAAGCTAATGTCAATAAAAAGATAATTGTGGGCGGCAGGTGTGGCCGCGATCCCCGATCAGGGTCGGGGACAGGTCTGTGATCGTGGTTTACTCCAGCACTTCGTAAAGAGATTGACACGTCGCTTCGCTCCTCGCAATGACGATTTTGATGTGTTATACACAAATAAATGTTGTGCGAGAGAGGGGGGAATGTCAAGTGAAAGATGTCGAAACCACAGGGGATTTCGACCTACGGCTTCCATCCACCTTGGAGAGAATTATAAGTCCCCTCTGGAGAGGGGATTTAGGGGTGTGTAGCAACAACAAGACACACCCCGCCCTTCGGGCACCCCTCTCAAGAGGGGAAACCATGCCATGTTGGTGATTTTTTCAGGGACGACTAGAACATGAAGGAGTCGGAGATTTTAGACCTATGGCTGGGTTCCTGACGGCGCAGCTACGGGCTGACGGCACTGGTAAAAATGGAGCAGATCGGGATCGAACCGACGACCTCAACGTTGCGAACGTTGCGCTCTCCCAATTGAGCTACTGCCCCATATTAACCAATTACAATATATATACTATCAACCTGACCAGAGGCCAAGCAATTTTTGGGAATGACTACATCAATGTCGGGCGATTGGAGTGCTTACTCCAAATTCAATACTCCCTCTCTCTATTATCTCCGCTTAATGCTGCCTGAGCCGGCGACATGCGTCGAAATGTGTTCCGGTTTGCCATAGTAGGCGATATCGCCGCTACCATAGACAGCGCCGTCGAAACTCTCCTGTGCGCGAACCCTTACATCACCTGATCCTTTGACAACTATTGTTGCCTCTCTTGCGGTCAAGTCACGCGCATCGACATCACCGGAGCCGGATACGTTGATCTCCAGCTCGTCGACTTTTCCTTCAGCGGTGATATCTCCTGAGCCATGGATGGAACATTCAAGGAAATCACTCTCCATATCCCTCACCGTGATATCGCCGGAGCCGTTGATGTCACACCTGACAATGCGGCTGTTGAGATCTCCGATTGTAATGTCACCGGAGCCCCTGGTGCGACAGTCAAAACGGTCGCTGTTGACATTCCTGACATCGAAATCGCCAGAGCCGCGGGTCATGACGCCTTCCAGCTTCGGGACTGTAATCTCCACCTTGCAAGTGTACTCGGAGCGATAGGATTCGTCAGTATAGATTTCCAGCGTCTTGCCTTTGACTCTCGTCTCAATAAGATCGAGAAGGTTGTCGTCAAACGTAAGCGTAACATTCTGCTTCTCACCCACCTCGACAATGACATCAAACGATCCGGAAGTCTCGATCCTTGTAAAGTCCTTTACGTCACGGTCTTCCGTGATTATGTCGCCAGAGCCTTTGACACCCTTATCCCCAAACGTCCTTTTGAACCAGTTACCTGCCGAAACTGAACTGAACGCCATCAAGACCATAGCGCCAAGAGTAATCGTTATTAAAGTTTTGCCTTTTCGCATAACATCCTCCATACTTTTCCATATAAACCTGGTATCTTTCGTTACGGGTAATGGGATGGATTGTTGCGTCGCTCGTGTTCTCAGGTCAAAACCCGCAGACTCAATAGACTAAGGTGAGGTGAGTATCGTATTCGAGGCACCGACAGCTACCAGCCGGTTCTTTCCGAAGGCAATGCCGGATAAGCGCATAGCTATGCCGGAGGTCGCAGTCACCCAGCTTGTCCCGTTGGACGAAGTGATAATCGTTCCATACTCACCCACTGCGATGAAGCGCTCCCCCGTCCAGACAACCGCCTCGTAATCGCTCACAGTCGGCGACTCTGCCTTCGTCCACGTCAAACCATCTTCAGATGTCAGCACGGTGCCGGTATCACCCACCGCCACCAGACGCGTTTCGGAGGCAACAATCCCCATAAGACGTTCATCGGTACCGGATGTTCTCGCAGTCCAGATCGTACCATCAGAAGAAGTGATAATCGCACCTGAATCCCCGACAGCGACAAACTGCGAGTCCGCCCAGCTAATATCGTACAGCACCTGTGAGACACCGGAGGCTACACTGTCCCATGTCAACCCATCGGAGGACACCACAATGGCACCCTCTACCCCAACCGCAATATAGCGCAACCCGGACCACGTAATCGCCTCCAACTGCCGGGGTATCGGGGAAGTTTGTATTGTCCAGGTACTCGCATCAGGAGAGGAGATTATCGTCCCCTCGGCACCAACAGCGACAAAGCCTGTTCCGGAATAAGCGATTCCCTTCAATGGGTTTGATGTACCCGACGGTTGCAGTGTCCAGAGTTCAGCATCAGGTGATACCATTACCGCTCCTCCGTCGCCGACAGCCACATGCATGGAATCCGTGATAACAACATCGTACAGAGAAGCAACCGGTCCGGATGACTGCAACAACCAGGTCTCACCATCGTCCGAAGTGAGTATAGTTCCATCGAAACCAGCGGCAACGTATTGCCCACCCGCCCAGAGCACGCTTCGCAGATGGTCATCATAATCGGGTCTAATCAACGTCCAGGTGATGCCATTAGGAGAGGTAACGATAAGGCCATTTTCACCGACCGCGATGAACTCGCTCCCCGACCATGTGACGCCAAAGAAATGGATACGCATTCCTGAAACAACAACATCCCAGGTTATCGCATTGAGAGAGACAAGGATGGAACCGTCCTGCCCGACAGCGACATACTTCGTTCCCGACCACGCAATATCGTACAGGTACAGACCGAGGGCAGTGGTCAGGGTATCCCAGTAAGTGCCGCCGACTGAACGGAGGACGACACCTCCACCGACTGCCACGAATTGGTTGTCGCCCCATGTTACACCGTACATGTTGGAAGCTGTAACTTGCTCCGTTGTATCCCATATCGTGCCACCAAGCGAAGTGACCACCATACCATCCTTGCCTACGGCAACATAACGATTGCCAAACGAGGCGACGCCGTACAGCCACTCCGATGCCCCGGAGTCTTCTACTTCGCTCCAGCTCAAACCGTCCGAGGAGGTAAGAACAGTTCCCTTATCACCTACGGCTACAAACAAATCCGCAGACCAGGTAACACCGTACAGATCGGTGGTCGTTGGCGACGGTTGCATTGTCCAGGTTACGCCGTCAAGCGAAGTCAGAATAACACCATCCTCGCCGACAGCCACATACCGTGTCCCCGACCAGGCTACATCGAATAGATAATTGCTGGTTCCGGTCGGCCTGAGTGTCCAATTGTCTCCAATCTCTGGAAGTATCGGCTCGGTTGTATTGTCATCACCGCAGGAACTCAGAACAATAGAAACAAGCAATACAACCAAGCACAACTGCAGCCGCTTCATAAAGGGCATGAACATCTCCTTATTCTATAACGTCAACCCACACGAAGGTGGATAACAACAATATCCCTCAAAAACGTCAGAGCAACGCGTCCAATATAGGCCAATACAGACCCCGGTTCAACAGAAATTGCAGGAGTAGATCGAGGGGACACCGGGCAACCTGTCAGCAATCGCGCCAAGAGTGATAACTCAGCTAAAATGCTGCCTGTTACCGCTTGCTACTCGGACACGAGTATGGTGCCGTTCTCGCCGACAGCCACGAACCTGACACCGGACCAAGCCACATCATTGAGATCAGCGGTTGTTGGGGAGGCTCTTTGCAGCCAGTCGATGGCATCGGACGAGGTAAGAATAGCGCCTCCAACCCCGACAACAACCAATCGGACTCCAGCGGGCGTCAGGCCCCAGGTTACACCACCAAGGTGATTTGTCGTTCCGGACTCCTGTGAAGTCCAGGTCTGGCCCTCCGGGGAAGTAAGGATCGTGCCGGAATATCCCACCACCGTAAGTTGCGCCTGAGTCGCTGTAATGCCCAGCAGGATTTCTGTTGTCCCGGAGTTGATTATTTCCCAGAGGACGCCTCCGGTTGAAGTGAGAATCGTCCCCGAATGTCCGCAGACCGCCAGTAGATTGCCAAAGACAGTCACATCGTACAACCAATTGAGTGTTCGGGACGTCCTCGGTGACCAGCTTATGCCATCTTGGGAAGCAATAATCGTTCCGTCAGCGCCAACAGCAAAAAAACGGCTTCCTGACCAGGCCACCGAAAACAGGGATTGGGTCACTCCCGATGATCCCACCGTCCAGTTTCTACCATCCGGCGATGTCACCAACGCGCCACCGTCACCGACGGCCACCAACTGCGCTCCTGACCAGGCAATACCGTTCAACCGACTCGTTATCCCGGAACTTCTCACGGTCCAGGCGAGACCGTCGTGGGACGTGAGCACCGTGCCTGAAGCGCCCACTGCGACGAATTGCGTCCCCTGCCAGATCACGCTTCCCAGCGAGCTGCCCGTTCCCGATGTTACTAAAGCCCAGATTCTGCCGGGTTGAATCACCCGGAACTCTCTGGCCGATGACGCATTCCCTCCGGGGGTCGATACCGTGATTGGCCCAGTCGTAGAACCGAAGGGAACTCGAGTTTGGATCTCTGTTGAAGTCACCTCGAGAATGGTTGCCGAAGCCCCGTTGAACTTCACCGTATTTGAGGCCGCACTCGACGAGAAATTCGAGCCGGTGACAGTTACTACTGTTCCCGCCACGCCGCTGTCCGGGCTGAATCCGCTCACAGTCGGTGGCGGAGGCTTTGTCGTAAACAACCAGACATGGTCAGATTCCAAAGCATTGCCGTCCTTGTCCCTGGCTCCGGTTGTAATGGTTGCCGTATAGGTAGTGCTGAATGCAAGGGTGTGGGATGGGTGAAATTCCGCTATTGTGCCCGTGCAACTCACGGTTCCTTCTACACCATTGTTGAGCGAAAACGTTTTGTTCGTTATTGTCGACGCGTCCATCATCCGGGAAAATCCAACTTCGATAGAGGAAGCAGTGCTCACGTTGGTCGCCCCATTGTCCGGGTCGGTCCAGACCACTTCCGGATGCGTGGTTATATTGATATCCGTACTACAGGAAATCAAGCAAAGTACCGATGCCAATACCCCAAGGCACCGAACGAGATACTTCACCTGCCACATAAATAGCTCCTTGGCTGTTTCCACTTAACTACAGGCACAGCACGGGGATTCCTTCTACTCAAAGATAACCGAAATGACGATCCCGGCCAATCTAAATGGTTCGACGCTATTCACCGAATCGTTTCCAGGGTCATTTTTCGCAGATCAAAGGCCATGAGGTTATGGCAACGCCGGCAAGTCACCGAAAAACGACTCAAATGCAATTGCAATGAGATTGCTTGGCTACGACTGCAATTACGGCACCTGTACCTCTAAGCTACAGACGCAGCAGCCCCGCCCGATGCTTAATCTGCTGATGGACAATTCAAACAGGCGGGTGGCCCACCCGCCCTTGGCGAGCTGTGGGAAGTTCAAACCAAGCGATGAGCTTTCTTCAGTAGGTCAGGTGCCTTGTGCACCTGACACTATGTTATTAGTAGGCAGAACCACAGGGGTTCTGCTCTACCTTGCTAACCATTTCATGACAAGCCTATATCCAAGAGGAAGAAATGGTGATAGTCGCCGTTTGCAACAGTGGTAGTTACCTGGTCTCTAACACTCTTCGAATCGCTTTGAGCTCTTCCAGTATCTGTTGCAACTGAGCCTGACTTCCCGGGAGAGTACTGGTATCAACAACAGTCGTCGAATCGGAAATGGGATGTAAGCGTTGCAGTTTTTGGCGTAAACGTTCGTGCAAGTCCTCCCAATGGACCAAACCGGACAATTGACCCTCATAACCTGTCGCTGATCTGGACTGACCGGCTGTTTGTATGCGAAGTGCCCCTATGCCCAAGAAACGATCGAAAAGCGTCCGATGTAATAAGAAATCGGTTATGGAACGGTACGGTATGTTCTGCTGTACTTTTGTCAGGATTCCTTTATGGATAGAAACCTTATCCTCTTCGATATGATACGACAGGTTCTTGATCCACAATATTATGATCGGGACAGAGATGACCCATAATAACAAGATGACCCCGATAGTTACAGGCCAGAGGATAGATGCAACCTGGCTTGAGGTAACGGTTTCTTTGAGTGGAATCAAGAGCTGCAAAGCCAGTGCAGTTAGAGCCACAAAAAAAGAGACAGTCAGCAGAAAAAGCCATTGTTTGACCAGGAGACTTTTGTGAGGTCTTATCTCCATTTCATGCTCCTTCAATTCAGGGTTGAAGCGAGAGCTGCATAGATCAATCCAAAATGCTCCCGCAAGTATGCGAATTATAGCCCTGGAGGTCTTCCCGGGTCAAGAAGAATTGCAGCCATGACCTCACTCACAGTCTCTTTTCTTGAGACCGTAGGGCAGGTGCCCGCCGTGGCGGGCGCTTCTGCCAATATCTTGGTCGGCAGAACCACAGGGGTTCTGCCCTACTTTGTTGATTTCTTCCGATACTCCTTATACTTCTTCAAATACTCCTCCAGCTTTGCCTCGCGGCCGGCCTCTTTGGGATGATAATACTCCGTTCCGGCCAACTCGTCGGGGAAGTACTGCTGGTCTGTCAGGGCGTCTTCATACTTGTGGGCGTATTTGTATCCTTTGCCGTAGTCGAGGGCTTTCATCAGCGATGTCGGGGCGTTGCGGATGTGCAGCGGCACCGGCAGAGAACCTTTCTTTTGTGCGTCCTCTTGCGCCTTGCCAAAGGCAGTATAGGCAGCGTTGGATTTGGGAGCGCAGGCCAGATATATTACCAATTGAGCAATAGCCAGCTCTCCTTCCGGCGAACCGAGGAAGTGATAGGCGTCTCGTGCGCTTATAGCCAGTGTCAGCGCATACGGGTCGGCCAGGCCAACATCCTCTGATGCAAACCGAATCAACCGTCTGACGATGTACAAGGGGTGCTCACCGCCGTCAAGCATCCGGGCCAGCCAGTAGAGGGAGGCATCCGGGTCGCCGCCCCGCAGGCTTTTATGAAGGGCGGAAATCAGATTGTAGTGCTCTTCTCCTGCCTTGTCATAAACCGACATCCCTTTCTGGTGGACCTCTTGCAGGTCCTTGACCGTGATGACCTTGTCGGCGCCGAGGTAGGAAGCGGTTGCTTCCAGCAGCGTAAGTCCCCTGCGAGCGTCGCCGTCGGCTGCAGCGCCGATATACTCAAGCGCTCCTTCGGCGAGGCTGAGGTTAATTTTCCCCAGACCCCGTTCGTTATCTTTCAGAGCACGCCCAACGATTGTCTTGACGGCCTCTTCTGAAAGCCTTTCGAGGACATAGACCCGCATGCGTGACATCAGGGCCGAGATCACTTCAAACGATGGGTTCTCAGTCGTGGCGCCGATGAGAATGATGTCCCCCTTCTCGACATACGGTAAAAAGGCATCCTGCTGGGCCTTGTTGAAGCGGTGGATCTCATCAATGAAGATGTAGGTGCGCCGACCGGAGAGTTGATAGTAGTTGCCGGCCTTTGAAATAATCCCCTTAACTTCCTTGATGCCCGATGAGACGGCGGAAAAGGGAATGAACTGCCCCCGGGTCGATCTGGCAATCAGTTCCGCCAGGGTGGTTTTCCCCGTGCCGGGCGGCCCCCAGAATATCATCGAGGTAACCTTGTCGCTTTCAATAGCCTTTCTCAGAGGCGTGCCGGGGCCGACAATTTTGTCCTGGCCGACAAACTCATCGAACGTCTGCGGCCGCATACGATCAGCCAGCGGCGCGATATCTGATCGAGGATGCTGTTTCGATTCAGACTCGCCGGAGTTGAAAAAATCCATAATGACTAAATATACACCGGCAGCGGTGGTCGGACAATCACTAACCTGTTCGTGCGATCTGTGCGAATTGCCTCAAATTAAATGTTACCGAAGGATAATAGAATCAAGGAGGGAAATAATACGTTACCTCATACTTGGTATTACCGAAAGGAGACACGAATATGGGTGGAAATTCAAGGCGAGAGTATTTGGCCATGACGTTCAGAAGTGGTGTCAGCCGACAGCACCTCACGTGGGGGCAGATGTGGACTCGCCTTTGGCGAGCCATCCACGAACAGGGGTGTTAAAATCTCGCGGTGGTTGCCCTACTTCAAAAGCATCATCTTACGAACGGCTATGTTCTCACCGCACTCAAGACGGTAGAAATAGACACCAGAGGCTACATCATTGGCGTGAGAGTCGCGCCCATCCCACAGCACCTCGACTTCGCCGTTGTTGCAGCCGTTGAACTCGCGAACAAGCTGCCCGGCAACGTTGTATATAGACAGGCTCCACTCCGCCTTGACCGGCAGAGAGAAGGAAATGGTCGTGACAGGATTGAAGGGATTGGGATAATTCTGCAGCAGTGAAAAACCTCGCGGCAGTGTCGCTTCGTTGTAATCCAGTTTGAAAGGATTACCGTTCATATCGGCTACTTGAATCTCGACCAGCCGGGCGTCGTTATCGGGCAACTCAAGAATCAGAAGCGAGCCGCCTTCCAGCGCCGGTTGGCCTTCCGTATCTACCAGCAGCATAGTGGTAGTGTCGCCGATATTGCCCACAGTAAAGTCCGGGCCGAAAAAGGTAACGTCCGAAGAGTTCAGTACCCGGCCATCATCACTAACAAAGCGCAGATAGACTGCTCCCACATCCTCCCCGGCATCCAATGTCAACCTTGTCTTTCCCGCTGACCAAGTCAGAGAGGCTGTCGCTTGAGAAGCGATTTTATATGGGCCAAGAATGGGTGGTATATCGCCGACAACGATCCGAATGAGCAGGACAAGGTCGCCAACAGTCACCATGCCGTCGAAGTTAATATCACACTGGTCTAACTGCCAATCAGGTTGAGTGATAAAAACAATCAACCCCCATGTAAAGTAATTCACAAACAGTACCAAATCGGCCATTTCATAGTGAATGCCGTTGAGGTTTACATCTCCCTTGAGAGAATTCGGAAGACAGCAGACATCTATCCCTCCGTTCTGAAAAGCCAGCGAGCTGACAACCGCCTGTCCCGGCGGATCCGGGCATGGCGGATCCGGTATCCCGAAGCCGGGGAAAGGGTAGGTTACAGGATCGGGATCGGGGAAGCCGTACTCGAACAGTTCAACGGCAGTGTAGACGGTATCGTTGTCACGGGAGTAGAGGACATTGTCATCGCAGTCGCGCCAGTAGAATCGGATGGGCAACCATTCGCACTCAAGCGGACGGCCCGGTATGGGAAGACCCAATAGGCACTCTACCTGTGCCAGATTGTAAGTCGTGCCTCCGCTATAGCATGAAGGATTGAACCCCGAACTTACGCTGGCAAGAGCAACTATGTTCAACAAATCGGTATAGTCTCCGAGATTGTAATACTGGGCTGAGTCGTGAATAATCCGGTAAGTGAAGTACTCCCAGCTACAATCCTCGAAGAACTGGCCGGGTGTGACGCTGGTTACGGCGTAGGAACTCTGGTCAACGGCTATGAGGAGATTGAACCCGCTAATCTCGAAATCCAGGCTGTCGACGGATACTGTAATCGTGGCCGGATGTCCCACCTGGCCGCCATGGTATGAGAATATCTGCACCCTTGCCGCCATGGTTGCTGAAGCAGACAATGAAAAGATCAGCAGAGCAACGACCGTGAAAGCATATCTGCATTTGTCACACATGACATTCTCCCGGAGCTTGTATTGACGTAGTAATGAAGCTACGCCACAATATATTACCAGCCGGCTGATTTTGCAAGCGATTTTACCCAACAGACCTGTGCAAAAACCTTGTGCGGAGATTGGAGCCGGGCATATGCCGGCGGAGTTATAACGAGGCATCGAGGATGTTTGAAATCGATGGACCATTTGCCAAAGCAAGCCTATAGCACCTCAATGATTCAACATTCATATCGTTGCCACTTCCAAATAAGTCTGAAGGTCCCACTCGATACAGTAATTCGTTACCGGTCAAGCTATTACGGAAACAGGCGTTTTACTTGGCCAGATATCCCGCCAGCCGATCTTTGAATTCCGACTTACTGATATCCGAGTCAAGGATGCCGTTGTAGGCAATTGAAATCTTGCTGGTCTCCTCCGATACCACGATAACCACAGCGTCGGATACTTCGGAGACTCCGATGGCTGCCTTGTGACGCATCCCGTACAGCTTGCGGTAGCGCAGATTGGTAGTCAACGGCAGAGAAGCGGCTGCGGCAACGATGTATTCACCCGAAATAATGACAGCTCCATCATGCAGCGGCGTGTATGGCGTAAAGAGAGTCACCAGCAGTTCCCACGAGAGCTCGGAGTGCATCTCCTTGCCGGATTCGGCGAAATTGCGCAGGCCGGTGCGCCGTTCGATGACCATCAACCCGCCGTAGCGAAGCTCTGCCAGGCGCAAAGCAGCCCGCGATACTTCCTCAAGTGATTTCCGCCCCTCGAGAGTAACAAAGCGCCGTAAAAAACGGCTCTGCCCGAGTTGGGCCAGGACACCCCGCAACTCCGGCTGGAAGACAATAACCAGCACGATCAGACCGAAAGGGGCCAGGTTGGAAAACAACCAGGTTATCCCTTCAAGTTGGAACCAGTAAGCAATAAACGCAACGCCGAAGATCAGGAACAAACCGATTATAATCTGCGCTGACCGGGTTCCTTTCATTAGTTTCAGAACCTGGTAGATAATAAACGAGACAAGCAGAACATCCAGCAAATCCTTGAGGCCGAACTGAATGAAATCATACTGAAAGAGGGTCATGCCGTTTCTCTGATCGCCTGAATTACCTTCAGCGCTTCAACTGTTTCGGCAACATCGTGTACTCTCACCATATCAGCGCCGTTAAGCACCGCTGCCGTTGCCGCTGCAATCGATCCTCCCAATCTCTGTTGAACCTCGACGACGATTGGATGGAGCATCCAGATAAATCGCTTCCTCGAGGGTCCCACCATTAACGGCAACGAGAACTGCTTGAATCTCCGCAGACCGGACAGAATCTCAAGGTTGTCGGTAAGCCGTTTGCCAAAACCAATTCCAGGATCAAGAATCAATCTGGTTTTCTCAATTCCGCTTCTCACACAGAAATCAATTCTCTCTTTGAAAAACTGTGCGATCTCTTCCACGCAGTTCTCGTAGTGTGGGTTGTCCTGCATGTCTCGTGGCGTTCCCAGCATGTGAGTCAGCACCAGAGGTACTTTTTGGGCGGCCACGAGTTCAGCCATACTGGGGTCAAAGCGCAAAGCGGAAACATCATTAACCATATCGGCTCCCGCCTCAAGGGCGGCCCGAGCGGTAGAGGCTTTGTAGGTGTCAATCGAGATTGGCAGGTCTGTCTCCTGCCTGAGCTTCTCAATTACAGGTATGATCCGTTCCATTTCCTCTTCAGCCGGCACCGACTCGGCCCCCGGCCTCGTGGACTCACCACCGATGTCGATAATGCCCGCCCCTTCTCTCTCCATCCGGAGACCATGCTGTATCGCCTCTTCGATTTCCACGAAATGCCCACCATCAGAAAACGAATCAGGCGTAACGTTGAGAACCCCCATGACCACCGGGTGTGACAGCTCCAACCGACGTCCGCCGGACAACGGTATTACATATTTAGTCACTTCCTGTCTAGTGAAAGCCTGTTTTGACATCGAAACCTCTCGTTGATACATAAATGACGGTTTGAGGTAAAAAAGCAAGAGATAAAAACGGTCCGGGAGCTAAACACACGCTTCAGTCATAAACGGACAACTCTTATACGTACGCCCCCTGTTTTGTAGCATCATATTGCAGGAAACAGACCCTCCCCAAATCGCGACGGGCAAGTCTGTTCTGCCAAATCTCCACGCAAGGGCAGGCCCTGCTCACGGGATATCTTCTATTAGTGTCCTGGCGGTGGTGTCGGCTCTTTCACCGGCTCGACGTCACCGGACGGGCGACCGATGATTTCATCCACCTCGGTGCCATCGATAATTTCCTTTTCCAACAGAGCCTTGGCCAGATCGTGTAGCTTGTCGATGTTTTTCTGCAGGATTCCTTTGGCAACATCCTCGGCCTTCTTGATAAAGGCAGCCACCTCCTTGTCAATCTGCACCGCCGTGTCTTCGGAATAGTCCTTCTGCCGGACCATCTCTTTGCCCAGGAAGATGTGCTCCTCGGTCTTGCCGAAAGTCACCGGACCGAGCTTGTCAGACATCCCCCAGTTACACACCATCTTGCGCGCCAGCTTGGTGGCTCTCTCCAGATCGTTGCCGGCTCCAGTATCCAGTTGGTTGAAGACCAGAAGCTCGGCCACCCGCCCACCCATCAGCACAGCCAGAGTCACCTCGAGGTACTCCTTGGAATGTGTGTGGCGCTCATCCTCCGGCAGCGACTGAGTTACACCAAGCGCCAACCCGCGTGGGATTATAGTGACTTTGTGAATCGGATCAGCCTTGGGGAGGAACTTGGTTACCAGTGTGTGACCGCTTTCGTGGTAAGCAATCATTTTCTTCTCTTCATCGGAAATGACAAGGGACCTTCGCTCCGAACCCATCAACACCTTGTCTTTGGCCTCTTCAAACTCCTCCATAGAGACAGCATCTTTGTCACGACGGGAGGCCAGCAGAGCCGCCTCGTTGACCATGTTTGCCAGGTCGGCTCCGGACATACCGGGCGTACCCCGCGCCAGAATAGAGAGGTCGATGTCATCGGCCAGCTTGATCTTGCGCACATGGACCTCCAGGATTCCCTCGCGTCCCTTAACATCCGGCGTGGGCACTACAATCTGACGATCAAAACGTCCGGGACGCAGTAGGGCCGGGTCGAGGACATCCGGGCGGTTGGTTGCAGCAACGAGGATTACACCTTCGTTGGACTCAAACCCATCCATCTCAACCAGAAGCTGATTCAAGGTCTGCTCGCGTTCATCGTGGCCGCCGCCCAAGCCGGCTCCGCGATGGCGCCCGACGGCATCGATCTCATCAATGAAAATGATGCACGGAGCATTCTTCTTCCCTTGTTCAAACAGGTCACGCACCCGGCTGGCACCAACGCCGACGAACATCTCGACAAAGTCAGACCCGGACATCGAAAAGAACGGCACCTCCGCTTCCCCCGCCACAGCACGCGCCAGCAGCGTCTTCCCGGTACCGGGCGGTCCCAACAGGAGTGCCCCCTTGGGAATCTTTCCTCCCAATCTCTGAAACTTACCGGGGTCACTCAAAAACTCAATTATCTCCTGAAGCTCTTCTTTCGCCTCATCCGCGCCGGCTACATCTTTGAACGTCACCTTGGGGCGCTCATCCGTAAGCAGCTTGGCCTTACTCTTACCAAATGAGAACAGGCCCTTGGGACCTGAGGCGCCTTGCATCTGGCGAAGGAAGAACAGCCAGATAAACACCAGAATGAGCCACGGTAGAATTGAGAGGATATACGAGACGTAATTTGATTCGACCTTGGCAACGATCTTGGCCCCCCCTTTTTCCAATCTGTCCACCAACTCGTAGTTCACGTCGGGAAATGGAATTCTACTCTTGAACTTCGAGTAGGATTTAGTTGACTCAGTGGAGCTGAATGTCTTCGGTTGCTTCAAAGCGCCTTCGACTTCCTGATCCTTGAAAGTCACCTCGGCGATGTTTTCTGCCTCGATTTCCTTCACAAACTCCGAATAAGTGATCTCTGCCCTTTCTGAGCCCGTTCCGGTATAAAGGCTGTAGAACATCAGGGCTATCAGAGCGAGGGTTACCCAGAAGATTAGAGATTTCCCCGGCCCCTTCCAACTCATCTTCATCGGCTCTTTCGACTGGTCTTCCCCTTTCTTACTCGATAAGGGAAACCGCCTCTTGTTATCGCTGGGATCCGTCACACCTACTCCAAATTTGTTAGTAAACCCTCACAACTATTATACTCAGAAAAAGGGCACTCTACTAATATCGGAATTAGAAGCCCACTCCTATTGTTCAATTACCCGTCCGACAAAGGGCAGGTTTCGATATTTTTGGGCGTTGTCCAACCCGAAGCCGATCACAAAGTCGTTGCCGATTGAAAACCCCTTGTACTTGATATCCAGCTTCATCCTGTGGCTGGCAGGTTTGTCGATGAGTGTAACAAGCTCAACCGAGGCCGGTTCCTCTTTGTGAACCCGCTTCATGATAGCCGTAGCCGTTTTCCCCGTGTCGACCACGCCTTCAACCACTAAGACATGCCGACCCTTGAGCAGGATCGACGGCTCACCAGCCAGTACTACATCGTCGGAGGGCCTCTTCCCATGGCGATAAGAAGCAGCCGATACAAAGTCGAGTTCAATCGGCAGTTTTATAGCTCGCATAAGATCAGCCAGAAATACCACCCCGCCTTTCATGACTCCCAGAAGCACAGGAGTCCGACCGGCGTAATCCTGGGTTATCTGTTCGCCTATCTCCGCTACGCGGTGGGCTATACAATCTTGATCCAAAAGCACCTCAAACGGTATGTACTGGACTTTTTCTTCGCTCAGTGACTTCAATTCCAATCACCTTAGTTGTTGATGAGTTTATTTTCACCCGGTCGGCAATCTCATATCCGACCAGCCATACGATTCCTTTCTGATCGCACACGACCGGAATCTCGTCTCGGTATACTCTGGCGACTCTCCTGTCGGTCAGGTAATTACCGATCTTTTTTGTCCCTTTCATACCTAACGGAACAAACCGGTCTCCACGTTTTATGTTACGAACCACAAGCGGCGGGAATAACCTCTCCCAATCAAGCCACACCCGCCGGGAGCGCTTGGTCTTTTCCAGCGGTCCATCGAAAACAACCGGTAATCGGCAGCGTATGTTCAGTCGAAGCTGGGACAACTTGCAGGTTTTGCCCGGCTTTAATTCTTCTGAGTACGCAAAACCTCCCTTGCTGTACAGAACTAACTTGTCGCCTGTCCTGATCGCCTGCCTTTCGTCCGGGAGCGAGAGCGCTTTTCCCCCGGTCAGGCAGACTTCATCCAGCCGGTTGACCACTGTCCTGTCCGGCGCCTGTCCATAAGGTGAAAGCTCTCTGAGGCAATGCCTTAACAGCCTGCGCCGCAACCATATATCATATTCCCTAAATCGCTTCAAATCAAGTTCTATTTTGCCCCCGACAGTAGTTCTGACGATCTTTTTTTGAGCTCTTCGGACAATGCCGTTCAGAAAGGCTTCTTCCTGATGAGCCGTCTCAGACAGGTTCAACAGCGCTACATCAACCTGCGGATTGAGGTAGCGGCGAACGTCCGTCAACAACCTGTTCCGGATATAGTTCCGTGCGAAGTCGATACCGGTATTGGTTTGATCCACGCAGAATTGCAACCGATGCCTCTTAAGATAAGCGTATATCTCTTTCTTGGTGACATCATAAAGGGGCCTGACAAGACCTCCGCGTTTGATCGGGATCCCCTGCAAACCGGTGCGGCCAGTGCCGCGAAGAATGCGAAAAAGTATTGTCTCCACTCGGTCATCAACATGATGCCCCAAGGCGATCCTGTCGCAGCCGTACTCGGTGGCGAGCTTTTTGAACAGGCTGTAGCGGAAATCACGAGCTGTTTCCTCAAGACCCTTCTTCTTTGATCGAGCCAGCGCCGGAATATCTTCGCGTACAACGGTTAGTTCCACACGTAGTTTGTCACAGAGCTCCCGACAGAATCTCTCCTCCTTTTTGGCCGCCCTCGGCCTGATCTGGTGGTTCACATAAACCACCGCCAGCCTCAACTCCATTCCCTTTTGAAGACAGCTCAACAGGTGCAGAAGCGCTACCGAATCCGGCCCGCCGGAAAGAGCCACAAGGACAGAATCACCCACCGACAGGAGCTCGTGCTCACGAATTGTATTTCTCACCTTCTTAAGCATCCTCATATCCAAGATAACAGATAATCCTGCAAGGTCGAGGCAAAAGTTGACGCACAACCGGGCCCATCGTTGATAGTAGCAACTATACAGGCCAACAACAACGTTGAACAAAAGGAGACATTACTTTCCGAAAAGCGTCGCGCTGGTGTCTAAACTGCCGCTTGAACTCTTGCAGAGTCGAAGACGGCAACTAACAGAGTTGTGTTATTCAATACTGACCGGCGTGGAAAAGAACGAGGATATCTTCAGGTTGAAAAACGGTATTGACCGGTTGTCGCCCTGCCTGTGGTTGAAATTGCGTACCCAGTCGACACCGACGCCAACGTCAAAATAGAAATGATTCCTGACGAACCCCCTGGCGCCGATCATTGCAGAGGTAGTCTTCTCAACAATGCCGGTCGGAAACGGCTCGCTGTAGTCGCCCGTGACCAGTGTCCATGGGGAGGTCCATTCATCGGTGACACTGCCTTCGCCACGGCGGGTAAAGGCAAAATTGAACGACGCCGCAAGGTCATCCTCGAACCACTTGACCAAAGAGGCTCGCGTCAGATCGTAGTCGTTTCCAAGGGCGCCGCCGATTGGTTGGTTATCGTAGAGATATCGATTACGTTCCTGAGCTTGATTGAAGGTCCGGTTAGTCACATGGCTGTATTCCGCTTTGAGATCGAAAGACGGAAGGAGATTGGCCAGATAGGTTCCTACCAGGAAGGCAATTTCATCAGGCTCTTCATCCCCCTGTGCCTTGCGGTCGATCTGAAAATCATCTACTAGCAACTGCCCATAAAGCTTGACGCCTACCTTCGGTTTGAAACTGAAATCAAAACCGAGAAAGGTGTTGTCGTCCATCCCTTCGTTCAACTGTGCGCCGTGGAAGAAAATAATCGGGTTAAGGTAGAATAGGTCTATCTGGCGCCCGGGCCCCCCGAAAATTACCGTTTCAAAAAGTCCGACTTGCAACCAGTTACTGAGAAGCAGATCGAGCCGGTGACCAGCGAAGTAGCGGTTTTCAAATTGTACCGAGCTGTCGGCATCAGGGTTGAGTCCGTCCAGACGCGCCAGACGATACGAGAGGGCCAGTCTTCCCCGGCGGAAGGTGTAGCCGAATCCGTCCATCGCCGTCCGCGACGACAGGGCCAGCGAACTTCGCGGCCCCCAGAAGGAGGCATAGCGACCCACTGTGACCGTTAGCGATCCCGACTGATAATGCCCGAAGGCCTCTTCAACGCCGCCCGCCAGGCCGCGCCACTTCTTGCCGCTATAGGAGGCATCCCGAGCTTTCCTCTCGTCAAGGACAAAGTTGGCGTATATGAATAGCTTCCCTGTCGGCGCCATCGCCAGTCCTCCTCGATAGGACTCAAATGCCTGTCCCGAGGCCTGCTTGGCAACCCGAAAATCCTCCCCAGCAATGCTGAACAGCCGTACGCTGTTTCGACGAATGTTCCTCAGGTTCTCGAAGGGACCCAGGGGAAACTCACTCCGCTCAAGCGAGTAAGGACCGAGGTGGTAGATGAAGTGATCTAGCGAAAGAGCATCAATGCGTTCTAATCGATCGTAGACAAACTCATACTCAGCTTTTCCCGTGGGTAACACTCCAGTGGCGAATCCCTCTCCCGCTATCGCCAGCAGGACATACCATATCACCGTTATTGGCACTACCTTACAGTTCATACAAGCCTCCTATTCCTGACGAACATTTCCAGGTCCTTACGCTGCAGCGTCTATGACGCCCCGTTACCTTTCATCACCGCAGGCACCGTTCTGGCCAGAATCTTTGTGTCGAGCCAGAGCGACCAGTTGTCAATGTAGTGGAGGTCCATTTGCATCCATTGCTCGAAGTCGACATCGTTGCGCCCGTTCACCTGCCACAGGCATGTCACACCCGGCTTCACTGACAACCGGCGCCGCTGCCAAGGTTCATACTGGGTCACTTCGGCAGGGAGCGGCGGCCGGGGACCTACCAGCGACATCTCACCACGCAGGACATTGAAAAATTGAGGAACCTCATCGATCGAGCACTTCCGCAGCACGCGTCCCACACGGGTCACACGGGGGTCGTTCTTAGCTTTGAAGACCGGCCCGGACATGACGTTCAGGTGCCTTAACTGATCCTTTTTCTTTTCTGCATCACAGCACATGGTACGAAACTTGTAAAGGTGGAACTGCTTGCCATTGAGACCACACCGTTTCTGCTTGAAGAGGATCGATCCAGGGCTGTCTATCTTGATCGCTATAGCTGTCAACAGCATCAGGGGCGCCGTCAGAACAAGGCCAACAACGGCGCCAATCCTATCCATGACATGCTTGGCCAGAAGCGCCAATCGACCTTCGGGAACAGCCCGGTACACCAGGGCAGGCGAACCGTTCAGCCAGGTCGGGCGGGCTGTCGCCACACGCGCTTTGTATATGTCCGGCATAAACCAGACTGCCACCCCCATCTTCTCGGCGGTGTCAAAAAGCCGCCGGGTGCGCGGCAGTTCCCTGGTATCGACGGCCACGATGACCGCATCAACCTGCTCCGTAGCTGCGATTTGACCGAACTGGTCCGGGTGTCCCCTCAATGGAATGTCACGGTAGCGCCACAAGCCGTTTCTACGGTAATCCAGAAAACCCCTAACCGAGACTCCCAGCTCCGGCGAATCAAGGATCGAATCAACTATCGCCCGTGCCCGCGCCCCCGTACCGGCCATAATGACTTGCTTGTCGGCGCGAGGGTCTGGGGAACCTTTGCCATTTGTTGCAAGAATCTGCAGCGCCAGGCGGAAAAGGAACATGGCCACCAGTTGAAGGATCAGATTCGCCCCGAGGAAAAGAGCTATGGTCAAGGGAGCGACCGGCCACTGCAAGGCGTATGCGGCTCCAGCGAACATGAGGCCAATCTGAATTTCCTCACTGACAACATGGTTCGCAGATTTCCGAATGGTACGGGAAGTGAGAATCGGTTTTGGACTGCCTATCAGAGAGTAAATGATCCGAACAACGAACACGGCTGTCAGCATCTCATACGCTACAGAGCCGGAATAACCGGTAGCAAGCAGAGCCATCCCCAAGCTGACCACCGAGACCAGAATTGCCCCACTCTTTCCGACCAGAAAAAGTGGTAATTTCCTAACATGATTGTTTAGTGCCCCCATCTGTGCCCCCGTATAATTGTCTGTTATAGAGCCGCTCGTACGATCAAAGCGCCAGCGACTACTCCGCTGGTCCGACCTCTTCGCTGATTCAACCCAGCGAAGGAACTCCCTTTTCGTATACCTATCGACCTGAGAAACAAAGACTTTAGCTGGGCGTGAATCTGCAGAGCGCTGGTAGGGGTTGCGGGAAGTCATGACACTGTTCTCTCTACTTAGCCATTTGTCCTTCCATAAAATGGTTAGACCGAAAGTGACTCAGCTTAGCCTGTATAATATGTCACAGATTCATCCATGACCTTTGGACACCATCGATCTTTTTGACCGGTTGCGCACCGTTGTCCGCCGCTTCTCGGCCTCCTCTGTACGGCGGGGCGTGAAGGAACCTGTCACAAACGGATCGGCAACATCTTTCCCGGGATTCCTCGGGGAGGAATTCCCTGCAGGACGGCGCATCGTGACAGCGCGGCGATCAATCGATTTCATCAGGCAGAAGCGTTCAGGCATTCTCTTGAAAGCGTCAATAAGACGATCATTGTAATCGCCCGGCTGAATCCGGTACCGGAGGTAGTTTTCCAACTGTGGGTAGCCGGCAAGGTTGTCTACCGGGATTCTGTAACGGGCCAGGAAGTTACCAACACTTGTGGGATCAGCCACTCGCAGGAGGAGGAAGTCTGTGGCCGTGATCCGGCACTGCACCCTCAGGTGGTTGAGCGCTGTCGCAAGGCGCAGCGACTCCTCGTGTATCTCTCTAAGACGCAAGGAAAGGGCTTCATTATCGCTCAGGGCCACTGATATGCTCTTGCACGCCGTTGACGAGAGTGGCCTTGCGGGGACGGAATGTTTAATAAGGCTGATCGTATCGGAACTGGCCAACGCGAAACCGGCGTCGCACGAAGAGATACCAAAGGGGGCTGTAAGAGACCGTAGAATGACCACATTAGTCAGAAGATCCAAAAGAGGAAAACCGGTCACTCCGAGATGGTCGTAGTAGTACTCATCTATAAACAACGTCCCCTGGGGTATCGCTCTCGCCAACTCCTGCAAGTCACAGACGCCAAAACTGGCTCCGGTGACACGGTTCGGGTTGGCTAAATAGATCAAGTCGTGTGGAGATCTCAACGCCGCGAGGACACTTTCAGGGTTCGAGGAAAACGAAGAGACCCCCAAGGTCTCTTCCAGCTCAACTTCAGCGCGATTGGCGGCAAGTTCAATCTCCGGCGTTACGTGACCGCCTGCGACCAGCCGCGAACCGGGCTTATAGAAGGTTCTCAGCAGTTCTTCCATGAAGATCGTCAAATCCGCAAAGAGCAAAACCGTAGCTCTCGGGGTCATGACCTTCCCAGCCACCAGAGCGGTGAGGTCCTCTATCCCCATACCGATCATTGTCTTAGACGTCATGTTTCCGACCTTTCCACTTAGGGAAAGAAGCGCCCCCTCCGCTCACGATCGACCCATTTGGATGGCGATCAAAGATGCTGAGGTCGCTGACCATTCCCTGGCTTACAAGTCCTGTTTTTTGCTGTTATGAATCGTTGCAAAGGAAGTGCCGGCCTGTGCATTGACTGCACACTAACGACATAACCCGTTGTCATCCAATGAGATGGGCTAACTTAGCGGGCGCTTTGAAAAACCGTTGGTAAAGGGTTCGGCAAACTTTGCCGGTGCTTTTTTCCCGGCGAGTCTGAAAAAAATTCCGGGCAATAAAACACCGCCGGTGAGCCTGGCAACTCACCGGCGGCTCTGCGAAGGTAAGAAACGTTGTGAGGTGGTCAAACAACTTTTTTCTTATAACTTTGAGATAATATAAACTGACGTGAGAATGCCGGTTGTCGCACTGACCGCGCTGGCAAATGTTTTCAGCCAGTTACGTTCTTTCTCAATCTTGGCGGGGACTACTACTACGTCCCCAAGCATAACTCGC
Organism: uncultured Ignavibacteriales bacterium; assembly: GCA_964416195.1. GTDB lineage: Bacteria > Zixibacteria > MSB-5A5 > GN15 > FEB-12 > CAYQDB01. The sequence continues at coordinate 23,479 of CAYQDB010000007.1, forward strand.
TTACCCAGGGTCCCCCGGCCTGAAATCACTTCCCCTCCGGCCCTCATAAGGCGCACTTCCTTCTTGTCCGCCTGACGGGTGAAATTGCCCGCCCGCTCAATATAGTACTTTACATTTCGACCTTCGCTGAACTTGATCGTACCGTTGGCCCCTACAGCACCTATTACCGAAATCCCGGATGGCACGGAGGGGACATAAATACGGTCACCGGGCTCCAGAACTATATTCCCTTGCTTCCCCTCGGTGGTGATTATCTTGTCAATATCTATGATAACGCGGCCCATCTGCCCGAAGTCATAATCGAAAACATTCTGCCGGACTAAGTTCCCGAGCGAGTCCTTCACCAAAGGTCGCGATTTCTCCAAAAGCTCCGGGACCCTTTGCCGGCTAAGCTGACTCTCGATAGACTGCCGGTAAAATACGATCCCTTCCGGAAATGCGTTCTCCGTAAAACCTCCGGCTCGGCGCAAGAGGTGATGGAGAGTCTCCTCTCTACTGGAGAGTGTATACTTCCCCGGATAGACCACTTCCCCCTCAACTGCCACAGTACGGTCAAGCTGCCACTCCGGTATTTGCCGGATATACACATGGTCTTCCTTTTGCAGGAACACCTGTTGGTCGCCAGCTCCGTCAAGGTTGACATACAAGAGAGAGACCTCCCCAAGAGAATCCATCCGGGCAATCTCCGCCTGGTGGCGGTAGGCTCCAGGCGCAAACGATCCCGACAAAAAGATCAGGTCCTGAACAGTCATGTGGTCGTACAGGGGATAGCGGCCCGGCGAGTTGATTTCTCCTTCGACGTACACAAACTTGTCCCGCTGCACCTGATCAATAGAATAAACGTAGAGCGAGTCACGATTCTGCAGGAGAATGTCGTGCTCGCCGTTGCCGGAGAGGATCTCCGTCAGGTTTATTGGAATCACTTCGACGCGGCGATCAGGATAGCGTCGAAACAGATCGGCCCGTTCGTAGTAGACATCATACGGCCGGAGCTGTCCCCGGCTGACCAAATCAGAAACACGTGTGGAATCATTCCTTTCATAGTAGCCGGAATGTTTCACCCGTCCACATATAGCTACCATGTTCGTATTGACATCAAAGATGGAAAAGACAGTAAGATGGTCACCATCCTTTAAGGTAACGTTATTGGTCGAGTCACTTTTTTCAACGTTAAGGTTGAGATCCAAAACTTCCCACTCACCGGCGTCGGAGATTCTTTCGAGCATTACTCTGTCCAGATAAGCCTCCGGAGTGGGATTTCCAGCCAGCGCCAGAAGATCCAAGGCAGTTTCCCCACCCTTTAACTCATAAAGGGCAGAGCGTTTTACTTCTCCTCTGATAGCCACCATAGCGCCCGCCACCGGTACAAAAATGACATCGCCTGTTCGCAGTTTTATGTCAGTCGAGTTATCGCCGGCAAGCAGCAGGTTATACAGGTCCACCACTTCTTTAGGTCGGCCTTTACGCATCAGCTTTATGTTGCGCATCGAGCCCCGCCCGTTGGGTCCTCCAGCAATGTATATGGCATTGAAAAGCGAAGTAAGCGAGGAAACGGTGTAGGCGCCAGGCTTTTGCACTTCCCCTGTCACATAAATCCTGATGGAGCGTACCTTGCCGAGGGAAACAGTAATATCGAAATCTGAATATACCTTGGAAAACTGCTCCTTCACCTTGTGCGTAAATTGCTCAAGTGTCAAACCCCAGGCGATGATCTGTCCGACACGGGGAACAAACACTTTCCCTTCACGATCCAAGGTGAGGTTATATGCCTTCTCCACCCGCCCCCAGAGATAGATTATGACATTGTCTCCAGGCCCAAGAATATAATCAGCGGCAGAGGCAATATCGGCCGGTGGCTCGGTCTCTTGCGGAGAGCCGAACAACTCCGTTCCAAAAGGACGAAGTTCGTCATAATCCGGCATACGGCTGGTGCTCGAGGGCTTCACCTGCGGGCTGTTTTCGGGAGAAGCCGACGCTGGCGAGCTCCTTTTGGCCGCTTTCTGGTTGAAGACTTCATCAAGAACTTCCGGGCTCTGATAATAGTTAGATTCGATGCCCTGAGTGAGTTCCTTCTGGTGTTCTTTCAGCAAACGTAGTTTTTCTTCATCTGAAAGTGAGCTCAGATCCTGCGCCGCAACCAGCTTGAACCAACTGAGCGAAACGAGAACAATGACGATTAACAGCAGGATTAAAGTTTTTAGCCTCATCGCTACCTTCCCATGGCAAAATTTACAATTCCCTAACCCCTGGACGTGGGTCTACTATTGATCCAATTATCAAGCAAGCCCAATGCCAAGCGGCGACGGTCACATAACCCTATGCAATACAAAGGAATACGGAGCGTGTGATGGTGTGAAAGGATAACATGCCAGCTCATTGTAGAAACGGATTCCTGGCGGGCGGGAATTATTTTCCCTGATGGCCAGAGCGGTCTCTTTAAGCGACCAGGGAGTCAGTTGACGGGACAACAGGACAGCCAAACTACTTCAGGAGCTTATTTCGGTCTGGCCTATCCACGCTGGTCAGTACACGCTGGGTTTGGTGACACAAGCAGTAATCATTTCACATTTTGGACTGTCTGTTCGTCACTATCAGAGACATTTTGAAGGGAATGCAAAGGCTTATAGTAGCAAGCCCTGGAGCAGTGAAAATAAAGCATACCGCTTGACAACGAACGGCAGTTGTTATACCTTGACAGCCTACATTTGTGGAAAACTGCCGGCACTGAATGAGAGGTCCGTGAAGCACGTAGTGAAGTAGAATATTGAGTTAGACAAAGTTGCTTGCTGATGTTGCTTGTGCGAGACCATAAAAAAAATAGAGAGTTGAACGTCTTAATGACAAATGTACGGAGATGAGAATGGGATTTGCGAGATTTTCTGCCATTCTTGTGGCCGCGGTGACCATGCTATCATCGGGGGTATCCGCCAGCGGATTCGAGAACTCCGGCATAGGCACCAGAGCAAGAGGAATGGCGGGAGCTTTTCGAGCCACTGCAAGCGATTGGACAGCGGCATACTATAACCCGGCCGGTTATGCCTATGCCGACGACAATCAGCTTGGCGGCAATATGGCTCTGGTTCACCTACGTCATGAGCTTATCCCGAATTACAGATGGGGTGGGCAGTTTGAAACGGGTGTTTTCAACGGTCGGACCGATTACAATACTCATGATATCGTTTCTCTCCCCTCAGCCGGTTTCATAGTTCGGTTGCCAGTCTGGGGTGAAACAGTGTTCGGGTTGTCCGCCTACCAGCCTTTTGATTACAATATTACCTGGCAGTTATACAAGCCTCTGAAAGCCTACAACGAGGGAGCCACTGTTCCTGTTAACCAGTACCAGAATAATCTGGATGTTGTCGCATTCCAGTTGACGGCAGCGCGAGAGTTTGTTGAGGGACAGCTTTCGCTTGGTGTCGGACTGCAGGTTTTGCGCGGAGACCTTGTGTTCAACAACATACTTTTCCGCGATAACCCGCTAAAAGACGAGAGTACCGATCCCGCTATCTGGTCCAGGCCCCTAGACAAGATCACCGAGTTCAATCACAACGACGGCGACGGATGGGGTTTTGGCCTTACTGCAGGAACCCTGTGGAAAGTAAACGAGAAGCTGAATCTGGCAGCGACTCTCCGTATCCCCTTCGACCTGACCATAAGCGGCTCCAGCACTTCGAAGTTTTACATGCCGAATGACAGCACCCTCTGGTACAATCACGATTCGGCTGCCGTGCGAAATGAAGGAACTATAGGGCAACTCTTCCTGTCGGGAAACACAGTTACCGACCACGCCGACTTTGAGACGGTGCTTAAAGTGCCACCGTCTATCGGCGTCGGCCTTTCATTCGCCGCCAACGAGAAGCTGACGATAGCGCTTGATGCCGAGTACACCTTCTGGTCGCACTTCGACGGATTCGACTTCACATATACCAATCACTATGGGCTCTCTGGGTCAGCTGATACCTCAGTCTCTGCCAGAAGTTTCTTCACTGCTGATTTATCTTACCCGGTCGACTGGGAAAATGCCGGTAAAGTAATGCTCGGGGTAAGCTATGATTGCAGCGACTTTCTTACGCTTTTGGCAGGGGGGTCACTGGACCAATCTCCGGCGCGAGAAGCGAAGCAGTTTACGCCGATGTTTGTTGATACGGGAGATAAGCTTGGTCTGAATACCGGGTTTATGGTTCACATACAGCGATGGGATCTGGGAATTGTCACCAGCTACCTTCACCAGCCCGATCTCAGCGTTGAGGCACCCAATACATTCGGCCAGGAAGAGGATTTCGTCCTCTTTCCCGGTGATTATAAGGCTGCTACGTACGAAACCATCTTATCGTTCAACTACCGGTTCTAAGGAGGAGGTCAGGGATGTTAAGATATATGAACTGTTTGCTATTCATTTTGGCTCTGACTCTTGGGCTTGTGGTAGGATGTACAGACCGCGGCACTAATGTCACCGACGAGCCGGTCAGCAACGCGGGGATACTGACTATAGGGCATGACTTTTATGACGAACTGAAACTACAAATCGGCAGGAACGTAGGCGGGCAACGTGTGCTCTTCCAGATGCGGGGCTATTCTCCGGAAGAGGCGATTCCACCGATTCAAGGCGGCCAGCCAAAACTGGTACCTCTGTTGATACTTCTCGCGCCCCAGGATGGAGATGAGTGGTACTTCTTCAACCACGGCCTGAAGCAGTTGGCTGACGAGCTGGTTACTGAAGGGTCCATACAGCCCATGGAAATCCTCTGTATTCCCAATGACCGAGTTTTCGGCGGCTATTTCTACGCCGGCCACAGCGCTCCAGCCGGCTACTACGACTACTTTATTGGCGGCTCACTGATTGATTACCTGCACGACACCTACCCGTTCTTGACTGATTCGCTCCCGGTCGGTATCGGCGGCGCCGGCATGGGTAGTTACGGCGCTTTCCGGGCTGCTCTGATGCATAAGGGTGTTTTCACTTCCATATCCGCAACCGACGGCCCACTGGACTTCGACGGTCCTGACGGAAACAGCGGCCTGATGGAGCTGTTCGATGATGCCCTCATAGAACAGGGCTTACTGGGTGGTACTACCGATCCCCCAGATTCCACTTGGCAATGCGACTCCTTGGAGGTGGACCCCTTGGAGGACACGATCTGTGTCGAGTCGACCTTAGTCATCAACTATCCCCCCTCCTGGACAGAAAACTTTGACAGCGCCGGAGTCTGGCATCTCTCCCGTCTGTTCATAGGTGGAGCCCTGGCCTTTTCGCCACACGACACACTGGTTGACACTACAGGAGTGATTAGAATCAAGTTTCAAGGCACCGATCACGAAGAACTACAGGTCGTCATCCCTGACTCGCAGAGATTCGTACTTAGCGACTCCACCACCTTGATAACGAACATAATAAAATTGAACCAATTCAATTTCGATTTTCACTTACCGTTCGACAGCACCGGCAACCCCTACTGGCCTATTTGGAGTATGTGGCTGAACAATAATCTTGAAAAGATGATACTCAACGATCCCAGTCCCGGAAGTCAGCTTCGCGGTGTGAAAATGTGGTTCGGGACATCCCCGGAATTTGAGTTTGCTAACTATCGGCAACAGACCCTCTCCTGGATTGATTGCCTGCGCCACAGTGCCTTGGACCAAAGTCAAATTCAAGTTAAAGAATACACCGGCTATCCGGGCAACCCTGCTACTAACAACCAGTACCTCTATGACATTATGAGGGATATGCTGATTTTCCACTCAAAGTGCTTTGAGCAGCAGTAATATAACAAGCAAAGAATCAAGCCCGGAGGAGCGCCTCTTCCGGGCTTTTTATTTTTTCTGCAGGGCAGAAGCCCAAGCACTTGTAACGTAATTGGCAAGACTGCTAAAAGGTCTGTTCCGGCTGTATTCAGTTTTGCACCAAATGAAGTGATTATTTACTTACTTCGCAGCGGGTCTTGTGTCCGCCAATGATGGCGTAGGAGACAAGCTTACACTCTACCCAAAACCGAATGATTACCTTAGGGGACAGCCTCCTAAAGGGTTTTGGCTTTATGCTGCTGACGAGAACGGGTTGGTTCGTCAGTCTCGTGATATTTTGAGAATCTCGTACTTGAGTACCCCCGCCGGAACCGTAATCTCGACCTCATCACCGACTGCTTTTCCCAGCAGGCCAGCGCCAATGGGTGATTTGACCGAGATGACGTCATTATCAACGTCGGTTTCATCGGGAGGAGCTACCGTGTACAGTATTTCTTCGCCCGAGCGTAGGTCTTTCACAAGCACCTTGGCAAAGAGGTACACCTTATCATCTGGGATTTGGTCGGTATCGAAAGTACGTACACGTGACAGCTTGTACTCAAGATCGGCAATCTTCCGTTCCAGATGGGTTTGCGTTTCCTTGGCGGCGTGGTATTCGGCGTTTTCAGTAAGGTCGCCCAATTCGCGCGCTCGTTTGATCTCAGCCACCAGTTTCGGGCGCTCTTCAAACTTTAGGCGCTTCAGCTCCGCTTCAAGCTTGAGTCGACCTTTTTTAGACAGATAGATCGGTTCACTCATACTATGAGCAACATAACCTATCCTGGCGCCTCTGACAAGGGGAGGGCAACCCTTTTTGCATATATCACAAACAGCGCCAACGAACAGACCAAACCGGGAAAAATCGGCTGAATCCCCAGCCAGAACTGTCCACTGTCTGTCACATACTGGGACACAAACCAGATCAGCGACAGACCTCCGCTGAGCACGATGGACAGCAGCGCGTATCGCGCTGGAAACAGTCGCTTGCCCACAAATGAAAAGAATACCGGCACCAGCAACGCCGGCGTGCCGATCGAACCGAAGACATACCAGATATCGACGGCCGATCGAAAGAACAGTGCCAGACCCACCGCCAGCAACGTTGATATGACCAGCCCAATACGCGTGTAAATGACAATGCCCCGGTCATCGAGGTTGGAGAGTCGACCGATCACGTCGTTGCCAAACGTCGAGGCCGCCAGAAACGAATAGGAATCAATCGTTGACATAATTGTGGACAAAAGAGCCAGCGCAAACAGCCCCAAGAGCCCGACCGGCAGAACCTGCATGGCTAAAGCCGGATAAGAAGCGATTGGGTCGGACAATGAGGGAAGGACCGCACGAGCGTACAAGCCGGATGTTGTAGTAAGAAAATCAAAAAAAGCCCAGCAGGCGATGGAGATGAGTATTCCGCGCCGTGCTATACTAGCGTCTCTGGCAGCATAACAGCGCTGATAGAAGGCCGGTTCGATGAGCGTTGCCAGGGCAATAAAGTACCAAGTAGCAATATACCAGCTTGACCGTCCTCCATGCCAGGTGAAATGCGATAAAGGCAATGTTTCCTTAAGGTAGCTCATGCCGCCATAAGTGAAATAGACGGTCACCAGCAGAATGATGAAGCCCAAAAACATCAAGATGAACTGAAACAGGTCGGTACGCACTACAGAGGTGAATCCCCCCAGGTAAACATAAATGACAGAGAAAATCGTCCCCAATAGAATTCCCAACCAGAACGGCCAGCCGAACAGATACTGACACAGCACACCCAGCATGAGAATATAGGCCGCCGGGACGGTCATGAGATAGATGACGACAGAACCAGCTACGGCAGTTTTTGTATCGTAGGCCTGCGCCAGCCGGTCGGGGATTGTGAGCACTTGGGATTCCCTGGCTTTCTTGGCCAGAAAGAGAGCGAACAAAAATGCTGCCAGGTAGTACGGCACCCCAAACACGAGCCAGTTCGACAGCCCGTTCCTATAGCTGTACTCGCCTACACCCAAGATGCCGCCGTACCAAGTTGACACCAGACTAGCAATAAAGGCGGGCAGGGTTAGTACCCGCCCGCCTACAATCAGCTCACTGGCAGAGCTGCCCCTCCCCAATCTTCTGGCCATCCCCAGGTAGAGCAGAATAGCCAGGTAAAGAACAATCAGGACATAATCAACAACATGCATTCACACAGCTTAAAACAGCTCCAGTTTCAACTGGGCATAGAACGAACGTTCAGCGGCAGCGAAATACTCGGCCCAGCCTCCGACAACAAGATCACTGCCATCCATGTATGCGAAATTGCCGCCGTAGCCCGCAGACTCATACCTCTTATCAAAAAGGTTATCCACTCTCGCTGACAGGGTCACATCACCCATATGCAAGAAGTCTCTCAGAGTGTATGAGGCCGACGCCGAAGTAAGAACGTACGGGTCGATCGAAAGGGAATCAATGTTGTACAGCTCCATGTACTGACAACCCACCAAGTGAACCCTGCCGGTTACTCTGAAAGCCTTCTGACTATAATCCGCTACAATGTTCCCCAGGTAATCCGGAAAACCGACTACCTTTTTATCTTTGAAATCGATTTCAAAACCATCCACGTCAGCTTTGAAATCCTTGATTCGGTTGTAGTTGTATGCGAAGTTCCCACTTAGAGTGAACTTCTCCATGGGTCTTACGGATCCGGAAAGCTCTACGCCGGAATGAACTGAACGGTCGGCATTGACCGTGATCAGAACGCCGTTGTCGTTGATACCACCATAGGGAAGTATCTCATTGTGGAAATCCATCCAGAACAAGTTAATACCCACAGCATAGTTGCTAGTGCGGTATTGACCTCCCACTTCGAAGTCGTACAGCCGTTCAGATTTTGCCGTCGGATCGCCAAATTCAAAAAGCGTATCTCCGGTGGCTGATAATGTAAATGACTCAATCTTAAGGGAGGGCATCAGCCACGGATCATCGGCCTCGTAGATGGCTTCGTCTGTCGGCGTACGTGATGATACCGCGAAATTGGCAAAAAGACTCGCCTCGTCGGTTACCTTGTAATTCGCGCCGATACGGGGCGAGAAAAACAACCAGTCGACAACATAATCGTACCCCTTGAAGGCGCCCATTTTGACCTGGTCAAAATCATAGCGGATGTAACGTAACTGGCCTGTTGCCTGGACGTTGAGCCGCTCGTTGAACTTGTAGTGCTCCTGACCGTACAGTGAACCGACCTGTTTCTTACCGGTATAGTTGTAGTACCGGTGCGTTGGATCCACCGCTCTGTTGAGGAACTGTGCCGACACCACCTGGCCCCAGTGATCGGAGTCGAAATAGTAGAAGGAACCACCGACGGAGTGGCTGCCTTTCTTGTGTTCAATATTGACCCGGGGATTCCAGCCGACCTGGTTCTTGGTGACCCACTTCTGACGCACCAGATCGCCACTGCTGCTGTCAGAGAGAGAGCCAAGATTGTATTCAGAATAATCTCGATTCCCCTTAAACTGTTCGTAGTAGCCTTTCCCACGAATGTAGTACAAAGTATTGAAGAGAGTCATCCGCTCGTTGACCTTGTAAGTATTGTGCAGTTGGTAGTGCGGTTGATTGAAGTTGTCGGTAGCATTATCGTAGGTCAAAGGATTTGTTCGGCGATCATTTATCAGGTCATCCCGTCCAACACCGTAATACGCCAGGTGCATTCTCATCGGTCCGCCGTAGATATACAGCTCAGTGGTCATGCGCGGATCCAAACGGGCTACCGAAAAATGGTACGACCACCCTTCATACCAACTGTTGTAGCGGTAGCCACCGGTCTTCTGCTTTGAGAACCGGCCCGAAAACAGCCAACGGCCGTCGATCACGCCCGATGAATACTCAACGCTCTGTTTATAAATGTCACTGACCGACTTGCCTCCCGACGTGTAGGTCCCATAACCAGCAGAGAATGTAGTTTTTCGCGGGCGACTGAAACTGTTGGTCACTATGTTGAGAGAACCGCCAAAAGAAGCATCACCGTAAAGCGAATTGCCCACTCCGCGTTGAACCTGGATGTCGGTGATGTTGGCTGCGAAATCAGGCAAATCCACGAAATATGTCCCATGATCCTCGGGATCGTTGAGAGGGACGCCGTTAATGTATGTCGCCACCCGCTTGTCGTCAAAGCCACGAATCTTAATGTGGCTGTAACCCAGTGATGAACCGGCATCAGCATAGGTGTACAGGTTGGGGGTCGATTCCAACAGCAGGGGAAACTCCCCCACCAGGTAATCCCGCTTGATCTCATCCTGGGAAAAATTGTCAAAAGCGATCGGCGTAACACCCGTCTGGGCACGGTCCGCAGCGACCACTATCTTCTCTCCTCGATAATACATCGGCGCCAACACGACCGTGTCCGGCAAGTCGATCACATTGAACTGCCGCGACCGGTAGCCTACCGATGAGAAAGTAACCCGCGTCACCACCTCTTCATAACGCAGGTGAAATACCCCGTCATCATTGGTCACTGCGCCGACACCGGTGATATCGGTGACAACTGACACGCCAACCAAAGGTTGCCCCTCTTGATCGACTACTGTGCCTTTCAGTTCCAGGGCATCGGCGCTCTGCGTGTATAAGAGCAATAATACAAGAACTAACATTACACCCTTCATGACACAACCTCGCGTTACAGGTTCACTGATTCTGCAAGGTTCCGTCCTGAATCAATAGGTGCACCCTGATTTCAGGGCACTGGGGATGTGGTTTGCATCTCCGTTTCCCTACGCCGGCATTACCCGGATCAGGTTATGGGGGTTTGTTCTCAGGCAGCTTTTTATTACGCCACCCCCAACGGAACTGTCATTTTCACTTAACATTACACATCTGTTTACGACTTGGCAAGCAAATTTTTGAAAAATCTTACTACAAGTGATCGTTCAAAGCCGCACAGAAATTCCCCCCAGTAACTTCCGGTTTCGGTGCACTTTTGTCGGCCGCCACTGTTATAATGCGTAAAAGAATAAAACTAACCAGTTAGAGGAGTGAACATGTCTACCAAACGAACCAAGGAAGAAATCAAAGAAGCTGTGAAGAAACATTATAGCACTGCCATCATACAGAACAGCTCCTGTCGCGGCTCGACCCCGGCTGATTTTGACCCGGAAGCCGCAGGGCGGTTTGTGCACATGGTCGGATATACTGACGATCAGTTGGTCGAGCTGCCAGAGGGTGTGATGTCATTTGGTTGTGGCAATCCGGTCAATTTCATAGACGTCAAGAAAGGTGATGTGGTTTTAGACCTCGGCTCCGGCGCAGGCCTTGACTTGATTTTAGCTGCTAAAAGGGTAGGTGACGAAGGCAAAGCAATCGGCTTGGACATGACTCCGGAAATGATCGAGGCCTGCCGAACGAACCTCAAGGCGGCCGGAGTGAAAAACGTTGAAGTTCGCCAGGGTGAGATGGAAAAGATGCCGGTCGCAGATAGTGAGGTAGACTGGATTATCTCAAATTGTGTGATCAATTTGTCGCCTGAGAAAGAGAAAGTGTTTGCAGAGGCCTTTCGCGTGCTCAAACCCTGCGGACGGATGCTGGTATCCGACATCGTGACCCTGAACCTTCCCGATGAGTACCGTGATGATATTATGGCCTGGGTTGGATGTATTGCCGGTGCTGTCGAAGAAGATGAGTATGTCAGGCTGGTAAAAGAAGCCGGCTTTGAGGAGGTCAAGATTGTCGACAAGATGACCTACACTACAGATAACCTCGGCACTCTGGCCAGCGATTCCTGCTGCTGCAGCACGAGCGAAAGATCGATCGACAAAGCTCTGGTTGACAAATATGACGGCACGGTGGCTTCAATAAAGCTTTCCGCCAGAAAACCGGAGTAGGTGGGCGTATCTTATTTCGCTCTCTGCTAGTGTTGGGGTATAACCGAAAACTGATGCTCGAATCCTTATAACGGCGTTGTAAGTTGCCGGCATCCCCTATCGGCTTACCCCTCTCGACAGGCTAGTTCGAGTCAAAGTTCTTCAGACACAGTGAAAGAAAACAGTTAGAAAAGACTTGTAAACCGGAAGCGTATGTCTTAGTTTTTATCAGATAATGTACAAAGCTGTTCAAAAAGGCGCTGTCCGCCACCGCCAAAGTATGCCCATAGATGGCAGACCATCCCTTTCGCCGCAGTGAACGATAAACAAGATCTAAAAGTAACATGACAGGTAAAACAACAAATACAATTCTTATTCTGACACTCGCAGGCATAATTCTTGGAGCAGCGCTGGGATACTACTTCCCCGGTGTCATGCTTGCCATAGGCGTCATTGGCCAGCTTTTTGTGAGCGCCCTGCAGCTTTTGGTCATACCGCTCATAGTCGCCGGAATCATAGCAGGTATTGCTTCGCTTGGAGAGGTACGCAAACTTGGCCGCCCCCTTGTCACCACACTGGTCTACTTTGTGGGCACTACTGCCCTGGCGGTTGCGATCGGGCTTGTTCTGGCAGTCATTATTCAGCCTGGACAGGGTGTCAACCCGGTGAGGGCGATTCTACCTCAGGAAGCGGTGGGACTGAAAGCAACGAGCGCCACTGACATTCTGCTTTCATTCATCCCGGCCAATCTCATCAAAGCTGTAACCGAGGGACAGAACATCGGGATAATCGTCTTTTCTCTTTTCTTTGGAGGTGTGTTGGCGACTCTTGGGGGAAGGGGTAAAGCGGTCGCTGATTTTTTCAGAGACGTCCGCGAAGTTATCCTCAAGATCGTTTATCTGGTTCTCTATGCAGCGCCAGTGGGTTTGTGTTCGGTGGTCGGCACAATTGTGGCCAAGAATGTCGACTCGCTGGGGGAGCTTTCCGGTAGTCTCCTCTACTATTCGCTAGCCCTTAGCGCCGGCCTGTTGATTCACACCGTCGTTGTTTTGCCTCTGATTCTCAAATTTATCGGGCAGCGTTCCCCGCTTTCATACTTCGGTAATATGGCGCCGGCCCTATCGACCGCCCTGGCGACCGGCTCATCAGCAGTTGCATTCCCTGTAACTTACACGGGCGTTGTGGATAGAAACAGAGTTGACAACCGAGCCGGAGCGTTGGCTCTGCCGTTGGGAATGACAATGAATCTGAACGGCACCGCCATGTACGTCACGATAGCCGCCCTTTTTATCGCTCAGGTCTTCGGCTTGAGCCTGTCAATCATGCAAATAATCACAATAGCCGCAGTATCAATCCTCGTTTCCCTGGGGGCGGCATCATTTCCCTACGCCGGTATCCTGATGCTTCTTTTTGTCTTGCGAGCAGCAGGATTTCCGCAAGAAGCCTACGCCGGGATTGGTTTGGTAATTGTTATGGATTGGCTTTTCGATCGGTTTCGCGCCGTGGTTAATGTATGGGGAGACTCGGTCGCCGCAGCGGTTGTAGGCAGGATGTTCGAACCTCGGAGTTTACACAAAGAACGTCCTAGTCGAATACGCCCACAAAGAGTCGCGCCCACGGAAGCAGGGAAACGTCTACCGGTTGGTACACGCAGGAGCAATGGCGAACGGACACGTCCGGCACAGCGTCCCCGCCGCGATGACCGCGACAGAACGAGGACACCAACTGCGAACGCCGGAAAGGATCGCACCCAGCATCGCAAGCCATCCCAGCAAGGTCCCCGCGACAGGTCGGTCCGTCAGCGTCCTGAACGAAAGAGAGAGCCACGACGGACTGACGCCCGAAAACCCGCAACCACTGAGACGACGGATGAGACGTTACTATCCACGCCAACGGAAACAGGGCGGATCGCACCCGGCGAAAAGCTGTCCGAGGAAACGATTCCATCACGGGAAACAATGACGAAAGAGAAAACGAGTGCTGCCACTTACCCAGCCAACTCTCAGGAAATCTCAGCACCTGTGACGGATAAGCCCGGTGGAGCCAAGGGTGAACCCGGGCACGCTTTCACAGATGACAGCTTTGTGACTTCACATGATGGCGCGACTAACATCGAAGCTGCGTCTGTCCACGATGTCACGCATCCCGAGGACAAAAAGGAGACAACCTCACCCCTTGAAGCTGAGACGCCTTCTCCTGAGTACGGCCGATCGAAGGCTCGCCGCGGAAGGATCGTCGGGGATAGTCACGCTCCAGATTCCGAGCATGAACCGGAGACCTCTAAGGACCGTAAGGAGTTTTCCCTGGAAGGCATTTCCTTCGGGCGGCACAAGAAAAAGCGCACGCGGTAGGACAGCGCCGAATGAAGTTGCCATTCGTTAACTCCGCGTAGCGGCGGGCTTTACGTCCGCCGTCAAATGGCGGGAGACAAGCCCCCGCCCTACGAAAGCAGGAATGGACACCTTTTAGGACAACCTCGATACAGACACCTATCGGGAACTTTCTACCAGACAACTCGATATACATTATATGGTGAACAAAACTGTTGACCGGGAAGTGTAGCGCTGTATAGATTACCCAATAGGATATCGCAGAAATGAACAGCTTTAAGGTTTTCATTCTCATGCTCGCCCTCATGCTGGTGTTTGTATGGGTGGGGTACATGTTTGGCGGGCAGAATGGCATGCTCATGGCCTTTGTGCTGGCATGCGGGATAAATTTCTTCTCCTACTGGTATTCCGACAAAATCATCCTGAAAATCTATCACGCCCGCCAGATTACCGAGAGCGATCATCCTCGACTCTACCGGGTGGTGAAAAGAGTAGCCACACAGGCGATGATTCCCATGCCGAAGGTATTCATAGTACCTACCAAAGCGCCCAATGCCTTCGCCACGGGACGCAATGTTGAACACGCCGCTGTCGCGGCCACCGAGGGCATCCTGGAGATATTGACCGAGGATGAGCTTGATGGGGTAATTGGGCACGAGATGGCACATATATTGAATAAGGATATGCTTATCGGCACCATCGCCGCTACCTTTGCCGGCGCTATCAGCATACTGGCCGCAATCGCCAGGTGGGGAGCGATCTTGGGCGGTTACAGTCGGGACAACAACCGCGGCGGTGGTATTATCGGCCTGCTGGTGGCGGCAATAGTTGCCCCTCTTGTTGCCATGATTATCCAGATGGCGATTTCCAGGCAGCGGGAATACCGGGCCGATGCCGAGGGCGGTCGCATAACAGGCAAGTACTATGCCCTGGCCTCGGCGCTGGAGAAACTGCACAAATCGCCTATCCGGCTCAATCTTGACAAGCGTCCGGCCACGGCTCACCTCATGATAGCCAATCCTTTCTCCGGCCGGGGCTTCTCTGCTCTCTTTTCAACTCATCCGCCGGTTGAAAAACGGATTGAGAAGCTTCACCAATTGGCCGATCAATCCATATACAGTGGATATGTGCGATAATAATCTAGACAGCCAAACCGATATTCCCCCGCCAATAACGAGGGCATCGGCATAGAATGGACTCAAATTTATTCTTTGCGTTGCTGGCGATCTTTCTGCTGATTGCAGCCAACGGCTTTTTTGCTCTTTCCGAGTTCTCTGTCATCGCCAGCCGCAAAAGTAAACTTCAACAGAAGGCAGCCCAGGGCAAACTTGGCGCAGCCAAGGCGGAAAAGCTCCACAGCAATCCCGACAAGTTCCTGGCGACAGTCCAGGTAGGGATCACTCTTTTCGGCACCGTGGCGGGGGTATTGGGAGGTGCAACCATCGTTGAAAAACTGGAACAGTCCTTAGGCCGGTCGCCAATTCAATTTGTAGCCGACATCGCTACGCCATTGTCAGTCGGGCTAGTTGCTGTTGTCATCACAGTGACAGCGGTAATCCTCGGCGAGCTGGTACCAAAGTACCTGGCCCTGTCGCACCCGGAAAGATATGCCCGCTATGTCGCCGGACCGATCACGGCTTTTATCATACTCTCTTCGTTCCTCTCCGGCCTTCTGAGCGGCACCGCTCGGCTCGTGCTCAGGCTGTTCGGAGTTACGCACGACACTGGTCGGCCGGTGATAAGCGAAGAAGAAATCAACCTCATGATCGATGAAGGACGAAGGAAAGGGATTTTTGACGACACCGAGGAAAGGCTAATCAAGTCCGTCTTCGACTTCGCCGACTCAACCGTCCGCAGAGCCATGACGCCGCGCACCGATGTAATCGGAATTGAGGCAAACACCCCACCGGATAAAGTCATTGATATAATTGTCAAGTATAATCACAGCCGTTACCCGGTGTACAACGAGACGATTGACAGCATCGTAGGGATCCTTTTCACCAAGGATCTCGTCCATCATAAATTGAATCCCCAACTCATCATTCTTAAAGACCTTATTCGGACGGCGACATTTGTTCCCGATTCGATGCCACTGTCAAGGCTGCTTCGGGATTTCCAGCGAAAGAAAAATCAGTTGGCCATAGTGCTTGACGAATTCGGGGGCACCGCCGGCATTGTTACACTTGAAGACATCCTGGAAGAATTGGTAGGCGAAATCCAAGATGAGGACGACGCTAGAGCAACCCCATTAGTGAAACACTCCGACAACGTCGCTTTCGCTGATGGTTCCGTATGGCCGGGCGCTATAAATGAGTTGATGGACAGCCATCTCCCCGAGAACAGGGTGGAGACTCTGGCAGGACTGGTGATAGACCATCTCGGCCGCCTTCCTGGAAAAAGCGAGACAGTAGTGATTGCCGACATGCGGATTATCATCCTGGAGCAGGAACAAAACCGCCTCACGCGACTAAAACTTGAAAAGATAACACCTGAGGCATCCGATTAATACTGAGTTGCAATTGATATGGTATTGCTGTACCCTTCCCTGTGGGTAGTGGACGTCCTCGTCCGCTCCAACCCGGTGATGGCTGGCGTATGAGGAGAGGTGCCCCATAGGCTCGGCATTCGCGTTGAGGTACTGTCGGGTGATTCGAGGTTGTCTCAAAGGTCGGTTCCAGTTGAACTAGGCTGCACTAATTGAAGTCGATATTCGATGACTCCGTATGGCATGAGTACAATTGCAACCTGGAGTAAGGCAACACCGTGGGAAAATTTCGACCCATAATCGAAATCCTCGCTTGGCCGCTGCGCCGGACACGGCCGCTGTACGACTGGGTTCTGAGCTGGGGAAACTCCCGGCACGGAACAACGGCTCTGTTCTTCTTTGCGCTGGCCGAGTCCTCCTTCTTTCCGGTACCCCCAGACGCTCTGCTGATTGCACTCTGCATGGGGGCCTGGCGCAAGTGGTTCAAGTTTGCCCTCGTCTGCTCGATCGGCTCAGTAGTCGGCGGTATTTTAGGTTACGCTATCGGCCACTGGGCGTTCGACCTGATCGGCGAGAGAATCCTCTCCCTCACCGCCTCGTTATCCGGCAGCGATCCGTCGGAATTGCTCAAGCAGGCTCAGTACTGGTTCAATGAAAAGGAGTTATGGGGGATGAAAGTTGGCGCCTGGGCGGTGGGCATCGCTGGTTTTACCCCTATCCCTTACAAGGTCTTCACCATCGCCTCCGGTTTCTTTGACATGAACTTTGTGGCCTTCGCGCTGGCGTCAACTATAAGCCGTTCCTTGCGGTTTTTTGCCGTGGCCGGACTGATCGGCGGCCTTTATAAAAGATACGGTGATCGCATCAAGGACGCCATCGACCGCTACTTCAACATTCTGGCCATTGCCTTCGTGATCCTGCTTGTTTTGGGGTTTTGGGCAGTCGGCCTCGTCAAAGGGGATTAAGCAAGTGGCGATGGGTTGTAATTTGAAAGGTTGTAGAAAATTTGACGAATCTTTACTGTAAGGATCATCGTTGCATATGTGAGGTGCTGTCGGGCGACCCGAGGTCGTCCCAAAAGCCAATTGTCTTGTCTCGTGCAGGGTGGGGGCTTGTCTCCCACCACCCCAAAGGCAGGGACAAGCCCTGCCGCTACGCGAAGTTAGCATCAGGCTCATGGGACAACCTCAGGGCAGAAGCTTACTACAGGTGAATGGTCTTCGTTACTATGGGACATATTGACAAGGATAACAGGGTTTCGGGCCGGAAACTTTTCTGGACTATCATATTCAATCTTGGCATCACGCTGGCCGAAACCATCGGCGGCCTGATTTCCGGTTACCTGGCGCTTCTGGCCGATGCGGTCCACAACCTTTCCGATGTCGCTGCCATGGGCCTGGCCTGGCTGGGAGTCAAAGGCTCACAAAAGCCGGCCACCAAGAAGTCCACCTACGGATACAAGCGTATCGAGGTAATGACGGCCTTCATATCAGCCGTTTCCCTTGTAGTCATAGGTATTTACATCCTCATCGAGGCCTACTATCGGCTGCGGCATCCCCAACCGATTAGTGACCCCATTATCTTCTTGTCCGTTGCAGTACTCGGCCTTATCGGCAACCTAGCGTCGATCTATTTCCTCCAATCCGAGAGGGGAAAATCCCTCAACATGAAAACCGCTTTTCTCCACATGGCCTACGATGCCGCGACATCGGTGATGGTCATTGTGGGTGGCGTGGCAATCCTGCTTACGGGATGGTATGTCATCGATGTCATTCTCTCTACCGTCATCTCCGTGATGATCTTCTGGTCATCCTACCGTGTTATAAAGGAAGTTGTCCTGATATTCCTCGAGGCAGTTCCAAAAGGAGTTGATTTCGACACTGTCCTGGAGGCGATCACGGCCATACCAAAGGTGCGTGATGTCCATGATCTGCACATCTGGTCTCTGTCATCACAGGAGGTGGCGCTCTCCTGCCATGTGGCTATCGATGAAAAAGACTTCCAGGACGGTCCAAATGTGATTGTGGCAATCAACCGCATGCTGAAAGAACAATTTCACATCGGCCACCCTACGATTCAGATCGAAAAGCATGGGTGTGATCGCCCGGACCTTCTCTGCCGTTACAGCGATCATCGATGGGAGTAAACTTGGGCAACCGGCTGGTTGAACTGGAAATCACAGACCTGGCTTTTGATGGCAAGGCGGTGGCCCATTTGGACGGGAAAGTCGTCTTTCTGAAGGGCGGGCTGCCCGGCGAAACGGTCGAGGCGGAGATAACCCGTTCCAAGCAACGCTACAGCGAAGGAACAGTACGGCGAATCTTGAAGGCGTCCCCGGAACGCATTCCGGCAATCTGCTCGCATTTTGGGGAATGCGGCGGATGCACCTGGCAGGACCTGGATTACCGGCAGCAGCTCAACTTCAAGAAAAAGCAGGTGGCGGACTGCCTTGAGCGGATCGGTGGATTGGAAGGTGTCAAAATCCACGACGTGGTTGGATCGTCAGAGCTGTTTTACTACCGCAACAAGATGGAGTTTTCCTTTCACGCCACCGGGGATGGCGGCTTTACACTGGGTCTGCACAGTAGGGGCCGGTTCGATGACATCTTTGACCTGGACAAGTGCTTCCTGCAATCCGACCTGTCTAATCGAGTCGTCCACTGGATACGCAAGTTCGTCAAGCACGAAAATATACCGGTGTACGACGTCAGGAAGCATACTGGCTTTATGCGATTCTTGGTGATCCGCCAGGCCAAGCGCAAAGCCCAGTTGATGGTCAATATCGTGACCAACTATGGCGAGATTCCCGCGCGAGAGAAACTGGTGCGGGAGTTGACCGTAGCCTTTCCGGAAATAACCACTATTGTGCACAACCAGAACGGACAGAAGTCAAACATTGCCACCGGAGAAATCGAAAGCGTGCTGTTCGGGATCGGATACATTGAGGAACGGATCTTTGACAGCGTGTTCCGTATCCGCGCCAATTCTTTCTTTCAGACTAACTCGATCCAGACTGAAACACTGTACCGCACAGCCTTCGAGATGCTCAACCCTGATAAGCAAGACCGCGTGTTGGACCTCTATTGCGGCACCGGGTCAATCGGCATTCTTATTTCCCACTACGTGGAGCAAGTTGTCGGCATAGAGCTGATAGCGGACGCCGTCATCACAGCCCGGGAAAATGCATCAGTCAACAAGGTGCACGATATCACCTTCTATCAAAGTTCTGTAAGGGATTTTCTGAAGACGCGGAAAAGTTCTGAGGTTGACTGGGACACTGTCATTGTCGATCCCCCGCGGGCCGGGTTGCACCCCAAAGCGCTGGCTCGGATGCTCAATCTGAAGCCAAAGAAAATCCTCTATATTTCATGCAACCCTGCGACCTTCGCCCGTGACGCTAAAGAACTCTTAAACCAGGGGTATCAACTGCCAGAGGTGAAGCCGGTCGACATGTTTCCCCACACCATGCACATTGAACTGGTCGGCGTATTTCGTCCGGGCTAACGGCGCTTGCCCAGCAACGTGATTTTATGTACATTCTCAGCCAAACAACGGAGGAGCAGTAATGATTCGGAAAGTTCTTGCCAGTATTTTCATTATATCACTCATAGCACTGTTGGCCGGCAACGCCGAAGCAGCAAAGAAGAAAAAGACCTTTGATGACCTTTGTCTGGATATCCTGGAGACAATCCAGTCCTTCTATCCGGTTCGGTCCACCGAAATGGGCATCCATGCCTACGACCACCGCTTGGCCGACTACTCATCCTCTTCCGTGAAGAACATGATCAAGAAGTTGAAAAGACACGAGAAGCAACTCTATCGATATAAATCGGCCGGGCTTTCCGACCACGATCGTATCAACTACCTGCTCATCAAATCAAATGTCGACATCGCTCTGCTGGACCTGGAGCGCATCAAGTGGCATAAGAAATCGCCCCAGTTGTATGTCGACGAAGCGACCAACGGCATCTACTTCCTGATGCTCTCCAAACATGCACCTCTATCCGAAAAGATCGTGCCTCTCCTCAGTCGAATGAGAGCGACTCCGGGATTGTTCACCAAAGCGCGTCGAAATATCACCAAGCCGCCGCCGGTATATATCGAAGCGGCACTGGAGTCGCTGGAGTCCGGGATACAGTTCTACCGGGAAATTGCCGCGGAGTTAATGAACAAACTACCTGACCGTGCAAACGAAATCCTGGAGGCATCCACCCAGGCCAGCGAAGCTATGAACAGCTTCTCAACTTACCTCTCCAAGCTCACGCCAGGGCCGGAGATCGGCTTTTCCATCGGCAAGGACAATTTCGATTACAAACTCTCGCACGAGTACTTCCTGACGTTTGATGCCGACTCCCTCTTACGGATCGGTGAAAAACTGCTGGCAGAGGCACAGGAAGCATACCGCGACTATGAGACGTATGTAGAAACCAACAATCAATCCAGCCGCGACTCGGTCTTCGTACCGGCTGTGTTCACCAAGAACGACGTGCTGAATTACTACAACTGGGAAACAAAGCAGGAAAGGATATTCCTTGAGCAAGACGACTTCGTTACTATCCCGGAAGAGATCGCTCCCGTAACGGTGATAGAGACGCCTCCCTTCCTGCGCACCATGATCAGTGGCATCGCCTACCAGCCCGCGGGACCGTTCGACAGTGTCCAGCATGGATACTTCTACGTCCGGCCGATTCCCGATGATCTCGACCGCCGCCAGTTAGAGGCTCGCTTCCGCTATGTCCATCGGCGAGGTTTCAAGGGCTCGGTTGTCCACGAGGCATTCCCCGGCCATCACCTGCAGCTTCAGATAGCCGGTATGAATGACGACCCTGTGCGCAAATGGCAGTTCAACATCATGATGATAGAGGGTTGGGCGCTCTATTGCGAGGAGATGGCCTACAAAGCCGGCCTGTATGGAGATGAAGACCCTGCCCAGTGGCTGGGGATATTGGGAGGTATCCGCTTCCGCGCCGCCAGGATTGTCGCCGACGTGAAACTGCACACGGGGCAGTTCACTTACGATGAATGCGTTGACTGGATGATCAGGGCGCTTGATATCACCAGTGATTCCGGGAAGGAGTTCATCCGCAAGGAAGTCCTCCGCTACACTTTTAGCCCTACTTACCAGATGTCCTATCTAATGGGGAAACGGGAAATCATGGCTCTTCGCCTGGCTGCTGAGCAACGCGACGGAGACCTGTTCTCTCTCAAAGCCTTTCACGACTCCCTGCTGGTGGAAGGGTCAATCCCGCCAACCCTGATGTGGGATATTATGGGGTTGAACAGGAACTGACAGACGGAAAAGAAGATATTCCCCCAGCCCAGGGGTAACTATTCGGCAATGCCGATAGTATATTAATAGTATGTGGTACGCCCTGCTGATTCTACTGTCGATTATTATCACGTTCCTGCTGTTGAACGTCCGCATCCGTTTCATACTGGGCGACGGTAAGAAGCTGCTGTTTGTTGGGCTGGGACGAAGCGGACCGGAGCTCGATTTTGCCCACAGGGTGGGTTCCATCAAGCTCTTTGGTTTTAAGCTCAAGAGCTTCGATATCGATAAAGAGAAGAAGAAAAAGCCAAGAAAGATCAAGGAAAAGACAAGAAAAGTGAAAGCGGTCAAGCCACCGAAGCGACGCAAGCGATCACCGCGTGATTTTCTCAGGCTCCTACCCAGGTGCGTCGGGCCCCTGTGGAGTTATCTGGTAAGTGTGCTGAAAGCAGCCATCGTTGAAGAGCTGGAGGGGCAGGTCGAGGGAGGATTTGATCGACCCCACTTGACAGGCGCTATCTTTGGCTACTACCAGGCGGCTTTGGCAGCAGTACCCGGCGTAGTTGGGAGAGTGCAATACATTCCTGATTGGATCGGGCCGTCGTTCAGCGGCGCCGCACGCCTGTCGGTAGCGATACCGGTACGCAAGCTCTTGATTAGAACGGCGGTACTGATGTACAGACTTCCTTTAAGAGATCTGTTAAAACTGGCGATAGGAAAAAAGAAAGGAGTATCGGATGCCTAACAACGTTGTTGAGATACTGAAAGGGGTTGTCGGCGAGCTGCGCGAGATTGCCAAGTCAGAGACGATCATCGGCGACCCGGTCACGGTCGGGGACAAAACTGTTATCCCAGTCGTGAAGATATCGGTCGGATTCGGCGCCGGAGGCGGTCAAGGTGAAGATGAGAAGTCTCGCTCCGGCTTCGGCGGTGGCGGCGGTGGCGGCACCAAGATAGAACCGGCGGCTTTTATCATCATAGATGAGAAAGGCATTTCGCTATTACCCGTCAGCAAGGGTAAGTGGGAGAGCATAATCGACACCATCCCCGGAATCGCCAAGAAAATCTCCAAGCTCAAAGACAAGCTGAAAAAGGACAAGCCGGAGAAATCCGAGGAGGAAGAGTCCTCTTCTGACGAACCGGAGGACAAAACTGAAGGGGAAAGCGAAGGCGGTAAATAAAGCATAGGTCTGGTCTTCCACGAACCCGATATAGTTCTCTGGGTTCCTGCTTCCGAAGGAATGACGCCGCTGCGTCAGTTACCCTGAGAGGAGTCGAAGGGCGATATGTCCGGCGACGCCGGTCCTGTTTCGACTCCGCTCAACATGACGTTCAGAGTAGGTCAGGACCTTTACGGTCCTGACAGAAGTCATCTGATTCATTTGTCAGGAGGACAAGGCTCCTGACCTACTCGGCTGTCGGGTCACACCCGTCAGCGGTGGGCAAGACCTGACAGAACATAGAACCAATTCAAACGTAATATACTTATTGACAAAGGCCTTTTCATACACGAATCTCGATATTGGAAGCATCACTTCCCAGAATCAACTTCTGCGGCTTTCAAGTAAGGATTTTTCTCTGTATTTTGAACTGGCGCTGTCTTGCTTGAAGGGTCGCGAGATTGATCAACTGTATTAACCTTGCCTGTGTTCTGCGAAACCAATGAAGCCAAAACGAGAGCAATCGATATAATCAACGTTACTGAGCAAGCAAACAAGTTAGCGTACTGAAAAAGAGAAGTGCTTTTCTTTTTTGCGCCGCGGGCCCGAGTCTCAAGCCCAGGGTCATAGCTAACATTGACGAGCTTCTGAAACTCTTTGTAATATGTGTCAAACTTATCGCGATCCAACTTGTTCATTCTTGCCTGACTAAGAATGTAATAAATATGCAAGGATAGCACGATTACTGCGAAGGCCGCACATCCCAATGTAACTATGCTTGTCTCCGAAGGAATTCTTCCTGTGATGACAATGCCGATAAGAGCCGCAAGAGCGGTCCAGAAGCTCAGATGAACTTTCCATACAACTTGAACCCTTCGATCATACCGCTGCCACCAGAATTCCGCCGCTTGAAAGAGTGCCTCAGTTCTCTCAGCAGGTGACAGATCCCCTCCATCGTCTCGATGATCTTCTGTCATTCAAGTACTCCTTTATTTCTTTTAACTAGTGCAGGATGCTGCACCACAAAGTCCCCGTAACTGGAAACCCCTGCAATTTCGACAAACCTTCTGCTTATATATCCAGATTCCTCACATACTGCGCATTCTCTTGGATGAATTTGGAGCGGGGGGCGGTGTCGCTGCCCATGAGGATGGAAAAGAGGTGGTCGGCCTCGGCGGCGTCGTCAAGCGTTACCTGTAAGAATGTACGTGTCTCCGGGTCCATCGTGGTGCGCCAGAGTTGTTCGGGATTCATCTCACCCAATCCCTTATAGCGCTGGATGGAGACACCGGTTTCCGGCATGTTCTTGAGTAGCTTCTCTTTCTCCTCGTCACTGTAGGCATACTGCTCACTCTTGCCGTGCTTGAGCCTGAACAGAGGCGGCTGGGCAATGTAGATGTACCCTAAGTCGATCAAGTCCTTCATGTAGCGGAAGAGAAAGGTCAGAATCAAAGTGCGAATATGTGCGCCGTCGACATCGGCATCAGTCATAATGACTATATTGTGGTATCGCACCCGGGAAGCATCAAAATCATCTCCCACACCGCAGCCGAGAGCGGTTATCATGGCACGGATTTCCTCGTTGCTCAGGATGCGGTCGATACGCGCTTTCTCCACGTTAAGGATTTTTCCCCGCAGCGGCAGTATCGCCTGGAATCGCCGGTCGCGCCCCTGCTTGGCTGACCCACCAGCAGAGTCGCCCTCTACGATATAGATTTCACAAGACTCCGGGTCACGCAGAGAGCAGTCAGCCAGTTTCCCCGGAAGAGAGGCGCTATCAAGCGCTGTTTTGCGACGGGTCAGCTCCCTGGCCTTGCGGGCCGCCTCGCGCGCCATAGCGGCAGAGATCAGTTTCTCAACTACCTTCTTCCCGACCGAGGGATTCTCTTCAAAGAACGAGCCAAGGTTCTCGTTCGTCACCACCTCGACAATTCCTTTTACCTCAGAGTTGCCCAACTTGGTTTTGGTCTGGCCTTCAAACTGCGGGTCGCGCACTCGGATTGAGATAACCGCGGTCAAACCTTCGCGGCTGTCATCGCCAGCGAGCGCGATGCCGTTCTTTTTCAGGAGGTTGTATTTCAAGGCATAGTTGTTGATTGAACGAGTCAGGGCGGTGCGGAAGCCGGTGAGGTGGGTGCCGCCCTCAATAGTGTTGATGTTATTCACGTAGGAGTGAAGGGATTCTGCGTAGCCATTGTTGTACTGCAGGGCTACTTCGACCTCGACCTCATCCTTAGATTTCTTGAAATGGATCGGTTTTCTAAACAGGGGCGTTTTATTCTCATTTAAGTATTCCACAAATGACGACAGCCCACCCTTGTAGTAGAAGGTCACTTTTTTGTCAATGCGATGGTCGATCAGGTCAATGCTCAACCCCTGATTCAGAAAGGCCAGTTCACGCAGACGCGAGGCAATAATATCGAATTTGAATTCAATGCTTTTGAAGATTTCCGGGTCCGGTCGAAAGCAGGTTTTGGTCCCGGTCTTTTTGCCTTCGCGGACTTTGGCAACCGATTTGAGAGCCTTGCCTCTTCGGTACTCCTGCCGCCACACTTCTCCGCCCCGGCAGACCTCCACCCAGCACCACTCGGAGAGAGCATTGACTACCGATACCCCAACCCCATGCAGGCCGCCGGAAACCTTGTAGGTGCGATGATCGAACTTGCCGCCGGCATGGAGAGTGGTCATAACGACCCGGAGTGCAGAGACTTTCTGTTCGGGATGCTTCTCAACCGGGATGCCGCGTCCGTTGTCGGCTACCGTTACAGATTCGTCCTTGTTGATTTCCACGATAATACGGTCACAGAACCCGCCCATCGCTTCGTCGACCGAGTTGTCTACTACTTCGTACACCATATGATGCAGACCGCGCTGTCCGGTATCGCCGATATACATCGCCGGTCGTCGGCGTACCGCCTCCAGCCCGGCCAGCACCTTGATGGTCGTGGCATCATAGGTGTGGCCGTTCATATCCTCCGGAACGAGTGTGCTCTCTCTTTTCTTGATTTCCTCCACCTCAGTTGGCATAGTTTCTACAACCCTTTCTCACCCTGTACGAACCGGAGCCGACGGACCGCACATCCGAACGGGTAGCTTTGAATCTTGTGCAAGATGACTTCTGTTTCCATAGCCAAGTTCTGTCGCCAGGCGGCGTCGGGCACGGCAACATAGAGCGTCCCATCATCAAAACGTACCGCTTTAGCAACCTTGGCTATCTGATCTCCAACAATATCGGACCATTTTGATACCACCAACCAGCCATGGTAGCTCTTGGAAATGCCGAGCGATTTAACCACTTTCTCGATCACTCCTCCAATCGGCTTGGGAGCCTTGCGAGCTTTGCTGTTATCTTTTCTTGATGGCAGGTTGTAGTAATTCACTCTTTCCCTTTCATATAACAAAAATATAGCTGTTTTTAATACGCTACGCAAGGGAAAAACGCAACCTAACCCATTGAAACCACATAGGTTATGGCGCGAAAAGTATGTGCGGAAAAGTTACCACTATTAAAGCAGGAATCCACTGTCTTCTCTGTCTTGCATCACTTAACTGGATTCCCACTGGTGGGGGAATAACGACAGGAGCAGTAGGTCAGGGCCCTTACGGCCCCGACACTTCTGCATTCACATTCTCAAGATATCAGGAGGGCAAACCTCCCGATCTACGAAACTGTGTATTGATCCCCTCCTTATTCAGGATGCTGCTATCACTAAGAAGCAGCGGGGGAAAAGCCTCTTACCAGGAGTTATAGCGGCGTCCGCCCCGACCGCCACCGCCTCTGTCTCCGCCTCTCTCTGTACGAGGGCGAGCCTCATTGACATTCAGCGTCTGCCCTTGCAATTCCTGGCCGTTTAGACCATCAATCGCAGCCTGGGCTTCCCCTTTGGAAGGCATCTCCACAAACCCGAATCCTCTTGGTTTGCCGGTGTACCTATCCGTGATGATGTTTACACTTGTTACCTCGCCATAGCCTTCAAAGGCCTTGCGAAGATCTTCATCTGTCGTGTCAAACGACAGGTTGCCGATGTAGATATTCATTCTACTCTCCGGTCTTGTTCATCCCTCCACGAACCTTTTCTCAAGGAAATCTCGTAAGTAAGATAAACCGATTATTGCGCACTATTGCGCTTGTGTCTCCAAATTAACGATCTAACAAGAATTGACTTTAGGGTACAAATCTTGAGAAAAATTAATGAGGGAGACTATCCATTACGTCATAATCTATCGACAAATAATCATAAGTCAACACGTTTTTTAGTATCTTTCAAATATTTCACCAGATTGAAAGAAAATCCTCCACTCCATATGGTCTAGCCTACCTCTTTGCGCTGTTTTGTGTAGTTATCGGCAACAGGTTATAGCGCAGCAGGTTACAATAATTGGTGGGGCGGTGTTATGGAACACGAAACCTTTCGTCTGGGATTTCAGTTGGTATAGCCAGCCAGATGTCCAGGACTCCAGAACTCATAGCTTAAATCTGCTCCTAGGTCAACGAACCCCCACTTCTGGTAGAAGTTCACTTCCGGATACTATTCGCGCAGGCGAGTATGTCCTATGCGTTAAAAAGTGAGCATACATTGCCTTTACTGATCTGCCGAGTTCTCGATTGGACGAATTCTACTGTTGACGCTTGCTTGCGCAAAGCAATATACTTGGACAGTCAGGAAATGTATTTGTAAGAGGGCCGTTTTACATCGCCACAAGTGCGGAGGTAAGTTCACTAAACACCGGCAATAGGGAAATACAGTGGAGAACTGTCATCGAACTTTAGGGTGGAAAAAAGCTGAAGAGTTCCCCAAGCACTTTTTACTCTCAGATGAACTCTTTAAGCTAGCCAATATCATCCTTGACAACTTGGGGAAACGCGATCTAAAGCTTCCCGGCATCCCGCTATACCAAATAATCCTTTTGTACATCTACTACAAGGCCTCCAACTCCTTTCTAGCCACAACTGTGCTCTGCGATCGTGGGCTTGTGGGAGACGCCAAAACTTGTTGCAGAAAGCTAATTGAGATGCTGATCAACATGAAGTATCTCATGGATGACAAGGACAAGCGTCAATATCAATACTTCTACCATCTTCCAGTCGCCATGGACAAAGACTTCAGAAAGGTAACTGAATCTCCAGATTTGCATTCAGAATCCGTCACCGACACTATTAGGGCCATGATGACTGACGTTGAAGATTGGTTGGACAAGGCAAAGAAATACTGGGATACGGATGAGAATGGCAAGATCACGGGTGACTTTCGCAGGAATTGGTCGGGCAAGAATCTGGCAGAAATGGCCAAAGATTGCGGAATGAAGTATGCTTATGTCAACCCGTACCTGCTCTACTGTAGGTCCATTCATGCATCGGTTGACGATATGTCGAACTACTTCAGTTTCCCTGACACGGCATTTGGTCAGCATTTCGAGCACGACGACATTCCATCGGTAATGATTGAGGCTATAAGAGCGTACTGGGCTTTATCGGCCCTTGTCACTGAGGCTTTTGACATGAAACTGGCGGGCTCACTTACACAAATCATGGATAGGTTTCGGGCACTTGAGAGAGAACTAGGAAAGGCCTGAGACTGGGATCGTCTAATTCCAAGAGAAGTGCCTGGTTGCGCGGTGTCCCTCATTTTACTGTGGCTGAGGAGGTAGGATTCGAACCCACGGTCCGCCCAGGCGGACAACGGTTTTCAAGACCGCCGCTTGCGGCGGGACCCTCTGCAGCCAACGGGGAGAATCAACGTATAGGCTGCGGAACCCGTTCGTAATATATGAAGAGGCAATTACTCAGAGGGATTTGCCGCACCTGGTAGCTCTGGTGGAAACGCGGGTCTTCAAGCATCTCAAGATCAGATAAGAACCAGGGTCGATTGATGGTAGTGCCTCGCGCCGGTCCGACTATTATGTAATCCGGTTTTCTCGACAGGACATACTTCCCATCACCCTTCATATGCCCCGGAATCATCTGCCAACGTAGCCGGATTGTGTCGGTCTTGCGCTTGGCTATATGAATATCGTTTAAGCCCAACATGTCGATAAATCGGTGATGCGGTGCGTAGTATGGCGTAGAGCCAGCGGTGTTTAGGGCAATCAGCGACCCTTGTGGCCAATTGGCCGCGATGTACTTGCCGACAGTCGTGCCAACGTAGTCCTCGGAACTCATTTTCCGGGCATCAGTTCCATGCCAGAAAGGCTGTAGCAGTATTAGAAAAAACACACACAAAGCTGATAAAAGAGCATTTCTTTCCAGGAAATTGCCGAGTGGTGTCTTGATCGCCAAGTATAGCAGCAGAATCGATGATGGTATAACCGGTAGTATATGCCGGAATGAGTACATCTGGTCGCCACCGATGATGATGACATATACCAGATAAGCGACAATAGCTGTCAGGAGATACGCCATCCTCCGATCGAACCTCCGCCTATAGGCGGCAAACATAAGCGCTAAAGCAAGCATTATAAAAACAAAGGGTGGTGAGGATGCGTAAGAGAGTACGTAATCCAGCCCACTTTTGAGTTTGAATGTGTGAAAGTCACTTGCTTTGACATAATAAGTGAGCGGAAATATCTCACCGTAATAAAAAAACCTCCAAATCATGTGTGACAACCATATACAAATAAACGGGAGCCCAAACTGTAGTAACGGGGTCGACCGCTGCCCAGCCTTATACCTTATAGCCCAAAGTAAGAAGACCACTGACACGGCATACAGAAGTATACCATCCGGTCGCGTCACACTGGCAAGCGCAAAGCAAACGGAACTCCTAAAAAGAGTGATACCGGTTGTGGTCTTAGCAAGGTATTCGACAAAAAAGAGTATGCCACAAGTACAGAACAGGGTAAACAGCGGCCCTTCGAGGCCACCAAAGTTCCAGCTGATCATGGGGAACGTGTTCATTACTAACGTAATCGAGATGAGAAAAAGAACCTTGCCAGAACCCATCCCCGACAGCGTACTGTGTCGCCGTAGGTGAGCGGCAAACATCGTACACATGATGAGGAAGGCGGCGGCGTTGATAATCCTCGATGCATGAACCAGATCGACCCCAATCATCCCGAGGCAGCTAACGAAAAGGATTTGCAGGAAGTTTGTGTATCCCTCTACCAGTTCTCCCGGGTTCCAGACCAGTCCTTTGCCGGTGATGAAATTGTAGGCGTACCGCAGCGAGATATATGCGTCATCACTATAGAACGCTCGGTTAAGATAGAAGCCAACTGCACACATGACTGCTGCAGCCGCAATCCACAAAGATACGAGATAACGACTCTGTTTGATTGATCTCTTTTTCGTAGTCATTTATCCAAGTGCGTCGCAGCTTACGAAACCCAAGCCCGGCCCTATGCACCCGCTAATGCGAAGCGTAGAACCAGGCTGCATCTGTTTATGGCGGAGGAGGTAGGATTCGTCGTAGGGCTACTGCCCGGAGACCCTGAGGATGTCCGTCAGGGCTGACGAAGGGAACCCAAGTGCCAACTCTGCCTTCTTTTTTCGCCTCCAACCTTTTAACTCCAACTCTCGATGCCGTACTGCCCTCTCCGTCTGACGCTCTTCAAAGTAGACCAATCTAACAGGTCTCCTTGATCTTGTAAACTTCGCTCCCTTCCCAAGATTATGCCGCTCTAACCGACCGGGGATATCTCTAGTTATTCCTGTATAATACGACCCATCGCAGCATTCGAGAATATACAGATACCATTTGCTATTTGGAGGATCAACCTGTTTGTCCACTAGCTATCCTTCGCTGCACTTCCTTCATTTTGTTCAAGACTCCGTAGGACTTACCCTTCGCTACGCTCAGGGTTTAAGAGCCTGTAGCTCGCTGCGCTCGAACAGGCTCTAAAAGCGGAGGAGGTAGGATTCGAACCCACGGTACCTTGCGGTACAACGGTTTTCAAGACCGCCGCTTTCGACCACTCAGCCACTCCTCCGTTTAACACTCTGCTATTGCAGCCGTCGACAATAATTTAGCCACTCGTCCTGCTCAGTCAAGATTTTTGCAGGCATACCTGTAGTATGATCTCCTATCCTGTTTTCCTCTTATTGGATATGGTCTACAGGATGAGACGGCTGTGGCCACCAAAAGAGATAGGAGCTCCGTATGTCAAACCTGTCTTACCGCCTAAGGTTTCTTCCGGTCAGCTCCCTGAAGTACTTCTCCCGCTGTGTCTTGGGTACTGAGCCGGTGGGGATGCCGAGGATTTCTACTGTAAGGGAACGAGTCCCCTTAAGAACAATAATGTCATTAACCTTTACCTGATAAGCTGGTTTGACCCTGCGTCCGTTGACGGCAATCATCCCCTTTTGCGCCAGCTCTTTTGCGATGGCGCGTCGTTTTATGGCCCCCACTGTGGACAGAAAGTCATCGAGTCGCATGGGAATCACAGGCGGTAGTCGATGAAGGTTCTCTCTTTGATTTCTAATATCCACTCGTCAAGAAGCCTGGCGGTCTTTTCCTGGCGAGCCATTTCTTTGAGCTTGTCAAAATCTTCCTCAAGAGTGAATTGCCTCGGCGGCTGGTAGTCGAGCAGCTTCAAAATGTGAAGGCCGGACTGTGAGAAAATCGGCTCCCGGTACTCTCCCGGCGTCTTCCAGCCGGCTACTGCCGAAGCAAACACCGCTGGCAGTTCGTTAGTGGCAAACCAACCCAACTCACCACCCTGGGCGCGAGTGTTGTCGTCGGCTGAAAAGATTTTGGCCATCTTCTGAAAATCTGCTCCGTTTTCAGCTTCATGCAGGAGTGAGTCTGCAAGCTGCGCCACCTTCTGGGTGTCCTCCCTGGTGGGCTGCACAGCCAGAAGGATATGGCGAAGTTTCAGACGATCTCCCTGTTTTCCTTCGCATTTGATTACATGGTATCCAAACTGCGTGTGGACTACTCCGGAAACATCGCCTACCGAGAGATTGAAAGCAGCCCGAGCGAATTCCGGTACCACGTCCCTGCGTGATACATATCCCAGATCACCTCCGTGGGCTCCCGCACCCATGCTTGAATACTGCGCCGAGACAGTGGCAAAATCAGCTCCCTCCAGGACTCGTTGCCGCAACTCTGCGGCCAGAGTCTTGATGGAATCTTCGATTCGCTGAGATGGTTCAACAGTCAGAAGAATATGCGCCAGCTTCACCGCCTCCGGTTGTCCGGGGAGCGAGTCCTGATACTTGTGATAGAACTCCCCGACCTCGTGTCGCGATACCGCCACGGTAGATAGCTTCTTCTGAATAAAGCGCTGTTTGATGATCTGGTTTTCTACATCGGCACGATATCGCTTTTTCAACTCGCGGATGGTCAACCCCTCGGCCTCCAAGGCATCAAGGAACTCCTGGTTAGAACTGAAGTTCTGGGAAATACTGGCAACATGGTCGTCAAGGGCCTGATCGACTTCTTCGGGCCGCACGCTAATCGAGGTATCTTCCTGGGCAGCTATCAGAAGCAGTTGTCCTGAGACCATCTGTTCCAAGACTTCGTTCTGGAACTGCTGTAACTCCTCGTCATTTTTCGGACGTTGGCCCGTTTGAAGAGCGAGCACCTGGATCTGACTGGCCAGCTCGGAGACAAGTATGACCTGATCGCCGACGACTGCGACAATTCTGTCCACAGCCTCCCTCTCGGCGAAAGTAGGAACTGCTGAAAGGAGCAAGAACAACCCGATAGCGAGTATCACATGGTGCGATTTCATAGCTCATCAGTCAGACTGGCCGGTTGTATCCACCGTAGCATACTTGTCCATGTCGATAGTCAACCATAGGGCATCTTCGTCCACCACAATTGGAGTCGATTTCTTCCGTTCTTCAACCCACTTGTCAAAGGCCTCTTTTTTCTGCTCGTCGACCAGCTTCTGCACAATCTCGCGCTTGATCCCCAGATAGTCCTTCAACTGTGCTCCGATCTTATCCAATACGTAGAAAAGGGTATACTTCCCGTCATTGAACACCGGCCCCCCGATACCGCCAACCGGCGTTTTCCAAGCCGCCTCGAAGACTTCCGGCATCCATCTTTTTTCTATATAGCCGATATCGCCGCCGCCAATGCGCTTGCCGATCCGCTCGGTCAGCTCTGAGGCCGACTTTTTGAAGGCTTCCAGAGATTTGAGTTCCTTTTTAAGCCTTCGCGCTTTGAGCTCATCGCCCAGCAGGATTTCATGAATATGAACTTTCGCTGGAACAGTGAACTCTTCGGGATGGTCATCGTAATACTGCCGCACCGTCTCTTCGTCCAGCGTCGGCGGGAGCGGAATCGAGTCTTCCCTCATTATATCTGCCATAGCGAGCTCCTTGAAGAGCTGGAGCTTCGTGAGAAATGTCGGATCATTGTCGATCCCCTCACGATGAGACTCGACGACAAGGATGTCACTGAGCTTCAGCCGGAAGATAATATCGGCCAAAGAATCATAGTCGTCAAAATCCGGTCTGGAATTTCGCGGCACGCTCCGATTGACCTGGGTGAGATACTCACCCACTGTCATCTGTCCACCGTCCCAGGTTGCCAGCACAAGCTCCTTTTCGTTGCGGTCGAGCTGTTCCATGTCAAAATCATTCCTGGGAAGCGTCTTCAACAACATCGGCGGATAGATAAGCCCACGCTTGTGCAACAGGTAATCGCAGGTAGCAGTATCAATAGAAACCGCATACCGCGATTTAATGTCATCAAAGTACCGCTCTCCCAGCTTGCCTGATTTATATATCCTAACCTGATCGAAAAGAGGGCTTCTCATCGACTTGAAGTCTGTTCGCTGCTCATTGGGAAGTTTGTCGACGACCTTAATAACATGATAGCCGAATCTTGATTTTACCGGTGGAGAGACCTCTCCAGGCTCCATACTAAAGGCCGCTTCCTGGAAGTCATCGACCATGGCGCCCCAAGCGAAATAACCGAGATCGCCCTTGTTCTTTTTGGCCGATTGATCAATAGAGTACTCGTATGCAAGCTTTTCGAAGTTCTCGCCATTTTTGATCCGCTCCAGAAGCATCTGGGCGGTGTCCGGGTTATCCACGAGGATATGTGAGGCTTTGATCTTGTACTCGAGGCGCTTGTAGAACTCTTTCACCTCGGTTTCCGAGGGTTCAGCTTTATCAGCGATTTTGTGCTGCAGGAGGATATCGATAAGAAACTTGTCCTTGTTGGCCAGCACCACCCTGGCCAGCTCTTCCAGCTTATCGATATGCTTTTCATAAGCCGCCTGGACAAGCAACCTGGTAACGATTGCACTGTCGATAACTTGACGTTTTACAGTGAATTCATCCTTTGCTGTTGGGAATGGATATCCAGCCGTGTAGAATTCCTCAAACTCATCGGTGGTGATCTTGTAATCGCCCACCACGGCCAGGACTTTGCCTCCCGATTTGCCGCAACTTGACCACAAGCAAGCGGCCAGGGCAAGCAATACTAAAAAACCAAATAGTTGGTTTCTACTCATCTGACAAGAATCCTCCGAAATCTTCATATTCTACCACCAATCAGTTATCGAGTTCCTTCACAATAGCTTACACGAAACGAAATTATAAGTGACGCGGACGATTTCTCCAAATCCTTTGTGAGTAGTGGCTCGACGAGAGCAATGGCATAGTTACTCGAAATCCGACTCCAGGTAGTCTTTAGTAGAGGATTCGCGTCTGAGTCGCTGGGAGAGTTTCTCAGAGAACTCCACGGCTGAGTCCTTCCCATACACCTTGAGCATGTGGTTCATGGCAATAACTTCAGAAATGACAGTAATATTCTTTCCCGGAGAGATAGGAACCTTCACATAGGGTATCTCCACTCCCAGAATAGCGGTGTGTCTTTCCTCGACCCCCAGGCGTTCGTAATCCTCGGTCTCAGACCACAGCACCAGATTTACCTCAACCTCAATCCGCTTCTGGAGCCGTATTGCCCGGATACCAAAGAGCTCTTCGACATCAATGATTCCGACTCCCCGGATCTCCATATGATGTCCCAGCAGTTCCGCCCCGGTACCGATAATGAGATCCGCTCCCCCCTTGCTGATCTTCACGACATCGTCGGCAACCAGGCGATGGCCCCGCTCCACGAGGTCAAGCGCTACTTCCGACTTCCCGATTCCCGACTTGCCGGTATAGAGCAACCCCACGCCGTAGACATCCATCAGCGTACCATGTACCGTGATTGACGGCGCAAAAACTTGGTCAAGGTAGGCAGAGAGACGGTTGATCAGCTCCACAGTCGTCAGTCGGCTGGAAAACACCTCGGTGTGAAACTTGTCAGCGGCGCCGATAAACTCCGCCCGAGGCATTATTCCTTTGGAAATGATAACCATCGGGATTTCATGTTCGAACAACTTATGGGACATTTCAGAGAACTGATCAACAGAAAGGCGGCTCATGTAGGCCATTTCCGTTTCACCCAGAACTTGAATTCTCCTGTTGGAGAAACGCTCGAAAAAACCGGTCAGCGCCAGACCCGGCCGGTGGAGCTCAGGATGCTGAATCACCTTGCCCATACCAGCCTGGTTGCTGTTCAAAACAGTCAGCTCAAGATCCTGATTGCGGGCGTTGTACAGTTTTTCAACCGTTATACCTGACATAGTAAACTAAATATACACAGGGCGGCTGCTAAGGAGCAAGAAACAAAATAGACAAAAAAACCAGGCCCCGCCCGTAGCAGGGCCTGACTAAGGAGGAACTGTAAGCAATTGGGTATTTTGCGTGATACTACTCTAACTTATCGCGAAGCTCCTGCATCTCCTCGCGAAGCGATTTCAATTCCTTTTTCAGCTTCTTCATTTCTTCCTGATACTCGCCAAGGGCATCATCATACTGGCCGGGAGTGGGTATGAGGTCATGAAACTTGCCCTTCATTTTGGGCAGTGTGAAACCAAAGTTAGGACCGTAGAACTGCTTGAAATAATACGCCTCGGGAGCCTCTTCGTTCTCAGTTACTTCGACTGTGAATTTCTTTTGCTCCTTATTGCGGATAACCGACACCTCAACTTTGTCACCGGCCTTTTTATCCTCGATCAAATCCTCAACATCCTCGGTGTCAAAAACCTCATCTCCGTCGATGGCAACAATCACATCGCCCGCTTTCAAGCCGGCCGCCGCTGCCGGAGAATCCTTGATGACATCAGTAATCAGCGCTCCTCTGCCCTTATCAATGCCGAAGTAATCTCCAAGTTGACGGGTCAGGTCAAGTAAGCTAACACCCATGTACGGATACTCGTTATAATCAAACGAGAAAAAGAAATCTTCCTTTTTCGGGTTCTTGGTAATCCAGACTGACTTGCTCCCGCCCGGCCGTTCGCCGAGCGTGACCTCAAGCTCCAATTCGTCGTCCCCTCTCATAACCGTGACAGCCACTTCGTCTCCCGGTTGGTCTTCGCCAACCATTTCCACTAGTTCATCAGCATCAGTGATTTTTGAGCCGTCAAATCGGATGATGATGTCATCCTCATTCAGGCCTGCTTTGTCAGCCGGCGAATCCTTGACTACCCGATTCACGATGACACCATGGCTGACCGGCAGGTCAAATGCTTCAGTCAGTTCGTCGTCAACTGCCTGGGTATAGACGCCAAGCCACGCCTTACCACTGCTTTTGTAGGATTTTGCCATCCCCTGACCGGCGACCAGCCCCGCCACAACGATGGCTCCCAGCATCAGATAGCACAACCTTTTCATAGGCACCTCCATTCTCTATTACCAGTCGTGTTCTCTTTGGCCTTATACGCCGATGCCGAAATAAGGTTTCATACCAGTGACAGAGCTGAGACGGGGGATTTTGGAGAGGCGACGCCAGTGTCACCTGTAGGGGTAAATCGACAGATCAACTCCGGCCGCAAGAGTAGTCCGGTGCGTTTATCTTATTCTCTCTGCGGCTAGGATCTCTTTAAGAGAGAGCTTCTGCCGGATGGAGAAAATCACGGTAATCATTGAGAATGCCACGTTCCCAGGGGCGATATCCGCTGGCCTGTATTTCCTCTGTGATCATTTCAACCGTTGTAAGCTGATTGTCCCATCGGCAAGCTTCGCATAACTGAAGTGATCTATGAAGTCGCCGGTGTTGACGTAGATACCATTGCCGAGAGGTTTGATCACCGGGATGTGAAGATGGGCGATGACTACGGCATCGAAACCGGCGGTGAGTTTCTGTTCGGCGTACGATTCGTAATCGGCTGCGAAGGTCTGGTCACGGCGCGAGGCGTATTGACGCGACGATCCGGACACTTTCTTGGCCAGCGGCATGGCCCAGTCGGGAGGGAGCTTACGGTACAGCCAGACGTTGAACCGATTGCGCAGAACTCGCTTCAGAAGACGGTAGCCCCGGTCGGCAGGCGCCAGGCCGTCGCCATGTATGAGATGCAACTTTGTTCCCTCATATTCGAGGTTGAGAAAATCCCGGTGCACCGTCATGCTCATCTCGGTGGAGAAGAAATCGCCAAGCCAGAAATCATGGTTGCCGGTGATATAATCAACCGTAATACCACCTTCAATCAAGTCGGTTAACATGAACAGTACCTTATGGTATGCCTTGGGAATGGCGTGTTTGTATTCAAACCAGAAATCAAACAGATCGCCCAAGATGACTAATCGGTCGCCGTCTGTTTTGACCTTGGCAAACAGGGAAGCGATCTTGGTGACTTTCTCAGTTTCCTTTTCGGTCGAGTCGGCTCCCAGATGGGCGTCAGAAAAAATGTACAGGGCCATGTGGGGAATATATGTTTTCGACCGGAAACTGAAAGTCCTATTTGGAAATAGTGACCTCCCCACGCTTGTCTGGAGGTTCTTCCAGCCTTTCCATCAAACGCAGTAGAGCGTTGAAATAGGCTTCCGACAACTTGCTCATGTCAAGATCTATCCAGTCATTGACCTTCAAGCGCGTGCCGCCCACCGTGCCGATGCGAGTACAGGCAATTCCCTTTTCGCTGAAGGAGGCCGTGAGCTTATCGGCCTTGTCAGGCGCAGTACTGATAACGACCCGCGACTGGGTTTCACCAAAGAGAAGACAGTCGGCGCGTATCGACTCGTGGAGAACGACCTGAGCGCCAACCTGGTGTTCGCGATTGGAAATACAGCACTCCGCCAGAGCCACTGCCAGGCCGCCATCGGAGCAGTCATGCGCTGACTTGATCAGCCCGGATTGGATAGCGCTCAGGAGCGTATCCTGCAAGAGTTTTTCAAACTGGAGATCGAGCGTGGGTACGGCTCCCCTATTTTGTCCAAAGATAGTGTGCAGGTATTCAGAGGCGCCAAGGTGCTCTTTGTTTTCGCCCAACAGGAAGATGGCATCACCTTCACTTTTGAACCATTGAGTAGTGATATACTTGACGTCTTCGATAAGTCCTACCATCCCTATTGTTGGCGTTGGGAAAACTGCTCGTTCGGGGTCCTCATTATAAAAGGATACGTTTCCGCCGGTGACAGGGGTTTGGAAAACACGGCAGGCTTCGCCCATACCCGCAACCGCTTCCGCAAAGCTGTAGTAAATTCCCGGCTTGTATGGGTTGCCGAAATTGAGGCAGTTGGTTACGGCCAGTGGACGTCCCCCGGAGCAAACGATATTGCGCGCTGCCTCGGCAACGGCGCTTTCAGCTCCCAGACGTGGGTTAATGTAACAGTAGCGGCCATTACAATCGGTCGTCATCGCCAGAGCCTTGTTCGTTTTGCGGATGCGCAACACGGCGGCATCCGAGCCTGGACCGACGGTAGTGTTGGTACGCACCATGGAATCATACTGATCGAACACCCACCCCTTGTAGCAGATATTCGGCGCGGCCAATATTCTCAGAAGGACATCATTCCAGTCTCTATCCAGCGGGTAATCATGCAAATCGAGCTTCACGATCTCGTCCAGATGGGCCGGGCGTTGCGACTCGCGATGATACACCGGCACGCCGCCGCCGAGAACAAGGACTTCAGAGGGAATCTGCGAGACGATATCGCCGTTCAGCTTGACGGTCATCAGACCGTCGTCGGTCACCCGACCGATAACAGTCGAATCAAGGTCCCACTTGTCAAAAACCTGTTTGACTTTCTGTTCCTTTCCCTTCTTGACGCATACCAGCATCCGCTCCTGCGACTCAGAAAGCAGAATCTCATACGGCGTCATCCCCGGTTCCCGCACCGGCGCCCTGTCAATGTCTATCTCGATTCCTGCATTGCCCTTGGCCGACATCTCCGAACTGGAGCAGGTGATACCGGCCGCACCCATATCCTGAATGCCGACTATAAGGTCCTTGTCAATTATCTCGAGGGTAGCTTCAACAAGGAGCTTCTCGGTGAAGGGGTCTCCAATTTGCACCGACGGCCGTCTTTCCTCTGACGCCTCGCTGAGTTCCTCCGAGGCGAAGGTGGCTCCGTGGATACCGTCCCGGCCCGTTTTAGAACCGACAATCATAATCGGGTTCCCTTCTCCTTTGGCTACGGCCGAGACGATCCGATCCGCCTTGACAATTCCGACCGCCATCGCATTTACAAGCGGATTGCCGGTGTAGGCTTCGTCGAAATACACTTCCCCCGCGACCGTGGGCACGCCAAACGAGTTGCCATAGTCACCAATACCACGAACTACGCCGTCGACGAGGTACCGCACCCGGGGGTTTTCCGGCGAGCCGAAGCGAAGCGAATTCAGACAGGCAATGGGACGGGCTCCCATAGTAAAGATATCGCGCAGGATGCCGCCGACACCGGTTGCGGCTCCTTGGTACGGTTCGACTGCCGAAGGGTGGTTGTGGGACTCAATCTTGAAGACAACAGCCAGACCATCGCCGATATCAACCGCTCCGGCGTTCTCTTCACCGGCCTTGGCCAGAAGGTTCTCTCCTTCCCGGGGCAGGGTTTTTAGAAGGGCTATCGAGTTCTTGTACGAGCAATGCTCGGACCACATCACTGAGAAAACACCCAGCTCGGTGTAGTTTGGACTGCGGCCGAGGATTTCTTTTATGCGTTCATATTCTTCTTCACTGAGGCCGTGCGCCCTGACCATTTCCGGCGTGACGGTCGGTTGCTGGAATACTGTCTTCAAGAGATCTCCTTCGCTTTTCAGAAAGACCAATATAAACACTGTGCACGTTGGCGTCAATGAAACAGTGAAGCAAGCTCCCCGATGTTCTGCAATGATGCCTGCCCTTCTTGTGACCTATTGGTACCCACCAGGATGTCTAAAGCACCTCCAATAGCAGTTCCGTAGAATCGTGATTTGAGCAGACGATTGTCCTTGCCTATCGGGAATCCACCGACTATTTTAGGTTCTGGTGGCGGTAACGTGTGTTATCGCAGCTATTGGAGATAGTTCTGCAACGATGCCTATACTGCCTGGAATTACCCGTTTTTTGTGCTTTACGCTCATCCTTGCTCTAACCGTTAGTCCTCAAGTCTCTGCTCAGCGGGCTCCGGTTCTGAAGGAGAGCGCTCCCTCTCTCGCCACGACTACGCCACCATATTGCCTTGGCATACATGATGTCGGGCGGTTGGTTTTTGGAGTAACCAACTTCGGGATGATCGGTATCGGCATTGGCAGAGCCATCAGGTATGATTGCTTCACGGGTGCTAAGGCACCCCTGGGTGAGTATCCCAAGGGATCGAATACAACCTACATCTATGAAGGTGCGCTCTGGGTTGGTGCCGTAGTTGGCCGGGATACGCTGGTCTCGGCGGGAGCTGATTTCAGCAACGAGAGCCGGGAGATGTACCCTGTTTCCGAAATGGTACGCCGGTCCATTTTAGACCGCGACTCCCCGGACTGGTCTGACGCTGTTTCGGAACAGGACTACATTGCGGTGTATGTTGACACTTTCACATCCGGCGTTCCCAACCTTTCGTTTGATGCGTTTGAAGGCCGTCGGCACAAGCCACTGGGCATCAAGGTTACCCAGCGATCTTATGCCTGGTCGTATGGCCACACCGACGACTTTGTCATACTTAAGTATGATATCAAAAACATCGGTGACAAAGCTCTCAAGGATGTCTACTTCGGACTATACTGGGACGGCGATGTCCACTATGGTCAACGCAATGTCAACATACCATCTGACCCTTACGGCCGCAAAGGAGTCACTGGCGGCAGGGATGATCTATCGGGCTTCTTGTTTACGTCGCCAACGCAGTTCGAAACCTGCAACTTCCTCGATACTGTCGCCATCGCCTGGACAGCCGACAAGAAAGGCGACCCACTCCCCTCAGGGGAATTCCAGGTACCAAACGTCGTCGGGATTCGATTCCTCAGTCCCGCTCTCTTTGGTCGGAAGGTTACGTTTAATTGGTGGAGCTACAACTATAATTCAACATACGATTTCGGCCCACAGCAAAAGAAGAACTACCGCTATATGGGAAACGGGTTAGGCACGCCGTATGGTGACAGGCCCAAGTACGCTCTACTGAGCAACGGCGAGGTTGATTACGACCAGGCATACACGCTGACGATCGGGCAATGTGACCCAGTCTGGCTTCACCCGAATCAGCGGGTTGCTCTCCTCGTTTCCAGAGGTACCGATGTCCAGTACCTGATCTCAATCGGCCCTTACGATATGG
This sequence comes from uncultured Ignavibacteriales bacterium, assembly GCA_964416195.1. GTDB lineage: Bacteria > Zixibacteria > MSB-5A5 > GN15 > FEB-12 > CAYQDB01. The sequence continues at coordinate 64,795 of CAYQDB010000007.1, forward strand.
GCCCCGGCGCCTCCATAACTATTCCCATGGCTGTTGTCGGAGGGGAGGGCTTCCATACCAATCGGTACAATTACAATGACAACCTGAGTTCACACTACCAGCCGGATATCTACTACCAGAATGTGGACTTCTCCAGCCTGGTGGCCAACGCTCTTATGGCCGACCAAGTATATGACATTCCCGGTGTCGATACCGACGGTGATGGTTACAAGGGGAAGTTTCGCATCTGCGTGCTGGATTCAAGCTTCGTTGACGGTCAATGGATAGCGAATGTCGCTGAAACAACCTACTATGAGGGCGACCGCGTGCCGGACCTGATAGCCTCGGAACCGCCACCGGCGCCAGACTTCTGGCTCTATCCGACGCTCGGCGGACTACGAGTTCGCTTCAACGGCATGCGCTCGGAAACTACCAGGGACATTTTCTCTCACAAGCTCGACTTCGAGGGCTATCGCATCTACATCGCCCGCGATGATCGTGAAACCAGCTACTCGCTCGTGGCTCAATATGACCGGGAAAACTACGATAAGTGGGTGTACACAACGAGGAAAGGAACAAATCCTCAGTTCCGACGGTTCGATGATCCTTTCACGTTGGAGGAACTCCGCTGTCTGTATGGTGCAGGTCCAGACCCCTGCGCTGACAGTGCCTTTGATCCTATAGCGTACATGCCCGATTATCCATACGTGCATCCGCTTTTCCCCGATTCCATCTTTTACTTTGAAATTCATGACTATAATCGATCGAAGCTCGGCGTCACGACGCCGATCAGGAAGATCTATCCCGACGAACCACCGCCGCCATCAATGCAAGATATCGACCCGGATCGATTAACCGAAGACGGGTATCTCAAATATTACGAGTACGAATTCATTATCAAAGACCTGCTGCCCAATATCCCGTACCACATTGCCGTAACCGCATTTGATTTCGGTTCGCCGCAGGCAGGGCTCTCCCCACTGGAATCATCCAAGACACTCACCGCTGAATCGGCCTATCCGAACAATGAAGTGGATCAAGCGCCTGACGAGATTGCAAATGTCTATGTGTTCCCCAATCCATACCGCAATGATGCCGGGTATCGAGTCTATGGCTATGAAGGCCGCGGCCAGGAAAATAGATCACGGGACCGAGTACGAAAAGTCACATTCGCAAATCTCCCTGCGAGGTGTACCATCAGGATATTCTCCCTCGATGGCGACCTTATTCGTGAAATCAGGCACGACTTCGATCCTTCCGACCCGAACTCGTCCTACCACGAGTGGGACCTTGTCACTCGTAATATCCAATTAGTCGTTTCCGGTCTGTATTATTGGGTGGTGGAAGACAACAGCGGGCGCACACAGATTGGCAAGCTGGTCATATTATTATAAAGCAGTTACATGCCTGTTTGCTTTGCGCGCGCGTTAGCATTCAAGGCTCGGCGGTTTCAGGTATACTCATTCCCAATTATAGAGCTTTCGTACTTACTTCTCAAGGTTGCTCTACAAGCTCCTTGTGTCATATCTTTTTTGCAATTGTGATACGACAAATCGCGGGGCGGTCCGCCTTTGGCGGATGATTCCTGCCAATTTTAGGCCACTGTTTACCGAAAACCGTTTGCTTTAAATTCGGTTGTAGCTATATTCCCGAAGCGGGCCATCATGCTGAGACCTGATGCAGCAGGTGGTTCGACAGCTTGGTAATTGCCGAAGTGGTGGAATTGGTAGACGCGCTGCGTTCAGGGCGCAGTGTCCGTAAGGACGTGGGGGTTCGAGTCCCCCCTTCGGCATTTTGTTCAGAGACCGCAAGTGACCACTTATCATGCTTGATGATAACGAGAGAAAAGCGAAGTAGGGCAGGTGTCCCGCGCACCCGCCAAAAGAGTGACCAAGCCACAGGCAGGATCACAGGGAGGCTGCCCTACTCTGGCTGGAATGTTGATATTCACAAGGATGGTAGGCGCAATCAGCCTCATTTCAATATCCAATGGACAGATCTGTATCCTATAAGAGGTGAAATATGTTTCGTCAATTGCCCAAGCAAATACTGATATTGACATTTGCCGTAGCTATGGAGTCATGCTTTGAGGCGGCAGCAGTGTCCATGGTTAATTTTGAAAGGCATGATATTCGGCTGACAATCGATGTTCCTTCGCACACGGTGGTGATAAGGGACGAGGGCACTATGCAAACACAAACGGGATGGAATCTATTTAAGCTGAATCAAGAAGCTGACATTGATTCCTTTGTTGTAACTGGTAAACAGACTGAGTATCGTGCAGTTCAACTTCAGGATACCACTCAACTACCTGCGGAATTGCTCGCAGGCCTCCCCGAGATTGATACCGAAGGCGAACCGTTGCTGATATTCTTCCAGTCGGAACAGGCCGGGAAAGTGAAGTTCCGTATCAACTACCGCTCTGAATTCTACGAAGATGTCAGTAACACAAAGTTTTCGAACGAAACGGTGGGTAGGGAAGTATCCGGGACGATTTTGGAACAGGGCGCTTATCTCAGCCCTGCCGCATTCTTCTATCCGACTGGAGACGAAGGGCTGTCGAAGTTCGTGCTGACCGCTGATATCCCCAAGGAGTGGGAGTCGGTGAGTGATGGGAATCGCCTGTCAATCGAAACCCGGGGTGACCGAAAGATCCAGACTTGGGAAAATCCTTTCAAGTCCGATGGGGTCATGTTCTTTGCGGCGCCTTTTGTCACGAAATCAACATGGCTGGACAGCATAGAAGTAGCCTGCTACTTTTTTGAAGCGGACACCGGTTTGATTGACGACTATCTTTCCGCAGCAGCCGGTTACATTAAGATGTATTCAGACCTCATCGGTCCCTATCCCTACCGCCGCTTTACGGTTGTGGAGAACTTCTTCCCTACAGGTTATGGAATGCCCGCATGGACTCTTCTTGGCCAGCAGGTTCTGCGACTTCCCTTCATTATCAGTACATCGCTGGGACATGAGGTGCTCCATAATTGGTGGGGCAACAGCGTCTTTGTAGACTATGATCGCGGCAACTGGTGTGAAGGTTCCACCGTCTATGGCGCTGACTACCGCTATAAGCTCATGAAATCACCTGCTGCTGCTTGCGATTACCGCAAGAACATCCTCAAACAATATGTCAGCTACGTCAACGAAGGGAACGACTTCCCGGTCAGAGAGTTCCGATCCCGCACCAGCCCGAACACCCGCACCATCGGCTATGGCAAGGCAATGATGGTTTATCATATGATCGAAGAAGAGATCGGCACCACCACCTTCTTCAATGGCTGGAAACTGGTTTACAAGAAATATAGAGGACAGCAGATCTCCTGGGAGGAATGGGTGCGGGCTTTTGAAGAGTCGAGCGGAGTCGACCTGTCACACGTCATTCCCCAATGGATTGACAGGGCGGGAGCGCCGATACTTGATGTCGATATCACCGGCAGCGCTGTTGATTCGGATAGTGAAACGCGTTCAGTAGAGTTCAAACTCATGGAAAAAAGCGAGCAGGGCTACAGGCTGAAAGTTCCCTTGCGGTTTACAGGAGAGAAGGTTGTTATAGATACGTCCGTAGTTCTTGATTCCGCGGAAGCCGTCTATAAGATCAGTGTTCCCAGTGAAATAACGACGATGGAAGTCGATCCCGAATATCATCTCTTCAGGAAGCTGTATCCGGAGGAAGTGGAGCCGGTTGTCTCAGCGATTTTCGGCAATCCCCAAAAGCGTTTTGTTTCGTTTGTATCTGATGAAAGCGCTGTTAAGCAGTATACATCATTCGGCGCTAATATGACGGGGGACTCCATAGCCGTCGCTCAGTCGGACGTTCTTGAAGAGGCCGATCGAGGGTATGCCCCGATCATACTTAACCCCACTGAATTGCCAAGCTACCTGGGGAAAATGATCTCATTTGAAGGTGATTCATTAGTCATAAACGACACTGTGTATCCCCAACAGGGCCACACGTTTGTACTGACCGGTGAAAAATGGGACGGTTTTGAGAAGTATATGGTGGTATTGACGGAGGACTATGGTTCACTTCCGCGTATCGGGCAACTGCTGCCACATTACGGTAAGTACTCATTCCTCGTGTTTAAGGGCTCCCGAAACGTTGGTAAGGGTCAATGGACGGTGGAGCATTCGCCATTGAAGAAGAAACTGCCACTGTGATGCCGTAGGTTGCCTGTGGCAGTATACGAGTAGTAGGGGTAGGGCAGGTGCATTGCGCACCTGCCAAAAGAGTGGCCACGCCACCGGCAGGATCACAGGGAGGCTGTGCCACTCTGGCTGGTTTGTAACCGATTCTTTTGAATAAGTGTTGCGCTTATGGGCTTGTTGAAAAACATAACAGGCGTCATAGCGAGGAGCGAAGTGACGTGGCTATCTCGTTGGCATTCAATATCCGAGATTGCCACGTCCGCCTACGGCGGACTCGCAATGACAAAAACGGGACTTCTTCAACACACCCTCAGAGTTCAGAAGACCTCCGCGGAGAACTTGTACACCTCGGCGTTCTTGTCTTTGTAGCTGTTTTTTGGCAGGCCGGCTTTCAGACAGGTTTGTTCGAGAAACTCTGTTACACCCCAACCGTACTCGGTGGCAACTTGCGGCAGAAGCAGCCCGGAGTGGAAATCCAGTTTGATCATCAGGCCGTCGCGGCCGACTTTGATGGTAGTAAAATTATACACCCTCACAAGCGGAGAAAGCACCGATATTTCATACTCTAACCTCTCGAACTCATCAGGCGAAAGCTGAGGAAAACGAGGGTCTTCGAAGGCCGCCGCTACGGCCATCTCGGCTATTGTCTGATAGAGTGGTTGATACCCACGTATCTGACCGATGCAGCCACGCAGGTTGCCCTCGATTTTAAGCGTAACGAAAGCTCCCTTTTCAGCATCAAGACTGGCAATGTGGGGCAGAGTGTAAGTCTCGCCGGACAGCTTGGCTTTAATCGCATCACGGACTATCTCTAAAAGGGCTTGTTTGTCTTCCTCGGACATCCCCGTACTGCTTTTATGGGCTACCTTGGGCGAGCCGATAACCGACCGTTCGGGAGCGGCGGCTCTCTCTGCAACAATTGCGACCGAAAGATAGCCAACCACTTCATTAAAATCCCCCGTTACTTCGCCGGAGGTTGTGTAGTGAAGACATTGCACCTGCGTTGCGCCCAGCCTTTTAGCGGCTATCATGACCGCTGCCACCGGCCCACCACCACAGGCCTCCCCCTTGCCCGACTCAAGCGTTCTCAAAAAGAGATCAGGGTCATACGCCTCAACGGCGTCACGGATGGCGCTATCGAGCCTTCGTGCCACTTTTTCAGGGTGGAAGTGCGATAGATCACTGGAGGCAACCATAAGCGTGTTCGTTCCTTTCAACGCCGTCGCCAGCGTCTCACCCAGTGATCTGATCGAGTCCTCTTCCTGGTCGCCCATGACAATCGCCACCAGTTGAAACCGGCCCAGGACGACCTGTAGAAAGGGAAGCTGCACTTCCAGAGCATGTTCCCCTCTGGTGGCCCCGCTGGCATGACCCATCTTGGAGAAGTAGACCGAGGGGTGGATAGTGGCGATTTTCTCCGACAGTTTCTTGTCTATATCGATAACCCCCAGCGGCGTTTCGTAGCCGTTACCGCCGTAAACGGATGAACCCTTGAAGAAAACCGTATGCGACGGAGATATTACCACAACGGTATCATACTGTTCCCCCTCCAATAGTTTGAACGCCGTAGCTGCCGTGCGACCAGAGTAGGGGTAGCCGGCATGGGGAACAATCAGGGCTTGCGGCCGACCGCCGGTGGTAACCTTGTCGACCTCGGCAAAAAACCCAGCAACAGTCTTGGTTAGTTCTACCGCGTCGGAAGGATAAAACAGCCCCGCCACGGCCGGTTTTCTTATTTCGATACCACTCATTTTCGATACAACAAAATTATATGCCTTGCGGTCACCCTCAGAGATTGAAGTTTAACTCAATTGCATAGAAAAGTCAAATCCCGGATTCGATTTGCTCCACCATGCTTGCAATCATGCAAGATGCTCTTCTTCAACGGCCTAATAAGAAAAGCCGGACCTTCAAACGAGGCCCGGCTTCCTTGATTATTCCCATATTGCCATAGGCAAACGTCACTTAGCTCAGGCGGTAGCCGGATTCTAACCCGCAGCAGGGCTTGCCGGTTCGGATTTCTTAGCGCTGTCGCCCGGTCGTATTCCCTCCACCATCGCCGCCAAGGAGGAGATAATGCCACTCGCCTCATAGGGTAGGAATATCTTGCTGGCCTGTCCCTCGGCCAAACGGGGGAGCATTTCAAGATACTTGAGCGTTATCAGCTTTTCATCCGGTTTTCCGTCGTGAATAGCGCCGAATACTGAGAGAATCGCCTGCGCCTCACCTTCGGCGACAGTAAGCTGGCGGTATTTCTCAGCATTGGCCTTTTCCTTAACAGCCTGAGCAAAACCTTCCGCCTCGAGTATCTGGGATCGCTTGGAACCTTCCGCCTTTGTGATTTCCGATTGCCGAATGGCTTCGGCGTCAAGAATAGTAGCTCTCTTGTCGCGCTCCGCCTTCATCTGCCGGCTCATCGCTTCGGTTATGTCAACTGGCGGGTCGATACGCTGCAACTCAACACGGTTGACCTTAACTCCCCACTTGTCGGTGGCAGAGTCCAGGACATCGCGAAGCTGACCGTTTATTTCATCCCGTGACGTCAGGCAAGCGTCGAGGTCCAACTCCCCGAAGACGTTTCTGAGGTTGGTCTGGGCCAGCTTGGTAGCGGCGATGATGTAGTTGGAGATTTCGTAGCGGGAGCGGACCGGGTCGGTCACCTGAGCGTATATAATAGCGTCCACTTCCACGTTAACATTGTCCCTGGTGATTACCAGTTGTGGCGGCACATCCAGAACCACCTCGCGCATATCAACTTTTATGACTGTGTCGAAAAACGGCACTATCATATTCAGTCCGGGCCCGAGAAGTCGCTGATACTTCCCCAGCCGCTCCACCAGTCCTTTCTCAAACGGCCGGATGATGCGAATGGACATCGAAACGATTATGAAGGCAAACACACCCGCGATGACCAGAAATATGACAACTGGGTTCATAACTTACTCCTTTCCTTCTTATATCTTTTCCACATGCACCTTGGTGCCGGAAACATCCACTACTTTGACTTTCGTGTTCTCTTCGATCGCTTGTCCGGCTGTTGCCACCCAGATTTCACCCTCTATACGCACCTGACCGCCGAGGTCGGGATCGATGGTCTTCGTGACCAGGGCGACTTTACCTATCAGGGCATCGATATTTGACTTCTGGGGAGAGGGTTTGGTGATCTTTTTCGCTAGTGTTCTTGTCATTGGCAATAACACGATTGATATCGCTACAAACAAGCCAAGCTGCCAGTAGTAGGCCTCAGGATAGAAGTAACTGAAGATTCCCGATACCACCGACCCTACCACAAAGCAAGCGAAGATGAGTGTGGGTGTCATCAACTCGAGGATCAAGAACAATACCACCGCCGCCATCCATATCCAGAACATTGTTGTCATCGGAGCTCCTTTCTAACGTCCTACACCTGTCTTAAGGTACCTTATTGCCTGGGCGTTTAGCTGTAATACTTGGCTACCTCTGCTGTATTCAAAAAAACTGTATTCTAATAAATGAAAACCGTTTATTGCACACAGAGTCAACATAAATTGAAAGCGCTACAGATTGGGCCATATATGAGACATCTCGAAGTGATAAACCGGATGACTTGCTCGTCATGGTGAGCGGAGTCGAACCATGACTAAGCCATACAGCAAATTTCCAGAGGTGTACGACCTAATGGGAGCGGACAGGCACTCAGCCAAAATGGTCAAGTACACTTTTAGGATCTTTCATAAGTTCAATATAAGAGCAACTTGTGGCCTGGACCTGTGCTGTGGAACAGGGACGGCAATTTCCCTCTTTCTTGACCAGGGGCTGTCGATGTCGGGGTTGGACCAAAGCGCCCCCATGCTGGCAGTGGCGGCCGGGAAGCTCAGGGGGCGGAAGGTGAAATTGTATCAGAAGTCACTGCCGAAATTCAAAATCCTTGAAACCAGCGACAGCAGCATGATTCGCAAATTCGATCTGATAACCTGCTTCTACGATTCGCTCAACTACCTGAAAAACGCGCGGGAACTGAAGACAGCGTTTTGCTCCGTGTTCAGGCATCTGAATAAAGGCGGGTGGTTCATTTTCGATATGAACACCTCGGCCGCCTTGAAGGTTATCTGGGGTGGGCAGGTCTATGCCGACGCTCGAGATGACGTGGCCTGGGTCTGGAGAAACGACTTCCACGACAAGACCATGTCGGCAACATGCCATGCGACTTTCTTTGTAAAAAGAGGAAAGCTGTGGGAGCGATTCGATGAAGATCATCTCGAAAGAGCTTACAACAACGAGACGGTAAAACGTCTGCTGAGGGAAGCGGGCTTTCAGATCAAGGGGTTTTATCGTTGCTTCAGCTTTGAGAAACCAAGAAAGGGCAGCTACAGAATCTGCGGAGTGGTAAAGAGAGTCTAACCCACGCAGTTTATCATCATTCGCCGAGCAAGTCATTGCGAATCGTATAGACCGGCAGGTCAGGTTTCTACGAGACCTAACCTACTACACGAACTGGGAAGATATAGACATCTGCCACTCACACAACTCTGTGTAGCAGCGGGCTTTATGTCCGCTGTCAAATGGCGGGAGACAAGCCCCGTTCCTACACGAACAGAAATTGGTGTTTCGCAGGGTCTTGCTCATAACGAAGTCGGAAGTGTGACCCTGCGAGTGGCCTCCCAAGTGCTTGCGTCCCAAAGGAGTTCCTTTTCGGTCGGGTCACACCTCGCCCCAGGGCGAGCCAAGACCCAACCGAACGCCAATGTACAGATAGGGCAGATGTAGACATATGCCGCTCACTAACTCCGCGTAGCGGCGGGCTTTATGTCCGCTGTCAAATGGCGGGAGGCAAGCCCCGTTCCTACACGAA
>CAYQDB010000007.1:73850-145727 GCA_964416195.1 uncultured Ignavibacteriales bacterium
GCGGGCTTTATGTCCGCTGTCAAATGGCGGGAGGCAAGCCCCGTTCCTACACGAACTGGGCAGATGTGGACATCTGCCACCCACGAATGGCCTCAGCGACAATATAGGGGAGTTATTTGTGATATGATCGGCAAGTTGATTTATGGTCACTTCCTACAAGGGTCGTTGAAAGGATGCGCTCAGGCTAGCATCCTGGGCTGCAAAGGAGCCAGCCGGTTCGGACGAAAGCGGCAGATACCGCTTGAACTCAATCAGAAATGTCGTTCCCTCTCCAAGCTGAGAGTTGACGCTCATGTTGAGCTTGAGAGCTGAGCAGATTCGGTGCACGATCGATAGCCCCAGCCCAGTGCCCTGCTTCTTCGTCGAATAGAACGGCTGGTATATCTTCTTCAGGTTCTGTTTGGCGATACCCGGCCCATTGTCGTGAACATATAGTGCAACGCTATCAGAAACGTCGTCAGCAACTAATCTGAAGGTGAGCTCACCCTCCTTTCCCTCGAAAGCCTCGCAGGCATTTACCACAAGGTTCAAAAGAAGCTGTTTCATCAGGTCCTCATCTCCAATAACGTACACGATAGATTCATCCGCCTCAAAATTGATGCGAATATTGGAGGTGAACGACTCATGGTGATGGAGTATCTGCACGACTTCATTTATGATGTGACACAGCTCCACCTTGGTGTACGCCGGGCGATCAATCTTAGCATACTGCAAAAACTCACTGAGAATCCGGCTGAGGCGGTGGGATTCCTTTACAATCAATTCCATGAGCCTGGCGTTTTCATCAGAGACCTCAAGCTCGCTCTTCAATACTTCTACCGAACCCGAAATTGACGCTAACGGATTGCGTATCTCGTGGGCAATTGATGCCGACAGCTCACCGACCGCCGCCAGCCGGTCGGCAGTACGGACTTTCGCTTCAAGCTGCTTGGCCCTTGTGAGATCGGAAAAGATAGCTATCACGCCCCGTAACGCCTGATCCTCTTCCGTCAGAACGGAAGTTGACACCCCGAGGGGGATTTTCTCGGAGTCGCCGTTGATGATCTCGATTTCCTCTCGCGGGTGAGGCATGCCGCGGTGAATCCCATCCATCAGGCTCACGGCAAGATCGGGCATGCGCTCGGCAAAGACCTCCTCACAACGCATTCCCTTGACTTGCTCTTCTCGATAACCAAGAATCCGCTCCGCTGCCCGGTTGAAAAAGATAATCCGCCCCCCAGCATCAACGGTCAGCAGACCGGAATTCAGGTGGCGCAAAATGTCGTCGGTTTCAAGTTTGGCCTGTTTGAGAGCCTGTGATGTATCGGCCAGTCGTTTGTCCTGAGCTTTCAAGCGTTCCGCCAGGTAACCGGAGATAAATGCAACTAAGTAGAAGATGAGGATATGCAGAAAGATGGCGTAGAACACATCGTCACGGGCGGAAAAGATCGTTTCAAGAGCTCGCAGCGAGAAATCCTGATCAGTGCCGCTGCTCAGTCCCAACCAGACAATGAAGCTGTAGGCAAGCGACACCAGTGAAGCAGTAATGAGTGTACCGACGAGACGGTAGGCCAGCGCCGCCGACACGATGGTGATGATAAACAGGGCCGAAAAAGGGGAACTGACGTTGCCTGTGGCGTAGATGATCCCCGATTCAAGGACAATCTCCAACAGGAACTGCAGGGCTATGACGGTTACCGTGACACCGGTCAGACGCAGACGTCGACCCAAAAAGAGCAAGAGAGTGAAGGCCAGAGTGAAAACAGAATAGAGAACTAACCAGGTGTGTAGGAAGTCCGGATACCGCATCCAGAAGACAACAACTGAAAACAGAATTACAAAAGAGCCGAGCCGAAGCGGTATGAACCATCCGAGTTGTTGTGAGTGCTCTCTCTTCTCCATAAAAAAGGAACGGCGCCTCGTGAGCGCCGTTTGCCGTTACTTTGTCTTTCCCCTTTGCACGGATATCCTACCCGCACACTTTATATCTTACCGATGATGTCAAACATCGGCAAATACATGGCTATCAGAATACCGCCTATGACAATGCCCATGAGCACAATAATAATCGGCTCGATCACCGATGTCAGGGCTGAGACAGCATCATCGACTTCTTCATCGTAGAAGTCAGCGATTTTGGAAAGCATCTCGTCGAGTCCACCGGTCTTTTCACCGACCGAGATCATCTGTGTCACCATGGGTGGAAATACTCCCGACTCCTTCAAGGGCCCGGTAATAGTATCACCTTCGGCGATAGCCACTACCGATTTATTAATGGCATTGGCAATGACATGGTTTCCGGAAGTCTTAGCTGTAATCTCCAGAGCCTCAAGGATGGAAACACCTGATGACAGCAGCGTCCCCAGTGTCCTGGTGAACCGAGCAACCGATGACTTGCGCACCAGGTTGCCAAGCACCGGCATGACCAGGAGCCCTTTATCGAACATCAGAGCACCGGAAGGAGTCTTCTTCCACCAAAGAAAACCGCCCAAGAGGCCAATCGTACCAAAAAAGAGGTAAAGAAAGTTTGCCTTCAGAAAATTCGAGATTTGCAGCACAATCTGCGTCGGTTTTGGGAGCTCGGCATTGAGGCCACCGAACATCTGGGCGAAGACGGGCACGATGAAGGTCAACATAGCGATAGTTACTCCAGTCGCCACCACGACAATGACGGCCGGGTATACCATAGCGCCTTTGACTTTGCGCACGAGCTTATCGGCTTTTTCACGGTATACTGCCAGACGAACCAGGATGGCATCCAGAGCACCGCCCACCTCGCCAGCTTCAACCATGTTGGTGTACAGATGGTCAAAGATTTTTGGGTGGCGCGCCAGCGCTTCGGAAAGAGTAGCACCTCCCTGCACCCCCTCTTTGACTTGGGAGATAATCTTAGCCATCTCCTTGTTCTGCTGCTGGGTAGCCAGGATATCCAGACACTGAACCATCGGTAGCCCAGCGCCAATCATAGTGGCGAACTGGCGCGTGAAGCGTGAAACCTCAATCTTTTTCACGCCGGTGCCGATTTTGATCTGAATGTCGGGCGCCTTTTTGCCGATCGACTTGACCATAATACGGTTCTGCCTGAGGACCCGCTCGACATCCTGCTTGCTCTTAGCTTTCAGTTGACCCTGTACAGCAGCTCCCGCAAGGGTCTTACCTTTGTATTCAAAAACTGGCATCAGCTTGATCCTTCCTCAACCTTCATGTTACGAAAAGGACGGCGTCTTCTGGCGTGACAGAGTCTCGCCCAGTTCCTGCGGGTTTTGGCTATAGTTCATGGCGTCGTTGAGAGTAATCTTGCCCGCCAGATACAATTCCGCCAGCGACTGATTCATCGTTCTCATACCATATTTCTGTCCTGATTGTATCATGGAATACATCTGGTGTATCTTATCATCACGAATAAGTGCGCGAACCGCCGGTGTGCATACCAACATCTCCAGCGCCAGTACCCGCCCACCGCCGATCTTCGCAATGAGCGTTTGAGAGATGATGGCCTGCAACGAGAATGACAGCGAAACGCGAATCTGCTCCTGCTGGTTGGTTGGAAACGAGTCCACTATGCGGTTGATCGATTCGGCGGCCGAATTAGTATGCAGGGTAGCGAAGGCAAGGTGACCCGTTTCAGAAATAGATATGGCCGCCTCGATCGTTTCCAGGTCGCGCATCTCCCCGACGAGGACAACATCGGGATCCTCGCGCAGCGCATACTTCAACGCGATTGCAAATGAATTGGTGTCGGAGTACACCTCCCGCTGATTCACCAGGGCCGTCTGGTGACGATGCAGATATTCAATCGGGTCTTCGACGGTGATGATATGTACCGGCCTTTCCCGATTGATCTTATCGATTATCGCCGCTAAAGTGGTTGACTTCCCTGATCCGGTCGGTCCTGTGACCAGCACTAACCCACGTGGCAGTTTGGCGAAATCAGCAATTACTTTGGGCAGACCCAACTCCTCGAACGACCTGACCCTGTATGGGATCTGGCGCAATGCAACGGCGATATTCCCTCGCTGCATGAAGAGGTTGCAACGAAACCGGCTCATCTTCTCAATACCAAATGAAAAATCCAGCTCGGAATTCTGCTCGAATTTCAGCTTCTGTTTCTCATTGAGCATAGAGTAGGACAGCTTCTTGGTTTCATCGCTTGTAAGGTAGTCATAATTCAGTCTCTGTAGCTTGCCGTCAATTCTGACAACAGGTGGTGCGCCCACTGTAAGATGCAGATCAGAAGCATCCATTTTGACCATCTGTTCGAGAAGTTCTCTAAGTGTTACCATTCACTGCTCCCGACTGTCGAAGACTTCTGCAATTCGCACACATCTGGGTCTTGTTGTAGTATCGGAGTTTTAGGTCAAAACCTTGACTCAATTTCGGCTGACCGGCTATTGTAAGCCGTTGAAGGACAATAAAGTGTGGGGGGTCGGCGGAAACGCTACGCAGATACAGCAAAGACCTCGTCGATATCTATCAACCCCTGCTTCATCTTGTCGATGGCAGACATGCGCAGGCTGTACATCCCCTCTTCCAAAGCCGCCTGCCTGATCTCAGTATCGGCCGCCTTGTCAAGGATCAACCTTTCTATTTGCTGGCTGATCGGCATGACTTCATAGATCGCCGTCCTGCCGGACTTACCGGTGCTGTTGCACTCCCGGCACCCAACCCCCCGAAAGGCTCTGATGTTTCGCAACAGTTCTTTGGGAACCCCCAAGCTTTCCACCTGCTGCTCTGTCAGATTCACTTCTTCTTTACACGATTGACAGATCTTTCGCACCATGCGCTGAGCCATGATCAGCTTTGTAGCCGACGCGACAAGGTAGTATGGGATTTCCATGTCGATCAGCCGGTTGATCGACGAGGGCGCATCGTTGGTATGCAACGTAGAAAAGACAAGGTGTCCGGTGAGAGCGGCCCGGATAGCTATCTCGGCTGTTTCACTGTCACGAATCTCGCCTACCATAATGATATCCGGGTCCTGCCGCAGGAATGATCGCAGGGCCGCGGAAAACGTCATGCCGATGTCCGACCGCACCGCTATCTGATTGATACCGTCGAAGTTGAACTCCACCGGATCCTCGGAGGTCATGATGTTCACATCGACAGTGTTCAACTGTTTCAAGGCCGAATAGAGTGTGGTGGTTTTACCGGAGCCGGTCGGACCAGTAACAAGGATAATACCATAAGGGAGGTGGATCACCCTGTCAAATTTCTTCAAGTCCTCCTCTCTAAAACCCAGCTTCGTCATATCGACCATAAGCGCCATTGGGTCCAGAATTCGCATGACGACCTTCTCGCCAAAGATAGTCGGCAACACCGACACACGCAGATCAACCGTGCGTCCGGCCACCTTGACCTTGATACGGCCATCTTGAGGAAGACGCCGTTCGGATATGTCAAGGTCAGCCATAATCTTGACACGCGATACGATAGCCGCTCGATACTTAAACGGCAGCGGCGCCATTTCCTGAAGATTACCGTCGATGCGATAGCGCACCCGAATCCTTTTCTCGTACATCTCAAGGTGGATATCCGAGGCGCCCATCCGGATAGCGTCGCTGATTATTGAGTCCACCAGCTTCACCAGGGGCTTGTCCTGAACAGCCGACAGCAGATCGGATTCTGTCGGTCCGGTATCAGCCTCAACAACCTCCAGGTCCGTATCCTCTTCCAGCCCCTTGACGATTTCAGACAGCGCTCCGGAATCGGAATAGTAAGCCTCTATGGCCTTCTCAATAGCCTTTTCGGGGGAGATTACAGGCTGAACGACGCAGCCGGTGATGAACTTGATAGCATCAAGGACGTAGATATTGTTTGGATCACTGATAGCAACCAGGAGCGTCTTATTGATCTTGGAAACGGCAATTACTTTGAACTTGCGGGCAATATCGGCCGGTATCAGCTTGATGACCTCAGGATTCAATTCAATATCACCAAGCCGGAGCGCCCCGATTTTCAGGTGCTTGCCGATAAGCTTGGCTATATCATCTTCGGAATCGACCGCCCCGATTTTCACCAGGGCGCTTTCGAATTTTTCCTTCTTGTCTCTGGAATAGTCAAGAGCCTTGTCGGCTTGTTCCTGAGTGATCTTGCCGGCGTTGACTAATATCGTCCCGAGTTCTGAAGACATACTACACTACCCGTACCCCACCACATGTTTACGGCTGTAAAGCAACCTTGCAGCTGTTTCAGCCGGATTAGTCCTGGAAAATATCGTCTAACTTGTCCTGAGCCATTGCGGCAAACTCACTGGAAACACCGGAGTCTGTTTTGGCTTGTGGGTGTTGCTTGATCTGCTCGAATATCTTGGTCAGCTCAGCGGCTGTTTCTTTGGCGTACAGCCGCACCATGCCGATAGTTGTGCGATCATCGAAAATCACCGCGAGAATTGACCGCTCGCCTATCAGGCACATGTGAATGTGATCCTTCTTTCCCTGATGAAACAAAACGGAAAACTCCGGTTCACCTACTAACCGGGCAATTTCCTTGGTAGAGGCGAAGGACCCGGCCAGCAGAGCAGCCAGAGCCGTGGTGTCGAGTGAATGCGTGAAACCCTGACGGGTAATCAGATGGCCGTCCTTGTCCACCAAGAGGGCGCACTTGGCCTCCGCACTCCGGAGCATGCCCGATATCGCAGCTTCGATCCGGGTTATCTCTTCTTCATAAATGATCAGACCATCATCAGTCATTGTTATCTCCTTGACTGCTATTTTATACCGAACAGGCGTTTCCAAAAGCCACGCCTTTTCATCGCGCCTCGCCGCCGCAGAGCAGGCGCCATAACCGGCGTTCTTGTCCTCTCCGACGCTTCGTCTTTGTCAGCGCTGTCGGGTTTTAGTACTCTCCGTTCTATCGGCACCCCTGTCGCTTCTTCTCTCCGAGCAGGAGAGAATGTCGTGGGTGAAATCCTCTTTCCCTCGTCTTCTTCTTTTTCGGTGCCCGGGTATGGCCGGTATTGATAAGAAGGCTCGCGTGCCGCACTTCCCTGCGAGGCGGCAGCCTCGGTCAGGTCGGCAGACGGCTTCTCTACTGATGCTGCAGCAGATGCCGAGCTAGCGGAAACTGCCACCGTTTGCGGTTTTTCCGGATTCGGTTGGGCCCCAAGCTGGGGTACACTGGGCGCTTCTGGCACTGCGCTGGGAGCAGGCGCGGAAGCCGCAACAGGGGTCGGATGCGGAGTCGCTTCCACAGCGGGCTTCGGAGTGCTGCTGGATTTCGCTTTGTCGAGGACCAGCTTGATGATCAGCTTTAGAGTGTCAAACACCCCGTTGCCGATTGTGGCCGAAGATTCAAAGTGAGGCCACCCCCGTGTATTGAGTTTGGCGTTCAGCTCCTCCACCGTCAATACACCCGGCAGATCTCGCTTGTTGTACTGAATAACCATAGGCAGATCATTGATATTGTAGCCATATTCCTTGAGATTTTCCTCAAGATTGACCAGCGACTCAATGTTCTCCTCCATCTTGTCAGGCTGACTGTCGGCAACGAATACAACGCCGTCGACACCTCGCAAGACGAGCTTGCGTGTGGCGTTATAATAGACCTGGCCGGGGACCGTGTACAGTTGGAACTTCGCAGCAAAACCGTTAATCGTCCCGATATTAATGGGGAGGAAATCAAAATACAGAGTTCTGTCAGACTCCGTCGCCAAAGAGATGAGCTTCCCGCGGGTGTTCGACGGTACCTTTGAGTGGACATACTGCAGGTTAGTCGTCTTGCCGGACAGCCCAGGGCCATAGTACACGATCTTGCAGCAGACTTCCCGTGACGAGTAGTTGATTGATACCATAACTTCCTATCTCACAGCTATCTGATTTTCCTTAGTGGGCAATTTTCAACCTCTTAATGGCGTTTTTGATTTCCAGCCGAATCAGACCGATATTGATATCCTTTTCGGTAGTGACCACCAGTAAGCCCACCCCGACCTTGGTGAAGAAAAGCTTGCCATCTTCAGCCTCAATCGTCACCTGTGCCAGCGGTTGAGTTTCAAGACGATCCAGCGACTTTCGTATATTGGACGTGATAGAAGCCGCCAGCGCACCAACAGCATCGCCCTCCGACCCGGCTGCGAGGTCAGAGGCAATCACAATGCCGTCATCGCCGACCACCATGGAACCGGTGATGCCGGTCGTTTTGTTCAGTTCGTTAAGCGCTTGATACATGTATCTTCTCCGCGTTTACGGACAGTTTTGGGCCGTACCGCCGTGCAATGTATTTTCTGATCATTTCCTGTCCCTGGTTGATTCTAATATTGAGGAATTCGCCACCCTGCCGTGATGCAATGACCATCAGATACCACGATCCCTGGCGGGTGACAATGATTCTCGTATCTTTTACACTAAGATCAATTTTCTCCGGCGCCTCCCATCCAACCCGCTGAAGAATGGTCTTGTTAACCTCACAAAAGACTAACGAAAAAGGCGCCCAGTCCTCTACCTCTATCTCACCTCGTTGGAAGTGTCCCAGTAACAATCCCTCGTGATCTACTACAACTGCCAGTTGCACAGAATTGTCCTCGCCAATGTACCGCGCCGCCTGGTCAAAGCCATTGGCCTCAGCAGACCTCGGCGCAGAGGGGGAATTGGTATGGGTTTCTCTTGATTGATATACTTTCCGTTCACTGGGGGGGACCGAGGTAGGTCTGCCGGCCTCCCGTGCCGTGGAAACAGCTACGGCTGTCCTCCCGTGACCCGGTGCTTCGGTCGCTATAGGTTCTCTTACCGGGTGATACCAACGCTCCCAGGATGGCACCAACCGGGCGGTAATTGGCTTCAAGATAAAAGGTGTTGCCGCAATCTGCAACAAAATCGCCGGCAGATAGCTCGACATCCCAATCGTCAAGGAAACGGTGAGATTCATCGAATACATAGTCGCAATGAGCAAACCAAAGATGGCACCAAGCAGCAACCTATAGACAAGGTAAACACCGGCCGCCTGAACGATCCTGGGGAGCGAAGCGCGTCGGAAGAAGAAGTACGCAACCACTGCATAGTAGATCAACTCGCAGATGATGCTGACCAACGAGACCTTGGCCAACCCCAAGCCCAAACAATCCGGGAAAAGAATCATAGGGGCAATCAGAATCAACAGCGAAACCAACGATATTTGACGGATGTCACGTCCGGTTATTTCCATAACATATCCCATGAAAGACTATTCATACCTTGCCAGCAGTTTCTCTATTCTCATTCTCAATGTCCCCAAATTGACAGAGCTATTAGCCGCAAACAGAAACACACCATCGCCAACCCTAATCAGATAAAACGTCGGTTCCTCAGTTTCGATTAGGACACTCTTGACACTGCCGAAAGAACTATTGATCAACTCTCCATGAATGGCATTGCCCATGTTTCCCAAGGTGGCCGCGCAGGTGGATGGGTCCATCTGAAGCGACCACTCCGATTCCACCACAAGACCCTCAAGGTTCAGGAACAGAGCGCCTTCGACTCCCGCAATGGCGGTACTTTGCTCGACAATATCCCTTTCCATAAGCCGAGGGGACGGTTCCTCAACAACAGTCCCCGGTGCCGTGTCATGCTCGCTTTCTCTTGGCTTGCTGCCGGCGGATAAGGCCGCCTGCTCTTCGGGAAGCCTCTGCGCGATTCCCAGCAGTTTCTTGATCTGCTCATGGTCCGGATCTGCTTTGTGCAACTCCTTCAGCAGCTTAATGGCGGCTTTGAAATCACCCTTGTAGATATATATCTCAGCCAGCAATAACCCAAGCGATCGCGTCTGACCGTCGATTACCATCGCCTTGCCGGCTTCGATCTCCGCCCAATCGTATAGCCCCCGATCAAGATTGATCTTGGCCATGACGACATGGGCCGAACTGTAAGATGGATGAACCCTTAGGCCATTCTGACAGATACGAAACGCCCTCTCCAGGTCTCCTTTCTTGCGGCAAGCATCAGCCAAAGCCGCAAAAATCTGGGAATTGGGGTCTGCGTCCAGAATTTTCTCACACTTTGTGATTCTCTCATCCAGTTCGGGGACGCTGACCATCTATATACCTATAACCCGCTTTGAAACAAAACATTAACTGATGATGTTCTTTTCTTGATCGATAATCATAAATACTACAAAAGGTTATGTCAACCTTTACTTTATCAACTCAGAACACGCCTTGTTTCCACAATTCCAAAGAAGAACAACCCGCTCATCAAAACCAAGCCGGCCGGGACAACAAAAGAGGGCAGGCTGAAGATTTCGAAGGAGTTGCCGAGGATACCAAATTCGCACAGTGTCAGCACCCCGAAACCGCCTAAAAACAGTTGCCAGCTCTTGCTTAACTGACCGCCTCTGACCAGAGCTAGAACCTTGACAGCTCCAGTCACACAAGCAACCGCAAAAACAAGAATGAAGAGATTGAGGAGTGTCGGTGGGCTGGTGATGACGGCGAAGTTGGCCGCTTCCGCGCGACTGGCACCTACAGCAAAAAACAACACACCCAGCAGTATCGTCTTTCTCATGCTTCTACTCCCTTACCATTTTTACGACTTTGTCTGCACGCTTGAGCGTTCTGTAAAACGTATCTTCGATATTGTAGCGTTTAACCAGTTCACGCCGCACCGCGAGCGGCTCCG
This sequence comes from uncultured Ignavibacteriales bacterium, assembly GCA_964416195.1. Classification (GTDB taxonomy): domain Bacteria; phylum Zixibacteria; class MSB-5A5; order GN15; family FEB-12; genus CAYQDB01. Next base: position 84,413 of record CAYQDB010000007.1, read on the forward strand.
AAATCTCTTTTTTAACATCGTTCACAGCTTCTCGGAACGCGCCAACCCCCAACAGCTGAAACACACACTCAAGCTGTTCCATCAACATCTGCCCAAGCTGCATCATCAGCTTATGAAACCGGATAGGGGCCGGTATTCCTCGGACAGCGGTTACGAATTTCTCAAAGGAAGGCATCAGATCTGAACCGGGGTCGACACCGGGGAAATAGTTCAGTAGCCCGCCACGGTACTGAGCAACAAAGGTGCTGAAGCGGGTGTTTTCCTCCCCCAGTTTGGTGTCTATCAGCGACCGAATGCGATGGAAGCAGTGGTTGTAGAGATTGAAAATCAGCTTCAGCACCACCTCTTCTTCGTCTTCCTTGTCTGTCTCCTCGGCGCGCTTGCCGACCACCTCAATCAGCTTGTTGAGGATCAAGCTATAGGTGGCACGGCTGGTGACAAATTCCCCCATTGGCGAGAGGTTTATCAGATCCGGAAGTGTCCGTTCCCCATTGACAAGAGCCAGCACCTTGAATTCATCCATCGACAGGACTATTTCGTCGCGGTTTATCTTGGGCGACTTTACAATAGCCAACAGAACATCGTCCGGCGGAAGGACCTTCTGAATTTCCAGCCATTCGTCGATGCGGCGCGTGCCTTCCATGATGACATTCATAGTGTTCAACTCTACCTGGAAGGGAGCATTTTGGGGAGATACACCTTCATGGAAGATGAAATCCCCCTCATGCCATGAGAACAGGTTGTACACGATCTCTTCTATTTGCAGTTTCAGGCACTCGGTGATGTCACCCTTCTCAAACAAGTTCATGTCGATCAGGGTGGTCCCCAGTTGCCGGCCGGTTTGCTTATGGAGAGTTATAGCCCGTTCGAGGTCTGTTTTAGAAATCTTGCCTCTCCTCAGAAGCATGTTGCCCAGTAGGTCTTCGGAGGAATTGATGGACGAGGCATAGATAATATTGCCGTCCTTGAAGGCAACCTCCTTCTGGCGGGTTGAAGTTTTCAGCTCGAGCACACCACTCTTCTTACCGCTAGCCAGTAACTGGAGAATGTCCGGAAAAGAAACCGTTTTCAAGTTGCCAGATAGACTCATGTCTTACCTTTCAAAAATACCGTCGGATTAGTCCTTTGCCCCACAGAACGGGGTTCTTCTTTATCATTATCGGGCAAAGAGATCGGTTACTTGATGGGAAAATCAGTGCAACGGTACGATCTCCACGGGAGTCGTGCCACCCTGAGAAATCCCTACCCTGACAGCACCTATCTTGTCCAGATTGTAGATAGAAGCGGGGGTGATTTCGCCGGGATCGTACAGGCCAAGCAGCCAGGAGGGCGCTTGTTCAATTCCCGGCCAGGTAGTGTCTTTGTCCGGTCTTGAGGGGCCAAGATCGATACGCCCGCAGACGATAAAAGACTGTTGCCCACTCCTCGGTATAGCTGCTAACTGCTGGGGCTCAATACTATCAGTAAACAGGATTGCGACCGAGCCAAGATTGGCCAGCAGCCCCGACTTTGAGGGATAGTACCCCGGTCTCTTGGGCGATGACCAGCTCTCAGGACAGGAGACAATCCTGACGGTTCCCCGTCCGGCATAGCCGGTGTTGACAACGTCGGCAAAGCTTTTCTCCAGGACTGGACTAACATAAATCGTCTCAACTAGGGATCTCTCCGCGAGCCGAACAAGGTCATCAATGGCATCAAAGTCCGCCGAAACAATAAAAAGCGAATTTATCCGGCTGATCTCCAGTCCTTCGAGGATTGGAGCAATAATCTGTTCTTCAATCTCGTAATCTCGTCCGGCAAGCCCCGTGACTACAAGATCACCTTCACGGGTCCTTGCCTGTTTCACTATTGTGACAATACCGCCGGGGACGGCAAAAATGTACATGCTCCTTGCCACCGGCTGACGCTCGGAGCTGATAACGCCGGCAGCCAGGCCAATGTTGATAACAGCCAGTAATGATACCAACGCCACTCGGCGGACAGTTTTTGAACTCAACGACCAGACCATTAGGACCAGATATACGTAGAACAGCAGAATCGCCCACAGCGATATATCTCCAACTTTGATTAGAGGGGCCTGGTCCCCGCTAAAGATGTCCAGCAACCGGACTATCAGATTCAACAGCAGATCCAGCAGGGAACCGACAAACATCCCCAGCAACGGCCAGATCAGATGGGCCGCCAGCAACAGAACTGTCCCCAAAACCGCTATCGAAACCAGTGGCACGATGATCAGATTGGCTACCACCGATATCACCGGCAGGCGGTGGAAGTACAGTGCAATCAGAGGCATCGAACATATCTGGGCAATGACAGAAATCATCAATGGAAAGACCAACCAGCGGTACCACAGACGAGAATGGTACCGCTTGAGTAGACCTGCTATTCGCGGTGTAAAGAATATCAGGCCCCAGGCGGTAATAAAGGAGAGCTGAAAGCCGACGTCGAATAGCTGCATGGGGTCGAACAAAAGGACTATCAGGGCTGTGGCGGCAATCACATTGTTCAGGTCATACCGACGCCCCAGCACGCCGGCGGCGATAACCAGCGTAGCCATGATCGAAGCTCGCATAACGGAGGGTTCCCCGTAGGACAGAAGGGCGAAGAGAAAAATGACAGCCAAAAGGATTGCCGCCCGTTTCCAACGTGACAATCTGAACGGTCGCAGAAAAAATAGAAGCGACAGAACCACCAAGGCAACGTTAGAACCGGAAACCGCCAGTAAGTGGAGAGTCCCTGTATCACGAAACCGCCTGTAGATACCGGTCGGGATACCGCGTGTTTCGCCTATCAGAAAACCGGCTGCCAGGGCCGCAGTGGTCGGAGACAGGTTACTGTAAAAGCTGTTACGGATACTGCCACGGAGCTTGTCCACAAAATTAAATATCCCAAAGCGGTTGCCCTTGTCGATGCGCATATCGAGCAAGGTAGGCAGGTAGACGATCCCATGGATACCTTTCAGGTTCAGGTAGCGCCGATAGTCGAACTTCCCGGGGAGCTTGCCGCCTTTCAGGGAATAGATACGTCCGTAAAACTCAACGCGATCTCCTCTCTGCAAGGCGGTTGTGGTATCGGTCACTTTCAGCAAGATGGTGCCGTACACTTTTCGTGTCGCATCGGTGGCAATAGAATCAAGCGCGATCTCTATTTCCGTTCGATTGGTTTTCAAACGAGGCCAGTCGCTAACCTTCCCGAAGATATGGTAGATTTTTCTATCCTCTATCACCCGTGAAATGTGACAGGGGCCGACATCGTAGAATCTCACACCGAAATGGAAGGCAGAGAAAAAGAGAAGACTCAACCCGAACAAGACAGTGGGTTGAGTTGTCTTGCGGTATCCTAAGCCCACAAAGCCGGCCACAAAGCAAACCAGACTGCCGAGCAAGAATATCCAGCAGGGCAGACGCGCTTGATCCGAAATGACAATGCCGGATAGGACAAACAATAACAGAAGCAGACTTGGATATTTGCGAATCATCCTTGAGGTCGTCGTTTCCTTAGAATGAAGCTCCACAACCGCTTAACCTCCCGCACGCGCAGCAGGAAACAGAAGAGCACATACAGCAGCGCTGCCACTGCGGCAGGAACAAACAGGCTCAGCAGGCGGTTGGTTACGGTCGGCGCAGTGGCAAATCGGTACGGCAACAGAAGGGCGATCTGAAAAGCCAGCAGGGAAGCGACGGCAATCCGCACCAAGTTCAATCCCAGTTTTCCCCAGGGGACAGCGACTCCTTTGGTAGGAAGGTAAGCCAGAAGGATGACGAAATTGACGATACCACCTATGGAGACGGCTGCCGCCAGCCCGGCGAAGTCCAGAATCTTTATCATAGGGTAGTACAGCGCCATATTGACGGACACGGCCAGGATCGAAATCCTCATGGGAAGGCGGGAATCGCCAAAGGCATAATAAAACGGGACTGTCACCCTGATACCGGCAAAACCGATCAAGCCGTAGGCGTAGTGCAGCAAGGCCTGACTGGTGCGGAACGAGTCCAGCTCGGAAAAAGCTCCCCACTGGTAGATCAGGTCGATAATTTGACGCCCCATCAGAGCGAGGAAAACAGCAGAAGGAATAACCACAAACATATTCAAGTTGATCGTTTCCATATAGGTACTGCTCAGTCGATCTATATCCTTGCGGGCTACCATCTCCGACACCTTCGGCAGAGCCACTGTGCCTAAAGCAACGGCGAACACCCCAAGAGGAAAATGTATCAGCCTATAAGAATAGTTCAGGTATGAGATGGAACCTGGCATCAAGAAAGAAGCCAGAAGTGTATTCACCAGAATGTTTATCCGTCCGGCCGACAGCCCCACGATCATAGGGGTCATCAAGCGGGCAACTTTCTTCACGCCCTCATCCAGAAAATTGATGCGTGGGCGAAAGCGGTAACCAATCCGCCACAGAGCAGGAAGTTGAATAGCAACCTGCCCCACTCCTCCCACCAGTACTCCGATGGCAAGCGTATACACCGGCTGGTCAAAATATCGATACAGCGCTATCACTGACAGCACCACACCCAAATTGAACAATGCCGGAGACACGGCGGGTATCCCGAAACGACCGAACGAATTGAGCATCCCCATTATCATCGCCGACACGGAAACCAGAAGAAGGTAAACGAACATGATCCGGGTCAGGCTTACCGTGAGAGCAAACTTCTCCGGAATCGCCGTGAAGCCATTAGCGAACAGGTAGATAAGAATCGGCGCCGCTACTATCCCCAGCAGGACGATCAGAACCACGAGCAGCGCAACCGCCGTGAGGACGGTATTGCCCAGCTGGAAAGCTCCCTGCTCTGAGTCTTTGACCAGCTTTTCTTTGAAGACCGGCACGAATGCCGAGGACAAGGCTCCCTCGGCGAACATGTCCCGCAACAGGTTGGGGATACGAAAAGCAGTGACAAAGGCATCGGTGGCCATGCCGGCGCCAAAAAAATAGGCCATCACCTGCTCTCGAACCAGGCCCAAGACCCTGGAAAAAGCGGTTGCCGCCGAAACGGTGGCTGCCGAGCGGGCTAGGGAACTATTCTTAACCTTGACTGTTGACATGACGATTATGCCGATTATATTAAAAAGTTATAAATTATTGCAATGATAGGGAAAGGGTTCGATTTTGCCAACTCATAAATCGTGCGTTAAGAGAATGAGAACCTCCGACGAACGCCGCCTTAGAAACAAGGTTCTTCGCTCGCAACTTCGCTCCAGTATCAAAGAGCTGCGTGGCGAGACCAACAAAGATGAAGCGATCAAGAAATATCGCGAGACAATATCGCTCCTCGACAGGGCCGCCGGACACCACCTGATTCACAAGAAAAACGCCGACCGCAATAAGTCCCGCTTGGCTCAGATTGTACGCAAACTGGGTTAAGCAGCAGAAAACCGGTAGTCAGGTAGATCAGGACCCTCGTGAGGCTGACATCCTTTGTTTCTCCCTTTGGTTTTCTAGGTACCGGCAGGCGACTCGAGGTTGTCTCAAAAGTTAGTTCCAGTTGAATTAGGTCTACACCAAATAAGGTCGCCATTCCCTAACTCCGCGTAGCGGCGGGCTTTACGTCCGCCGGTGGCGTCGCCACGTTTAGGCGGGAGACAAGCCCCCGCCCTACGCAAGATAGTTACCTTATGGGGCAGCCTCACTCTGCCTGACGGTTCCTTCATGCAAGAGTGTTGACCATAGCTTGGAGCTATCGGGCCGAGTCGCCCAATAGCACATCACATAGGCAGGAATCAGGGATTCCTGTCTTGTCACTAACTGCTTCCCTCTCTCAAGTACTCAATAGCCAGGTTTTCAAGTTCATCTCTTTGCATACAAAGCAACCGTGATGCTTTCAAACTTCCGGCTTGTACAGCATGTTCCATGAACTTCAGGCCAATATAGTATCCTCCCCGGTATTGAAAGATGTCTTGTGGGTCTCTTGCGTAGAACATGCCTACATTCGGGTTGGTAGAAAAGAAATTGTCCAATAAGTATTTCTTCAACTCCCGCTCTCTGTCACGGCACTGGTCAAGCCAGTCCTCAATAGCCTCACCCGACAGGTAGTCCGCCCAGAGTGCGACGCTCTCGTCGATGTTGAGCGATATCATGCTCAGATAAGTCGCCATCCCTTCTGTAATCAACTGTCGCGAAACCTGAAGCTTTTCGCTAACGCTGTTGAAATAGAACCCAGGAGAACAGGCGTAGTGCAATGCGTGGATAATCTCATGCGTCAGGAAGACTTCCGCGTCCAGGGGCGTCTTGTAGGTTTCAACCGGAATCCAGACCACAAACGTATTCCCATCCTTGAAAGCATGACCATTCGAAGTGTTCATGCCCACAAAGAGGACTACTTGCAGGGATGAGACATCCAATCCAAAAACAGTGAGCTTGCCAGCGATGCCCTCCAGACTATCTGTGATCAGGTTCACCCTGGCCCGTGTTTGATTTGCATCGAGGGTTGGGACAAAGCGGTTCCTGTCAGCCCAATACTCGAAATAGTGACTAAACAACCCCGGGTAGACCTGCTCGTAGGCAGTCAGGTCATGGTCATGGAGAATGTGAGTAAGGTACGCACCTGTGAGGTTAATGACTTCCACGTTTGCAAGACCATGGCGGGAGGCGGAGGCTCCCGCTCTATAAAACCACTTGTACGATTGCTCTCTCAGTGTTGAAACTGCTCACTCAGACGACGGAAAAGATCCTCTCTGAAGGCAGCGCCATTGCGCACTGGCCAGCCAACGTCGCGCACCAAACGAGCCATCGACAGGTAGAAGCTGTAGCGCTCTACGATCGAACTCAACTCGGCGTTGCGGGCATTGCTGTATGCGTCGACAAGATCGACCAGCCCCAGCTTGCCACCTTCGTACTTCTCCAGGATCAGTTTCAGATTTTGTGTAGCCAGCTCGGCGGAACGAACCGCTCTCGGCACACTACCAACTTGCGCGACAAGGTCGCACGCTCCCCTGCGAATTTCGCCCATCACTTCCAGACCAGCCGCATCCCTTTCAAACTCAACCTGGCTCAGCTTTGCTTTCAGCTTCGTGCGTTCCCGTATGCGGTCGGTGCCGAGAAATATCGGCAACACGAGTCCTCCCCACACCGACCAGGTGGTGCTTTCCTCAACAAAGGTTAGTGGTCTATCGACCAGTTGGTCGGCGTAATTGAGCGACGCCTGGAAATCGAGCGTGGGGTAGTACCGGGCTGTATTCTTCGACAGAAGGTCCTTTTGGATCGCGATGTCTATATCCAGGGATCGCAACGCGGGGTTCTCCTTCTGCCCTTCGCTCACCAGGAAATCTTGAAGCTGCTTCTGATCGGGCGCAGTAGGAACGAGAGCATGCAATAGATCATAATCATTCCAAAATCGTTTCTCGGAAAATAAAGTGGTGTCAAGAGCAAGGGGATTGTCTCCGGGAAGGTTGAACAGGACATTAAGAAGAACGTTAGCGGCCTGCACGCCCCACCTTGCATGGATTATCCGCGAAGTCGCCTGGTGGCGTTCATCCTTCCAGCGAAGCAGGTCAATCTCACTGCCTTCTTCGAGAACCAATCGGGTGCCGGCAATCTCAAGGCTGCGATCCACCAAGGTGCGATAACGAAGCTGTGTTTCCAAGACCTCCTGCGCCCCAAGATAGGTGAGGTACGCGGCTGTGACCGCCAGCTCCAGATCGAGCTTTGCCTGCTGAAAGTTGGTCTGTTCGAGGTCCCTTTGCTTGGCAGCCAACTGGATCGATTTTATGGCGTCGGCAGAGAACACTGTCTGATTTAACCAGACCGTGGACCGGTAGCGGTCCTTCTCAAGCGTCCCCCTGGAATTCGCAACAGTGTTATCGTCAAGATGCGCTACTGATGCTCCCGCCACTATCTGGGGCAGGTAGGCGGAGTAGGCCTGCTTTGCCGCCTGGACAGCCGCCTCAACAGCGTCATATCGCGCCAGATAGCCGGGATTATACGACAGCGCCCGCTCCACTGCATCTGACAGAGTATACTTTGGCGTGGCTTCGGTAATAGGAGCCGCGACAAGATACGCATCGTCGGTGACCGCGGTTGGCAAACTAACCTGACACTGGTTAGCCGTCTGCTCATTTACGGCCAATGCCATTCCCCCACGGAACTTGACCTGCAAATTTGCCGGCTGTTCGCCTTGCAGGATGCGGGCAGCTTTGATAGCGTTGTACCTGGCCTCCGAGATAATAGAATAAGCTGCGTTGGAACCGAAAGCTCCTCTTTCTACCATACACTCTCCTTCAGAGGTAAAAGCAGGTATTCGGTCATGGGCCACCATCAGAAAGAACTCACTCACCTTGATATCATCCATCCCCCACAACGGCGGCAGGTACAGAGCATCGATCTTTTTGTCGAGCTGGTAATAGGCTTTGAAAAAAGCGTAGGTCCCGTAGTTGTCAAAGCCTTCCGCAGTAACGACCTCGAAGCCGAGGTCTTTCCCAAACGAGTCAATTGTAGAAACAATTGCCTGCCCCTCGTCACCTGATGGGAAATAGAGAACCCCAAGCCGCTTCACGCTCACAAGTTTGGCGAGGGTCTTCAGATCGTCCTCCAGTCGCCCCGGTACTACATGCACTGTCAGATTGGGCGCAATAGGGCGACCGTCACTACCCACCAGCCCCTGCGCTATAGGGTCAAACTGGTGCATGGCCAGTATCGGTTTAGTGAATCCGGCCGCAAGCAGGTCTTCGATCACCCACGGCCCGAGCGCAACCACCATATCTATACTTGGCAGAGCGGCCAACTGCTTTGCCATAGCGCGGCAGGAGTCGCGTTTCCATCCTGCCGATCGGTACCCTTCCGGGACAAAGGCAAATTCACAATCCTCGGGCAGCACACACTGGAGCTGACGAGCGAATTCACTGCGCAGCACCACGTGAACGGGATATTGCCCTCCCTCGAAGTAGCCCAGGCGAAACTGCTTTTTCGGCTGAGCCGATAGCTCTGCCGCCCCACTTATCGCCACAAAGGCACTGAGGCATACAATCACTGTTCTGTTAATCCAAATCATAGCCGCAATCTTCCTCTCACCGACTGCATGTCAGCAGAGAAATGATAGGGAATTTCAAGGGATTATTAAAGCGGATTTTGGAGAGGGAAGCGCCAGGGACGCTTAGCCGGTCACGTTTGCTTTGCAGCTTCAGTCTGAACCTGATTAATCATTTCTAAAAGCTGACTGGCGCGATACGGCTTTTGAAGGAACCGGACATTATGGTTGAGCTCGTCGGGGAGCTCATCGGGAGCAGGCGCCTCCCCACTGGAGATTATACACGGTAAATCCGGCAAGACCTCCAAGAGATCCAACACAACCAGATCAATCCGGGAGTAGTCTTGAGAGAAGAGAGCGAGACCGCTCCGACCGGAAGTAGCAGTGAGGACATCAAAACCCGCCTTTGTCAGGATTCCCTTGACGAGGTTTTTGGTCATTTCTTCATCGTCGACGATCATCCATTTGTCGCTGCACGGTGTAAGCTAATTCGGCATGACAGCAGACGTCAGACAAGCCAGACAGTTCCCAACTCAAAGATACCGAATGTGCCAGGCATCAACTGACGATAAAATAACGGCCCGCTTGCCGCGAGCCGTTATCTTTAAGCGAAAGGACGCTTAAAAGAGGTATCCTCCACGTCATCCCTGAGATGGAGGTTCCTTATCCTTAACCATCCGTTTTTGACGCCGATTGTTCACCATGGCAAAAGAGAGATATTCCAGTTCCATAGCCATATTCTCGGTACGCAGACAAACATCATCAGGAACCCTGAGGTTTACCGGTGCGAAATTGAGTATAGACCTTACCCCAGCCTTGACAACATCATCAACAATATACTGGGCAACCGACGCCGGCACCGCGAGTATGACAATTTCTATTCTTGCTTCCTGAAGTTCCGCTTCCAGATTCCCGATGTCGGAAACAACAATACCTTTGTGATTGGAGCCGATCTTGCGCTGATCATTGTCAAACAGCTTGATAATCTGAAAGCCCTGCCTTTGGAACTCTTTATAGCTGACCAGCGCCGAGCCGATGTTTCCAACACCAATGAGGGCTACCCGCCACAGCCTATCAATGCCCAGAATTGAAGCGATCTTCCTTTTTAACTCCTGGACGGGGTACCCCAAACCGCGGGTACCAAAAGACCCAAAGCAAGAGAGGTCCTTCCGTACCTGAGCTGGGGTGAGTTTTTCCCATTTGGCGAGTTCCTGGGATGAAACAGTCCTGTAATTGTCTTTCTCAAGAAGCGACAGCGCCCTGTAGTACAATGACAGGCGACGTATAGTGGATTCTGATATCCGCTTAGTTGATCCCGCTGCCATAGGAACATTCATCTCAGTTTCTCACGTCCTCGCCCATAAGTATCACATGTGAAACGCTTCACATGAGATAACGTCCATTGCTGGTGGTGTCAAGCTAAATTCTCCAACAACGCCATAATGGTTACGTGAAACCACAATTGTTCCAATAACTTATTCAAGCGCAAAGAGGCTCCGTGAGGCTCTTTACCAACCGCTTAGGCAACCTCGACTCTGGGGATCGTCGGGGAAATGCGCGCCAGCATCTCATAACTGATCGTCATGGCCCATTCGGCCAGTTGTCCCGCTGAAACCATCTCCTTTCCGCTCTGCCCAAGGAGAGTCACTTCGTCTCCCAGCTTCACGCCCTTGATATCGGTTACATCGACCATCATAAGATTCATGCAGACACGCCCTCGCACCGGCGCTCGCCTGCCTTTGATCAACACGTGCGCTCTGTTTGATAGACCGCGATCATAACCGTCGTAGTACCCCACCGGCAGCACCGCCAGGCGAGTGGGGGAGGTAGTGCGATAGGTGCATCCGTAGCCGACAAAGGTATCTGCGGGAAGCCGCCTGACCTGGGTAACTCTGGTTTTCCAGGTAAGGACCGGTTGAAACAGGTCATTTCGCCCGCCACGCAGACGATAAGAGAGGTATGTTTCCTTCGAGGGCCAGTGCCCATAGGCGGCAATACCCGGACGCACCAGTTGGAAGCGAGTCTCTTCAAAGAGAATCAAGGCCGCCGAGCAGGCCGTATGACACACTGTCGGTTTTATCCCCAAGCGGCTCATGGCCGTCACCAGGCGGTTGAAGTTCCTGAGCTGATACTCGGCATACTCGTGGTTGGTAGTATCTTCAATGTTGGCGAAATGTGTGCTGGCTCCATATGGCCTCTTCAGGCCGGGGTGTTTCTTGTACATTTCTGCAAAGGCCGGGAGCTCCTTTTCAGTAATCCCCTGACGGTTGGTGCCGGTCTCCAGTTTCAGATGCGTTCTAACAGGCCGGCCGCGCTTGTCTGCAAGCTTTCCAAGACCGCTGAGAGTTCGCCTATCAAAGATAACCGGCTCCAGGTCGTATTCCAGCACCGCGTCAAGAGATCCCGACGCCACCGGACCGAGCAACATGATCCTCCTGTCCCAGCCGCCCTCGCGAGAGGCTATAGCTTCTTCAAGAGAATGAACTGAAACGTAAGTAACCTCCGGCAGGGAAACAAGCATACGTACAATCTCCCGCAAGCCGTGCCCGTAGGCATTGGCCTTGACCGATACGGCCAGCATCCTCCCCCCGGCCAGTTTTGCCAGCGATCTGACGTTGTGCTTCAAAGCAGAGCACGACAGCTCGATCCAGTTGAGTGGATGTTGTATAGACATATTATAACTTACACTGCACAGAAGAAACAGGACAATAAAAAAGATAACCATATACTAAGGGTGTGGGTATACCTGAAGTTAGCAGATGTATGCCGTGATGAACTCTTGATCACATTTCCCTTGATTAATTGGCGGTCAACATCATTTATTACTTTTATAGATGAAGGACATCATCTCCAGAAACCTCATGGAATTGCGCGGGCAGATCGCCGAGGCGTGTGACCAGTACGACCGCGATGCAGATGACATTACAATCGTCGCTGTCACCAAAACCCATCCGACGACCGTCATCAAAACTGCCGTAGCAGCCGGAATCCACGAAATCGGTGAAAGCAAAGTCCAAGAAGCCGACCAGAAAATCAACGACGTGGGGCATATTGCCCGTTTCCACATGGTCGGTCACCTGCAGACTAACAAAGCCAAAAAAGCAGTTCTTCTTTTCGATGTCATCCAGTCGATCGATTCTTTCAAACTGGCCTGGGAGATCAACCGTCAGGCCGGACTTGTTGATCGAACAATTGAGTGTTACATCGAAGTCAACAGCTCCGGCGAGAGTCAGAAGTTCGGTGTGGCCCCATCTGAGTGCCTTGATTTTGTGAGAAAAGTCAATGCCCTCGACAATATCAAGCTGACTGGCTTAATGACAATTGCGCCATTTACAGATGATGAAGATACCGTCCGCCGGTCTTTCCGCCTTTGTCACGAGCTGTTTGACCAGGCCAGCGAGATAGCGGGGGATAACTTCGACACTCTCTCGATGGGGATGTCGGACGATTTCCCGCTGGCGATCGCCGAGGGGGCGACCATGATCCGCATCGGCACAGCGCTTTTCGGACCGCGCCAGATGACATAGGCGCCCTTCTAAAGCGGCCTGCGACAAGGTTTGACATTCTCGCACCAGTAAGAACCCACAAGAAGTAACCAAAAGACCACAGACAAACAGTACACTGCGCAACAGATCGGTCTTCTTAATCACGAGTTGAAATGTCCCTCCGGGCGGGGCACCGATTTGCCGGTCCTATCACCTACCAAGGCAAGCCCGGAACCCAGTAACTATACCAAGCGCATCAGATTCCTGCTCAATCTTTTGGCAGAAAACCCCGATAATAAATAGTGGCTGCGTCACCGCAACTAATCGGTTTGCAAAAACCGACTTGCCCGTGGCGCAGAGACAGTGATGGGAGAAGTGAGAACCTGAAGATAAGAGAGAGACTTATGGATCTGTCACCCAATGATATCCGCAACTACGAGTTTTCGACTCAGATGCGTGGATATTCCAAGGACGAAGTGAATGATTTCCGGGAGCAGGCGGCCACTACGATAGAGGTGCTCAAGCAGGAGAACCTTAAGCTCTCTATGGAGATCGACTCGCTCAAGACACAGCTCGCGGGGTTACGACAGTTCGAAGACACGATTAAAAGCGCGGCCATCGATGCCAGGCGCAACGCTGATCTGACTGTCGCCAACGCCAAGAAGGAAGCCGAACTCATCCTGTCACAGGCTAAAACGGAGGCTGAGAGCATTATCGGATCTCGCACCCATAAGGTCACCGAGATAGAAGAACAGATCGCCAAGCTCCAGCTTGCCAAGAAATCATATCTCTACAAGCTTCGCAATTTGATCAGGTCACACTTGGAGGTCCTCGAAGAGGTCGTCAGCAGCGAGCCTACTACACCGTCCAAGAGTGATATCGAGGTTACCGAGTCGACCGAGGTTTCTCATAAAAAGCTCGAGACTATCGCCTCCATGCCGGAGAAACCCGAACCGATCAAAACCGAAGAAGCCAATGCAGCCGAAGAGATAGTGCCGGTAGCGACTCCGCCCGAGGTCGGTATGATAGAAGAAGCGGCCCCAGCGGCAACAGAAGAGGTTCCCGACCAGCAGGTACTACCAGAGAGACCAGTTGATCCTGAACTAGCCGCAGCTCTGGAGAAGTATCAACGCAAAGAGGAAGAACCGCCGGCCGAACAACAGCCCCCCGTGGCCATGGCTGAAAGTCCCGCGGCGCCTGGCGAAATAGTTGAGACCACGGCGCGCGCCGAGGACATTCCAGAGGGTTTTATCACCCCGGAAACCGACAAGCCAACCGGCAATACCGTTGACCAAGTTGCGGTCACCGCCGACAGCCAGGCTGATGCGACAGAGCACAATGCCGTCGACATCGACAAGGCAGCGGATCAAGCAAAGGCCGATCCGAAAATGAACCCTGAAAATCTTGCCGAGGAACTCGACCGCGTAGTCGCCAAGTTTGAAGAAGAAATGGATAAAGCCGAAAAAAGCTAAGATTACTCCCACCTAACGTATAAAAGACTGGCCACCAATACCCTTCCCGGCCAGTCTTTTTTTGCCCGCCATTTTTCTGCTGACAGTAACAGAAGAATCGATATATTCGTTAATATATTTGAAGCGCATTATTCTAAAGGAGATAGATGATGGAGAACCTTGACGAGTTTCATAGAATGCTGGAGGAAGCAGTCAGCTACGTAAAGAGCCAGGTGACTTTGACACCACGCATTGGCATCATTTTAGGCACCGGGTTAGGATCACTCGTGGAGGGCATCGAGATGACAGGCACTGTCGCCTATGACAAAATCCCGCACTTTCCAGTTTCAACCGTTGAGTCACACGCCGGGCGACTGCTCTTCGGCCACCTGAAAGGCAAACCTGTTGTCTGTATGCAGGGGCGTTTCCACTATTATGAAGGCTACAGTTTCCAGCAAATCGCATTTCCAGTGCGGGTGATGAAGGCGCTGGGTATCGAAACTCTGATCGTTTCCAACGCCGCCGGTGGGATGAACCCCAACTTCAAGCCGGGTGACATCATGCTTATTAAAGACCACATCAACTTCTTCCCCGGCAATCCACTTATTGGTCCCAATGACAATGAATGGGGCGACCGCTTCCCGGACATGTACGAAGTCTATAACTGCGGCTACCAGCAACTGGCCAAAGAGGTAGCGCTGAAGCAGAACCTTCGATTACAGGAGGGAATCTATGTCGGCCTGACCGGCCCCTGCCTGGAGACGGCGGCGGAGTACCGGATGCTGCGCGGTTTCGGCGCCGATGCCGTAGGGATGTCGACTGTGCCGGAGGTAATCACCGCCCACCACCAGCATAACAAGATTCTGGCCTTTTCGATTATCACCGATATGGGTTTAGCTGACAACATGCACCCCTGCTCTTTAGAGGACGTCATCGGCACAGCCTCCTCCACCGAACCGAAACTGCGGGATTTGATAGCTGGGTGTGTGGAGAGGATGTAGGAATAACATACGCAATAGGCGTCAGCCAGAGACGGCTGACACCACAATAATTGGAGGTGACAAGCTGATCAGGAGATTCTTACCACAAATAGCAATTGTCCTAATAGGTTTAATAGGATTCATCATTTGGGGCCTTTGGGGTCTAATTGGTGGCCTTGTAGGCGGGTACATCGTAGTGTCACTCTTTGGCCTAATATTAGTTGCTGTTTCTGGCGGTATTCTCCCCCAAAAAGCCAGAAAACAGGCCGCTCGCGAGTTCTATGCTCGGTATGCCCAGTGGTTGGTAACTAAGATTCCCGATAACTTCAGGGGGCAAGAAATTCAATATATTGAGAAACTACTGGAGAGAATCTACAAAAAAGCAGCAGTGATAGGTCCCTTTTCATCGTCAGGTATGTCATTAGCGGAAGTAACGACTGCTGTTGACATAATCAAGAATGAAGAGTCAAGTCAGAGCGTGGTCGATATAGTAGACCACCTTTATGATTATTTAGTAGACGAGTGGTACTTCCCTCAGACAAAGGAGTAGTCTCAATGTGCCGTCAGGCGTCTCTGCCTGAAGGCTCCCAGCCCATCGAGACAAGTGTCAGCCCGAGACGGCTGACACCACGTTGTATTCTTACAGTTCAAGCTCTGTTGTCACCATATCATCCGGTGCCGTTCCAAGCCAAGCAGCCGACGACGAAAAG
Source organism: uncultured Ignavibacteriales bacterium (assembly GCA_964416195.1). Classification (GTDB taxonomy): domain Bacteria; phylum Zixibacteria; class MSB-5A5; order GN15; family FEB-12; genus CAYQDB01. The sequence goes on from CAYQDB010000007.1 coordinate 100,008, forward strand.
GAGTAATTCTCTGCTAGGTTTGCCAGCTTCGCCTTTACCGGATTATTGTGGATATAATTCAGTTTTACACGGAATTGTTCTTCAGTGTAAATAGCAACATCATCAAACCGAGGTGCCCAAATTCCGGGAGTGTTTCGAAACATTTTGCGCCAAGAAAGCGACTTAATATCCCGCATAAAATCTGAGAGTTCCGGCCCACCTCCTTGCACACCGACCAAGAGATGCACGTGATTCGGCATTAGCACATATCCGTAAAGCTTTGCGACATGCTTTCGCACTACTTGATAGATGACATTCCTCAGTTCTATAAGTTTCTCAGTTGTGTCAAAGAGCTGCCGGTGATCTTTTACTGTAGTAGTAACAAAGAAAACTCGCTGCTCTCTAAGTGAACTTCTTCCCCGTCTTGACATACCACCGCAAATTACATACACGAATGCTTCTTAGCAACGAAATAGGTGTCAGGCAGAGTCACCCGACACCACCTAGAAACACGCAGTGAGAAAAGCCATTCAAGTGCCGTCAGGCGTCCCTGCCTGACGGCTGCCAGCCCATCGCGACAAGTGTCAGCCAGAGACGGCCGACACCACCTAAGAGAGTAAACGCTGCCTATAAGGTGCCGTCAGGCGTCTCGGCCTGACGGTTTCCTGACTTCCAGTCCCCTTGCTTTTTCCCGTCGACTCCCCAATATTCTGTCATGCGGTTGGCTTACTGAACCTGACAACCTTGCAGACGAAATAAGAATGTGAAAATCAACAGGAGAAACCCAATGAAAAAATCCTTCGGCGCTAAATCTCTGATCTTTCCAATGCCCGTTTGGGTAGTGGGGACTTATGACAAGGATGGCAAACCCAACGCCATGGCCGTCGCCTACGGCGGGGTTTGCTGCTCCGATCCTCCCTGTATCACCGTCTCTCTGAGGAAAGCCACGTATTCATACGGGAGTATTCTGTCCCGTAAAGCCTACACGGTGAATGTTCCGTCCGAGGCTCACATCAAAGAGGCCGACTATTTCGGGATAGAATCGGGGAGATCGGAAGACAAGTTCGCCGCTACCGGGCTTACGCCCGTGAAGAGCGATCTGGTAGATGCGCCATATATCAAGGAGTTCCCGCTGGTGCTGGAGTGCAAGCTCGCCCACACTCTTGAATTGGGTCGGCACACGCAGTTTGTCGGCGAAATTGTGGATGTAAAAATCGATGAAGCTGTCCTGGGAGAGAAAGGGGAACCCGACATTGAGAAGTTAAAACCTTTCATCTATGCCACCCAAACGCACAGCTATTATAGAATTGGTCAATACCTCGGCCAGGCGTATACCATAGGGAAAGAGTTTCAGAAGTGAATGGTGCGGTTGGGCTTCTCTCCACCAAAAGGGTGAAGGGAAGTCCACCTGCTCGATAAACAGGCTCGGCTTGCTTTTGCTCGGCTTCCACCGCATATTAGGCCATTGAAAATCCGCCAGCCACAGAAAGGAGCGCTATGCCTATCGCAACTGAGGCCAAGACAAAACCAAAGGCTATCCCGACACGGGATGTAATCGAAGATAACTACAAGTGGAATCTACGGGACCTTTACAAATCCGATGACGACTGGGAGGCGGACTTAAAAAAAGCGCAGGGCCTGATAGAGAAAGCTCAAGAGTTCGCCGGGAAACTGGCCAGCTCCGCCGATCTTCTCTACCACTGCCTTGAAACCAGAAGCGAGCTGCTGCTGACTGCCGCCAAGCTCTATCAGTACGCCAAACTCAGCCAGGACCTTGACAACCGCGTCTCCAAGTACCAGGCGATGACCGACCGGGCGGCGATGCTCTCCTCACAGGCAGGTGCGGCGTTTGCCTTCATAGAGCCGGAGCTTCTGAAAATTGAAGAAGAGACGCTCCGGCAGATGTCTGAACAGTTCCCAAAGACTGACGTATATGACGTCTATATCAAGGACCTGATCCGCTCCCGAAAACATATCCGCTCACAGGAAGTGGAAGAACTGCTGGCTCAGTCGTCAATGATCGCCCGTGGACCGGACACAGTCTTTACGATGCTCGACGACGCTGACCTGAAGTATCCTCCGATCAAAGATGAAAAAGGCAACGAAGTCACCCTTTCCAAACAGCGTTTTGCCAAGTTCCTTGAATCATCCGATCGCCGCGTGCGCCGAGAGGCCTTCGAAGGCTTTTATTCCGTCTACAAGGACCACATCAACACCTTTGGGGCGTCTCTAGCGTCAACCATAAACGCTGATATTTTCTATTCACGTGCCCGCCACTTTGAGAGCTGCCTGCACAGCGCTCTGTACAATGACAATATACCGGTTTCCGTTTACAATTCACTGCTTGACACCACCGAGAACAACCTCGAAAGCCTGCATAAGTACATAACCCTGCGCAAGCGGATTCTCAAGCTCGATGAGATTCAACCCTACGACCTTGTCTGTCCGCTCTTCCCGGACAGGGACTACGAGGTGAAATACCAAGAGGCTATAGACAGGATCCTCGAAGCCTTAAAGCCACTTGGAAAGAGGTACGGAGAAAACCTCCGCAACGGGTTTGCGTCTCAGTGGGTTGATGTTTTTGAAACCCAGGGCAAGGGCGGCGGAGCTTATAGCTGGGGAAGCTACTCGGCCCATCCCTTTGTCTTGATGAATTACAATGACACCGTCGACAACATGTTCACCCTCGCCCACGAGATGGGCCATGCCCTGCATAGTTATCTGTCCAACTCCACTCAACCCTACCCAAAGGCGCAGTATTCCATATTCCTGGCCGAGGTAGCCTCCACTCTCAACGAAGGGCTGCTTATCCACTATCTATTGCAAAAAGCAACGGACAAACAGGAGAGGTTATATCTCCTCAACCGGTACATCGACATAACAGTGGGGACCTTTTTCAACCAGGTGATGTACGCCCGCTTTGAGCTGGCAATACATGAGGAAGTGGAGAAAGGTGGCGCTCTTTCGCCGGAAGTACTCAGCAAACTGTGGGATGAGTTAGGCAGCCGGTACTTCGGCCCGGAATTGGCAAAGGATGAACTCTCACCACTCAAGTGGAGCCGCGTCCCGCATTTCTACATGACCTTCTATGTCTACCAGTACGCCACCTCGTACGCCGCCTCACAGGCGATCTTGAGCAAGATTCTGGCCGGAGAGAAGGCGATAATTGACCGCTACCTCAAGATGCTCTCCGCCGGCGGCAGCGATTACCCGATTGAGCTTTTGAAAATCTGCGATATCGACATGACCACCGCCGCCCCGATCCAAGCTACCCTCAAGATGTTCTCCGAGCATGTGGATGAGATGGAGAGGCTGGTGTAGTAAACACTCCTGTGAGTGGCAGATGTCCACATCTGCCTTGACCTTTTTCGTTCTGTAGGGTCCTGATCGCGTTTTACTTCATCCAAAAAGTCTTTACAATAATTGCCGAATAAAGTAATTTATTAGGTTATTATTGAACCAAGCCAGAGAGTTATGAACAGATGAAATTCGACACACTAAAAGACAATTTCTCTATCCCTGCTGCCGAGGAAAAAATCCTCAAATTCTGGGAGACGGACAGGGTCTATGACAAGAGCAAGGAGCTGGCCAAGGACAAGCCACACTTCGTCTTCTACGAAGGCCCCCCCACTGCCAACGGACGACCAGGCATTCACCATGTCATTGCACGTACCGTCAAAGACCTGATCTGCCGCTACAAAGCGATGCGTGGCTACCGTGTCGACCGCAAAGCCGGCTGGGATACCCACGGCCTGGCGGTGGAGATCGCCGTGGAAAAGGAACTCAAACTCGACAACAAAGCCAAAATCGTTGATTACGGGATCGAAAAGTTCAACCAGAAGTGCCGCGATTCGGTCTTCAGGTACCTCAAAGACTGGAATGAAATCACGCGCCGTATCGGTTACTGGCTCGACCTTGACGATGCTTACATAACTCTAACCAACGAGTATATTGAGTCGGTCTGGTGGATTTTAAAAGAGTTCTACGATAAGGGCCTTATCTACAGGGGATACAGAACGGTGCCCTTTTGCCCCCGCTGCGGCACCGGCCTGTCCAGCCATGAAGTGGCGCAGGGATATGATATCGTCAGAGACCCCTCTATATACGTCAAAGCGAAAGCCACCGATGGCGATTTCTTTTACCTCCTGTGGACAACCACCCCTTGGACTCTCCCTTCCAATGCCGCCCTGTGCATGAAAGCCGACGCCGACTACGTGATGGTCGAGCACGAGGGGGAAAAACTCGTCCTGGCCGAAGCCCTCATGGGCAGAGTATTCGGCGAATACAAAGAAGTAATCGAGCGTTATAAAGGCTCGGATTTCCTGAAGCGGAAATATGTACCTCTTTTTGACACCTTCAAGGATAAGATCGACAGTGCCTTCTATGTCATCAATGGTGACTTTGTTACCCTTGAGGACGGCACCGGTATTGTTCACATCGCCCCGGGTTTCGGTGCCGACGACTATGAAATCGGGCAGGTGTATGGTTTACCCGTTTTGCAGGCAATTGAGGCTAACGGCATATTCAAGGATTTTGCCGGGCCGTATGCCGGTATGTTCATCAAGGATTCCGACCCGGTCATCATCAAAGACCTCAAAGCTGCCGGCAAGCTCTTCAAAAAGGAAATATACGAACACAACTACCCCTTCTGCTGGCGTTGCCACTCCCCGCTGATCTACATCGCCCGCCAGTCCTGGTACCTAAAAACGACCGACTTTAGGGATCAGCTCATCAAGAACAGCAACGCCATTCATTGGCATCCCGATGAGATCCGTACCGGCCGCATGCTCGACTGGCTGGAAAACAACGTCGACTGGGCACTCTCACGGGAGCGGTTTTGGGGAACGCCACTGCCGATCTGGATCTGCGACAACCCTCAATGCAACAAACAAAAAATGGTTGGCTCAATTGAGCAGTTGCGCCAAGAGGCAATCGATCCACCTGAAGAACTCGATCTACACAAACCGCAAATAGACGAAATAAAGCTGACCTGCAAATGTGGTAGCACGATGAGCCGGGTGCCGGAGGTAATTGACGTCTGGTTTGACTCCGGCGCCATGCCGTACGCCCAGTGGCATTACCCGTTTGAAAATAAAGAGGAATTTGAAAGACATTATCCCGGCGATTTCATTTCTGAAGCCGTGGACCAAACCAGGGGATGGTTCTACTCTCTACTGGCTATTTCTACCTTGCTTTTTGACAAGCCTCCGTTCAAGAATGTCATCGTTTTTGAGCACATTCTTGATAGGGAGGGAAAAAAGATGTCCAAAAGTAAGGGGAATGTGGTTGACCCCTTTGTCACTGTCGACAAGTTCGGGGCCGACCCGGTGCGGTGGTACCTTGTCTCAACCTCCAACCCCTGGCTCCCTACGCGATTTGACCAGGAAGGTCTGGCAGAGGTGGTCCGCAAGTACTTTGATACCCTGCGCAACACCTATTCCTTCTTCGCCATTTACGCCAACATCGACCAGGTTGCCGAGCGAGCCGAAAAAGACGGACTCTCGATCGAGCAGTACCTGGAAAGCAAGGCAGGTGAACCGGAACGCTTCGACCTCTGGATCAATTCACGCTATCACAGCCTGGTCAAGGATGTCACGAAGCATTTCGACAACTATGAAATCACTCCCCCGGTGCGGTCGATTCAGAGCTTCGTCATCAACGAACTGTCGAACTGGTATGTCCGCAACAACCGTCGACGTTTCTGGGCCAAGGCGGATGATCCGTCCAAGATGCGGGCCTACCTAACGCTGCATCGCATCCTGGCTGGAGTCTGTCGCCTGACTGCGCCCGTATCGCCCTTTGTATCCGAACTGATATGGACGCAACTAATGGGGGAAAACAGGACCAAGCACGGCCTGCCGCTTTCCGCACACATGACCGAGTATCCCAAGCCGGACGAGACACAAATCGATACCAAACTGGAAGAGAGCATGGGCCTTGTGGAGAAAATTGTCTCACTAGGCCGCGCCGCCCGATCGAGGAAAAACCTTAAAGTTCGGCAACCGCTTTCTCGTATCCTTATCGGAGTACCGGAGTATATCGACAAGCAGCAGTTGCAAGACTACTTCGATATCGTCAAAGAGGAGTTGAATATCAAAGAGGTGGCGTTCAGTCCTAACATTGACCAATATGTAAGCTACTCGGCCCGGTTGAATTTCAAGCTGGCTGGGCCAAAGCTGGGAGCCAATGTTAAGCCGGCCGCAGCGTATATCAGTAGCCTTGACTCCAAGGCTGTAAAGGAATTCACGGAATCGGGGCAAATATCGTTTGACTCCAACGGAAGCAGAGTTATCCTCACGGCGGACGAGGTGGAGATCGTAAAGTCCGAGAGAGAAGGCTTTGCCGTCGAAGGCGACGGATCGATTACGATTGCCATAGCGATCGAGTTGAATGAAGAGCTAACAGGCGAGGGCTTCGCCCGCGAGATCGTCAACAAGATTCAGAATATGCGCAAGAGTTCCGGATTCGAAGTCACCGACCATATCAATGTCAGGATAGGTTCTTCGCAGCGACTAAAGTCAGTGGCCACAAAGTATGACGAGTTCATCCGGCGTGAAACGCTAGCACATAGGATCGAGTTAACCGACCGCGAGTCGATCGACGGCGGAAAAGAATGGAATATCAACGGTGAGAAGGCATCTATCGCAGTGGCAAAAGCATAAGATCGGAGGAGACCATGCGTAAGTCCGATTTGAAGAGGTACGAGAAACTGCTGCTGGCCAAGAAGAAATCCCTGCTGGAAGAGATAACGGCGACAATGAAAGATCGGGTATCCACAACCATTAGGGAGTCCACCGGCGACATATCGTCCTATTCTTACCACATGGCGGACCAAGGCACGGATGCCATGGAACGGGAGCTTGCCTTTATGTTTGCCTCCAAGTCCGGGCGGCTCGTCTACCACATCGACGAGGCTCTACGGCGGATCAAAGGTGGCGAATACGGCAAGTGTATCAAGTGTGGCAAGCCCATCAGTCCCGCTCGCCTTAAGGCTGTTCCCCACGCCCGTCTGTGCATCGAGTGCAAATCAGCCGAAGAGGGGAGCAAAGCTGGCCGCTAGCAAGTGGACAAAGCTCATCTGGCCGGTAACTATTATCGTGGGAGTGATCGTTGCTGACCAGTTAGTCAAGGTCTGGGCGGTAAACTACCTTGTCGGCAAGCCCTCAGTAGAAGTTCTGGGGCGCTTTTTCATGCTTACACTCGTGTATAATGAGGGTGGAGCCATGGGAACGAGTCTCGGCTCCTCAGCTTACTACCTAATCTCATCGCTGGCTATCCTTTTATTTGTCCTATACTACGTCATTGTAAATCGCCATATCGCCCGCATTGCCTACCCCCTGGCATTCACCGCCGGCGGAGCAATCGGTAATATCATTGACCGGGTACGGCTGGGTAAAGTAATCGACTTCTTCGACGTAGACTTCTTTGACATCAACGTGCTGGGCTACCACCTGGACCGCTGGTGGACATTCAATGTAGCCGATGCTGCTATAAGCTGTTCCATTGTCTTTCTACTTGTCAGTATGCTGACAACCCACTACAGACATCGCAGTCGGCCCCCTAAGCCGACGGCGCCGTAATTCCCGGTTTCCCTCCCGATCCCAGCCCCAACGCATAACTGACACCTGGCCCCTTGCTATTACCTCGAGTTTGTGTATATATATGGGAAATACCCGCCTGGAGCTACAGGAAACAATCCGGTAATGATTGGGTTGTAACTCGAGGCAGCCCGAGGCACTGGAGAAATAGCGGCCGACGAGATAACGAAGTATACAAACATAAAGAGGCAAGGAAATGATTACCAAAGAGCAGGTACTGAAAGTTCTAAGCGGGACAGATGATCCCGAACTGAAAAAGCCTTTGACAGAGCTGGGCATGGTGAAGTTTGTGAATATCGCAGGCGGCGACGTCACGGTCGGCATCTCGTTGACCGTTCCTGAATGTCCCCAAAAACAAAAGATCGTAGACGATATCACCGGAGGCGTCAGTGAGATAGCTGAAGTAACATCAGTCAAGGTTGAATTCAGCGCCATGACTGACGAGCAGCGGGAACGCCTTAAAGAGAAGCTTGGCCACGGCACAAAAGGCTCCCAGCCGAGCCTAAACCTGGAAAATATCGCCCGTCGCTTCATAGCCATCGCCTCCGGTAAAGGGGGAGTCGGCAAATCGACAATTACAGCCAACCTTGCCGCTGCTTTGGCTCGACTCGGCCACCGTGTAGGACTGCTTGACGCGGATGTCTACGGTTTCTCTATTCCCCACATGCTGGGTGTGCACGGCCAACCGACAGCTATCGACAACAAGATAGTCCCGCTGCGTAAGGGCGATAATATCCAGGTGGTCTCAATGGGGTTTTTTGTTGAGGCGAATGAGCCGGTCATCTGGCGGGGGCCACTGCTCCACAAAGCCATAATGCAATTCCTCACCGATGTCATGTGGGACAACCTCGATTATCTCTTACTTGACCTCCCGCCTGGAACGGGAGATGTTACAATCACAATCGCCCAGGCAATACCATCCGCCGAACTCCTCGTCGTCACCACACCGCAAGCTGCAGCCACAAACGTAGCCAGCCGGGTTGCCAAAATGGCAGAGAAAACTAAGCTGAAAGTCATCGGCGTTGTAGAAAATATGGCTTACTACGATAACAACGGCGAGAAAGACTACATCTTCGGCAAGGATGGCGGCAAGGACCTTGCCAAACAGCTCGGTGTCCCACTGGTAGGTGAGATCCCACTTATGACATCGCTGCGTGAGGGCTCCGACACCGGTAAACCGGTATCAACTGATGGCACCGCCGAACAGGTTGCCCTCTTCGAAACTATGGCCCGCTACATCGAAGAGACAGGTCTATGATAACCCTTTGAGACAAACAATCTTCGTTATCAGTCACTTGTCAAGGGCACCAAAGTCGTAGTTACTAAGTCGTGTGGACACCTACATCCTCTTTGCCTAATCCCTCTCTGCCTAATCAGTTGAAGAATTAAGTAAATTAATACACGCAATGCCTTGACTGGAAGGCTCACACTTTCTATTTAGGCTTGTGAAACCTCTTGAGTATCATTGTGTTAATAATGTGTGGAAAACTATCTTGGGGCTTTTAGCAATCGATTGTCCCAACTTACGTTACCTTTCGGGAAATAAGTCACAATTGTTGATATTTGTGTGGATAAGATTCTGTTAAATAATCCATTATCTGTTGAAGGATTCAGAGACCGCAATAACCTTCGCAATAAAACCGTTTATCACGAGGGGGTACGCCATTGATAGCGCAGGAGAATATTGGAAGCTCACGGGAGTGGAAAGACTGCCTTCAGTACATAGCCTGTCGCCTGAATGAGCAGTCGTTTAGCACGTGGTTTAAGCCTACTAAGGGTCAACCAAACGGGCAGGGTGAATTTAAGATTGGAGTCCCTAACCAGTTTGTAGCTGACTGGATACGGACTCATTTCAGCGAACTGATTGAGGAGGCGTTTAGAGAGGCCCTGGGGCAGCAATTCAAGGTAACCTACGTCACATCTGGTAATGACGGCCGGGAAGCTCAGGAGTTGCTGGATCTCCACAGGAGTACCAAAACAGAGAGCCAACCTACCCCATCCGGCCGCCCTCTTCCAAGCTACTGTAATCTTAACCCGAAGTACGACTTTGACTCACTGGTTGTTGGGGATTTCAACCAGTTTGTCTGTGCAGCCTCGATGGCCGTCGCAGAAGGCCCCGGCTTGACCAAATATAACCCGCTATACATTTATGGTGGCACGGGGCTTGGCAAAACTCATATTATACAGGCGATAGGCAACCGTATCCTCGCAACATTCCCATCCAAACGAGTCATATATGCGACTTCTGAGAAGTTTACCTCTGACTTCATAGCAGCCATATCTAATCGCTCGGTATCAAACTTCACCCGCGCCTACCGTGATGTGGATGTGTTAATGATCGACGATATCCAGTTCTTTGCCGGCAAGGAATCGACACAAGAACAATTTTTCCATACTTTCAATACTCTACACCATCTCGGAAAACAAATTGTTCTTACCTCCGACCGACCATCCAAGGAGATTCGCGGTCTTGAGGCTCGCCTTCTATCCCGCTTTTCATGGGGCCTTGTAACTGACCTGCAAGCGCCCGACCTTGAAAACCGCACAGCAATACTTTACAAGAAACTTGAATCGGAAGGAACAACACTCCCAAAGGACGTTGTCCGCTTTATTGCAGATAAGATATCGACCAATATACGGGAACTCGAGGGTGCCCTCATTCGCCTGCTTGCCTACGCCTCACTCAAAAACGTACCCGCGGACCTAGAGCTAGCACAGAGAGTCCTAACTGATAACATTGGCTCTCAAAAGAGGGAGATTACAATAGAAGCAATTCAGACGAAAAGCTCTGAGTTCTTCCATATTGATCCGGAAATGATGAAGGCAAAAAAGAAGACCTCAGATATCGTACTTGCAAGGCAGGTAGCTATGTACCTCTCACGTTCACTTACGGATAGCTCACTTAAGGCTATCGGTACCGCTTTTGGTGGCAGGGATCACTCTACTGTCATCCATGCGTGTGACCTAGTCGCTAAGAAGATGTCCGCTAATCCGGCTTTCAGAGAAAAAATTGACAAGCTGTCAGCCTTGTTGCTCTACTAATAGTTTGTGGGTAAATAAAGTGGAAAAGTTGCGGGCAAATAATCACTCTAGCTCCTATGACTGTAACTGCCGAACTATGAACACTTGCTCCACTCCGCTGTGTATAGGAGGACAAAAGACACCGATATTAAATTGTTGCCACCTATAGCATAAAAGCACGATATTATGTTAGTATTTAGATTGTCAACATTTGAAGAATACATATTACTAATACTATATAGATAGATACAAAGAGTAATTATATGTTTCTGTGGAGAACATTCATCAGAGGAAATAATCAATGAAATTTTCATTACCTAAATCGCGACTCAGTGGTTACCTGCAGTATATACTACAGGTGGTACCCGCTAAGTCAACACTGCCTATTCTGACAAACCTCTTAATTGAGGCTTTGGAAAATAGGATTAAGCTATCAGCTACTGATCTTGATATTTCTATTTCTACGTCGCTTGAGTGCGCTGTTGCTAAGAAGGGTTCTATATGTATGCCTGCTCGGATACTCTTTGAGATCATAAAGGAACTTCCGGAAACGGAGATTGCTTTTGAGACGACAGCCTCGCGTGTGGAAATAAAAATACCAAACGGTTCTTATAAAATCGCCGGTATATCTGCAGAGGACTTTCCCAAACTCCCGGCCGTTAATACTAAGAAGGAGATTAGAATTAGTGGTGGGGACCTAACCGGGATGATAAAGAAAACAACCTTTGCCTGTTCCGACGATGAGACCCGACCGGCATTAAATGGCATCCTTTGGCAAACCAAGGGTGACAAAATGCAGATGGTTGCCACCGATGGACACCGATTAGCTAAGTTTGCAGTTGAGAACCCAAAACTCAAGGGCTTATACGATGACGTTATTATTCCCCCAAAGGTGCTTGATATTATACCACGGCTGCTGTCGCATGAGGGAGACGAGGTGGGAATCATTTTTGGTGAAAATAATATAATCTTCAACTTAGGTGATATTATTCTAAGTTCACGCCTAATAGAAGGACCGTATCCTAATTTTGAGCAGGTAATCCCAACATCTAGTGATAAGAAACTTACAGTGTCAAAGACGGAGCTTGCAAGTGCGGTACGACGCGTCTCAATACTGTCAAATGCCCTTACCCACCAGGTGAAGTTTGGTCTCCAAGAGAACCAACTAACACTGTCGACCGCAAATGCTGACATGGGTGGGGAAGGAAAAGAGGTGCTGGAATGTGACTATGTCGGTGAGCCGATTGAGCTGGGGTACAATGCGAGTTACATTACCGATGTGCTCGGAAGAATCGATGGGGATGAGGCGGTATTTGAATTTTCCTCACCTGTCGCTGCGGCTATTGTCTATAGCCCCGAGACCCCCAAGGAAGATTTCCTCTGTCTGGTGATGCCACTGCGGCTGGCTGACTGATGATTTTTGCACCCCATTAAGTTATTGTTGTGCCTATACTTACTTTTGTAAACAAAACAGAGAACTGGTTTAGCTCCTACAGATCGCAGATAAGTGATTGACATTATTGCCTTATAAGTTATTATTAGAGTGAGGGTTATTTTTGTTGACATAATAAGGGTGTTTCTCGTAGTAAGTTTTATTGACAAAAGTAACGACTTAGTAAGGGAGAGTTAAGTGGAGGTGAGTATGGATCCTTTGGATCTACAGAAGGATGCTCATTTGTTCAGGCTTGGCTATTTGACTGCGAAAATTGTACCAATTTTTGACAGGCCAAGCTTGAGTGAGTCTAATAGGAGGCTACTACAGAGCGCGAAAAAGCTGCTGACAGACATTAAGGGCGGTCGGGAGTTTATTGTGAGTTTTAGCTCGAATTTCGAGGCTGACACGCTGAGCAAAGTTGAAATCTACTCATTCTTCGTGGAGAACATCAAAGAACTCGTGGGAAATGGGGACCTGGACAAGTTTATTGAGACAGTCGATCAGAGTGAGGAATTCCTAGGTAGCCTTCTTGAGGGTAAGGAACTAGAAAACAAACAGCTAGGGGTTCTGAAAAAGACATTCTCACAAATGTCGAAAGTCCTAGTTGAGACGGCTAGGATAGCTGATGCCCATGTGGAGAAAAGGGTCTGGATCGAGTGACGCTCCATGGCCGACCACAGCTATAAACTACTGCTCACAGAAACACTTCTTCGTTTAGATCTTCTCAAGCGAAAGATATTAAAGGAGAAAGCTAAAGACTTTCCCTCTCTTTCCCCTCTCATTTTTCTAACAACCCTTCTTGAAATAGTAAGCATCTTCAAGGAGGAATTAGCGAAACTCCATAGGGATTATATTGAAAACCATACAGTAAACCTTGACCTGATCATTTCCTTCTCACTATACACCCGGAGATTATCCTACCACTTGTCGTTTGTGGAAAAGACGGGCAGTGAACATGTCCCCTGGAGCTTGATTCCACCTATTGAGGGTATCTTTCGACAGTTCCACAAAGAGCATAAGTTCATTGTCAGCGCACAGCCGGAATTCAACTATACTTATATGGAGTTATTGTCGGTGTATGAGGAACTCGTAGGGGAGATTATAGCCCCCGACAATCTTCGCAACCGACTGTATGAGCGAGCTAAGGGAGAGCTAACAGATTCACAATTTACTGAAGCTTTTTTTCCAAAAAATAAGTTTTATTCAAGATTTGGGTTCATTTTCTTTCCCGCCGTTGAACGGAACTCCGTCTTTCAGCATGTTCTACTTGGTCACGAAATTGGATATAACTTCTTCTCTCTACAAAACCTCATTAATTTGATCCCAACGAACCTTCCTCTTTGGCGCCAAAAGCTACTGGAAGCCCTCGGCTACACTCAGGACGATGTGCAGAGGGACCTGCAGAAGGATGCCACGTACAGGGAGAAGCTTGAACAAATGCTGGGGTATCTCGTGACGGGCCTCATCGAACTGGCCTGTGACATATTTGCGGTCAACACCTTTGGCCTTGCTGCACTCTTTGCTTTTGACAGTCATCTTGCCGGTACTGAGTCCTTTGACAAGATAGGGTCTTACGGCAGCAAAGTCTTGATGTACCCTCCTGGTCGATACAGACTAAGGGTCATCTGCAAGTTGGTAAAGGACTCGGGTGTAAATGAACGTCTTAAAAATCAAGCATCATCTGACAGGCGCCTTGTCACTGCTGTTTTGCGCAGGTTGAAACACATAGAAGAAGTTGTAGCAGATGAACAAGACAGGGCCAGTATCCAAAGTGACCCCGCGACAAGCGTAGCCTATGAGATCATTGATTCTAAGATTGACGACCTGTTTAACGTCGTTTCTCGTACTTTTCCTAAAGACTATCCAAAAGGATTGGATTTGGACCAGTCTATTGTTCTCAAACTCGCAAATAGGTTGAAAGACAACATTATTCCGTGTGAAATCTACTCGTGCGTTGAGGAGAACTTTAGGGATAATTTAGATATCAACTACCGGCATATCATCAATGCTGGATGGTATCACCGAATTGCTAACATCGATCTACTTGACGATATGCAGGAGTACATTGAAAGTATGAAAATAGCAAGCCGGTTGATCTTGAAAGCAATTGAGCTTAACGAAACCGGAACTAAATGGATGACCAAAAATGTCCCACAGTGATGAGTCTCCCCGCGGCGAGGTTCTGAACAAAGCGGAGATTAAGGCTCGACTTCGAAGCGACGAGCCTAGCAAGAAGTTAATTATTTCGCCGCTGTTGTCTACAGACCAAATTGCCGATGGAGCTGTCGATTTAAGGCTTGCAAGCGAGTTTTTAATTACAAGGCGCACAGCGTTCTCTACACTTGATATTGCGCTCTCTCAGCAGTTTCAGAGAAACGCAGAGCGTTACCAAATTCATACTTATGTTCCGTATGGCCAAAAGATCGTACTACACCCAAGCGAGCTAATACTCGGAAGCACATTCGAGTACATTTGCCTGCCTAGGGACTTATTCGCATACATTTTGAGCAGGTCTTGTTGGGGAAGATTAGGTTTGGTGGTTGCCACTGCGGCACCTGTAAACCCGGAATTCAAAGGATGTTTAACGCTGGAAATGGTAAACTTGGGTGAGGTTCCCCTGACACTTTATCCTGGGCTGCCCATCGCACAGCTGATACTGCACACCTGCATGCAGGGCCATTATGACGGTGCCTATAAGTGTCCGACTGGTCCCAAACCTTCAAATGTGTGTTCGGATGAGAATACGGAAGAGAATGAGTTTTGGACCAAACATGTGAAGTATTACCCGCAGTAGCGAACCTCGATGCATCTCGTCAGTCTATCTGTCACCAACTTCCGCAACCTTAGTGGTGTAGAAATAAACCCTTCGCCTGGTGTAAATATCCTACATGGTAACAATGGTGCCGGTAAGACAAATTTGCTGGAAGCGATTTTTGTGCTATGCCTGAGCCGCTCGCAGCGTGGAGCAACGGATTCGGTTATGGTGAAGCAGGGGGCGGAGGTCTATCGAATTGAGGGGCAGATCCAACAGCGGGGGGTGATGCGCGAGGTAGCTGTTGCCTATCAAAGAGGGGGGCGCAAGAGGATAACGCTGGACCAGGTACCTGTAAGAGCCCGCGATCTCTATGAGAACTATTGCGCTGTAGCGCTGGGGCCGGAGGATACGGAAATACTGTCCGGATCTCCTGCGGTCCGAAGGAACTTTCTGGATATCTACCTATCTCAGTTTTCGAGTAGATACCTTGCTTGCTTGGTTGACTATCATAAGGTCCTCATGCATAAAAATGCTTGCCTTAGGTTGGACGGCGACCCCACTCCTTTCAATGTCCTGCTTGTCGACCACGGTGCGAAAATCATCACGGCCCGTTGTGAATTCATACAAGAGCTTGACCGCCTTGCCAAAGAGTGCTACGCCGAGATTTCCAATGGTGGAAGTCTTCGTCTTACGTATCAGCCGTCAATCCCTCTGGAAGCAGGGCAAACGGAAACCGACGAGATAGGACAGAGTTTCAAGGTAGCGCTAGCCAAACACGGAGAGAGGGAACGATCAGCGCAAACGTCGTTAGTAGGGCCACACCGTGATGAGGTTTTGTTTCAAATAGGTGAATATCTGGCTCGGACGCATGGTTCACAGGGTGAATGGCGGACAGCCGCGATTGCAATTAAGCTGGCCATCTATCGCCTGCTAAGGGATAAGCGCCAAATGCGGCCGGTATTGCTGCTTGACGAAGTATTTGCTGAACTCGACGAGCAGCGGTCGGCAGCGCTGACTAAGTCCTTCGCAGATTTTGGTCAGCTGTTTATGACCACGGCGACTGAGCCGCCGGAGTGTTTGCGCCAGCAAGGAAGAAAGTTCAGTGTGCGCGAGGGAACCGTTCAGGAGGTAGGTTGAATGCCCGGGCTCGTTCTAAAAAACGTGCGCAAGTCTTTTCCAGACAGCTTAGTCCTGGAGGATATTTCCCTTCAGTTGGACCAGGGCGAGCTGCTGGTGCTGCTTGGGCCGTCGGGGTGTGGTAAGTCCACTCTGTTGCGCCTGATAGCCGGCCTGGAAGAGCTTGATCAAGGCGAAATCTATATCGGCAGCAGACGTGTGGATCACCTGAAACCGAAGGATCGTAACGTGGCATTGGTTTTTCAGAACTACTCCCTCTACCCTCACATGACGCTCGAAAAGAATCTGGGGTTCCCGCTAAGGGTGTCGAGGGTTGCCCGGTCGCAGATTAAGAGCCAAGTACGGGGAGTAGCAGAGATGCTGGGGCTGGCGGACAAGCTGAAGGCGAAACCAGCCCACCTCTCGGGTGGCCAGCGACAGAGGGTGGCCCTCGGAAGAGCGATTATCCGTAAACCGTCGCTGTTTCTGTTCGATGAACCTCTGTCGAATCTCGACGCCGACCTTCGGACACGAATGCGCCGGGAGATCGTGCGCATCCAGAAAGAGTTGAGCACAACCACTATTCACGTCACACACGATCAGGCTGAGGCGCTGACGATGGGTGACCGCATTGCACTTCTGCACAACGGCGGGATTATTCAGATCGGTTCTCCGCAGGAATTGTACCACGACCCGGTGAACCTCTTTGTTGCTGAGTTTATTGGCTATCCAAAGATTAATCTTCTTGACGCCAGTGTCGCCCGGGGGCTGCTCATTCCGTTTGGCTTGACAGTTTTGGATCAGCTTCCGCGTGACGGCAATGTGCTGGTCGGATTAAGACCGGAACAGATAACAATTACGCCGGACGGGGAGTACCTCGCAACGGTGGCGTCATCTGAGTACCTTGGGGGGCAGTATGTTATCACGTTGTCATTTAAGGGGCTGCTGCTGACAGTGTCGAATTGCAGTATGCAACTTGAATTGGGGATGCCGGCGAATTTCACTTTTTCCCAACGGGATTTGCTCTTTTTCGATCCCGCTACAGGAGAAAGAATCGCTCGTGAGTAGCTATGTAGGGCGATTGCGCGGCGCGATGATAACATGGGTACATAAAGACAATATGATCAGGATAGACTCCACTAATTTATCTAAGCCGGTTTTTAAGTGATAAAAAAACCCAAGCAGGTGATGGCCTGCCTGGGTGGACGATATTAGGTAATCCACAGAAAGAGTAACACTTTCCGATTGCACACTTATTTTAATTACTTTCTGAGCTTTTGTCAAGAAAAAACTTGCTCTTTTTCATAATATTTTGTGATGACTTGGACTTCCCGGGCTGATAGTATCCTTTAATTGCAAGCCGCCCCAGTCTGTCTATGAATGCAACGAGAACGATGTCAGACAACGCGGGTGCACTTATCCACGCCAGTTGTTGAAAACGAGTTGAGATATTGTTGAATTGTGTGTAACTCGTGTAATTGTAGCGAATTAGTTTGTGTGAGAAATTAAGAGATGCCCATTAGGATGATGATAAAAAAACTCACTTCCGCATCCTTCAACTGGTCAGTAACTTACAGTATTTGATTTTTCCTTCAGGCTGTTGGTAGTAAGCGGGGAGCATTATGTTAACGTCCGTTTTGCGTGTACTCTCTTGGTAGGCAAGGGACTATGGGGAGAAGAAAAAAACACAATTTTTTGTAGTTCGGTATCTTGACGACACTATATATTGGGGCCCCGACTTTGAGGTTGGGTACATGCGGGGCCTTGTGCTTCTCTTAGCCAGAGGTTGCGGGCAGAACAGCCCTGATGTACTGACTCCATTATCAGAAACCGGTCGGTGTGGCCCGAGACACGGATAGTCAGGTCTTTCGTTGTGAGTTTTGGATAGGTACAGGAGGTAGGCTTTGAAAATTCAACGGTATTTCACCCGTGAGAATGAGTCACCATATAGCGATATAGAATTCATTGCCCGGTCCTCGGAGATAAAAAATCCGGACGGTTCGACTGTCTTTAAACAGGAGGGCATCCAGGTACCGCGTCAGTGGTCACAGGTGGCGGTGGACATACTAGCGCAAAAGTATTTCCGCAAGGCCGGAGTTCCCAAAACCGACAGTAAAGGCAATGTTGTAAGCGATGCCGAGGGAAATCCGGTGTATGGAGGCGAGACAGACTCGCGGCAGGTTTTCCACCGGCTGGCCGGCTGCTGGCGGCACTGGGGAGAGAAATACGGATATTTCGACAGCACCCGTGATGCGCAAGCATTCTATGACGAGATGTGCTACATGCTGGCAGCGCAGATTGTCGCTCCCAATTCACCGCAGTGGTTTAACACCGGCCTTCACTATGCTTATGGCATTGCGGGGACGCCGCAAGGGCATTACTACATTGACCCGGCTAATCACACTCTCACCGAGACTAAGAACGCCTATGAACGTCCCCAGCCGCACGCCTGCTTCATCCAGTCGGTAGCCGATGACCTTGTTAATGATGGGGGCATCATGGACCTCTGGCGTCGAGAGGCGCGTCTGTTTAAGTATGGTTCCGGCAGCGGGACGAATTTCTCCAACATCCGCGGGGCCAACGAATCTCTTTCAGGTGGCGGCAGGTCTTCAGGTTTGATGTCGTTTCTTCGTATCGGCGACCGGGCTGCGGGGGCCATCAAATCCGGCGGAACCACCCGGCGGGCGGCCAAAATGGTCTGTCTGGACCTGGATCATCCGGATATTGAGGAGTTCATCGACTGGAAAGTTGTCGAGGAGCAGAAAGTTGCCGCCATGGTCGCCGGCTCGAAGGTAATAACCTATCATCTGCAGGAGATCGTCAAAGCGGCACAAGTCTCCGGCACCAACGGCGATACAGTTATCGAGACAGACCTGGCTAAAAATGCTGCTTTGAAAGAGGCTGTGCGCAATGCCCGGCATATGGCGGTGCCTCCTGTTTACATTAAAAAGGTTCTTGACTTGGCGGCTCAGGGGATAACGGAGATTGATTTTATTGACCTGAACACTGACTGGGAAAGCAATGCCTATATGACGGTCTCCGGTCAGAACTCCAATAACTCCGTGCGTATCTCTAACAGATTCTTTGAGAAAGTGAAAGCGGGTGAGGAGTGGGAGCTCGTCCGGCGTACTGACGGTAAGACCGCTCGGACAATCCCGGCATCAAAGTTGTGGGAGAAGATCTGCTACTCGGCCTGGGCTTGTGCCGACCCCGGGGTGCAGTTTGATACGACCATCAATGAGTGGCACACCTGTCCGGAGGATGGACGCATCAACTCCTCGAATCCCTGTTCGGAGTACATGTTCCTGGACGACACCGCCTGCAATCTGGCGTCGATAAACGTGGCGAAGTTCCTCAGAGATGACGGAAGCCTTGACATTGAAGGTTACCTGCATGCCATACGCCTCTGGACGGTCGCTCTTGAGATATCTGTGTTGATGGCTTCTTATCCATCGCCCACGATTGCACAGAAGAGCTATGAGTTCCGCACGCTGGGACTGGGATTTGCCAATTTTGGAACGCTTTTGATGTGTCAGGGGATTCCGTACGACTCAGCCGAGGGGTACACCTGGGCTGCGGCGCTTAGCGCTCTGCTGAGTGGTCAGGCGTATGTGACTTCCGCTGAAATGGCCCGTGAGCACGGCCCCTTTCCGGCCTTCTATCACAATCGTGACCATATGCTGAGGGTGATCCGGAATCATCGCCGGGCCGCCAATAATGCGGATAAGTCGGAATATGAAGGTTTGACCACCAAACCGATGGGACTGAACCCCAACTACCTGCCGGAAGAAATCGTGAAGTCTGTCCAACAGGTCTGGGACGAAGCGCTGGAGCTTGGAGAGACTCATGGCTACCGCAATGCTCAGGTCTCGGTGATAGCTCCGACGGGGACAATCGGTCTGGTGATGGACTGCGATACCACAGGTATCGAACCTGATTTTGCCCTGGTTAAGTTCAAGAAGTTGGCCGGGGGTGGCTATTTCAAAATCATTAACAACTCGGTCCCGGTGGCGCTAAAGAAACTTGGCTACTCGCCCGAGGAGATCAACGATATTATTCTCTATGCTACCGGTCGCAAGACGCTCAAGCAGGCTCCGTACATAAATCATGAATCTCTGAAAGCCAGGGGATTCGGTGATGCGGAGCTTGACAAGGTGGAGGCGAGTCTTGAGAACGTTTTTGATATTTCATTCGCCTTCAACAAGTACACGCTGGGCGAGGATTTCTTGAAAGACTCGCTGGGCCTTTCTGCTGAGACAATTGACGCCTGGGATTTCAACCTCCTGCGGGAATTGGGCTTCACCAAGGAGCAGATGGAGGCCGCCAATGAATACTGCTGTGGCACTATGACTGTAGAGGGGGCGGCACATCTCGATGAAAAGCATCTGCCCGTTTTCGACTGTGCCAATCGTTGCGGCAAGAAGGGTCGGCGCTTTATTCCGTTTGAGGCGCATATCAGGATGATGGGAGCCGCTCAGCCGTTTGTCTCGGGAGCTATCTCCAAGACTATCAATATGCCGGCGGAGGCTGGTATCGACGATGTGAAACGGGCGTACCGTCTCGCTTGGGAATCAATGAACAAGGCCATTGCCGTATACCGGGATGGGTCCAAGCTGAGCCAGCCGCTGACCTCGGCATTGTTTGACGAGGACGAAGAGAGCGAAGGGCTTTCGGTGAGCGTTGTGTCGCAAAAGATGGCCGAAAAGCTGGTGTACCGCTATATCGCCAAACGGCGCAAATTGCCCTATCGCCGGGGAGGCTATACGCAGAAGGCGGTTGTTGGAGGGCACAAGATTTATCTTCGCACCGGTGAGTATTCTGACGGCACACTGGGAGAGATATTCCTCGATATGCATCGTGAGGGTGCGGCCTTCCGCTCTCTGATGAACAGCTTCGCCATTGCCATATCGCTGGGGTTGCAGCACGGCGTGCCGCTTGAGGAGTATGTCGAGGCTTTTCTGTTCAGCCGCTTTGAGCCGAATGGGTTCGTGCAGGGAAATGGGTCGATAAAAAGAGCAACGTCGATCATAGATTACATCTTTAGAGAACTTGCTATCACTTATCTGGACCGTAACGACTTGGCACATGTATCCACGGACGATCTGCGCGGGGACACCCTCGGTGTGCCGGCGGGGGAATCGACCGAGTTTGAGTCCGAGGAACCGGCAAAGCCGCTTGGGTCGGAGCACGTCACAGCGGGAAATCGTATTGTTAACGACATTCACACCGCCCATCTCAATGTGCAACACGAACACGGTGGCAACGGCAACGGTAACGGCAACGCCAGAACGGGACACTCAAGAGGTAATGGGAATGGTCAACCCGTCTGGGCCGGACCTGAACGGCCGCTGGAGAGTAAGACTGCAACTTCGGAATCTGAGGCGTCGGAGAGGGCGCTTGAGTATGTCGCTGCGCCGGCTGGAACGAGTGACAGAGAGAGCAGCCGCAGACTACAGCACGAGATTAGAACGGCGCGCCTGAAGGGATACGAGGGGGACATGTGCCAGGAATGCGGGCAGTTCACGATGGTCCGCAATGGCACCTGTCTGAAGTGTGATACGTGCGGCGCCACCAGCGGCTGCAGCTAATTCGTGGACGATAGAAATCCTCTTCAGGGACGAAGGGAAAGGGCCCTGGGTCGGCGACGGCTCGGGGCCCAAAGGTTATAGAAGAGTAGTGATCGAAGGACCGTAACAAAGACTAATCACGCAATGGCACGACTTGAGAAAATACACATAGAAAACTACCGATCAATAAAAGGACCACTCAAGATTGATTTTCCGTTAGGTGCACCTCTTGTTCTCATTGGTGAAAATAACACCGGAAAGTCAAACATTGTTCGAGCGGTCAATTTGGTACTTGGTCAATTCTGGCCTGGGAATCACGATCCGGAGGATCACGAGTTCTATAACAGAAGCCGGTCCAAAGACATTCGCATCACGCTTAGCTTTGCAAAGGATTGTCAGTTCGGACGATATAACACTGTCTTCTGGAAGTATGATGCAGATGCGAAGGAGGTTATCTTTGGGGGGTATCCACCGCTCTACCCTGGTAAAAAATGGGGTTTCATATCCAATGAGGATCGAGATTCATGTGTCTGCATACTGATAGATGCTGACAGAGAACTACGTCATCAACTAAGCTATAGATCAAAATACACGCTGTTGAGTCGCTTGATGCAGCGTTTCCACAAGGCTCTGCTTGACGATGAAGTAACAAAAACTCAAATCGAGGAGCTATTTGAGGATATCAAGGCGAAGTTCTATCAGATTCCCAGTTTTAAGGATTTCGCAGATCGGTTAAAGGGTCAACTCAGCGATTTCGTGAGCACCATGACTCACAGTTTAGAGGTCGATTTCGAAGCATACAACCCTGTAAACTTCTTTCATGCTCTTAGACTTCAAGCCACAGAGGGCGGACATACGCGGACGCTTGAAGAAATGGGAACAGGCGAGCAACAGGTGCTTGCTCTTTCTTTTGCCTTCGCATACGCCAAGGCATTTCATGGAGGTCTCTTACTTGCAGTGGAGGAGCCGGAGGCACACTTACATCCTCTCGCACAGGAATGGTTGTGTCACTGTCTTAATGAAATGGCACAGAGTGGCCTGCAAATGCTGCTGACCTCGCATTCCCCACATTTCGTGGACATCATGAATATTGATGGTTTGGTTTTAGTGCGAAAGGCTTCTACAGGTACAGTTGCAGTACAGAAAACGACACAAGATCTCGTCAATAAGTGCATTGAAACCGGCGTCCCGAGTGAAAAGGTGGCTGCTGATAACATTAGACCATTCTACCGAGTCAATTCAACCGCTGATATTCTCGGTGGATTCTTCGCGACAGCTATCGTCCTAGTTGAAGGTGAAACGGAGGCCTTATCTTTGCCAGTTCTACTGCGGCAAGTAGGTTTGAATACAAAACAAAGCGGTATTGCTGTCTTGTCGGTACGTGGCAAGGGGAATTTGGCGAAGTGGAAGAGGCTTTATGACTGCTTTGAAATACCTACCTATCTAGTGTTTGACAACGACGGTAAAACTGACCCAGTAGGAACAAAACGACGTGACGTATTGAAGTCCTTAGGAATGAATGATGAGCTTTCGGAAAGATATATTTCTATCGACCGATGGCACATTGACCTCGGCCTATCGATTTTTGGGACCGACTACGAAGGAGCCTTACGTAGTCATTTTAGCGAATACTCTAATCTAGAAGCAGAGGCTAGGCGGTTCGGAGCTCATAGCAAGCCCTTTATAGCACGGTGGGTAGCGGAGAAACTCGATCCAACATCTGGTGACGACGGGTGGGAAAAAATGCGAGAAATGTCAAAATACATTGAAAAGATGATTCAATGAAGAGGCAGTTGAGTAGGTCAGGAGGCTTGTCCTCCTGACAAAATAAAACAGTGTCAGGTCCACAAGGGACCTGACCTACTCGGATATTATTCGTATCATTGTACAAATCTGAATTACGATGCATGGCAACCATAAACTTGTTTGGGGTTGAACTGTAAGTAAAATGAGGTCGCTATTCTCTAACTCCGCGTAGCGGCGGGCTTTATGTCCGCCGTTAATCGGTGGGAGACAAGCCCCCACCCTACGTGAGACAAGACAGTTACCTTTTGAGACAGTCCCGCTGGGTGGGGTACAATGTTCCTAAAGTATGTCTGGCCCAATATCCAGCCCAAACGCCAGAAGCACCAGGGCACAGACTACGATCGCACCGGCCAATAGTGACAGTATGCCAATCACGCCCCAGACCGAGCTTGAGAATCCGAGAAAACCAGTCTGTTTCTCCATAATATCCCTCCTTACCATGATTCGACTCACTTGGTTAGTACGATAGGAATCGGTCAAAGTTGCAGATACATTGCCTGTCTGTGAACGATGGGTGGCAACCACAAACTTGTTTGGGGTTGGCCTGATCGCAATAGGCTATTTGAGCAACTTTTTCAGTTCAAGTGCCGGTTTGTAGTCGGGATTGTACTGCAAGCATTGATAGATATAAGCGCTGACGCTATCTCTCGGGGAACCGCCTTCGTAGTGACCGACAGCGATCAGGTAGTATGCTTGATACAGCTTGGGGTCCCTCTTGAGCGCCCGGTACATCAGACCCATCCCATCGCTGAAGCGCTTTCTCTCCATAAGGGATAGACCCCAGTTGAAGAAGTCGCCGGCGGAGGGGTCATGTACATGCATCCCGCCCACAAAGAGGCTGTCGCTCATATTATACTGCTCGTGACGGGCATAGAAGGCTGCCGACTTGAAATAGGCTCTGCCCATCAGTGGTGCAACTCTAAGGGCATTTTGGTAGGCGGCGCTCGCTGAGTCAGTGTTTCCCAGCGTTTCGTGGACATCCGCCAGGTTCAGGTAGACCTGGCCCAGTTCGTCTGGCGCAACGGCAATGGTGTCAAGCCGCTTAAGGGACAAGCGGAACAACACTGTCGCAGAATCCAGGTTGCCTCTCTGCTGTATCAGCAGGCCCAGGTTGTTGTACGTGCGACCGTATTCCGGTTTGAGCCTGATGGCCCGCATGTAGTTTCGTTCAGCTTCATCAAGTTTGCCCAGCCGGTACTGCACAAAGCCCAGATTGTTAATCAAAGATGCTGAGAGAGGATAGAACTGGTCGGCGAGCAGGTACTCTCGCTCAGCTGAGGCGTAATCCTCAAGCCGTTCATATTTAATGCCGTTGTTGAAGTGTATTTGGAACGTGTTGGTAAAGCCCTCATCGAAATAGGTGCGATTTACAAGCAATGCGGCAACGATGAAGAGCACGATCGAAAGGCCAAGTTTTTTGGACCCGATTTTTTTCAGCCCCCCGGCCAGTCGGGTAAGACCGGCGGCAGCGATTACGATCATGAACGGCAACAATGGCAGCCGATGACGTGCCGTCACCAGGAATAGAACGATCGAGGGCGAATAGGCGACTATGAAGATATATAGCGGGAGGAGCCTCGAGAAATCATTCCGTCGAAGATAGACGCCCACAATGGTGAGCGGCAGCAGGATACCAAAAGGGAAAAATAGGGGTCTTTTCCAAACTAACAATGAAAAGAGGAGAGACTTGTTGCGCTGGTCGTAGATATCGGAATTGTCGCTGTTTTCGAAGCCGTCGAGTAGATAGACTGTTTTCTTCCACACCAGTCCGGCGAATTTGCCGGGATTGTGAACGATGAAACTAATTGCCTTGCGGGTCCAGAAGGATGAAATCTCCGCCTCAGACAGTTCTTTCCCAGCCTCCTTTTCGGCGGCGGCCTTGGTGAGAGGTATGAATTGACGCCAGGAGATCGATTCATCCAGTTCCACCTCGGGCATAACCATCGACAGGCCGTTGGCATACTCGTTGTTACCGAGGTAGAGGTTTACCCCACCCTGCGAGGAAACGAGAATAAAATCGCCGGTGATGATTATGTTTCTGACTATGACCGGTGTGAGTACGATAATTACTCCCGCCAATAGCGCCAGTGGTGGTTTTATGCACGTTCCGAAGCGCACCGGTTTCTGGTGGGTCAAATAGACCCACAGCATCAAGAAGGGAATAACTAGCAACACGTTGGGTCGGGAAATGGTCGCCAGTCCGAAAAGGAGCCCTGTCACCAGCCAGGTCTTTAGTGATCCGGATTCACGGTAAGCAATTAACCTGTCCATTCCCCAGACAAGGAAAAACAGGAACAGAACAGGTATGAGGAACATTGTTTCATAGAAGACCAGGGTGCCGTAAAAGGCGTAAATGAGTCCAGAGACAAGAGCGGCTTTTTCGCCAAATAGCCTGTCGGCAAGACGGTAGAGAAAGATGGCTGTACCGCAGCAGAGGAAAATCTGAAGGAACTTGACCCAGAAGATAGAACTGGCAGTGATCTTTACCAGTAAGGCCAAAAAGTACGGGTAGAGCGGGGCGCGGAAGTAGGCGCCTTCTCCCCAGAAGGATTTCTGTAGAATCTCGTGTGCCCATTCCCAGTGCCATTTTTCATCGACCATCGGCACTGAGAATCCCGGCTGCTGGCTCAACTCCAGGAGGTACACCAGCCGCACCAGAAATGCCACCAGCGCAACCAACAGCGGCCATTTATATTTTTGAATGAATTCTTTCATGTAGTTATTGTTATAGGTACCCCCGCTTGCGAGGGGTTCACAAAGCCAAACCTTCTGAATTATCTCCCAACACTATAGGGTGGGGGCGCCCGTGCAAGCAACCTATGGCCTACGACGTTGAGTCCCGTGCGATCTTTTGCGGGACTACCTCATCCCAACGAATTCCAACCAATTTGTCACTTTTTTTGTTAAAATAACAATATGGCATTTCAGATACAATGCTCGGTACATAGAAAGACCAGGTCTCATAGACTGAATCTCTGGTATCTACACTCAGGGGTTCACCTATGATTGACACAACATCTTCTTTGGACATGCCAAGCTCAAGTCTCTCAAAATCCTCCTTGCTAACTCCCCGATGGTCAAAAGTCCAATCTAGTAGAAGGGTGATGGCCAGACCTGCCAACACTACCGAGATAAGCAAGACTTTCCATGTTACCTTCGCTCTTTTCATCTTATCGCTCATCATTCCCCTCGTCAGTACGGATGCCCTACCCACGTTTGGTGGGCTGTGGATCTACATCCGTTATACTACCGACTTCTTCGAATTCCACGCTGCCCGATTCCACAATATCAGCGCTATCAGAGCAAACATGGCCAGTGACAGGTACGGACCGACGCTGCCTGTCAGAGTGTTCCACATCCCTTCATGCGCATCATAAAACCCGGCATACCTGGGCCACAGCATCAGAAACGCTACAGCCACACCGATCAGAGCATCTCCCGCTACCAAACCTGATGCGAAAAGAACCCCGCGTTCGTTCTTCGTTTTATACTCATCTTTACGTGACATTCTCTTGATAACCATAGCGATGATACCCCCGGTCATGATCGGTGTTGAAAGCGACAGCGGCAGGTAAAGACCAATAGCAAAAGGCAGCGAAGAGATTCCTATAAGTTCCACCGCAATGGCAATCATGGCGCCGACCATAATCGGCGCCCAGGGAATGTTCTGGTTCATCACACCCTGAACAACGGTGGCCATCACGTTGGCCTGCGGCGCCAGCAGTGGTGTGCGGCTAGTTGCTCCTTCCACAAAGCCGAAGACATCGTTCAGCAGGTAGATGAAAAAACCCATCGCCAAGGCGGGAAACAACAAGCCGATAAACTCCGTCAACTGCTGTTTGAAGGGAGTCGCTCCCAGCAGGTAGCCGGTTTTCAAGTCCTGGGCAATGTCACCAGACATACAGACGGCAATGCAAACAATTGTCCCCACAGACATTGCCGTGATCATCCCTTTGACACCGGAGACGCCGAAGTAAAGCAATATGAGACAGGTCACCAGCAGTGTGGCGATGGTCATGCCGGATACCGGCGATGAAGACGAACCAACAATACCTACAATGCGAGCCGCCACCACCACAAAAAAGAATCCAAACAGCACCGCCAGTACCACGCCGAGGAAATGAAGCTCCGTCCCCGGCAACAGCCAGATAGCGATGACAATCCCCAGCACCCCAAGCAGCACCCACTTCATCGGCAGGTCGCGGTCGGTGCGGATAGCTTTCACAGTTACTCTCCTGCCCAGCAATTGCCCAAAGCCCTGGCTGAACGATGATATGATAACCGGGAAGGATTTGATTAGGGAGATAAATCCCCCCAGCGCCACCGCGCCAACTCCGAGGTACTTGATGTAGAAGTTCCGCAAATCTGATGGGTCCATTTCACTAATGGGGATGGTGCCGGGTGCGATTATGATACCGGGAATCTGGTCGCCGATAAAGGCTATCAGCGGTCCGATCCCTAAATATCCCAGGACCGCCCCACCCATCATTAAGGCTGCAATACGAGGACCGATGATGTAGCCAACGCCGAGCAGGGCGGGGGTAGCGTCAACTCCAAGAGTGCCGCCCTTGAGAACACCTTTGAGACTGTAATTGACCGATTCCGACCACCCCTTCAGCATGTTCATCAGGACCTTATATAATGCGCCGAGACCGATCCCAGTGAAGACCAGGTTGGCCTTTTCACCTCCCTCGTCGCCGGCCACAATTACTTCCGCACAGGCCGTACCTTCGGGGAAAGCCAATTTGCCATGCTCTCGCTCAACCAGGTATTTCCGCAGGGGAATCATCAGTAAGATTCCCAAGACACCGCCGAGCATAGCCAGCCAGAAAATCTGTGTTTTGGAAATCTCATGGACGTACCCTGCAGCCGCCAGCTCCTTGTTGGCCGACCAGATAAAAAAGGCCGGAACGGTGAAGATTATTCCCGCCGCCAATGATTCTCCCGCCGAACCGACCGTTTGAACAATGTTATTCTCAAGGACCGTGACCTTTTTGAATAGCATTCGTAAGACAGCCATCGAGATGACCGCCGCCGGGATCGAGGCGCACACTGTCATGCCGAATTTCAAGCCGAGATAGGCGTTGGCGAGGCCAAACAGGACCGAAATGATTATCCCCAAAATGATCGCTTTCCAGGTAACCTCGGCCACTGTCTTATCAGCAGATATAACCGGCTCATACTTCTCTGCGGACATGTCGGGTTTGTTCACACAACCTCCAGGATTCGATGAGTGGCTTTGCTTGATGTGGATAAATTAGGCCAAACCAGTGTCGTGTCAAGCATTTAGTCAGTAGTGGCGTGTGAGTTGTGTACAGAATGGCAGGTAAGTTGCATCCCCATTCTATATGACCAAGACAGCGTGAGACATACTCAAGAAGGATTTTCTTTGTTATTGGCGACAGATTAAATGGAAATAGCGTGGAATCATTGGGATGCGATGGTGGTTGTTTACGGCGTCCGATCTCGCATTGCATTTGGCAGCGCATTTCTTGCGCCGTGGATGAGGCTTCGTTTTCCACGCGTATGAGAAATAGTTTCCGTGGCACGCTTGAAACTTTTCTTGATTTTGTGGAACAAGTTAGATACAATGTGTGTAGCAGATATGGGAAAGGAGGGAAAAACCGTAAGTATAGGTTAGTCGTTTGTTGAGGTCTGGGAACTGCACAGCGCAGATTGGATAACAAAAAGACTTGACAAGACACAAATATTTGTGTATTAGTACTATAGCAAACCACCTCAATGATTGGGCGATATTCACGTTAAGAGTCACACCTCCGAGTGCGGTAGTTCGTATTACGGATGATGTAGTGGTTGCATGGAGCAAGGCACTGGGCTGTGCCATGCCAACCAAAACAAGAACACACTCACCCCAGAGGAGGTGAACCTTGAGTAAACGCTTTCACACTTTGATGGTCGTCACTGCGATTTTGCTGGTCCCCTCGGTGATCTTTGCCGGTGCCAACAGCAAGTTTGCCATTAGTAAGGCAACAACCCAGGACAACGCAGTGGTTGTCCCTTTGGTTGTTACCAACGAGGCAAACCTTGCGGCTATCGACATTCCACTGAAATTCTCCGAGGGTGTCACTTTGCGCGAGGTCGACTTCGAGAACACTCGGGTTTCCTATTTTGATCTGAAGATCGCCAACATCAACAATGAGGATCACACGGTAGTGATCGGATTACTCCCTCAGATTACTTCCACTAACAAGCCTGATCTGGAAGCAGGAACCGGCTCGGTTGCGAACCTGGTGTTCGAGGTTAACGATCCGTCAGTGACCGAAGTCACACTTGAGACAATCGAGTTGAAGAACCCGGGGCATTTCCTGGCGTATGTCTATCATGACGTTAACCAGGGTGAAGTGCCGAGCCTTCGTGTCGAGACGCCGGAGTTCGAACCGGTGACAGTTGCCTTTAGCGGTGTGACAGGCAGTGTCGGACCAGAGGTGCCGACGGTTTATGCTCTCAACCAGAACTATCCGAATCCATTCAACCCGAGCACGGAGATATCCTTTGATCTGCCGGCTGCTTCGCATGTTGAATTGACCGTGTTCAATGTTCTCGGTCAGAGGGTGAAGACACTGGTTGATGCTGATATGGAAGCCGGCACTCACACTGTAACTTGGGATGCTTCGCCCTATTCCAGC
The DNA here is from genome assembly GCA_964416195.1 of uncultured Ignavibacteriales bacterium. Lineage (GTDB taxonomy): Bacteria > Zixibacteria > MSB-5A5 > GN15 > FEB-12 > CAYQDB01. The sequence goes on from CAYQDB010000007.1 coordinate 129,932, forward strand.
GGGGTGTACTTCTACCGTGTTTCGGCGAAGGATTTCTCAATGACAAAGAAGATGCTCTTACTGAAGTAAGAGAAGGAGTGTTGACGTAGCCCTTTGAAAAGCGTTCTATGAATTATCTTGCCAATGGGCCCTTTCTCTTAAGCCGGGAAGGGGCTTTTTTTTGCCGAAAATAGTTTCTGCGCCGTAGGGGACACAGAATCTGCGCTTGGGGCTTACTATAACGTTGTTTGAACTGTGGGAAGTATCTGTAAGTTATTTGCTTTCACTTACCTGATTACATCGGCATTCTCCCGGCACACCATTTGATAATGTCAGAGGTAGTCGGGAAAACGGGAAACGGCGACAGACCCGCGGCCCATCAGTCTATTGGGGGCACGTGAAGCGGTTTTTAGTGGCGGTTAGGCTGCTTCATGACAACTTCCCGGCTGGTGAGGAGAGAAAGGTCTCAACTTTGCGTTGAGGCCTTTTATTCTTGGCTGCGTTGCCAATCGTAACAGAGTTGCACTGCCTGATGAGTCTCCGGCGGGCGGTCTTTTAGCGCACTGCCAGGGGCTGTAGTTCCTCATCAACGGCCGGTGTGACAACCACTTTCATCTCGCCGCGTTCCCTCGTCACGGCAACTTCTACCTGCGCCTCTTTTTTGGCAGACGTGTAACGGGCGGTGATCATGGCTGCCTTTTTTATGTTCTCGTCGGTTACATTGCCGACCAGCAGGGTTATCGGGGAGCCGACATTGATTGCCTCAAGCTGCAAGTGATATGGTTGCCTGTACGAGAGGAGGGTTTCGTTGTCTTGCTCGTTCCGCCCAACAATCACTTTGGTGTATTTATCCAAACGAAAATGGCGGCCTGCTTTAAGAAGATTCAGATCGTCAAACGTTACATTGTCGGTGTGAGCCAGCAGGTCGCGCAGGCGCGCTGAATAGGCAGCATCGGTCAGCAGACAGCCTGAAGCGGGAGCAACGTAGCCCTCAAGCCCAAATGTGTCAGCCAGTTCCAATTGGCGTTTGCGGCTCCTGCCACTGATTCCTTCCAGTTGTTCGCGGTCGACAATACCGCTCAACTCCGGTTCCGTTGGGGGTAAGAGCTTTGCGCAAAGAGGACGCAGCAGCTTTCCCTTAAGGCTAGCCTGTTTGATGACGAGATTTAACTTGTCTTTCGTCTGCGACATCGGCCGCTGGCCCATAACCTCGCCGGTGATGACGAAATCAGCCTTAACAATCTCCATGAACTTCTTAGCTTCGCGGAGCATGAGAATACGGCAGTCGGTGCAGACGTTCATGTTCTTGCCCCGACCGTACTTGGGATTGACGACAATATCGACAAACTTCTGGCCAAGGTGAATCGGCTTGATCTCAAAGCCAAACTTCTCGGCAATCGGTTGGTGGCAAAAGCCGTCTGGAGAATGATCGCTAAGATCACGCACGAAATGGGTCATAAAGGTTAGGGCGGTAATCTTGATATTCTGCTTAAGCATCAACAGAATTGCCAGTGCCGAATCAAGCCCACCGGAAAAGAGGGCAATGGCGTGGCCTCGCTTATTGCTGTCCTGTTTGTACACTACCGCGCTTTCCTCCTGAAGTCCAGGCAACAGGTATCGCATCATAGGAGTGCAGGATATGTAACTGTCGCTCCCCCTGTTGTCTTTGACATCAACATTTAATATAGCTATTTTGCAGTGTGCTCAAAGTTGAAATCGCTATTACTGGGCTACCGATGGCGATAGAAGAGGTCTAATCCTTGGTGTGAAAGGATGCAGATTCTTAGTGCGGTAAACAATTGGCTAAAGCGATTTGCCAATGAGCTTCAGCGGCTCTTTTACTTCTCGCTGCGGATGGTGGCTGCTCTGTTTGGCCGGCCCTTCTATGTGGCGGAGACACTGGAGCAGATGTATCTTATTGGGGTTGGCTCACTGTACCTGATAGTTCTCACGGGTATTTTTGCTGGACAGGGGATGGCGCTGGCTTACTCGGTCGAACTGGCCGACTTCGGGGCTAAGAACTATCTCGGCCGGATTATGGCAATAGCGATTATCCGCGAGCTGGGTCCGATCCTGGCCGGCTTGATGGTCGCTGCCAGGGTTGCTTCCGGGATCACCGCCGAGATCGGCGCTATGAAATCCTCAAACCAACTCGATGCCATGGTAGCGTTTGGTATCGACCCCATAAAAAAAATCGCCGTGCCGCGCCTGATTGCCCTGGTAATCATGGTGCCGGTCCTCACGATAATCTGCGATGCCATAGCGATCTTAGGCGCCTACTTCGTTGCTGACTTTGTTGCCCATGTAACCCCCACTATGTACTGGTCTAACGTCCGAGGAAGGCTTATTTTCGGCAATCTTTTCATCGGGTTTTTCAAGCCTTTTGTATTTTCGTTTATTATCGCGTTCATCTCGTGCTACAAGGGGTTTACCTCTGAGGGGGGCACCAAGGGCGTGGGCCAGGCCACGACCAATTCGGTGGTGATGGCATCTATAACTATCCTGACTGTAAACTTCTTTATTACCAAGGTGGTGTTTTCACTTATTAAGGGTTACCTATGATCGGGCTGAGGGAAGTGAGTTTTTCTTACGGCGACAGGCCGGTTTTGCGGAATGTCTCATTCTCAGTGGGGCAGTCCGAGTCGGCTGTGGTCATGGGTCCCTCAGGGTCGGGCAAATCAACAATCCTGCGCCTGATCCTCGGCCTGGAGACTCCACAACAGGGCCAGGTGCTTATACATGGCCAGGATATCTCCACCCTGAAAGAGAAAACGAAACGTGAGTTGCGCAAGAAGATTGGCATGGTCTTTCAGGATGGGGCTTTGTTTGACTCTCTAACGGTGGGCGAAAACATTGGATACTATCTCTTAGAGCATACCAGGCTGCCATTTGAGGAGATTACGCACCGTGTGCGCCGGATGCTTGGTTTTGTGGGGCTGGATGCGGACGAAATCATCGACAAGCTTCCGGAACAGCTTTCCGGCGGGATGCGGCGGAGGGTGGCGATCGGCCGAGCGCTTTTATCGACGGATCCGAAGATAATGCTCTACGATGAGCCAACAACCGGCCTTGACCCGCAAGCGATAGATAATGTTTTGAATTTGATTAAGAAGCTGCATCAGGAGAGATCGATATCGACAATTGCCGTTACCCATCAGATTGTGGATGCTTTTGACATCGCCGACAGGTTCATTGTCGTTTATGAGGGCGAAGTGGCGTTTGATGGTTCGGTCCAGGAGCTCCGTGACTGCCGGGATAGTCGCGTGCAAGCTTTCCTGGCTCCATTCCGTTCGTCGTTTGCCGGTGTAGCCAGAAGGAGATTTGTTGACGGAGGGCAAGGCTTGTGACATGTGAGGATGTGGATATCACTTGTGAGAGATTTGTACAAGTAGGGAAGATGATTCGGAGTTAAGACGTATGAAGCGGACAGTAGGTGTTAAGTGGGGTAATCTGAAAACCGGGATTATCCTGATAGCGGCAATCGCCGTGATGTTGTGGGCATCCCTTTCCGGTGGCGGGACATCGATATTTGAACGAAAGGGGCAGTTTGTATGCTTTTTCAAGAATGTGAATGGCCTGGTACGCGGGTCGCCAGTCTGGATGTCGGGAGTCGAGGTCGGCAATGTCCGCTCAGTGAGCTTCGTGAATCTCGATTCCCTCCGTCAGGTCAAGGTGGTTGGACGTGTGAAGAAATCTGTCTGGCCAATGCTGACTGAGGACGCCGAAGCGATGCTCGGTACGATCGGCCTTATCGGGGATAAGTACCTTGAGGTCATCCCCGGGACCAAAGGCAAGCCGGTGATAAACAACATGGGTGTGATCCTCACCCGGGAGGTGGGTGACGCCGCTACTATGTTCAAGGCCGGCCAGGATGCAATTGACCAGGTTAGGTCGGCGTCTGACAATATTGACGCCCTGCTGGCCCGTGTCAACAACGGCGAGGGGACGCTGGGGCAACTGGCCACTAATGACCAACTCTATCACAATCTGACAAAGCTCGCCACGCGACTGACCAAACTGGCCGCTGACCTGCAGAAGAATCAGGAGCGGGTTGTCTCGTGTCTTGAAAAAACCACGACCTCGGTCGAGCGGCTGTCCGAGCAGGTGAACAGCAACACCGGCACGATCGGCAAGCTGGTCAACGACCCGCAGCTTTATGACAATCTCGCGGCCACGTCGGCCCGGCTGGACACGATCATGCACCGGATCAACACCTCTGAGGGAAGCCTTGGTCTGCTTGTCAGCGATACGGCTTTATATGTGGAGATGACCAACCTGCTGGCCCGCATTAACAATTTAGTGACGGATATCGAGAAAAACCCGCGTAAGTATTTCAAGTTTTCAGTGTTTTAGGTTCGCAGGTCGGGTCTCGGAGAGAGGTTGTTCCAAAAGTCAACTGTCTTGTCTCGTGTAGAGAGAGTGCTTGTCCTCCACCAATTAACGGCGAACATAAAGCCCGCCGCTATGCGAAGTTGCGGTAGAAGCACTTATGAGAGTGGAGGCTCAAATGCGGTCAGATTCAAAGGTGGCGTCAGGCGTCTCTGCCTGACGCTTCCCCGACAGATCTGTATGTCGTGAAATGACTTATGGCTTTCGCACAGAGTTACCCGACAGCACCTTGCAACGAATGACAACACTTTTGTCACAGCCTCACAAGGGTCTTAATCTACAAGTCTTGTATAACAACTGGAAACTCGCCTTAGCTTGTTAGGCTTGAGGGATTACGATTTACTCAGGGAAGCTGTCAGGCTCAGCCCTTGCAAGATGTTTATAATGTTGTCAACCTCGAAGGGCTTACGCAAGAAACCGTCAGGCCCAGCCCCGTCAAATTTGAGCTCGGTTTCGTCCTGGGAAAAGAAGGCGGTAATAAGGATGACCGGCATTTTAGGATATTTCCCCTTGATTTTCTTGAGAAGGGTTATCCCATCCATACCCGGCATTTTGATATCGGCTATGACAGCATCGACGCTGCCGTTTTCCAGCTCGCGTAGTGCTTCCTCGCCACCCATCACAGCGCAAGGGATATAGTCATTGTAGCGAAGAGCCTCAGTCAACATCTCCCGGAACAGGTCATCATCGTCGACAACCATCACCCTGTGGATTGGCTTGGGGGTTTTTTCCCACTTGCCCTTCAGGGTATCCTCTATCAGCTCCTCGATGTGAGAAATGCGGAATGGCTTGGCCAGAAATCCATCGGGTGAAGCGCGGCCGATAACCTCCGGTGAGGCAACCCCGGTAATGAACAACACCGGAAGGTCAGGGTAGTAGCGTCGGACTTTTCTCAGCAGAGCTATTCCATCGACACCGGGCATCTTGATGTCGGAAATCATCAAGTCGAACTTTTCTTCCTTGAGTCTCTGGAGAGCTTCGATGCCGTCAGAAGCTCCGGAGGTGTGGTACCCGATGGCATCCAATGTATCAACAAGAAGACTACGCAGGGTAGTATCATCGTCGACGACCAGGATACTTGCCCTTACCCGGTGCATAGACTTCGACCTGGCAATCTTAAGGGTTTGCTTGCTCTTCTCCTTGGTAACGGCTTGGTTCTCGGCCTCAGCGTTAATTCAGAGGCCTGGAATATGAATGGGCCTATTGACATAATATTCCCCTTGAGGTTACAAGGTAGACCGCCTCAATAGCCGGGTCAACAATTTTTAGCCTGAATTCTTAGAGCTCCCGTTGGGGTATAAGAGTATAGACTGGGTTGTCTTCGGGGGTAGCCCCGCCTAACGCAAAGCGTTTGGGTCCACCACAATCACCGCTGCACCGTTGAAGCGTCCTTCACGCAAATCGTTCAGGGCGTTATTGGCCTTTTCCAGAGGATAGGGGTGCACCTCCGTTCGCACTGGCACCTTCGGAGCAAGGGCCAGAAATTCCTCTCCGTCCCGGCGGGTCAGATTGGCCACTGAACGAACCACCCGCTCCCCCCAGAGAATTGAATATGGAAAAGAAGGAATATCACTCATGTAAATGCCGGCACAAACGACCGTTCCACCCTTGGTGACCGCCCGTAACGAGGCCGGCACCAGACTTCCCACCGGAGCAAAAATGATCGCTGCATCCAGCGGATCTGGCGGCAATTCATCCGAACTTCCTGCCCAAACAGCTCCCAGGCTTCGCGCAAAGGCTTGGCCTTCGACATCGTCCCGGCGGGTGAATGCATAGACCTCACGCCCCTTGTAGCGGGCCACCTGGATAAGAATATGCGCCGCCGCACCAAATCCATAAAATCCCAGTTTCTCAGCCTCACCGGCCATGCACAGCGCCCGGTACCCGATCAAGCCGGCGCAAAAAAGCGGCGCCGCCTGAAGGTCCGGGTATCCATCGGGAATGGGAAAACAAAATCGCTCGTCGGCCACGCACAGTTCCGCGAATCCGCCGTCGATCTGGTAACCGGTATACCGTGACTCATCGCAGAGGTTCTCGTGCCCTGATCGGCAGAACCGGCAGTGACCACAGCTTCCTCCGAGCCACGGGATGCCTACCCGGTCGCCTTGGGAATAGCGCGTGGCCCCGTCGCCGGTGACGGCCACCGTTCCTACGATTTGATGGCCGGGAACAAGGGGTAATTTGGGCTCAGTCAACTCGCCGTCTACAACATGCAGGTCCGTCCGGCAGACTCCGCAAGCGCGGACGCGAACTAACACCTGCCCCGGTCCGGGCAAGGGCTCAGGCAAATCGGCAGCAACCAGCGGCTCCCCAGGCTTTTCCAGGATCATAGCACGCATCGGTTTTCCTCCATCTGTCAAATCACCGAAAAGTACTGCCTCAAAGAACGGTAGACAACTTGAATATTGGTTGCCCAAGATACTTGAATTTACGTTCGTGAGACAGCCTCAGGGTATGTGCCAACGATTACCGGATACCGAATATCGCTTGACTTGTCGGGCATTTCTGCTATAGTCTTACACTGTGCCTTAAGGGGCATGATTATGATTTCGCTGGTACTTGGCCTGGGCAACATCGGTGAGCGCTACGCCGGCACCCGTCACAATGTTGGTTTTAGGGTTGTTGAGAAAGTTCGACAGGAGTTGAAACTCTCGTTTCAACCACCGACAGAGGCCTATGATTGGGCGGTGCAGGAGCGCAGCGAAAGGCAGATTATTCTGGCCTGGCCGAAAACGTATATGAATCACTCCGGCCTTGCCGCCCATGCTCTTTTACAAGATACTGACCTGCAACCGTCTCGAATGCTGACAGTGGTCGACGATTTCAACTTGCCTTTGGGAAGAATAAGAATCCGGCAAGACGGTTCCGACGGCGGCCACAAAGGGCTGGTGTCGATAATTGAAGTTTTGGAAACGGAAGATTTTCCGCGTCTGCGTTTGGGAATCGGCCCGACGCCCGATAATATGGACACAGTAGATTTCGTCCTCAGCCGATTTGAAAGACAGGAAGTCGAGCCAGCGCAGAAAATGATTGACACCGCGGCGGAAGCGGTGTTATTTGTGATAGACCATCGCCTTGAGGAGGCGATGTCGAACTATAATGTCAACCCTGCTTAGCCGAGACATTTACTCTTCTCGACTGAGCCGTTTGAGTGTGAACCAACGTCCGAAGGGAGAATGCTGAGTGAGTATCTACGAGACCACCTTTATTATCAATCCGCAAACCGATGACGACTCCATCGATCGGGAAGTCCGGTCCATTTCAGACCTGATCACCAGTAATGGCGGCAAGATTGTCCACGAAGATCGTATGGGCACCCGCCGTCTTGCGTATCCGATCAAGGGGCTGACGCAGGGGTACTATACCAGCGTCATCTTTGAGGGGGTGGGCCAAATCCTACCGGTTCTGGATCGGCACTTCAAGCTGGGTGAGGCTTTCATCCGGCATCTGACAATCCGTTACGAGGGTGATATCAGGGTTTCTGCCGAAGCGCAGAAACCGGAGGTTCGCACCGAGAAGAAGGAAGAAAAGGAAGAAAAAGTCGCACCGGCTGAAGCCAAGGCTGTCACCACCGACGAAACCAAACCGGCCGAGGCCGAAAGCGAATCAGGCTCAGTCGAGGAACCGAGGGAAGAGCAAACGCCTGAGTTGGTCGAGGACAAGGGCAGTCCTGAGCCGGAAGAGCGGGTCAGCCCGGAGGAGGAGGAGCTGTAACCAGCCAGCGGGCGTTGCTCAGGGCAACCCGACTTCACAGCCCGAGCAAACCAACAGCCCGAGAACGGTAAGACTGGTAAAATCGAGAGATTAACATAGAGGATAATGTGATGGAGAAACTTAGAAGAAGGAAGTTCTGTTACTTCTGTGAAAACAAAATAAAATACATAGACTACAAAGACGAGCGGCTTCTGCGGCGCTTTACAAACGAACGTGGCAAGCTTATCCCCAGACGGATCACCGGCAATTGTGCAAGGCATCAGCGAGAAACGACCAGAGCCATAAAGCGCGCCCGTGTCTTGGCAATAATGGCGTTTGAAAGTGAATCATTCCGTTGATAGAGTAGCAAGCGATAGCATAACCCACCGGGTGCAGAAAGAAGGCTTGCTGGGTGGTGTCTACCCTATTGTTGCAGCCATGTTGGTCTACTCTATTCTGGCGTACGGTAATGTAGACGGCTATCTGGGCGGCGCGGCGATTCTTTTGACAAGTGTAGTTGCATATTTCCTGACCATGTATGTGTACTACGGCATAGCCCGACTGGCATACCAGGGATACACTCATCTGCTGTTGGGAGGCGCTGTCGCAGCCGTCATCGTCTCCCTTTTTATGTCCGGACTGTCGGCCATCTGGGCCCCGCTGGCCGGTTGGGTGATGCTGCTTCTGGCGGGAGCCGCGACCGGCAGACTTACTCACGGCGGCTACCTGCAGGGACAGGTCTATGTGATCGGCGCGGCCGTAGTGGCTATTCTCTTTACCCTTCAATCAATCCCAATATGGAACAAGTTCCTTCAGACGGCGCCTCGTCTCGGTGAGGCTTTTGCCCAACAAGTGCAGCTGTTTCTGGTTGGGTTGGGCTATAGTGCGGAGATGATACAAGGTGATCTGGAGCAAAGCAGAAAGGTTTTTGACGTTTTGGTTCGGCTTTTCCCTGCCGCTACCATTCTGGGAGCACTGCTGCAGTTCAGTATCGGTTATCTCGCTTTCGTTCTATGGGTGGGTCGTAAGGACCCTTCCCGCCGCTGTTATGTGCCGATCATTCTCTGGAAGGTCCCATTCGGCTTTGCGCCAGTTCTGATCGTCGCTATACTGGTGCGATTTGTTGGAGGAGAGCCGCTCCGGATGATAGCCGACAATGCGCTGACTGTCCTGGCGGTGTATTATTGTGTTGCGGGCTTGGCCCTGATCGAGTATTATTTGAAAAAGCTGCATGTATCGAGGCTGACGAAGGTACTCTTTTACCTGTTGCTGTTCTTGACCCAACTGGTAGGCTTCTTCGCGGTCGCGCTGGTAGGTTTTGTTGACAGCTTTTTTGACTGGCGCAAAGTCAAAGCACCGGAGATACTGTGATGAAACAGGACAATCTATGCCATAGAAAGGTCGTATTATGAAAGTGATATTGCGTGAGGATGTTCCGGAGGTTGGACAGGCCGGCCAAACAGTAGATGTGAGATCCGGCTTTGGCCGCAACTACCTCTTCCCTTGCAACCTGGCCATTCCGGCCACCAAGGCAAACCTGCGGGCCATCGGTGAGGTTACTAAACAAAAAGAGCTGCGCGAGAAAAAACAGCGTCGAGAAGCGGAAATCATCAAGGACAAGATCGAGAAGCTATCTCTCTCTACTGAGGTGTTGGTTGGCGAAGAAGAGAAACTGTACGGTTCTGTGACAAACGCTGACATAGCAGAAATGATGGGTAAGGAAGGAATAATTGTCGATAAGCGCGCTATCGAGCTGGAGACGCCTATCAAGGTCCTTGGTGTTTATACCGTTCCCGTCAAGATTGACAAAGATGTCACAGCGCAACTGCGGCTGTGGGTAATAAAGAAGTCCTGATATATTATGAAGATGCTCGAAGTAAAAATCGAAGGCCTGGCGCTCGATATGACGACCAACTCACCGGTTGTCATTTTGGCGCCGACCGGGTTGAACAAGGTTCTTCCCATCTGGATCGGCCATGCCGAGGCATGGGGTATTGCCATGCAGCTTTCCGGCGTTAAGTCGAAGCGGCCCCTGACGTATGATCTTCTGAAGGCAGTGATAGCAACCCTTGAAGCCAAGGTCGAGAAGGTTGAAATCACCGAGTTGCGGGAGCAGACGTTCTACGCCCGGCTCCATCTCTCCAGTGACGGAAAACAGTATGAAATAGACGCTCGTCCCTCCGACTCCATCGCCATAGCACTGAAAACCGGAGCCGCGATCTATGCCAACGAGGAGCTGTTTAACCTCAGTGCCAGTGAGTCTCCGGAAGCTCCTTCCCTGCCTAATGATCCGGAATCGCTTAGAGATAGGCTGAGGAAGATCAATCCCGAGGATTTTGGCAAGTATTCGCTGTAGATGCCGTCAATCAGACCGCGCATAATAGTCGGCCTTTTGACCATCCTTGTAGCTGTCGGATCCTCGATTGCGGGCAGCTCCGGTGACCCGGCGGAGGCTGTTTCACTACTGGCGAAAGGCAAGCGGTTGCTCCGTGAGGGCAATTGGTATCATGCCGCTAAGACCTTCGAGGAGCTGGCGGGGCGGTATCCAAATTCCGAAAACCTCGACCAGTTCGTTTTCTATCGGGCTAAGGCAAAATATTATTCCGGGGAATTCAGCGAAGCCATCGCAGGATTTACCTATTTTCTGTCCCGCTTTGGCGATTCGCAGGAAGCTGCTTATGCCCACTTTTTCCTGGCCAATGCCTACTATCGCCACGGTGACATTAGTCTGGCGGCGAGAAACTACCTTGAGGCCTACCGCCTGACAGACGACGAACAACTGACCGATATGGCAGCGGCATCACTGGCGGCCGCATTTAAGAAGGCCTCTTCCATCAGCATCGGGAAGGCCGACTTTGCAGCGCTCCCGATCAAGAAGCGATGTTCTCTCTCCAGGGTACTCGCGGATATCCTTGCGGATCGAGGTCAGGCAGCCGCAGCCGAGGAGCTCCGGTTTTCCTGTGGTGGAAGTACAGATCGAGCGGATATACTGCAAGGCCGATCGAGCAATCGGAAAAACGAGTTGGAAATCGCTATGGTGCTGCCGTTCTCAGGGGAATTGCACTTTTTTGGTGAAGACATATATGACGGCGCTGCGGTGGCGGCTGAACTTTACCGCAGTAAGGAAACAGGCAACCTGAAGCTGGCGCCATATGACACCAAAGGCGATCCGATCAATGCCGCCCGCATCATCGGTGAAGTATCAGAGTCCGAGGCCAGTGCTGCTATCGGTCCTTTGAGCAGCGAAGCGACATCGGTGGTGTCGGCCAGGTTAAGCTGCGAGTCATTGCCTCTGCTCATACCGGCGGCCACACAGGCCGGACTTACACGGCTGTCGGGAACATCGTTCCAGTTGTCGCCAAATATCGAGCTTCAAGGTGTGAAAATGGCCGAGTATGCTGTCGACAACCTGCAAGCCAATTCGGCAGCCGTCATAACTTCTACCAGCACCGAGCACCTGCAGATGGCTAAAGCCTTCTCGCAGAGATTTCAGCAGCTTGGGGGGACGGTGGTTGCAGAAGAACATTACCGTTCTCGCGACAAAGATTTCGGCCCGTATATCAAAGATATAAAAGCAATTCTTCTCGGAAAGCATCCCGACTCCATCTTTTTTGTCAACGAGGATGGCGACACGCTTGATCCAGACGGGATACCGGCGCATGTTGACTGTCTCTTTCTGCCCGGCAACCCCAGGCAGATTAGGCTGCTACTGCCCCAGATAACGTTCTACAACCTGAACGGTTCATATCTCGGCTCTGACGGTTGGGGAGATGAGACTGTTCTCAAGCTCGGAGACGACATCACGAAAGGGGCGGTTTTCCCCTCTCCCTTCCTGAGAGGTGCAAGCTCCGAAGAATATGTGCGCTTTGCTGCCGCCTATGACGCTCGTTTTGGGCATCGACCGAACCGTCTGTCTGCGCTCGGTTATGATGCTGTTCAACTACTCATCGCTGCCACGAGTTCCGGCACATGGTCAAGAAAGATGCTGAGTGAAGAACTGAAAAAAGTGCGGGACTATCACGGAGCCTCTGGGGAAATAACCTTTGGAGTCAACCGGGAAAATATAGAGATGCCACTGTTTCATATTTTGTCCGAGGAAGCTGTCCCGCTTCTGCCATCGACAGACTTAACTGGTTATAAAGAAGACCAATAAGCTCGACCCAGGCGGATTTGTTATTTCGAGTGAATTGACTATATTACTTTGGTAGCATTGCACACAAACTTGGAGGGAGAAGCCACTACGATGGAAGAGAAGAGAATAGCGCTCAAAATGGTCGTCAACGGCAAGGAGAAGGATATCACCTACGAGGAACTGGCTCTCTCCAACAACCTCGCCCAGGAAGCGCTGGTACGACTGTTGATTGACAAGGGCATCTTCAAACCGGACGAGATGCTAAAGATGATGGAGACGGTAAAAAAGGAGCGCTACCGCTTCCCGGACCAGACTGAATCCAAGTAGGACGGAATCCGAAGCGGTTTTGACAAGCTTCTTCTAAAAGATGGAAATGCCTGACGAAAGAACTGAACATGCTGCGCAGGTAAAAGACGTCATTGAGTGGACATGTCATCCGGTCAAGCGCAGGCCCCTGGTCTCAGCGCTCGTGACGGTTTTTATCTTTGTTGTCGTCGTAATTGTCTATTACGCTACAATGTCAAGGGCGCTTGGAGTGCTTGCTGGGGTAATAATGCTTGGCTCGCTGGCCAAGTTCTACTTCCCCACGATCTACCGGCTGACCCCTGAAGGTATTACCATCAAAACAACGTTGCAGACCCTGCGTAAAGAGTGGTCGATGTATCGCAGTTGCTACCCGGACAAGAACGGCATCCTCCTTTCACCATTTGTTCACCCGTCGCGGCTTGAAAACTTCCGGGGGACCTATCTGATGTTCGCCAACAACTGCGACGAAGTTACTGCGTTTGTGAAAACCCACATAGGCAGGAAAATCGAATCCGAAACTCAAGACGAAAAGGGTGAGCCATGAACTTCTTCAGGGGCTTTTTCAAAGGCAGTACCGAGCTTCCCGATCCTGAAAAAAGGGCGCTTCCCGTTGAGGAAGAAGCTGTCCTGGAAAAGGTAGCGCGCAAGGTTGTCGACAGAAGGATGGCCGTGCCGGCGATTGTGTTTCTGGAATCGGTCAAGCCGCTTAACTTCATCGGATCACAGGCGCTGGTCTTTTTTGAGCCGATTGTACAGACCCTTTTTAACCTAAAAGACTATGATACCTTCCGGCAGGCGCTGGAGAAACGAGAATCCATCGAGATTTTGATTCTCAAGATTGAAGAATACGACGCCATATCTGCCCAGAGAGAAAAGCGCATCAAGAAGTTCTTGAAGGCCAAGAAGAAAAAGTGGAAATGGTACCAGCGCTGGCTGGGTATTGCTACTCCGAGGGTTCAAATCCCTGATGATGTGCTGAACCCGCCGACCAAGGAAGAAACCAAACAGGACAAATGGTCCCGCTGAGAGAGTTGGGATAGCGGAGTAGGTCAAAACTCCTGTGGAGGCTGGCTGTGCTATAGGTCCTACGTCATCGCGAGTGACCGAAGGGAACGTGGCGATCTCAATTGTACAATTGTTTCTGCAATATGAGATTGCCACATCCGCTTAGGGCGGATTCGCAATGACGGTTTATAGAGCTTTCGTCGTCAAGAATCATACTTTTTGTACAGACTCCTGTGGGTTTTGACAAGCACATGTGGCGTCCGTCTCTGTCGGCTAGGGGGTTAGTTGTAGTTTGTGTTTTTAAAGCCGACGCCCCGCGGTTTTAGTGCCGCGGGGCGTTGGTTATTGTATGGGCAAGCTGAAGGCAGTTACTTCAGCAGGACCATCTTCTTGGTAGCGGTGAAGCTGCCGGCATCAAGTTTATAGAAGTAGATGCCGCTGGCATGGTTCGCCGCATCCCATTCAAGCTCTACCATACCGGCCTCATGCGAACCGACGAAGCTTTCCACTTCCTGACCATTGACGTTATAGATGGTCAGGGTGTAGTTGGTCGCTGTCGGCAGCGCAAAGCTGATGATAGTAGCGGGGTTGAACGGGTTAGGATAGTTCTGGTTCAGGGCGAAGTTGGCCGGGATCAGCTTGGTTACCACCGGGTTGCCCTCGCGGGTAGCCATCTCAATGGAGACGATCTCGCCCGAAGTATTGAGGAACTCACCCATGAAGCTGTTACCCTCCAGGGAGTAGACCAGAACACGCGTATTCTCGCCGTTGAAGTTGTACTTCATCTCCATATCAGGCGCCAGCAGGGTCGGGGTCACATCCCCTTCAAGCACGACATAGGCGGCGCCCATGGCAACATCGTCAGTCACCCGCAAGACACCGTCATGGCCATGTGAGTAGGAGGCGTTCACCGGCGTGGTCGCCTTCGGATACGGCAGGGCATCGCCCACGATAACACGTACCAGGTAGACCAGGTCGCCGACCGTCAGGGTCAGGCCGTCGGCATTGACGTCGGTCGCGGCAATCTGGCCCTCGACATTGACATGGAAGGCCTCGAGGCCGAGGATGAAGTAGTTGGTGAAGACCACCGCGTCGGCCACCTCATAGGCAATGCCGTTGAGGTTGATGTCGCCGCGGGCGTCGATCGACTCGGCGCAGACAATGTCAACGCCACCGTTGACGAAGTCGACCAGGCGCAGAGGATCAGGTTTGCCGTCGCCGGTATCGACGTCGCAGGTGTAGTTAGCTCCGAGGTAGGTGGGGAACTCAGCAGTGGGGTCTTCAAGTGGATTCGCCAAGAGGGTGTCCGCAAAGTCATAGATGTGGCGGCTGATAAACAGCGTATCGCCTGTCTTAGAGGAGATAGTGTTGTCGCCGCAGTCGGTCCAGAAGAAGCGGATCGGTACATACTGGCACTCGAAGAGCCGATTGTCGGTGACCATGAAGCGCAACACAACCAACTGGTTGGATACACCGGGAACATTGAAGTTCGTAAAGCAGTCTGGATGATTGGCGCCGTTATTGGTCTCCGCCATGGCGACTATTCTCACGATACCACCCCAGAAGAAGTGGGGTTCGTAGGAAGGCCAGAACCACCAGCGGTAGGTGAAGTACTCCCAGCCGCAGTCAACCAGGAACTGTCCCGGCGCAGCCAACTGGAAGTTCAACGCCGAGCGGTCATAGGCGATCAGGAAGTCAAAACCACCCATCGGGTAGTTTTCGTACTCGTGGTTGAGCATAGTAATCTCAACCTCTTCTATCTGTCCCTGAGGCGTATTGTGGGTCTTCTCGATGGTGATCAGGAACGGAACGACGAGGACTTCAAAGCAGCAGGTGTCGGCGCTTCTCTCGCTGCAACCAGGCACCACCGGGGCTCCATCGTTTACGTCAACGCAGAACTGGAAGTAACCGGTGTAATCCGCGTCAAACTCCGTTACCCACTCCAGTTCGCCGGTGGCGGCATTGATCGTGGGCTGGCTTGGCAGACCACTGCCGCTGAAGCTGACTATAGAGTACGTAAGCGGTGATGGACCGCCGTCAGGATCGTTACCGATGATCGTAACATGGAGCGTATCGCCCCAGCCGATCAGGGTGTCAGTCGGGCAGGTGATGGTGGGCGGGAGGTTGAAGACGCAGATTTCGAAGTCGGTCGAGGTGGTGGCGCCGCAGGAGTCCTCCACCTGGATGGTCACCGGATGGATACCGACATCGGTACCCAGGGTGGGCCAGATGATGAGGCCGCTGACGGCGTTTACGGTCAGGGCTGCCGGACCGACGAGCTTGCTGTAGGTC
>CAYQDB010000008.1:0-143316 GCA_964416195.1 uncultured Ignavibacteriales bacterium
ATTTTACGCTCAGTGGACATACCGCTGAATCGTGGACAGCTGGTATAACCTTGTCAATTCCGATTTTTACGGGAGGCTATACGCGTGGCGAGGTGAAGCAGCGGCGTTCGGAGTATCGTCAGGCCAGCCTGGCTGCTCGGCAACTGCGGGACGATATCAAGTTGGAAGTTGAGCAGGTATATGATCAACTGAAGCAGGCGAAGAAGGCGCTTGACATCCAGAAGGAGACGATTTCTCAGGCTGAGGAAGGTCTGCGTATTGCGAATTTAAGATATCAGACCGGGGTGGGAACACTACTGGAGGTACTGTCTGCGCAAGCCGCCCTCACGGAGGCGCGCAACAGCAAGGCTCAGGCGATGTTCTTTTTCCGGACTGCCATCTCGTGGCTAAAAAAGGCAACCACTATCGATTTCAACATGCAATAGGATATTATGAGTGCGATGAAACACATTATATCATGCGGGCTTCTTGCGATTTTGCTGTCCGCCTGTTCGGGCGAAAACGACCAGGATACTGTCAAAACAGAGCACCCTGCGGTAGCTGTGAAGGCGATGGTCGTCTCTCTTTCTGACGAGAAAATTGTTAAGACGTACACCGGTACTCTCGAGGGTGAGGAGCAAGCCGTCATCCATGCCAAAGTAGCCGAGGCGGTTGAGGCCGTTCATGTCTATCAAGGGCAGCAAGTCAAGGCTGACGAAGTGCTAATTTCGCTTGATAAGTCCGGGCCGAGTTCACGCTATCAGGAGGCGCTTTCTCTGTATCAGAATGCGGAGAAGAACTACAAGAAGATGGAGTATCTGTTCGGCGAAGGAGCCGTGAGCGAGTCTCAGTTTGATGCCGCCAAGACCCAGTACGAAGTCAATAAGGCCAGTTTTGAGGCGGCGGCGCAACTGGTAGAGATTCAATCACCCATTGACGGTGTGGTCACCTCTGTCAAGGTTTCGAAGGGGGATTTCCTCAGTCCTGGCCGGGAACTGGTAACGGTGGCCACGGTGGACCGACTGCGCGTCAAGGTTGGTGTAAATGCTGCTGATATCGGATCAGTGACGCCTGGAACGCGAATCACTGTTTCCTCGAGAGTTGAAAGCCAGACGGCAGAGGGAACGGTTCTGTCGGTGGCCCGGTCGGCTGATCCGATGACCAGGACCTTCCAGGTTGAGGTAGTGTTTGACAATCGTGAAGGCACGTTCAGGCCGGGTGAATTTGTTCGTGTCAATCTGCCACTGGAGCAATTGACCGGGGTGGTTGTTGTTCCCCGGCAAGCGGTGATCGCTCGCCGCGGAGGTTCGGTTGTTTTCATCGTCTCGAATGGTCTCGCTCATGGCAGGGAAGTAACTATCGGCGCCGAGTTTGACGGCCGCGTTATGGTGGCCTTGGGTCTTTCTCTGGGCGACACACTGGTGACACTCGGTCAGGACTACCTTCAGGATGGGACTAAGGTTATTATCACTGATATATTCGAAGGCGATCAATGAAGCTGGCGGAAATATCGATCAAACGCCCGGTCTTCGCTACCATGATGATCGGCGCTCTGCTGGTTTTAGGAATCTTCTCCTACACCGAGCTGTCGGTAGACCTCTTTCCTGAAATTGACTTCCCAATTGCGACAGTTGTCACCGTCTATCCCGGCGCTTCGGCAGAGACGATAGAGAGTGAGGTGACCAAGAAGATCGAGGATGCCGTCAATGAGGTTTCTGGAATCCGCCATATTACCTCGCGATCACTGGAAGGCTACTCACTGGTCATCATCGAGTTCGAACTGGAGCGAAAGGCAATTGAGGCTACTCAGGACGTGCGCGAGAAGATATCTGGCATTCGGGCTGACCTTCCTGAGGATATTGAAGAACCGGTTGTCAGCCAGTTCGACCCGATGGCTATACCGATCCTTTCAATTGCCATCTCCGGCGAACGATCACCCAAAGAGGTAACGGAACTTGTCAAAAACGTTATCAAAAAGCGGCTGGAATCGATTCCGGGGGTGGGCAATGTGATGCTGATCGGCGGTCAGGAGCGTGAAATATCAGTAGCCCTCAATCCGGAGAGGATGGAGTCGTTTGGAGTTACGGTATTGGACGTGGAAAGCGCTATCGCCGCAGCCAACCTGGAGATACCGGGCGGGCGAGTCGATGAGGCCTCCCGCGAATATGTGGTTCGAATGTCCGGTAGGCTCGACCGGGTCTCGCAGTTTAATGATATAATCGTCAAAAGCAAGCGGAGCTCACCGGTGTATCTGAAAGACATCGCAAGCGTCACCGACACCGTCAAGGAACAGCGCTCGCTGTCACGCTACAACGGGCTGCCCGCCGTCTCACTGAGCATCATCAAGCAGTCGGGAGCTAACACGGTGGAGTTAGCCCACAGAGTCAAACGGACATTGACCCGGCTCCAGGAGGAACTGCCGCCCGATATTCGTATTGAGGTCGTCGATGACAACTCCGTTTTTATTGAGGACTCGATCCACGAAATCTTGTTCAATATCGAGTTTGGTACGCTTCTGGCAGTTTTTGTCATCTTTCTGTTTTTGCTTAACATACGTCCGACCATTATTACCGGCCTTTCCATTCCTATCTCACTTATTGCCACCTTCACGCTGATGAAAACCCTGGGTTTCACGATTAACATGATGACCCTTATGGGGTTGTCGCTGGCGGTTGGAATTTTGATCGACGATGCTATTGTAGTTATTGAAAACATTTACCGTCACATGGCAGAAGGCAAATCGGCTATGGCGGCAGCCTTCTCAGGCACCAAGGAGATAGGTCTAGCGGTGGTAGCAACGACGTTTTCCATCGTGGTGGTGTTCGTGCCGATTGCGTTTATGTCGGGAATCGTGGGGCGGTTCTTTTTCCAATTTGGAATGTCGGTGGCTTTTGCGGTTGTTATATCGTTGTTTGTGGCCTTCTCGCTAACGCCGATGCTTTCGTCTCGGTATCTCGAGAAAAAGGAGCCGTTGGGTAACAGGAAAGGCGTACTCGGCGCGGTGGCTCGGTCTCTTGGTGTTATCTGGCAGCCGATTGAGAAAGTTCTTAGCTACTGGAACATCTTTTTTGAGGCGGTAAAACCTGCCTACAAGAAGCTGCTGGCCGGCGCTTTGAGAGCGCGGTGGCTGGTGGTCATGATTGCTATCCTATCACTTGCGCTCGCTTTCTTTGCAGCTCAATTCATCGGGACGGAATTTATCGCTGAGATGGATCAGGCGAAACTTGCAATTGATATTGAAACCCCCCCCGGAACAAACCTGACTGAAACCTCAAAGCGCTTCGAAGAAGTGGAAGGGATTGTCAAAGGATTGGTTGAGGTTGCGGCAACCTACGTTACCATTGGCGCTGGCAACGATCCGGTGACGCAGGGCCGGATTCTGGTCAAGCTGACTGATGAAAGCGAGAGGGAGCTCTCGGCCCGTCAGTTGATGGACTCCGTTCGTGTTATGTTGAGGACAGTGCCGGGAATCAAATATGCGGTAGGTCGGGGCGAAAGTGAAGGAGGAATGCGCAAGCCGGTTGAGATTTCCATTCGGGGGGATGACGTCAAGGAACTGACGCGGCTGACCCATCGCGTGCAGGCTATCTTTGATGATATTGAGGGAACGACGGACATTGACAATACCCTTCAAGAGGGCAAGCCGGAAATCCAGATTGAAGTCGATCGCAGGTTGGCCAACGACCTTGGATTAGACCTGGGTGAGATTGCTATGACAATCAGGTCTTTAGTCGAGGGAGAGGTCGTGACTCACTACAAAGAAGAGGATGAGGAATACGATGTCCGTATCAGGCTTGGCGAGGGATTCCGGTCCTCGAAGAACGATATCGGTCGGATCCACGTTCAAAGCCGGAACAAGGATGATCACGACAATAATCTCTTGATTCCCCTGGACCGTGTGGCGCGCCTGACCAAGGCGAGCGCGATTGGAGAATACAATCGCTATGACCGCCAGCGGGAAGTGCGCGTCAACGCTAACGTCCTTTCCACAGCTTTTGCGGGAACGGTAACGGGTCTGATAGAGGAGCAGACCGACGAGATAAAACTGCTGCCCGGCTACAGGATTTTACCCGTCGGTACTGCTGAGATAATGAGAGAGTCCTTCACTCACATCTTCAAAGCTCTCGCCCTCGCAGTTATCTTTATATACCTTCTTTTGGCCTCGTTGTATGAGTCCTTTGTCGACCCTTTCTCAATCATGTTGTCTTTGCCGCTTTCACTGGTTGGGGCGGTGTTGGCGTTGATAGGGTCGTCGTTTTCGATGATCTCCTTGATCGGGATTGTCCTGCTGATGGGACTGGTGACCAAAAATGCCATCCTTTTGATCGATTTTGTGAAACAACAGCGGCTAAAAGGTGTTTCAAGATTCGATGCTATCTTAACTGCTGGCCCTATTCGACTGAGACCGATTTTGATGACTACCTTTGCCATGGTATTTGGGATGCTGCCCCTGGCGTTGGGTATTGGTCCAGGCGCTGAGGTACGGGCCCCGATGGCGCGAGCGGCAATTGGAGGGATCATCTCGTCGACACTGTTGACACTGGTAGTCGTGCCCGTTGTGTACACCATCATCGATGATTTTGTCAGCTTCCTTCTCAAAGGTAGGCGCGGCACTTAGGCGAAATAAAAGGGAAACACACGGTTCATGACTGACCTGGTTCCCCCCAGCAAGTCGCTGGGCTATTCTGATATTTACCTTGATTTTCTGGCAGGAAAGGACTCGGCTAAGCATTTTTTTTCTGCTTCGCACATCGATGATGTGGCGTTGGCTCTTGATACCCTGTCGTATGAGCGCGAGCAAATTGAGACTGTCCTTGAGAAACAAAACAGCTCCTTCAAAAAGAATATCCTCATCAACAATCCCCAGAAGATGCCCATCCAGTCGATCTGACGAACGAGCCTGCCCACACCTTGAGGGTCTTGCCATATCACTTTATGCCATCTGGCTTTTTAATTGCCCCTTATTCGCTGCGCCCCTATATTCATTCGCGGCGAATGTTGAAGAAAAAGACGACGGGTAGAGTATAAGGCTTTGATGAGAAGTGGAAAAGGCACAGTAAAATTCTCCTGGTCTAACTTTCAGCCCATATCAGATGACTTAGTCAGTTACGAGGGGAAATGAGAAATTGATGCGGATTACTATCTCAGCAGTTTGCTTATTGGTGGCGTTGTTGACCACTGTCCACGGCGAGGAAGACCAGCAGCCAGCAAACCTTCGCGACTGGTACGTAAAGAACTATGATTTCTTCAGCATCAAAGACACCGTTTTTACCTTTGAAACGGAATTTGTAATGCCCGAGGGCTACCAGCGACCCGATTCGGCTGATTTGACGCCGTTTCAGAACTGGGTTTCCCATCTCCCCCTATGGCACCGGTGGAAACCGGTTGGTATCTGGAAGGGAGGTAAGGCGTTCGAGGCTGACCAGGTATCGCGCGCGGTGCATCTCCCCTGGAAAGGGCGGAATTTCAAGGATTGTGCCATCCCCTTGAGAATCCTGGCGGAGTTTCTTCGCTATAAACACCGTGAGTTTGATTTCCAGGTTATCCCCGTGCTGGGCGATACCTTGCGCTACGGTGACTGGCTGAAGGGTAAACCGACCTATGGCGGCAGGGGAGAGGTCTTTTTCAGACCTTCGGAACCACGGGAGCACGACCCGTACGAGTGTTTTCGTTTTCTCGATCTGTGTATGAAGAACACTACCTACGGGAGCCTGGCCGAAAACTGTGACTCGATAAGGGACAGTGAGGTCGCACCCGGTGATCTATTTATTACGTGTGATGAAAAGGGGCGAACCGGTGCTGTCTATGTGGTCTTGAATATGGTTGTCAATGATACCGGGCACAGACTCTACGTGGTCGCTACTGGATGCTCTGACGCCTGTGATTTCCACATTCCTCTGTTTAATCACGACCGCAACTACCCCTGGATAACACTGGAGCGTATCAAGAAACTCGGTTCAGATATGACCCGATCCGGCTTTTTCCGTTTCAAGGTTAAGTGAGCGGAGATATTCGCGTTATTTGGGGGAACTTGACAAATTGGGTATAACCAACGTATGTTGCCACGTGATACCGGAGGCCTGTTTTGGCTGCTCAGGACCTTAAGTCGTTAATCCTTCCTGTCCGGTGAGGTGTCGTATTTTTGGTTGTGAGAATGCCGGATCTGATTTCTCTGAGGGGCAGGTGCCCCTTGCTGAAGAATAGCATGTAGAGTACGAGCCGGTTGGTTTTGTCGATCTTACCCAGGAAGGTTGTCAGGCTTTCCGCTATCACATCGCTTGGTTGAATATCATGTTTGACGCTGCCGAAGCTTGATAGGGCAGCAACACGCTGCATTGTTGAATTGTGCCAGCGGTAGTTGAGTTGTGAGTTCTGGCCACTATGTCTGGTTCTTTATAAAAGGTGCGTTGGTGCGACAGAAAGAGTAGCGCTGTTGGAGTATCGTAAACTTCATGACTGGCCGAAAACCAGAGCGGCAGCATATGCTATCCAAGAAGAGATGGCCCGCCGGGTACGGTTGCATGCGAATGCTGTGAGTCCAAAACTAATCGCCGCCGTGGATACAGCTTATGGACACAGTGGCGGAATACTGTATGCCTCGGTGGTCATCACGACCTTTCCGGAGATCGAAGTTGTTGAACGAGTATATCACTACGGCCCGGTCAACTTCCCCTATGTCCCCGGTTTATTCTATTTCCGAGAAGGGCCGATAATCGTTGAGGCTCTGGCAAAGGCCAAGAACGATCCGGAGTTGCTTCTCGTTCACGGTCACGGACTGGCCCATCCCAAGCAATGTGGAATGGCCTGCCACATCGGGATCGCTTTTGACAAACCAACAGTCGGGTGCGCCCGGAAACTACTGACGGGGTATCATCGCCCGGTGCCTGAAATCAAGGGGAGTTACCAGCCTATCATGATTCGCTCAAAAGAAGTTGGCCTTGTTTACCGTAGCAAGGACAAGGTGAAGCCAATTTTCATATCTCCTGCGTACAAGTGCAATTTGGACCAGGCCAGGGAGATAGTTGTCCAAAACCTGCGGGGCTACCGCCTCCCTGAACCGCTCCGACTGGCTCATCTGTTTGCCAACAAATTTCGCAGGCGTATCGAGCAAGAGGGAGGACGCCAAGCGAAGGCTGATAATGGGGCTTTATAGCCAAACGGCGTGCATTCCGCATGACTGACCCAGAGCGAAACGGGGAGATCCTCCAGAGGGTTCGCCGCTGGCGAGACCGGCAGGTTTCCTGGCGGCGGCACTTTCACCGGTGTCCTGAACTTTCATTCCAAGAGTACAAGACCACGGCATTTCTGGCCGAGACGGCTAAGAAGCTTGGTCTGAAGCTCCGGTCGACAAAGCTGAAAACGGGCCTTCTGGCTGAGCTTATCGGGGCGCAGGAGGGGGCGATGGTAGCTGTGCGATCAGACATCGACGCCCTGCCTATTGAGGAGCAAACCGGGCTTGCATTTCGGTCTAAGGTGCACGGTTGTATGCACGCCTGCGGGCATGATATGCATATGGCCATAGTACTGGGAGTAGCCGCCGTACTGGCTGAAATGAAAGGCAAGTTGCGGGGGAAGGTACGTTTTATCTTTCAACCTGCGGAAGAGGCACCGCCCGGCGGAGCTCGTCCCATGATTGAGAATGGCGCTCTCGAATCGGTCTCGATGATCTTCGGGGTGCATGTTGACCCTGAGCTGGCGATCGGCAAGATTGGCCTTCGCGATGGGATTTCGATGGCCTCCGTAACCGATTTTGACCTGGTTATTCACGGCCAGGGAGGCCATGCCGCCAAACCACATCTTGCCGTTGACGCTATCGTGACTGCAGCCGAAGTCGTTGATTCATTACAGAAGGTGGTGTCACGGGAGATTGATCCGATCTCGCCAGTGGCGTTATCGTTCGGTACTATTGAAGGCGGTACCGCTCGCAATTCCATTGCTGATCGCGTTGTGCTCAGAGGAACGGCTCGTGCTTTTTCCACTCAGACTGCCAAGGCCTTGCTAAAGCTCATCAGGCGAACAGCCAATGCCGTCTGCAGAGCGCGAGGCGCCAGGCTCGAGATGTCTATTGTCGCCGATTATCCGGTCATGATAAACAGTCCGGTAGCCAATCGAATACTTGCTCGGAATTTCGAGGCTCTTTTCGGCAAAGAAAAAATCGCTGAGACTCCACGGGTATTGGGGGCTGAGGATTTTGCTTGCTACTTGGAAAAAGTCCCAGGCGCTATGTTTCGCCTGGGGGTGATGAATAAAAAGATAAAAGCGGACAAGCCGTGGCATTCTCCGCTTTTTACCGCTGACGAACGAGCGATGACCTATGGGACAGCAGTTCTTGTAGCGGCTGTTTTAGACTATCTATCGAACAGTTACAAGAGACAATTGTGATTCGATTTGCCGTCGTGCTCATAATAATCACTTACCTCTGTGCTTCGGCTGAGGCTGCATGGCCAAAAGGGCAGGCGGTTACCTGGGCCGATTTCAGCTATGTAAACGACATAGCTGTTTCCTTCAGCCATGTTTACTTCGCCACTACCGAGGGGATTACCCGCTACAACAAGCTTGAGGATCGTTGGGAAGAACCGATGACCGGCGCCTCGGGGCTTGAGGATAGGAATATCCTGAAGGTCTGGGTGAATACATTTGATAACCAACTCTTTGCCGAGACGTCGGTGGGCCTGTCGGAGTATGATGAGCTCTTCGATAGATGGTTCCCGATAACCGAACTCCCAGAGCTGGATAATGATGACCGACACATCAGGGCGCCCAAGGTCATGCATCCGCCGTTCGGGTTTGCCTACTGGGATGATGGTCGGCTTGTCGATCGGTATAACCGCGAGTACTATTTAACCGATATTGTTGATGACCGCTGCGGCATGCTGTGGATTGGCACCTGGGGTTATGGCGCGGCCCGATCTACTACTACCACAAATTTCATCGACCTCTTGCCCTACGGTTTGCTACAGGACCGAGTCAATGCTCTGCTCATGTACGATGGCTTGCTGTGGATATCGGGGGTGGCTTTTGACAGTCGTCGGTCAGGCATATCGGTTTTCGATCCTGAGGCCGACAGTTTTTCATATATAGAATCCGGGCTTGACGTTGATTTTCCAGCAGTCGATGTTAACTGCCTGGAAGCGGATGACTCCACCATTTACGTAGGCACTCCCGTGGGGTTACTCTGTATAGACAGGCAGACACAGCGCATCACGCGGCGGTTTTTCAGTCGATCCGGGCTAAGCGAAGGTGATGTCATTAGTATCTGTCCTGTCGGTAGCTCTATCTTTGTTGGTACTGCCAGCGGCTTGATCGTTATTGCCGGCCCCGAGGATTCCGTTAGACTGATCCGCCCTGATCAGTTCTTGAATCGAGTTATTTATGACTTGGAAGAAGTAGATTCCTGTCTCTGGATCGCTGCTGGTTCAGGAGCCTACCGGCTGAAGTTGGTATCGGGAAAGCTGCAGCAGTTCAAGGACCCGGATTTGATCCTGTTCGGTGATGTATATGACATTGAGCAGTACGAAAAAGACCTCTGGTTTCTCTCCGACGATGGAATAATACGATTGGACACCGAAACCGGTGAGATGGAGCCATTCTGGCTGGGGGCCCACAAGATTGCACCCCGGGCGCTGGCTGTCAACGATGCTATCGTCGCCGTAGCCACGGATAAGGGAATGACAGTCATTTTCTACGAAAACCGGAACCCGATTATACGCGAATTCACGACCAATGACGGGCTGGTCTCGAACGACGTGTACAGTCTGCTTGTAGACGGGGATTACATATGGATTGGTACCGATAGAGGGCTCACGCGTTTCCTGTGGAACAATCCGGATCGGGTTGACTGATAAATCTCTGTTTGCGCGATTTGAAGTTGATTGCCGTTTAACGATGTATTAAAATGGGCATAAATATGATGTGCTGCGTTGGGACGGCAATGCCCTCGTTTGACCCTAAGCCATGGTGAAGCCCTTGGAAAACGTATGGATCAGGATTATTGCACTGCTTATGGCGTTGTTTTTGTGGTTTCATGTGGCCACCGATAAGGTTTATAAGTACCGGCTGGCCCTGCCCATATCGGATATCGCCCTGGGCGAGCGGCTGACTCTGGCCAATGAACCTCCTGATTCTATGACGGTGGTAGTGTCTGCTACCGGCAAGCAGTTGCTTCGGCGGAAGTGGCGTGGGAGGGGAATGCGGATACTCGCTACCCAACTGTCGATCGGTCGCCACACCGTCAATCTCAGTACTGCCAATACCTTACTGGCTGGTGCCGGGAGTTTTGTCACGCTGGATGAAGTTGTCTCGCCAGTTTCTCTGTTGCTCAATGTCGATTACATTACGGAAACCAGGGTCAAGGTGATGGCGAACATTACCGTGATTGCGGATGAAGGATTTGCGGTTAATCGGATTTCAAAACCCGACCCTCCCGAGGTGAAGCTGATTGGGGCTCGGTCACGGGTGAGGATGATTACTGCCGTGTCAACCGAATCCAAGGAGCTGACCTGTTTGCGAGATAACCTTACCATGACCCTGCCTCTGGCGAAGCCTGTGGGATATCATCTTCTGCTTGAGCCGGATTCAGTTACGGTCAGTATTGAAGTCGTCGCCGTGAAAACAAGGGTATTTGAAGACATCCCAATAGTCGTATACAATGCGCCGGTCAATAAAGAGGTTTCGACGGAACCTTCCGTATTGCGTATAGAGCTCACCGGCCCGCCGAATGATATTGATTTGCTTGACAGCAATGCTCTCGTCGCTTCAGTGGATTACCGGGGTCGTGATGCCGGTGGTGTTTGCCATGTAAAGATTGACTGTCCCTCTAACTTCAAGGTAAAGAGGTCCTCGGCAAGCACTGTCAGGATTGTCGAGGAATAACTTTGCTGGTTCTGGGAATTGAAACCTCCTGTGATGAGACATCGGTGGCCGTTGTGCGCAACGGTCGGGAAATACTGTCCAATATAATTCTATCGCAAACAGTCCACAGCAAATTCGGTGGTGTGGTCCCCGAAGTTGCCAGCCGGGCCCATCTCAAGACGATCATTCCCGTTTACCGCCAAGCCCTTTCTCAAGGGGAAATTACTATTAATGACGTTGATCTTGTGGCTGCTACCATGGGACCGGGACTGGTAGGGCCCTTGCTGGTTGGGCTGACCTTTGCCAAAGGACTGGCGTTTGCCAGAAATATCCCATTTGTCCCGGTGAATCACATAGAGGGACATATTGCCGCTAACCTGCTCGATCACCCTCAAATGGAGCCACACCATCTGACTCTGGTGGTGTCTGGCGGGCATACGATGTTAGTAGAGGTAAGGCAGTTCGGTGAATACAAGCTGCTCGGTCAGACCAAGGATGACGCTGCCGGGGAGGCTTTCGACAAGGTTGCCAAACTAATGGGGCTGGGTTACCCCGGCGGCGCTGAACTTGACAGGCTGGCCCAAAATGGCGATCCGAACTATGTGAGATTTCCCAGGGCCGTCATGAAGGAGGAGGGCTATCGATTTTCATATTCCGGTTTGAAAACAGCAGTTGCCCTGTACCTTAAAAGGCGGGACAAGAAAGAAATCGAAAGACACAAGGCTGATATCGCAGCGTCCTTTCAAGAAGCAGCTATAGCAGTACTGGTAGTGAAAACCGTCCGCGCGGCGCTCGACAGGAATATCAAAGATGTAAGTATTTCGGGAGGGGTAGCTGCGAATAGTCGTCTCAGGGAGTTACTGCGAGAACGCCTCGGTAAGATGGGTTGCAGGCTTTTTTCTCCCTCGCCGGAGTTGTGCACCGATAATGCGGCCATGATAGCTGCTGCTGGGTACTACCGTTACCAGAAAGAAGGAGCAGGAGAGCTGGTGGCCAATGCTGTGCCCTATCTGACGCTCGCAGATATGTAAGTTCCGTTGCAGCAGCAGGTTAGAAGTAGAATTGCCTTTTTGCCACTTCGAAAAGTTGACATTGTGTTCGGAGTATAGATAAAGCCTATTGGCTGCAGAAGCAGGGTGTCCTCCGGGAACAATGGCACCGCTTTTGGTGGGCTATTAAGGGGGGTGACGCAAAATCTGCGCCAAGTAATTTATTACTTGACAGACGGATACAGATTGATTATTGTACAAATGGCAGAATATGCGTTTTTCTCTGCGCTAGCTCAACAACAAGCGCCTATCATTCCAATTGGAGTGAATAGGATAACAGGATACCCAAGGAGGCAAAGCAAATGATGCGTTCACGATTAACCGTGGGGCTCATGTTGGTGATGTTGCTTTTTGCCTGTTTTCTCTCAATCCCTGTGCTTTCAAGCGAATTGCCATGGGATGCTGACGGTGACTCCTCCGATGGCGTTGGCACTGACAGTGACACCACAGACAATAGCGAGAATGAGGCCGATGTGGAATATACAGCCGGTGGCTATGATATGCCTGGTTGGCTGATCGGCCTGATGTGCCGCTATTCCTATCCTTTTGTGGTCGGCTATCTGCTGAATTCACGTGTGAGCTCAGGTAACTGTCAGAATGTGGCAGAGGAAGCTGGCAGTGGTGGCCCCGGTATTGAGGACCCGTTGCGTGGTGTCATGAAGTAACGTAGTCGTCTGGAAAGAACACAAATTATGCCACTTTCCTCGCCACAAGTCATATTCGACGACCGCCTTTTAGCCGTGGAGGAGCTATTCCGTCAGCGTCAGTATGCCGCTGCTCTGCGGGAGCTTGCTGATCTCTCGGAAGACGAGTTCGCTCGAAGCGACCATGAGTTAGGTCTATTGCTGTCGTTGAGGGCGGAAGGGAGTTATTTCGAGGGCAATTATGCAAGAGCCTTGGAGTATGGGCACCGGGCGTCTAAACTGCTCGCTGATTTTCCTCTGAATCGTCGCTATGGTTGGATTCAGTTAGTACTGTCCAAGTCATACTCGGCAGTGGGAGATTTGAAAAACGCTGAAATTCGTGCGCGAGATGCGCTGGCATCCTTCCGACGTGCCGGGGAACCGGTTGGGCAGGTAGATTCCCTCAATGAACTGGCGCGCATCTCCTCTATTCGATGCGATTATCGCTCAGGAGTCAGTTTCCTTGCTGATGCTGTAGCCAAGATTTCGGACAATCCCCGCAAAGTGTCCCAATTAACTGGCAACATGGGTACGCTCCGAATCTGTACTGGCCAATGGAAACAGGCCGAGTCGGAGCTGAATGAGGCTCTTAAGTACAATACTGCACATGGCCAGGAGATATCACAAGCAATCAATTTGCTGTCGCTTGGCTATCTTCGTCTAAGACGGCGCCAGTTCATTCTGTCTCGTCGTGATCTTGACAACGCTCTGGAGATCATTAGCCGTCTGGGATTGAAGAGAGAGAAGGTTCTGTATCTCAAGTTCGCCGGGGAACTGGCTCTTGAGAAGGGGGATACCCTTAAGGCCAAGACGCTTTTAAGTGATGCCTACCACAGGGGTCTCCTCATGGCCCCGGGATCGTCTCTCGTTTCGCAGTCTGGTCGGCGGTTGGCAGAGGCCGAACTGGTCCTGGATAACGTTGAAGAAGCAATGAAGTACGGCCAGAAAGCCCTCGAGTCTTCTCTTTCCCTAGGCGAAAAAGTGGAGGTTGGACTGTCGTATCGCGTAATAGCGCGGGTTTTCGCCGCCAGGGGAGATTTTGAAGAGGCGCGTCAAAATATCCAATCGGCGCTCCAGATTCTGAGAGAGGTTGGAGACCCGTATGACCTTGCGCGCACTCTTCTTGTGATGGCTGATATATGTATGTCTGCCGGGTCGTGTGAAGGGGAGAAAATCAGAGCTGCTTTTGAAGAGGCGCACTATCTATTCAAGAAGCTGAAGCTGGATTATTGGGTCGCTCGGGCCGATTTCAAAGCCGGTGTTTTCGCCTGTCAGCAGGGCGACCTTGCTGGTGGTTTCAGAAAGCTGAATCGGGCTGAAAAAGCCTTCTCTTTCCTTGGGGAGAAGGCTAAGCTTCGGGCTGTCCACAAGTTCTTGCAGTCTTTATCTGAGCAGGCTGTTGCTCTATCGGTTTCCAATGAAAACGAATTCAAGCTCTTCGGTAGCCTGGTTACGCCAGCGGAGTTGTCCGACGTGGAGTCTGGTCGGATGGAGGAAATACTCGACATATTGCTTAAGAAAACAATTGGGAGCCGAACCCTGCTATACTCGCCTGACGCGGAAGATATGCCAATCATCTCTTCATTCCCTCTAACTGCCCATCAGGCGAAACGGTTTAGTGAGAACTTTAAAGTCCTCATCGGTCAGGAAGTGTCCAAGAGTAGGCCGACCCTGATTTTGGACTGCCGCCGTGATCCCTTTATCAATGATCTGTTCTTGGGTATACCGGAGGTGGTTGCCAGCGTTATTGTCGTCCCGCTCAGGACAGGTGATGATTCAATCAGCTACCTTTATCTTGATCGTTTGGCGGAAGATAACGGCTTGAACCCGTTCAATCAGGATGAGTTGAACTTTGCGGTTGGGTTTTCCGACCTGATGGCACTGAAGTGGGTTGAGATTCAGAAGAACCAGCTTCTTGAAGACAACCGCCGTCTTAAGAGCCAGCTTATGGAGAAAGCGGCATTCCCCAACATTATCACTCAGAATAGCGAAATGCTTGAGATGTTGGCGCAGGTGCGGCAGGTTATCAATTCTAATATATCCGTTTCTATAGAAGGCGAAACAGGTTCGGGGAAGGATCTTCTTGCGCAGGCTATTCACTTCAACTCCAACCGGCGTGAAAAAAGATTTATTTCAGTGAACTGCGCCGCTCTGCCGGAAACTTTGCTGGAATCAGAGCTGTTTGGGTACAAACGGGGGGCTTTTACCGGTGCTGATCGCGATAAGGCCGGGCTGTTTGAAGAGGCGGATGGCGGTACTTTCTTCCTTGATGAGATTGCTGATATGCCCCTGAGCATACAGGCAAAGCTTCTTCGTGTGCTTGAGGCGCACGAAGTCGTGCGGCTCGGGGAGACTGTTCCCTTGAAGGTGGATGCGCGCATTATCTCAGCCACCAACAAGGATTTGAAAGAACAGATGGAAGCGGGGCTATTTCGCCACGACCTGTACTATCGGCTGACAGCTTTGACTTTCCGGCTACCCCCGCTGTGCGAGCGTCGAGAAGATATTCCCTTGCTGGTTATTCACTTTCTCGAGAAAAGCGGCAAGGAGGTATCCACAGAGGTGATGAGGCTACTGGTTTCTTACGACTGGCCGGGCAACATCCGTGAGTTGGAAAACGAGGTCAAAAAGCTTGTGTTACTGGCCGGCGACCAGGAGTTGATAGAGCTCGGTATACTATCGAGCAAAGTTACGTCGGTCGGTCCTGAGGATGGTAACGGGACCCCCGCCGCCCCAGGCCAGCCTCTTGAAGCGCTTTCGTTTTCACAGTCGTATTCCTTGTATGATTACCTTGCTGGGCTTGAGAAGCGATTCATTGCCAAGGCGTTGAGAGAAAAACGCGGTGTAAAGAAGCATGCCGCAGCCCTTTTGAATATACCCGAATCGACCCTCCGGTTGAAGATCAAACAGTACAATATTGATGTGAACAGTTCTGACGCCTGAGCGCCGGAGTTCCTTTATCTGGCTTACTAAGCCGATCTTGCGCAACGTCCCGCTTTTGGTTAGATTGATCAGGTGGCAAAGTCTGTTTTCTATCGACACTTCTCCGGCGATCCCTATTTCAACATGGCTTTCGATGAATGGCTGATGTGGCGGGCATCTCTTCAACCAGCTACTACATACCTAAGACTCTACACCTGGCGGGTTGGTGCTATTACCATCGGCCTCAACCAGAAGAAAGAGCTGGCGCTGGATTTATCGAAGCTATCGGATATCCCTGTGATACGGAGGGTTACTGGCGGGCGGGCTGTATACCACGACCCTTCTGAGCTTACGTATGCCATCGCGATCAACATGCGTGATCATCCAAACGCTTCTCTGGCCGGTTCGCTCGGTGAGTCTTCTGCAGCGATTGCCGAGGCGCTGACCCGTTTCCTGACCCGGCTGGGAATAAAGGCGCAGTATGTGCGGCGTTCTTCCCCAAGCGATTCAAGGCCGTTTTATTTCCACACTGCTCCCTGCTTTGATTCTGTTTCGCGATACGAAGTAGTTGCCAACTCCCGTAAGATTATCGCCTCGGCCCAAAGACGGGTCAAAGAGACCCTCCTCCAGCATGGGGCCATAAAACTTCATGGGTTGGCCCCGCACCAGGCATTGGCGGAGAAATTACCATGCAACTTCTGCGCATCTCAGGCAGAGCCGATTGCGAGAAGCCAGTTTGACCGGATGGTGTTTTTGTTCGCACGGGAAATGGGGCCGTATTTCGGGTTTGCCTTTGAAGATAGCAAACTGAGCAGGACGGAATGTGAAAGAGTAGATTATCGAACAAAATACGTAAAGAAAAATGCTATTACGAAACGGGATATTTTTAAACACTGGGGGTCTGTTGATAGTCTATAAGTTAGACTTTGACGGCAAAAAATCGCTTGACTTTGCAGATGGGATGTGGCTATTTTGTGCAGCCTAAGTGATTGGGAAAACAAGCAAACCGTACCGACCCGTGACATTAGGGGTTGACGGAGTAAGATTAGGAATGCTCGGTGAAAAATGAGTTCTGGGCATGAGTTTTTTTAGTGAAATTCGAGGAGGAATGCAGATGCAACGTCGTTGGCAGTATGTGGTTTTCTTAGTAGTTCTTGCTGTCTGTTTAATGGTCTTGCCGACAAATGTGTTCTCTGCCGCGACAGGTCAGATAAAAGGAACGCTCACTGACAAAGACGGTAACCCTGTGATGGGCGCCTCGGTACAGATTGTGGGGACTCAGCGCGGCGCCATGACGGACTTGGACGGCAACTACATAATCACTCAGGTGGGGCCGGGGACGTATACCCTGAAGATTACGCACGTCCATTTCACGGAGCTTGAGGTTACCGATGTTGAGGTGAAGTCTGATCAGTCAAAAATCGTTTCAGCCAAGCTTCAGGAAAAGGTGACTGAGCTGGAGAAAATTGTTGTCAGAGCAAAGAAGGATATATTGAAGATTTCCGAGGTGTCCTCGGAGCAGACGCTCACAGCCAAACAGATCGACGTACAGCCTGTCAGCACAATTCAGGACCTGTTGAAGCAGGTAACCGGTGTGGTTACTGGTCGCGAAGGTGAGATTTTTATCAGGGGTGGGCGTGCCGGTGAGGTTTCGTATATTCTTGATGGTGTGCCGATCGACGACCCTCTGGCCGGAGTCGGTCAGGCCGGAGCGAATTTGTCGTTGGTGTCCGGTTCGATTCAGGAGTTTACTGTAATCAAGGATGGTTTTGACCCTGAGTATGGGGATGCGCTGTCGGGTATTATCAAGATCACCACGCGAACCGGTTCCAAGGACGATACCAGGATGAACATGCAGTTCATCACTGATGATTTCGGTAACCATGATCTGAACAAATATTCCCGGAACAACGACTATGTTCGTTTTTCACTGTCAGGGCCAGATCCCATTTTAAGGGGCAAGGTGCTGCCGGCTTTGGGGTTGAACTTTCTGGAAGATAAGGAGTTCACCTACTACTTCTACGCCGAGGTTAATAAGACCGATGGATTCTATCAGTACGATCGGTTTAATACTCCCGTAACGCGAAAGGAGAGCGGTTTCTTCAACCTGTTTGGGTTGAATATCCCCGAACGTCTGCAGAACCGATACCACTGGATGGTGAATCTGAAGTTTCGGCCGAGACAGAACCTCAAATTTATTTTATCTTATAAGGACACCGAAGACAGGAATACATTGTTTGGTTGGTCGTATCGTTATAGTTCTGCGACCGCTCCGGTTGATGAACAGAAATTGAGAACGGCCTCCATTGAGGTCCTGCAGTCTCTGTCCAAGAATATGAACTACGAGGCGATTCTATCCTATACGCGGACGACCTATAAGCGGCAGCCTGGTGACCCGAACAATCCTGGGCACGGTTTCGATCCTGACCAATTCCGATTCGAACATGAGTCGGAGAATTTTCAAGATAGAAACGGTAATGGCGTTTATGATCCACCCGAACCGATAATCAACCTTTATCCCGACACTGCTGTCTACGGGACTGACTTCACCGGTCCGCGCTACACACAGGGGGAATTCTTGTATGACGAGGATATTCAGGGCGCCACAGGTCACTGGTCTGGATTCCGTTTCAATAACAATGGCATTCTGGATAGAAACGAGGGTGAGCCGTATATCGATCTGAACGGGAATGGCGTATGGGATCAAGGGGATTTTCTTGAGGACAAGAACGGCAATGGGATTTTGGATGGAGATCGCATTGCCAATGTGGGAGCCCCCCTCCCGGAGCCGTGGATTGATGGGGATTCGATTATTGGCGAACCCTTTCGTGATGTCAATGGGAACAACGTGTACGACGAAGGGGTTGACGAATTCACCAAGTGCGTGTGTCCGGAGAACATGGACTATAACCACAACGGTAAATATGACGGCCCAAACGATCTGTGGACCCCCGGTACGCCATTTATTGACCGTAACGGCAACGGCTTGTACGATGCCTCAAACAACTTCTATGATGCGGGTGAACCATTCACGGATGTGAATGGCAACGGTCACTGGGATGCGGGCGGTTCGAGCAATTTCTTTGAGCCAATGACCTATGATGAGGATGCAACATGGCATTACCATAATATCGATACCTACCGTGGAGAGTTGAAGATATTCCGCGAGCTTGGGCACCACCAGTTGAAAGCTGGCACTGCTATTCGGAAGATGGATTTCGTCTACCAGCATATTGAACAGCCATATGTTTTGTATACTGGTCGTAGTGACGGTGGGCCGTATCCCGATAGGGGTGCCTTCCGAGATATGTTCGAGTATTCCCCGTGGGCGGGAACGGTCTACCTGCGCGATAAACTGGAGTACGGTTCCATGATTGCTTCTTTGGGCTTTCGTTGGGACTTCTTCATCCAGGACAAGGATAGGCTTATCCCTGTTGCTCAAAACGATGACCTCGGTTCCGGCGTCATTTTGGGAGACCGGCAAAAGATATCTCCAAGAATCGGCTTTTCCTACCCGATCTCAGACAAGGCCAAGGTTCACTTCAACTACGGCCATTTTTACCAACTTCCACCCTTGACCTACATGTATGCACGAAATACAGCCTCTGTGGACCAGAATCTTATCGTTGGGAACTACAACCTCGATTACAAAAAAACCGTTCAGTATTCCTTCGGCGTTAAGTATGCTATGTCGGAGGATTACTCGATCGATATTTCTGGTTACTTTAAGGACGAGTTTGACAAGGTCAACGCTTCGGACGTTTTCCTGGGCGGTTTGACGCGGCAGCAGTATCGCAACAGTGATTACGGGCGCAGCCGTGGATTTGAGCTTCAGGTTGATAAACGGGGCGGTGGCTATGTTAATGGGATGCTAAGCTATACTTATGCGTTTGCTTACGGCAAGGCTTCGGAGGCGGCCCGCGAATGGCAGACGCCGTTCGAGATCTCCCGGGAACCGTTGTCGGAAGCGCCGCTTGACGATGATGTGCGTCACAATCTTAACGCCAGTATTCAGATCTTTGTACCAAGTACTGTCAAACCCCGGCTCTTTGGCTTGCCCATCCCGAATGCGTGGTCGCTGGCGATTATAACAAGAATTGAAAGCGGGAAGCCGTTCACGCCGGATCGAGCCTATCCGAATATTACTTCAGAGGTGGGGGAAGACATCCAGCGTAACTCTCTGCGGATGCCTTCTATTATTAATTTTGATATTCGTTTCACCAAGGACTTCAAGTTTGTCGGGCTTGACTGCAGCTATATTCTCTGGGTAGAGAATCTGCTCGACAGCCGAAATGTTGTCGGGGTTTACACCAATACCGGCCGGCCGGATACGCAACAGAACCAGAGCCAGATAATCAAAGGTGGCACAGAGTATGATCTCAACCCAGGGAACTGGGACTATAGCCGGCAGATTAGGATGGGGTTAGAGGTAAACCTGTAAGATACCATGAGGAAAGAAAGATAGTTACATGCACATAGATGAGGCTACCATGTTTGGGAAAGATAGTCGTTCAGACGCGGGAATAAGGTGGCGCCAGAAACTTGGGGTGGTGGGCATAGCGGCAGCACTTGGCCTTGCGATCCTTCTCTGTCCTGTTCAGTTGCATGCCCAGGCAAAAGTGGGCACCACCGGTGCACAATTCCTTGAGTTAGGTGTCTCCGCTCGCGCTATGGGGATGGCTGAAGCGTTTACAGCTGTGGCCGATGATATCACGTCGGTGTTCTATAACCCTGCTGGTCTAACCTACCTATACGGCCACCAGGCAGCATTCACATACATCAAGATGCCCGCCGATATTAAGTATGGCTTTGCAGCGATTGGGCTGCCACTGGAGTCGATCGGAGGTGTTTTAGGGGTTGGCATGTATGGTCTTTCCTCGGGTGACATTGAGGAAATGGATTATAATAGGGTTCCCACCGGCCGCACGTTTTCATGGAACAATTATGCCCTTGGCGTCAGTTACGGCCGTTATCTGACTGACCGTTTTTCGGTTGGGTTTACAGTTAAGTACATAGGTGAGTTTGCTCACGATTATTCCGCCAACGGCTGGGCGGCCGACGTCGGAACCGTGTACAACACCGGGTTCAGAGGATTCAAAATTGCTATGGTAATCACGAACTTCGGTCCTGACATGACCTTCATATCGAAGGCCTACCCTCTCCCGATAAACTTCAGGTTTGGCGGTTCTGTCAATGTCATCGAAGGAGTGGATCATCTGGTTACCTTTGCAGTTGAGGGTTCGCATCCATCGGATAACCTGGAGAAGTACAACAGCGGAGTGGAGTACTCCTTCCGGGACTACTTGATCTTGCGAGCGGGGGGACGGTTCAATTATGATGTCGACGGCTTTACTGCGGGAGGCGGTTTACGGTTGCCTTTCGGAGAGGATCGTGAGTTGCAGTTCGATTATGCATACCAAGATTTCGGCATGCTCACGGAGGTTCACCGTTTCACTATGACTATCGGATTCTAAGAGGGTAAAGACGAGATTATGAATGCGAGGAGTATACATATAAGGACAAGACAGGTGAGGATAGCGATTGTACTGGCAGCATTGGCGTTTTCACTCATGTTGCTACCGGCACTGTATCTGGCTAGCTGTACAAATACACTCGACGGTGAGGTTTACGAAAATCAAAAGCCGATCGTGTATTTTTCCAACATCCCACCAGTAGGACAGAGGTTTTCCCGCAACCCTGTCGTCTATTGGTATGGAACAGATCCAGACGGGTTGATCGACTACTACCGTTACTATATTGTTACAGACAGTGTGGTGGGCTTAATGGCACCGGAGGATTATATCCTGACACTCGATAGTATGGATTGGAACTATATTGGACTTCCTGAGATAGACACGACCTGGTGGGGATGCCGTACGTGGCAGCATAGTGTCTGCCTCGACTCTGTAGAGGTTTTTCAAGTTTATACTGAGACCGTATTTGATACTACCTACTGGATATGTAACGAATACTCCGGTGCGGATTGCATCGACTCGACGTCGACAACATCTAGCGGGAATTGGGATTTTATCCATGTCGACACCATAGTACCTGAGGATAGTTGGGACTTTATGCATATTGACACTACCTATCCGGATCCGTTCGATCCACATACGGAAAACATCATCCCGCTTGAGGCCAACCAGAATGATCCGGTAAACACGTACGTCCCTCAGTGGATATTCTTGCAGGCGTTCGATATGGAAGGCCTTGGCTCGGATATTGTCTTCCGCCTTTTCTTCCGCAACGATCATCCGCCGGAAACCAACATTGGAAGCTTCTCAGGTGATCTACCCTTTGTCAACTCTCCAACTCCGGGCGGTATTGTGACGGGGGTAAAACTAAGGTGGTCTGGTTCGGACATTGTCGATTATCCGGGTGAGGCGCCCCCGTTTGAATTTCATTGGCGGCTCTATGGCCCATATGCCGATTCGGCGTTCAGGCAATTGGTTGACTCTTTTGTCAGGCCGGTGTTCGTAACTATAGATGGTCGTGTCTACAACGAAGGCGATACGGTCATACATTGTGATACGCTCTTTGGTGATAGTGTTACAGTTATGTGCGATACGGTAGTAGTCTCCGAAGGAGTAGAGCGTACGTGGGGACAGGCGGAAACCAAGTTTCTTGTGGATGATCCGAATTTCATCGCTGATCCCTACTTTAATAAGGTGGCAGATAGCTCGTTTAGCGGGATTGATCCATGGGTGCTTAATACTACTGACACCATTTATGATGTTTACAAGTATGACCAATCCGACACCACTCAGGAGAAGTGGTTTATGTTCTGGATACGAAGCCGCGATGACGCCTTTGTGGCTGACTTGGTACCAGCCTTTGATAGCTTTACGGTAATTGATCCAAGATATGAGCGTGATATAGGTGTTCTAGACTTCACTGCGTTTGTGAAACCGGGTGAGAATACTCCCACATGTTCCTGTAGGGAATACTGGAAGGGAGTAATCGAGCATTGGGATCCGAATGTTGAATTCGATACGATCCCGTTGGGAACGAGTGGCTGGCAAAAGTCTTACGCGCCCGATTACTTGGGGGTTAAGAAGGTGGGTGACAACTTAGGTGATGTCCCGATGGCATTCATGCTCAAGCACAAGGTGCTTATTCTGTATGATGACGACATAAAGAGTTCCATCTTCCCAGATAGGGAAGATAACATTTATAAGGCGATTGATGCCGGGGTCAATGTTTGGGCCACTTGGAGAGCGCCTGTTATAGGTGACGGCATGGTTAGTGAACACTGGGCGGTGTTTCCAGGTCAAGATTACATGCGTTATTTTGGAGTGTCACAGTTAGCCTTCTCGGCCTGGTTCTGTCATGCCGCGCCGTGGGAAGGGGGCGTATTGCACACTGCGTGTTCAACGTATGCGGGACGAATCGAGGATTTCATTGGCGCCTATGCCATTGACTCGGTCGGATGGCCCAACCTTGATATTGATACCGCCCTGCTGCATAGTCGTTACTTCTGGGGGCCGTATCCCAGCTTGAGATTCCTGCCGGAGCATCCGGGCCTGCCGGAAGTCGACTGGAGTGTCAGGACACCGGCTACTGAAGTACTGTATCTGTATAAGTCCTTTTACGGCTCCAACCACCCCTACGGCGGGAGTTACAATATGGAGGGCAATCCTGTCGGTCATAGGTTGGCTACTTCCCTGTTTAGGACAGTGCATTTCAATTTCACGCCGCTGGCGATCAAGCCTACGCAAATGCAGGTAGTTGCTAGTAAGGTGCTGGATTGGCTTTATCCAACCGATTTGTCGTCACCGACCAGCGGCATCCGCTACCCTGATGCGGCCCAGTCTCTCTCCGTTTCAGATGCCAGAAAACACTATTGGCAGAGATGCGCCGAGCGCGAGCTAAGCAAGGATAAGCTTCCTGACTGGGGCAAGTATTTGAGATAGGTTTTACTTTTGGCACTCGTTGAAAGTTGTGATCATTGCGCGCAGAGGGACCGGAGGAATTCGGTCCCTTTTTCATTGGGTGAGGAAGCTCCTCAGTTGACGAAGATGCAGGTCGGAGGGAAACTTGTCGAGGGCAACGGTCAGAACGGAGTCGGCCTGTGACCGCTGTCCCAATGAAAGAAGCCCGCTGACGAGGTTTACATATGCGTCGGTCAGACTCGAATCGCCCTCGATGGCCAGGCTGCTGTGGTGCGTTGCCTCACGGTAGTGTCCCTGAAGCCCGTAGATGTAGCCAAGCTGATAGTGGGTTCTGGCCCGTTCTTTTTCCCATTTCCGGGAGCTGTTTCTAAACGTTTGTGTAAAGGCCTCGTCATCGGTCTCGATGGGCGGTGGTTGGGTGGTCAAGGCTTGCAGCAGCAGCGATTCGGCCTGGGGGAGACTACCTCCGGCAGCCAGCAGGCTCGCCGCATCGTTCAACAGGTAGATGTCGCGTTCGGTGCACTCACTCGCACGAAAGGCCAAATATGTCAGGCTGTCACTGCTTATCTCCGGTAAGGTCGAAGCTGCTCTCAGAAGCACCATATTGGCCGTGACATCATAGGGCTTGCGTGCCAGAGCCTGTTTCACCTCGGTGATGGCATCCGCATACTGCCCGCTCACCAGATAGATGGAGGCGATGTTTATATACGCCTTCGCTCGGATGGGATTGAATTCTTTCTCCTGCTCGAAATAGTATCGTGCTGAATCAGCCAGGCCGAGCTTCATATAGCAGGTTCCCAGATTTAAATTCGTTTCGGGAAAGGTAGAGTCGATTGATAGTGCCGCGCGGTGGTAACGGATGGCCTGGTGATAATCTTTGTTAGCGAAATAGTACAATCCCTTGGAGTTCAGCGGAATCGGGGAGCTTCCTTGGGGAAGTGGAACAAGAGGATAAAACGAGAAAAAACCTGCACAGCCAGCGCCAAACGCGAGTATCACGCCGGATGTCCATCTTGAACGTGCCTGATGGATGAAGCTTATAAGTCCATAAGCAGCGAGCAGGAAGTAGTAGGGTAGCAGCGGTAAGCGGAAGCGGCTGTTAAAGAAAAACAGCGAGGTTGCTAAGACATAGACAAGAACGATCAACGACAATAAGCATATATGAGGCTTATGTCTGAACCCGACCACGCTTCCCAGGAGCGCAAGCGCAAACAGGAAACCAAAGGAAAGGGGGTTGTATTTGAGAATGGGTACCTGATTGAAAAAGCTGTCCAGATTGCGATTGTTGGATATTTCACGGTTGGAGAAACTGCAGTATAGCTTCTTCGCATAGAGCCACATGAATCTTCCCGGATGCTCTCTTATCCATTGGAATGCTCTATTCATCCAATATGAAGAGACATTACCCGGTTTCAATTCTGTGCCTGCGTCCTGTTCCGCAAGGAAAGTGATGTCTTTCAGACGCCAGTTATGACCGAGTGGCTCCGGCAAGACCGCGGAGGTGCCGTCTGCGTTGCTGTTGTTTCCAATATACAGGTTGATTCCCCCCTGAGAGGCGATAAGCACAGGATCGTCGGCCACCGCCAGGTTGCGGGCGAAGATTGGAGCTATGATCAGTGAAGCCCCAAGAACGAAGACAATGGAATGTCTTACCCACCAACTCGTATTTCTCAGTTTTATCGCCATTAGTATGATGACGAAAGGAATAAAGACAAGGGCTGTCGGGCGTGTTATGCAGGCCAATCCGAGTAACAAACCGCTGACTAGAGCTTCTCTGGTTGTTCTATTGTCGA
The DNA here is from genome assembly GCA_964416195.1 of uncultured Ignavibacteriales bacterium. Lineage (GTDB taxonomy): Bacteria > Zixibacteria > MSB-5A5 > GN15 > FEB-12 > CAYQDB01. The sequence continues at coordinate 25,170 of CAYQDB010000008.1, forward strand.
ACCAGGTTATCAGCTTGTAAACTGCAAACTGCAATAGCAGTGTGAAAAGGGGATCGAGTAACAACTCTCCCTCGAAGTAAATCATCGCGGGATAAACGCCCTGCAGGAGTGCCGCTGTCAGACCAACTTTCGAGTTGAAAATCCGTTTCCCGATAAAGTAGGTCATGACGATTGATCCCAGACCTACCAGAAGACCGAAGAGTCGACTTACCCAGAGCGACGCGCCGAAGACGGCGTAGAGAAAAGCCAGGCAGTAAACATAGAAAGGGGCTCGGAAATAAGTTGTATCTCCAAGGATGTTGCCTTCGGCGATTGATTGTGCCCAGTGGAGATGGTAGTAATTATCCACCGTCAACTGATCCCAGTCCGGCATACTGTGATAGTGGACAAGGTACAGAACTCTTACCAGGAGGGCTAAAGCCAACACCAGCAGCAGCCAGCGATTTGCTTTCCGGCAGCTTCTGAGAACTGAGGTCACGGTCCTAATATAGACTTTGCTCATAGAATAGCCTGAAAAAAAATGCTCAATCCTGCCCCTCTCTATGCAGGCTGAGTCACAGTAAGCAAAATGTGCAAAACGGCTACGGCAGCTCGAAGGATTGGATTCAGTCTGGCCGGTCTGGTTATCTGGCTGTTATACATGGCATTACATTGCCCTGATTATCTTGGCGTGCAGTCTGTTGCAGGGCTTTCCGAAGGAAGTTTTATGAGATGGGGGCGGCATACCCTTTGCGCGTACGGCCTTTGGACTTTATTGAAGGAGAGCCGATGTCACGCAAGCCTGGGAAAGCATCTGTCTTTGTCATCAATACAGCGATCCTGTTTTTCCTGCTGACTGTGGCTGTTAAGGCCAGCCTGTCACCTGGGCTCCAAAAGGTAGTTGCCGGCCCTCTCGTGGGCAGATCAGATAGCCTTGTCAATGTAATCGTCTTCTTGGACAATGACCAGGTCAGAGAATATGTCTCTCGAGCCGCCTGTCAGCCGATGCTGACGAGGGACCTGCGCATCAAGTTGGTAGTTGGCAGACTCAGGTCATTTCATACCTCCGCCATGGATAGTGTGGAGCGCTTTCTTGCAGATCATTGTTTTTCCGAGATAAAGCGACACTGGGTAATACCGGCCTTTACTGCTACTATTGCCCTCTCCACGCTGGATTCACTGCAGGCTCTTGAGGGCGTGAAGCTGGTTGTCGAAAATGTCCCTCTGACTTACGACAAGCCGGTTTACATAGCAAGCGCTCCCAGCCTTTCGGCCAGCGTGTCAGATCAACTGGAACTGTTGGATATTCCCGCCCTCTGGAACCGAGGGCTGAAAGGAAAGGGCAGACTCGTCTGCTCGTTTGACACCGGCGTGGAGCAGAGCCATCCGGCTCTGGCGTCAAAATGGCGGGGAAACCATGTCTCGTTGTCGGCTGCCTGGTTTTCCAATGTCGCTCCCGATACTCTGCCTGCCGACAAGGCCGGCCATGGCACACACACTATGGGGATTATGGTCGGTGCAACCCTTGCTGATACGTTTGGTGTTGCTCCCGAGGCGGAGTGGATCACGGCTGGCGTGATTGATCAGGGGCAGTCGCTTGGCGCCACGATCAGTGACATTCTCCAGGCCTTCGAATGGGCGCTTAACCCTGATGGCGACCTCAATACCACCGACGATGTCCCGGACGTTATCCTCAATAGCTGGGGTATCCCCAAGGGACTGTTTGCGCCATGTGATGAAACCTTCTATGCTGCCGTAGATAATGTTGAGGCTGCCGGCATTGTAACGGTCTTTGCCGCCGGCAACGAAGGTCCCGATCCGGCCACACTCAGAAGTCCTGCCGATCGCGCTTCCACCCCGATTAACAGTTTTGCCGTCGGCGCTGTCGATAACAGCCGGGTCATAGCCAGTTTTTCAAGTCGCGGGCCTTCCTCCTGTGATCCCAGTGGGATCAAGCCGGAGGTTGTCGCTCCCGGTGTATCCGTTCGTTCATCATACAAGGGGGGCGGCTATAGCAGCATGAGCGGAACTTCGATGGCTGCGCCCTATATTGCCGGACTGGTAGCGCTGATGCGTCAGTATAATCCCAACGCCACTGTCGACGAGATCAAGAATGCTCTCATCCAATCCTGCAGTGATCTGGGTGCTCCCGGTGAGGATAACGCCTATGGTTATGGTCTTCCGGACGCTGCGAGACTTCTGGATTATTTGCCTCCACCGGCGGAGCCTCAGTTCACAATTAAACGCGTAATGATTTCTGGCGATGGCATCGCTGTACCCGGGGAAGAGTTCGGACTGCAGTTGTTGCTCAACAATACGTTGGGTAATCTGGAAATGGTGGTTGGAACTGTCATGTCGGATAACAACGACAGCGTGGTAGTGTTGGCCGATCAGGCCATGTTCTTCTTCGGGCAAGGAGGTACGATAGCGGTGAATTCAGAGCCATTTACAATCCGATTTGACTCTGCATTTTATCATGGTCAGGATATATCATGTCTCTTGGTCCTGGAATCGTCTGGCGGTGTGATTCTGGATACCCTGGGCTTTACTATAACAGTCGGTATCCTACCGAAGGGGAATATCGCTTCCCATAGCACGAGTGAGATGGACATTTCGGTTTCCGATTTTGGGCAGTTCGGTTTTGCCCCCGGCTCGATCTACAATCTTCAGGGGGAAGGGTTTCACTACGGTGGCAGCCCCAATCTCCTGTACGAAGCCGGCATCATTGTAGGGCGCAATGCGCTTCAGCTTTCGAGCGCTGTCCGCGACAGTTTTGGGTTGCTTGCCCCGTCAGATTTCGTTCCGATCGATCCACTTACGGCTGGATGGCCTGATGCCGATGGCGGTTTTTGTCGCTGGGCCTGTTTTGTCGATAACCAATCTTACATACCCATACCCATTACCGTGGTCCAGCAGACGACCAGCTTTCCATACAGTGATGACGATGGCCTACTTATTGTCAAATACTATCTCAGAAACGACTCTGTCGAGAAACTGACTAATCTGCATTTCGGTTTTCTGACCGATTTCGATTTGCTTGGCGCCGGTGATAAGTGCTCGTATGACAGCACGATGAATCTGCTCTGCCAGGAAAGCAACAGCGGCCCGGCAGTCGGGCTGGTTGGACTGAAGAATATCACGTCTTTCAGAGCGATTGACAACAGCGCCGCTAAGACTGGATTCAATCGAGGGGAGCTCTTCAATCTCATTTCAGTCGGAGGCGTGGATGTCGAGGAGACGCTTGTTGGTGATATGCTCATTCTTGTCAGTGGTGGACCGTTTATCATCTTTCCCGGCGATTCTGTCGAGGTGGCGTTGGCGCTCGTGGGTGGCGACGATGTGCCCGCCGTTTATGCGAATGCAGGTGCGGCGAAGGCGAGATTCGATCTGAGTACGGACGTCGATGGTGGCAAAGAAGAAGCGTTGCCGCAGAGCTTCGTGCTGTACCAGAACTACCCCAACCCGTTCAATCCGACAACGACCATCTCGTTCTCACTGGCAGAGGCCGGAGAGGTATCGCTGGAAGTGTTCAATATGCTGGGACAGAAGGTAAAGACTCTCCTGGCGGGGTGCGTTACTGCCGGTTCGCACACAGTTGAGTGGGATGCTACCGACAACCGCGGCGATAAAGTAGCTAGTGGTGTTTACTTTTACCGGTTGACATCGACTGAAGGATCACAAACGAGGAAAATGGCGCTTTTGAAGTAGGATGATTTACATTATAATAGAGTGAAACCTTCTATGGTACTGGCGGGTTCTTACGACGAGAGAGGCGAATAAAGGAATATGACAATGAAATTCTCAGGTGTTATCAAACAGACAGCTCTGGCGCTGCTCGCGATGGCGGTGATGGTCGGCAGTGTGACGGCAGTGGCCCCAACCAAGGAAGCGATTGAAAAGTGGAAAGCTGAAGGCGTCTGGGAACAGAAGGTAGCTGACTGGAAAGCGTTCAAAGCAGCCGGTGGGTCAGCTCCTGAAAAGCATTCGGTTTTCAACAAACAGAAACACCGTGAAAATCTTGCCCTTGGCATCCAGGCTGTGGATACTGTTCGTGTTATTGTCATTCTGGTGGATTTCTCTGACTGGCCCTATGATGGGCAGAATTTAGCCGGTACGCCACAGCAGTTCGACTCGATACTTTTCACCAACCGGGATATCGACCCGATCCATAACCCGACCGGCTCCATGACGGATTACTATCTCGAGACTTCCTACGATCAGTTCTATATCAGAGGGGATATATTCGGCTGGTATCGTATGCCACAGACCTATGAATGGTACGTGTCTGATGATCACGGCTTGACCCGGGGTCGCGACCTTGCTGCGGATGCGGTGGATTCTGCCGCAGCCGATCCCGGCGTTGATTTCTCGAACTATGATCATGACAACGATGAAAACTGCGATGGGGTTATTATTATTCATGCCGGTCCGGGCGCCGAAGGGGTGGGGGAAGGAATGTGGTCCCACAAGTGGGAGTTGTATCCCTGGAAGTATATAGACTATGTTTGGGTCTCTGCCTACACGATGAACCCGGAGGAGACACAAGTCACATTGGGCGACTACGAGCTTTCACCTATTGGTGTTTTTTGCCATGAGTATGGGCATTTCTTGGGGCTGCCGGACCTGTACGACATCGATTATGATCCTGAGTCATCAGACGGCCTGGGCAAATGGACGATAATGGCCAGCGGCAACTATCTCGGCGACTCCAAGACTCCGGCTCACTTTGATGCCTGGTGCAAAGCTTCAGTTGGTTTTCTTGATTTGACTGAGGTTAGTTCAAATGTCTATCAGGAGATGGTTCCGGCTGTTGAGTATAATCCGATTGCCTACAAATTGAAGAACAGTTATACAGACGACAACGAATACTGGGTGGTTGAAAACAGGCAGAATATCGGATTTGACAAGTACCTGCCGGGATCAGGGCTTTGTATTTACCACGTCGATACTTTGGCTGCCGCGAACAACACAGATTACACCCGCTACTACGTAGCCATGGAGCAGGCTGACGGAAACAATGACCTGGCTCTCGCGCTGTACAACAAGGGCGATGCCGGTGACCCCTGGCCGGGTGCTACCCATGCCAGGGAGTTTCATAACCTGACCACTCCCAACAGCCATACCAATGAGATTTTTGGTTATCCGCCGATCCCGCCCCAAGCCACGAAAATCGGTGTGTGGCGAATCTCCAACTCTGATTCGTTAATGTATGCCGATTTTGACATAGACTACTCCCGTCCCTGGGTGGTGCTGTCCGGGGATAATCCGCTTGTCTTTGATGATTTCCAGGGAGGCAATGGTGATGGAATCATGGAAGCGAGTGAGACGATTCAGTTCTATTTCACGATCAAGAACCTGATGCGTGGCTCGTACAATATTCATGCGTCTTTGTCGACAGACAATCCCCAGGTTACTTTCATTACTAATGATGTTTTTGTTGAAGGAGACCTGTTTGGTCTCGAACGCAACAATGCCAACGCACCGATTGAGTTCACACTTTCCGACACTCTGGAATCAGTTATCGATTCTTTTTTCCTGACTATCACGACCGATTCACTCGGCTCCACACCGGGAAGCGGTGAGTTCACCAAGACATCCGGTTTCGAGGTTCAACTCGGCGCGGCGCGGGTTCTGATTGTGGATGATGATCGCGGTGATGACTATGAGACTGACTATGAAGAAGTGCTCTACAATCTGAGGATTCCATCCAAGACCTGGCACAAACAGACCCAGGGCTCGCCGACTGGCAGCGACCTTAGTGCCTATGACATTGTCTTCTGGCATACCAGCGACTCGTCCTCGGGAACCCTGAACTCCAACGACATTGCAGCTATGAAAGAATACTTCGACAACGGTGGCAATCTACTGCTGTCAACTATCTCAGGTGTGAGGGACTTGCACAATCTGGATTCGGCCTTTCTATCCGACTATTTCCACGCAACCTATGAGGGGGATGGTCAGTGGATTGCCTTTTATGGCGTTGACGGCTACCCTCTCAGCGCTGGGACAAGGTATAAATACGATGTCCGCGACAATCCATTCCTTCCGATGCCATCGCTGATTCCAGTTAACGCTGGCCAGGCGGCGTTCCTGTTTGGGGGACCCCATGTGCCGACCGATAAGATCTGCGGTGTGACTTACAATGTCACACACAAGTCAATCCTTTTGTCTTTCCCATTAGAATTCATCTATGATGGCCTTACAGGTTGGAACGATAAGGATACTCTCATCGCTCGGGCGCTGGAGTTCTTCGGGGGTATTGCAACTTCGGTGTATGACGGCCAGCCCTTTACGCAGCTTCCGCAAAGCTTCGAACTGCACCAGAATTACCCCAATCCCTTCAATCCCGTGACGAACATCTCATACACATTGCGAGCAACCGGAGGGCTGGGGAGAAAGCCTGCCAGGACAAACTTGTCCATTTACAACATCCTGGGCCGGTGGGTCAGGACTCTGGTAGATGAAGTCCAGGTCCCGGGAACGCATGTGGTGTCGTGGGATGGTTCCGACTCTTTTGGCCGACCGGTGGCTTCCGGGGTGTACTTTTACCGGCTGGTGCGGGGAGACGATTCTGAGACGAAAAAGATGATTTTGGTCAAATAGCAGAGAGTGCCGATTTTATCCCATTGAATAGCCGCCCATCGGGGCGGCTATTTTATTGTTTTGTAGGTAGTTACGTTAGCCAAAAAAGTTGGGGCTTAGTGTCAAAAACACTTGACTTTTCTTGGATTTTGTGGGTTATTGAAAATGAAAGTCGTTTTCATTTGGCCTAATTTAGCCGATAGAGTAGACTAATGAGAGAACTCTTGCGGGCAAAAGGTTTTAGGATGACTCCTCAGCGCGAGTTGATTTTCCGCTCGTTTTTCAAGTTAGGGAAGCACGTTTCCGTCGATGAGTTGTACGACAAGGTACGTCAACGGGACCGCTCGGTTGGGTATAGCACAGTCTGGCGCAACCTGAAACTGATCTGCCAGATAGGATTGGCTGAAGAGGTGAATATCGGTGATGGCGTTACCCGGTATGATCGCGTGACACCGGCGCCGCACGGCCACTTCTACTGCCTGGGCTGCAGGCAATTCATCGAGTTCAATGTCGAAAACATAGTCCATATGCTGACCCGTAGAGCTCGTGCGCACAAGTTCGAGCCTGAGGGGTTCAAGATAGAAGTACAGGGTTACTGCGAGAAATGTCGGAACAAGAAAAAACGCACGGTTGGAAAGAGAAGGACCGCAAAGGAGACAAATGCTACTCGTTGAGGATTGTGCCTGCAGACAGGATGAGGACAGATAGTATGACGTACCTTGATAAGATGATTCCCGGACAACGAGGAACGGTAGTAGGTTTTACGGATGACAGCCCGGTAACACGGCGACTTCTGGAGCTTGGCATTATCCCCGGTCAGGAGGTGATCTTTGTCAGGAACGCTCCCCTCCGAGATCCTATCGAAGTACAGATTGGCCCGAGTTATTTGTCTTTGCGCCACACAGAGGCGGCACTGGTTGCGATCGAACTCGATGACTAGCCGAGCATCGAGTATAAAGAAATGGGCATGCCCATTGCGGCTGTCAGAAGCTCTGCTTTGGACACTTATCGAGTAGCTATCTGCGGTAATCCCAATTGTGGGAAGACGACTATCTTCAATGCCATCACAGGGCTCAATCAGAAGGTGGCCAACTACCCCGGTGTAACGGTTGAAGAAGTTACGGGCCGATTCTCTGTAGGCAAAGAAAAACCCCAGCAGTTTACATTGGTTGATGTCCCTGGGACTTATTCGCTGGCTGCCTTTTCCCCTGATGAATACATTGCCGCCTCGGCGCTTTTTGGAACAACCGATAACGGGTTGGCTCCGGATGTGATCATATGTGTCATCGACGCCACGAACCTTAGGCGCGGTCTGTACCTTCTGTTTCAGGTTCTTGAGATTGGGAAGCCGGTTGTCGTTGCCCTCAACATGATTGACGTGTCCCAGAGGCGGGGGATACGCATTGATTTTGGGAAGCTCTCTCGTGCTATCGGAGGTGTTCCCGTGGTGCCGGTGGTGGGCAATCGCGGCCACGGAATAGCGCGTCTCAAGAGGAAAACTGCCGAGGTAATCGCCAGCCCACCGGAGCTTTCATCAGGTGGCATGTATGATGATCTCACGGGGAGCGTATTGAAGGATTTGCAGTCCGGCTTTGGGGACGGGAAACGGACGCGTGCCGAGTGCTTGAGGATTATTTTTGATGTCGATGGTCCTGCCGAGGCTAGATTTATACGAGAGGAGGGGAATCGAGCGCGGGAGGTATTGGAGCGGGGAAGGGACGTGATACGTGAAGTCTCGGCTTCTTTGTCGGCCGCCGAGACTATGCCGCTGACTAGAAAGGCAGCGCAGGTCTTCACTTCCACCGTTACTATTGATAAATCGAGACGAAGGGTGCTCTCGGAGAAAGTGGATCGCTATCTGCTGCATCCTGTGTTTGGACCGGTCATGCTCGTGGTGACTATGGCTCTGATGTTTCAGGCCATTTTCAGTTGGGCAGGGCCGTTCATGAATGCGATCGATGTGATGTTCTCTGGCCTGGCCAGCTGGGCCGAGACGTTGATGCCTCAAGGGCCTCTGCAGTCGTTGCTGACAGACGGTGTTATCGGGGGGGTGGGGGCAGTGCTGATATTTATCCCTCAGATTGCTATTCTGTTTATATTTATCGCCGTTTTAGAGGATTCCGGCTACATGTCACGGGGGGCATTTTTGGTCGACCGGATGTTCCGCTGGTGTGGACTATCGGGTAAGTCCTTCATTCCGATGCTTTCTTCTTTTGCCTGTGCTGTTCCGGGCATTATGGCCACGCGCACCATCGAGGACCGGAAGCTTCGCTTTATTACGATAATGGTGGCGCCTTTGATGACCTGCTCCGCCAGATTGCCGATATATGCCATCCTGATTGCCGCCTTCGTTCCCTACAAGAGCTACTTCGGCGTCCTCAACCTGCAGGGGATCGTTCTTGCACTGCTTTATCTGCTTGGCGTAGTAGTCGCGGTGGCGGTTTCATTTGTCATGAGCAGGACGCTTTTTAAGACCGAGCGCAGCACTTTCCTGATGGAAATGCCCAGCTACAAGATACCGACCCTGAAATCGGTCACAATCAGAGTACTCAATCGAGTCAAATCCTTTATCGTCAGGGCTGGGACCATCATACTGGCTATTACAATAGTTATCTGGGCGTTGAGCTACTATCCTCGGCCGCGTTCCGTGGAGGTTGAGTTCAGCCGACAGGTGTCGGTGCTGCAAGCGCACTACGATTTTATGGAGATGGTTGCTGGGGCAGAACTGGCCAAGTTAATGCATTATCAAGGCCGTGACCCGGATAGTCTGTCCGTCACGATTTCTGAAGCTTTTGCTCAGGCCAAAGATGAGGCCGGCCTGGCGGAGCTCAAAGCTCGTTTTCTGGCAGACTACTCGGCGCAAGAGGAGCTGATTCAAAAGTTGTTCGGGTTGCGTCTGTTGGAGATGCAACGAAAGGAAGGACTGCTGGCGCTTCGTAACATGCAGGTCGGCGAGCAGTTGCGGAATTCGTACCTGGGTCGTTTAGGACGGGCGGTTCAACCAGCGTTTCATCCCCTTGGTTGGGACTGGAAAATTACAGTGGCTACTTTGGCGGCATTCCCGGCGCGCGAGGTGGTTATTGCTACCCTGGGGACGATTTACAACTTAGGCGCTGACGTTGAAGCTGAGTCAGAGACGCTGGTAAACAAGATACGGCAAGCCAAGTGGGAGGAGGGTCCAAAACAGGGGAAACCGGTGTTTACTCTGGCTGTAGCGCTGTCTGTCATGGTCTTTTTCGCTATCTGTTGCCAGTGCGGTGCCACGGTTGTTACTATTAAGCAGGAAACAGCCGGTTGGCCATACGCCGTGTTCACCTTTGGATACATGACAGTCCTGGCGTACCTGCTGGCTCTGGCGGTATATCAATTCTTTGCAGGATTGGGTTTCTAATGGGTATCTTCTGGCAGCAAATCATAGTAATTGCGGCGGTTTGTCTGGCTGTGGTCTATCTGGTGGTTAACTATGTGCGCCGAAAACGTTCCCGGGTATGTTGTCAGAACTGCCCAATTTTCAAAGGACCTCCCCATTAACCTCAGGTCAAAGCGAAAAAGGCACCCTGAAATTATCTCTTTTCTTACTCGATGATAGGCTCTATTATGGGGTTGTCTCAAAAGGTAACTGTTTTGTCTCGCGTAGGGTGGGGGCTTGTCTCCCAACATCCCAACGGCAGGGACAAGCCCTGCCGATACGCGGGGAGTTACAGGAAAAGAACTCATGAGTGCTGAGGTTCACGTGCAGTCACATCAGATTTGCGAGACAACCTCTATTATTGCCTGACAGAAAACCATGTTTCAAGGACGTCCAATACTATTGGGGCAGTACCGCCCCCTCGATTCCTTTTTGCATCTGCTGGATGCACGGGCCAAAATAGTCCCGGTGACGCTGGTTCTGGTACTATCGCTCTTGACAGACTCGACGGTTTTCTATTTAGCTATCCTGGCCTTTTTGGTGACCGCTCTGTTGGGTTCGAGGGTTGCCCCGACAACTATCCTGAACAACTTCAAACCGATCCTTGTTTTGGCGTTGATTACGGTGTTCTATCATGTTCTTTTCTCCTCTAGAGGTACAACAACGATTGTGGAAATATTCGGATTCAGGGTGACCGAAGGCGCTCTGACAATGGCCGTATTCTATTCCCTACGTCTGGTTCTTTTTGTGGCTGTTGCTTTCCTGATAACGCTCACCAGCTCGCCGTCGGATCTGGCCGATGCATTTGCCAAGTTGCTCAAGCCGCTTCAGAAAATCCGCATCCCCGTTGATGATATTGCTCTTATCTTGTTTCTGGCAATCAGGTTCATTCCTGTTTTGTACGAGGAGTTCACGACGATACGAAACGCCCAGATTATCAGGGGGGTCCGTTTCTCCGGATCGCTTGTCAATCGCCTAAAGAAAACGGTGTATATCATAATCCCGGTTTTCGTGGCGGCTATCCAGCGAGCCGATGAACTGGCTCTGGCTATTCAAGCCCGAGGTTACGGCACCGGTGGCAATCGTACTTTCTATTCTCACTCGCGGTTTGGCAGAAAGGAGTGGCTGTTTGTCTTGGCGACGTCGACGTTAATCATTGTGACGTACATCCTGACTAAATGATTAAGCCAATTGTGCCAACTCAAAAGGGGCAGATGAGGATATCTGCCGTCCACAAAACGGGGTAACCATGCCGGCGCAGAATATCAGACTCACCATCGAGTACAAGGGGACAGCCTATGCAGGTTGGCAGGTACAGGCAGACCAGAGGACCGTCCAGGGGGAAATTAGTCGGGCTATCTACAAGACTACCGGCAAGGATGTCAATCTGATTGGAGCCGGGAGAACAGACGCCGGGGTGCATGCACTCGGACAGGTAGCCAATTTCATCATTGAGCATCAGCTTTCATCGCAGCGTTACAAAGAGGCGCTAAACTACTATCTACCTCAGGACATTAGAATAAAAGTGTCGTGTGAAGCCAGTCCTGATTTACATGCCCGCCGGGATGCCGTTTCCAAAAGATATCGATACCTGATCGGGAGGGAGAAATCAGCGCTGTATCGCGAGCTGCGTTGGGAACACCCAGTTGAGCTTGATCTGGGGCAGTTGCGTTTGGCGGCAAAGCTCATTGTGGGTGAGCATGATTTCGCGCCGTTCTGTGTGCTGGCCTCTCGTAAGCCAAATAATGTATGCCTTATCAAGTCCGCAAGGTGGTTTTCCATTGGACCTCTATTGATCTTTGAAATACGAGGTAATCGGTTCCTGCACAGCATGGTGCGGTCGTTGGTGGGCGCTATGGTCAATCTGGCTGCTGTTGAAAAGGATAACAACCCACACAACTTGACATTGGAACAGTTTCGAGATATTATTGAATTCTCGACGGAGGAAAGAGTTATATTTACAGCGCCACCCCAGGGGCTTTACCTGGTGTCGGTTCAATATGAGAAGGGATAGTGCATGAAATTCTTCATTGATACAGCGAACATTGAACAAATTAAGTCTGCAATGGCAATGGGGGTTCTTGATGGCGTTACCACCAATCCTTCGCTGGCTGCCAAAGAGGCCGCTCCTTACCGGGAGACTCTAACCGAGATATGCAAAATTGTCCCCGGACCGGTCTCAGCCGAGGTGCTGGCTACGGACTACGAGGGAATGGTCGCCGAAGCGCAAGAACTTCGCAAGATCGCTGACAATATCGTGGTCAAGATTCCGACCGTCCTTGAGGGTCTGAAGGCGATAAAGACTCTGAAATCTCAAGGTGTTCGGGTCAATGCCACGCTTGTCTTTTCACCGTCGCAGGCCCTTCTGGTAGCCAAGGCAGGGGCAGCCTATGTTTCGCCGTTCATCGGGCGTTTGGATGACATCTCCACCGATGGAATGGAGCTGGTCAGCAACATTATAACCATCTATCACAACTACGACTTTGATACTGAGGTCTTGGTGGCCTCAGTGCGTCACCCGATGCATGTGGTTGAGGCGGCGTTGCTTGGCGCCGATGTTATCACGATGCCCTATGGCGTTATCGAGAAGCTGGTAAGGCACCCGCTCACCGACATTGGCTTGGAAAAGTTCATCGCGGACTATAGGAAGGCCCATACGGTCTGATGATTGCTCGGTACACATTGCCGGAGATGGGGGGGCTTTGGACAGAAGAGAACAAGTTCAAGACCTGGCTGGAGGTCGAAATCGAGGCCGCTCGCGCTATGGCGAAGTACAAGATTATTCCTATGGCGGCGTTCAAAGCTATCGAAAAACGGGCTCGCTTTGATATAGATCGTATCAATCAGATAGAGGAAGAAGTCAACCATGATGTCATTGCTTTTTTGACTTCGGTAGCCGAGTTTGTCGAAGAAGACGCGAAATACCTCCACTATGGCATGACCTCTTCTGATGTGCTTGACCCGGCTTTGGCTCTACGCATGAAGCGCGCAGCAGGCATAATTGACAAGAAGATTGCCACAGCTCTCAGGCTTATAAAAGCACTTGCATTCCGGTATAAAATGACGCCGTGTATCGGCCGAACTCATGGGATGCTAGCGGAGCCGACCACGGTAGGGCTGAAATTTGCCCTTTGGTACACCGAGCTGAGCCGGGCGCGCCAGCGTTTTCGTGATGCTACGGAAGCTGTTTCGGTCGGGAAGCTCTCTGGGGCTGTCGGCAACTACGCCAATCTCGATCCAAGAATTGAAAGCGCTGTCTGCAAACGGCTCGGGTTGAAAGTGGCGGAGGTTTCAACTCAGGTCGTTCAACGCGATCGGCATGCCCATTACGTTACCTCTCTGGCGTTGTTAGGTTCCTCGCTGGAGAAATTTGCGACGGATATCCGTAACCTTCAACGGACTGAGATTGGTGAGATGGCTGAAGGATTTGCGAAAGGGCAGAAGGGCTCCTCAGCTATGCCACACAAAAAAAATCCCATCACGGCTGAGAGGATTACCGGCATCGCCCGGCTTTTGCGTGGCTACGCTCTCTCCGCCATGGAAAACATCCCCCTGTGGCATGAACGGGATATTGCTCATTCATCGGTTGAGCGCATTATTATTCCTGACGCTACTATCGTTGCCGACTATGGTCTTCATAAGTTTATAGAGCTGCTTCGCGGGTTGGTAATTAATGATAAGAGGATGCTGGAGAATATTTATTATCGTGGTGGAGTGGTCTTTTCGCAGCGGTTGTTGCTTAAACTGGCCGGTCTGGTCGGTTCGCGTGAGAAAGCCTATCGCCTCGTTCAGAAGCACGCCTTGGCCGCTGCGGAAGGGAAGGGGCTGTTTAGAGAATTGGTCAAAAGTGACAGGGAAATCCATCAGCATCTTTCGGACAGCGAGATAGATAGTTGTTTTGACCTTGGTTACTATACCAAACACGTTGGCAAGATCTTCAAGAGAGTTTTCGGATCATGATTACACGCGAAGGGTTGCCGTTGATTTTCATAGGGCTGGTGGTCGCCGCTGTGCTGATCTTGGCAGCGCTGAGATGGGACAGCTTGTGGTTGTTTGGTGCTGGTGTCCTGTTTGCCTTGTTGGCGCTTTTCACGATTTTTTTCTTTCGCGACCCACAGCGTCGCATCATTGAAGAACCAAGCCTGTTACTGGCACCGGCAGACGGCAGGATTGTTGGTATAGATACAGTGGACAACCACCCGTACGTAGGGGGACGGGCGGTTAAGATTTCGATATTTCTTTCGATGTTAGATGTTCACATCAACCGCGTTCCAGCTACAGGGACGGTTGACTATGTGAAGTATAATCCGGGTAAGTTCTTTGCCGCCTACAAGGACAAAGCCTCTTATCTCAATGAGCAAACTGAGATTGGCATAACCACTGACAGCGGCGATAAGATTGTTGTCAAGCAAATTGCGGGAATCATTGCCCGCCGCATCGTATGTAGGCTCCGCGAGGGAGAATCTGTGCGGGTGGGGGAGAAGTTTGGCATGATTTGTTTTGGCTCACGTACCGACCTTTTTGTTCCGCTTGACAGCGATCTACGTGTGCACATGGGCGACCACATGAAAGGCGGCCTGACAGTTATTGGATACTTGCCGGCCAGAGGGACACCCGCCGTACCGGACAATGCCGCCAAAGGAGAGAATGTCGAGCTATAGGGGCATATTCCCCGGCACATTTACCATGGGTAATGTGGTCTGCGGGTTTCTAGCCATTCTGTCGGCCTTTGAGGGGAATACTACGACGGCCTGCTGGTTTGTGATCCTGGCAGCATTCCTGGATTCGCTTGACGGTAGGGTGGCTCGCCTGAGCGGAGGGGCATCGCGATTCGGAATCGAACTGGATTCGCTGGCTGATTTCCTTTCTTTCGGGATCGCCCCGGCGGTGCTGGTGCATTCAATCAAGCTCAATTCACTGGGGAAATGGGGCTGGGTGATCTCGGTCGTTTATATTATGGCTGCCGCTTATCGCTTGGCAAGGTTCAACCTTTTGGCTGACACAGACGAAAAGAAGGATTTCTTGGGTTTGCCGGTTCCCGTTGCCGCCGTTACACTAGTTGCTTTTATTATTTTCTGTTACCACCTGTGGGGCGGACTCAGGTATGACGAGTTGCTGATTTCGATGATTATCCTGTTTGCTTTCTTGATGGTTTCTCAGGTGCGGTACGATACTTATCCGGAGCGCTTCGATACCCGGCGGAACCGGGCTAAATTGGCTGTCCTTCTGGGAGCGGTGGTGGTGGTGGTTTTCAACCCGAGACTGTTATTGTTTCCGGTCTTGGCGTCATATATATTATTTGGGGTAGTGAGAGAAGTGTATCGCTTGTTTTATGCGGGCGTCGGCAGGATGACTGGTCGTCCGAATAGACAGCGCAAAGTAGACAAGAAAGGCGGATATGAATAGCACCCGGAGGGCAGTTGTTTATGTGCGGCTGAAAGACGGCGTACTGGATCCCCAGGGACTGACGATCCACAAGGCTCTTACTCAGATGGGATATGGGGATTTTCTCTCCGTTCGGTCTGGCCGTTTTTTTGAGCTCGAAATCAAGGGCGATGCTTCAGATATTGACCGGAAAATTGATGAGATCTGTTCAAAACTGCTGGCCAATCCGGTAATCGAGAAATACTCAGTCGAGAGAGTCGAATGAAGTTCGGTGTGGTGACATTTCCTGGCTCAAACTGTGATTACGACGCTTATGCGGCCGTGAGGCACGTTCTGAAAGAAGAGGTCGAGTTCCTCTGGCACAAGTCCGAGGATCTTCTGGGTAGCGATGTTGTAATACTACCGGGAGGGTTCTCCTATGGTGATTACCTACGAGCAGGGGCAATTGCAAGGTTTTCACCGATTATCAGACAGGTTATTCGGTTTGCCCAGTCCGGCGGGACCGTCGTTGGTATTTGCAATGGCTTTCAGGTTCTCACCGAGTGCGGTCTCCTTCCAGGCGCACTGATGCGCAATTCTCACTTGCGTTTCAGTTGCAAGTATGTTTACCTGAGAGTCGAGGACAACGGAACTCGCTTTACACGGGCATGTGACAGGGGAGAGATTTTGAAAATCCCGATTGCTCATGGTGAAGGCAATTATTACAATTTCGATGATGGAGTTCGCGAGCTTGAAGACAATGGACAGGTGTTGTTCCGCTATGTTGATCGGCAGGGCAACGTGACGCCGGAGGCCAACCCAAACGGCTCGCTGGGCAACATTGCCGGTATTATGAACGAAAAGGGCAATGTGCTTGGTATGATGCCCCATCCCGAGAGAGCCGTTGAGAAAGTGCTGGGCTCGGCCGATGGATTGAAGGTGTTTGCGTCTGTCCGCACTTCTCTGGCACTTCCAACGCTGGTAGGTGAGAATTGAAGAATCGCGAGGTTACGTTTCTTATTATCACCCTGCTTTTAGCGGCCATTTTTGGCGGTCTCATCGGAAATATCATCGGGACCTTTCTGCCACCGGGAGCCGCTAAGACTGTGTTTATGAAATCCTTGGAGGTGGGATTCGATACCATCAAGGTTGATTTTTACGCCATTTCTTTTACCTTTGGATTGACGTTGAAAATCAACTTTATGTCGGTGCTTTTCGTATTGCTTGTTATAGTATATTTTAGATGGTGGTATCTATAGGTCAGAGAGACCTCAGGAGGTTTATTATGTTTGGCTTGGGACCGTGGGAACTGCTGCTGATATTCCTGGCTGTTCTTCTTTTATTTGGGGCCAAGCGCCTTCCCGAAATTGCCCAGGGTTTGGGGAAGGGCATTAAGGAGTTCAAAAAGGCAGTGAAAGACACTACCGAAGACCTAAAGGGTTCAGTTGGTCTCGATTCTGAGGATACGGAGAAGCCTAAGCCGAAAGACAAGAACGACGAGGACAAGAAACAGCAGTCAAAATAACCTGTTGATTCTGACAACGTGACCATGAGCAAAAACTTCTCAAAAGATGATGCCAACAAAATCGCCGCTGTTATCGGTGCGCAAAGCACAGCTATTGAAAGCGATCACTACCGCCTCAAGGTCGACAATCCCGAAGAAAAGAGAGCCCTTGCCTTAGAAATCTATCCTGAGACTGCCCTCGGCAAGACACGCGGGATGTTAGTGGTGGTCTACACCGGCAATTCTCACTTACAGCTTCATAACTGCACCGGCTATGTCGTCTCGGAGGAGTTGGGCGAGGTTACTTTTGTCGCCGAAACATCCGATCGTCTCTCCGGTTTGGTAGTGGAAAAAGGCGCCTCCTGTTCCCAGTACGCCGCCCTCAACCGCGAACTGATCTCCTCTGACTTCACCCAACTCGGCGTTGAAGTCATGCTCTCCGGCGTAGCCTTGTCCCTGGCGGAGGAGATACTGTCGCAGGGGAAGCAGCAATCAAAGGAGTGACAGCACATGGATAGTCAAAACCGCAGGGGTTTTGACCTACTGTATAAACCATAGTTAGAACCATGACGAAAGGAGACCATATGCACTACAAAGACAGGAACCTCGGCTTCTCCTTCGAACTACCGGAAGGCTGGCGCCATGACGAACACAACCTGACACTGACTTTCTTCGGCCCTAACGGCCGCATTGGCTATACCTCCGAGCTAATACAAATGCAAATCGGGACAATCCTGCCCCGCTATCTCGATCCAGACAGCCGGGAGAATTTTCTGGCGGAACCTGGTGCGGAAGTTTTTCGCAGCAAACTCGGTGATGAGACAAATGTGGTGGTTCTGAAGAAACCAAGTGATAGTGAGATTTCAGCCGTCCATGACGGAGTACAGTACACCATAGCGCACTCCAATGACGCAACGACGCAGAGGGCCATTGAGCAACTCAGAAAGTCGTTCAAGTTCCCCTCAGTCGAACAGGCGGTCGCAGCCATCCAGCGTTCGAATGATCCGCAGAAGCAAGCGATCCTCCGAGCCTTAAAATCTGGTTCTCCGGAGCAAGCCCGCCGTGTGCTCAGCGAGGCCGAGATGCCTCCGGTAATAGAACGTCCGGGTTACACAATGCACCGCGTTGGAACCGATGAGTCAACGGGTGGCTCAGAAAGCAGCAGCACACCGAGGAGATGGTGGCAATTCTGGAGGTAAGGATTCTAACAAGGCGCTGCACATGACCGCTAATTTGCTGTGCTCCATAACGGCAGGTTAGTCGTTAGGCCTCTAAGATGCTTGACATATGTACCACATGTCTCAAATGGTCAAGCTATCATGAGCAAGGCACATATGTCGTCTGAAGAATGGCTCACCCGAGAGGATAGCATATGTCGTGACGATAGGTTGGCCCGTCTCGATTGGCTTGCTAGAAAGATGACACATACGGACTATCTTACCTTTCCGGGCGGTCTGATCTCAAAGTACCTGTTTGAAGAGGCGAGATACTGTTTCGTGTACGGTCAGTTCTTAGCAGTCATTGTTCTGGGCTTGTCGTACATTGAACACACACTCGCCGCTCTGTTCTATAGGGCTGGGCGAAATGACCTTGAGCGGGCAACAATATCCACCTTGTTGCAGGAGGCAAGGAACAACGGATGGGTAACCCAAGCTGAATTTGACAAATTGCAGCGAGCACGTGAAGTTAGGAATCCTGTCACTCACTTTCGGAGGCCTTTGCATGATGAGACCGTCGAATATCGAGCAGTTACACAAGATGAACTACCATATACGATTGTCGAAGAAGACGCGAGGTATGTCATGGAAACCGTCCTTCACTTGCTTGGCAAGAATGTGCCCTAATAACTCGCTACACCCAACAAGAACCTACGGCTGGCGTGGCCGCGATCTGCGATCGCGGCTTATTAAGCAAAGTAGGCTGGGTGGCCCACCTTTCAGGTAGGTTCTCAAGTCCTACGCAAATTCGCAATAAATCCGCTGCTGATTACCGCCTCGCGCCTTTAGTAACAGAAAGGCACATGTATGTCAGGCAATAGCCCGAAGCAGCTCGAGGCCAAACCGCGCAACGCACAGCGCTCCATTAAATCAGGCAATGCCTGCGGTCCCCGGATGCCCACTGATGGTGTGGCCGCGATCTCTGATCGCGGCTCGCTAACCATCGAACTCAAACCGTTTGGCGTCCTGGAAGCTACGCTGGTGGAGAAAATAGCTGTCGCCCACTGCCGCCGGTCTTGTGTTCTATCTTCCTCTTTAGGTGCTTTCGGAATCTTCCGCTACCAATATGCCATCGAGCGTCAGCATAATCGGGCTATCACGCAATTGCAACGCCTGCAAGACGATTGCTGCCTTTTCCACCTTCAGCCTTCGGAGACACGACCTATTGAGCAAGATTAAAAAATTACCAAACAAACCCATTTAAGTAGCAGTAGGTCGGATCCCCTGTGAATCCGACACTCCCTGAGCTATGCTCATTTCAGAACTCGCATCACGTGGCCGGGTCGCCCACAGCAAAGTAGGGAAGGTCCGGAACGGACCTGCCGTTTTCTAAGCTGGCAGGTCTCTTCGAGACCTGCCCTACTTCCTATTGAAGCTGCGGTTGTACTGCCGGGCAGATGTGGATATCTGCCGCCTGCGAAAGTACTTATGTCTTCGTAGCAAATGACTCCACGAAATTGGCCATGTCGGCAGCGATCTCTTTAGCTCTCTGGTACCGTTCGTTCGGGTCCTTCTTGAGAGCCTTGTCTATGATATGGTCGAAAAGAAGCGGTATCTGCGCATTCACGTTTGACGGTTTGTCTGGTTCATGGTTCAGGACTGAGTAGATAAGGGAGGTGATATTCTCTCCTTTGAATGGCCGCCGTCCCAGAAGCATCTCATACATGACGACGCCGAGAGAGAACAGGTCAGCGCGATGGTCGGTGGCCTGACCTTTGAGCTGTTCGGGCGAGATGTAGTTGGGAGTCCCCATAGCGATGCCGGTTTTGGTCATCGAGCTGGAATCTATACGAGCGATGCCGAAGTCCATTACCTTGATTCGATAGTCGTGGTGGACCATTACGTTTGCCGGTTTGATGTCGCGGTGGATGATACCCCGATCATGGGCATACTCCAGCGCATTGCAGATCTGAATGATAATTTGCGCAATGATCCTGTAGTTGAATCGTGTTTTCTTCTTGATCAGGTCTTCCAGGGTCTGTCCCTCAAGATACTCCATGGCGATGTACTGCAGGTGCCCTTCAGACCCGACGTCATAGATTGTGACGATGTTCGAGTGGGACAATTTGCCCACAGCCTGTGCCTCACGGTGAAGGCGTTCTTTGAGTTCGGCTTCTTCTTGAGGATCATTGACAAAGTCGAGGCGAATCGTCTTAAGAGCCACCGGGCGGTTGATAGCCGGGTCGATGCCCTTGTATACTGTCCCCATGGCGCCTTTTCCGAGAATACCGGTGACCTGGTAGCGACCCAGATTGTGGAGCTCTTCGTGGGGCTTTATCACATCGGTCGGTGGCTGGTTGTCCTCGTCCTTGGCGCTTTCGATGACTTCCGGTCGGGAAGGCTCGTCTACGTGAAGCTCAGAGGGAGTTACGATTTCAGGTTGTGATGAGGACCGGTCTGCTTCTACCACTGATGATGTCTTTTCCACTTCACCGCTGTCGGTATTCGGGGTGGCGGTTGTCACGTCGGTCTCTTCATCTATATTGATAGTCTGATGGTCATGCGGATGGTCCTTGCCGGAGTCGAGCGTAAGTGTCGGCTGGTTCTCGGGGTCTTGCTTAGAGGATTTTATCTCTCGGACCGCGATGGGTTTCTCGGGGGCGGCTAGAGTAGGTTCGATTTCTATCTTGGGAAGCTTCATCTTTGCTTTTGGTTTGTCTTCGATTTCCATACCGAGTAACCGCGAGTCAAGGAAAGGAGAGGCGAGCATGAACAAAAACAATTCCAGGGCGATATAGATTGTCTCCGGGATAACCCTTAAGGAACTGACCAGGAAGTAGCTTACGTTTGCTAAAATGATGAAACCGATACCAAGGATAATCATACGATGTAGCAACGATACCTGAGGCAGGGTGAAAGCGCACAGACCGCCAATCAGAAACAAGATCAGCATGATCAGAATCGGCTGGTCGTCCTTCAGAAACAGGAAATTGTCGTTGATGATGTTTTCCATAACGGTGGCTTTGATGGCCAGCTTGGGCACATTGCTTTGCACCGGTGTATCGAATGTCTCTTGATGGGCGAAGTCGTTCACCCCAAGCAAAACCAGCTTGCCTTTCAAGCGGGAATAGTTGAAGTCTTCACCGAGAACTTCGGCCGCAGAGTAAGTGGTAAAGGCATTTCCTTTGGCGAACGACAGGAAGTATTCGCTGTTGGTCTCTATGGGGATTCTTCGCTTGTTGCCCAGTAATATTTCCTTATTCTCTACTACCTTTATCTGATCGGGAGTGACACCGAGGTATGCCGCTGCCGCTGTCAGCGAGAGAGAGGGATAGTAGTAGCCTTCATAATTCATGATTAGCGGCTGATGCCGCAGGACCCGGTCCTCGTCCGGCATGGTGTAGTCAAATCCTAAATACGGCTTGCTTTCCAAGAGCTTCCCTGCAGGTAAAAAGACTTTCCTGACCAGCAGGCTTGAACTCTCGTCTATGATGCCGAGAGGGTTGTCTACGGCAACGGAATTATTAAACAGGTAATCGGGATTGCGGGTCTTGTTGCTGCGGAAAGTAGCCAGGGCAATGTCGTACGGGATGACGACGTTTTTGATCCAGCTCAACTGCCCGGCTAGTATCGACGTATACCCGGCTGAGTCTTGCGCGGCGTTTTCACCGAGCTCGAAATTTACGGCGATGGCTTTGGGCTCGCTATTGGCGACCGCGGCCAACATATCTGCGATAAGGTCCCGATTCCATGGCCAGTTGCCATACTCATCCTGAGCCCTGCCATCCACGGTTACCAGAACCACATTTGGTGGTACACTCTCCTGAGCCGTGACGCGACAGAGAAAGTCATTCAGAGAACGCTGCAGGTTATCCAAGGGTCCAAAGCCGTTGGCGTAAAGGATTACGATCAGAAACGACGTCAGAAGGTACAAGATATAGGATGCATACTTGCTCATCACGACCCTTTTCTATCGTCCTACTGTCAATCGGTCAATCAGTATGTCTGGAAGACGCGCCTGAGCCATTTTGCTCTGTGCAGTTTCTATGTCATACTCTACCCGATGATAGGTGACTTCTTCTTCGCCTTCTTCATTGATGTCGAATGTTACATAACAGGCTCTGGGATCATTGTCGCGTGGTTGGCCGACAGACCCGATATTAATCAGGTGTCGGGTTTCGCTGTTGGGAAGGAAACTGTGTCCTACCCTCCTGCGTAGCGGTTGGTTGGGCATCTCGGAAAAGATGAGCGGGATATGGGAGTGGCCGTGAAAGCACAGCCTCCCTTGCAACCGTTCAAAAGCTGCCGTGGCTTCATCGGGGCCCAAAACGTAGTGCCACCGATCGGGCTCAAAAGGGGAAGCGTGCACAAGGTACAGGTCGTCAATGTAGCGGTCTATTTCAAAATCAGCCATCAACGAGAGTTCCTTGTCGGTCAGATGGTCTTGCGTCCATACGGCTGACACACGGGCTGCGTGGGTATAGCTGTCAGGCGGTTCAAGACCGAGGATGACGTACTCGTGGTTACCCATCAGTTTGATGTCGCAGTTTTTGCTTACCAATTCCAGGCAGGCAGTCGGATCGCTGCCGTACCCGATGACATCGCCCAGGCAGTGGATCTTGTCTACCTTCTGTTTATCTATATCCTGTAGAACAGCGGTTAGCGCCTCTAAGTTACCGTGCACGTCCGAGATTAAGGCAAGCTTCATTCAGCGATTTCCTTCGACGAACTTGAAAGTACTCTTCCCGATGGTAATAAAGTCACCGTTTTTGAGTACGCAACGGTCGATTTCCTCACCGTTGACTTTGGTCTTGCCTCTCTTGCCGAGATTTACAAGAGCAAATCCGCTGTTCTCCTTGACAATCTTGGCTTGTATGCCGGAAAGCAAAAAACCCTTGGCGCGCACATGGACGAATTTCGCTTTGCCGAGTGTCGTTACATCTCGATCAATCCGGAACTCGGAAAAATCGGCGTTTTCCTCGCCGATCAGCACCGAGCCGCCATACCTGGTGACCATTTCCTTTTCCACCTTGTCATTTTCAAGCAGCTTTTTTTGCCGTTTGGTCCTGAGCACCATCGTGCCGTCGAAGTTAGCTCCGGCATTCTGTCCCTGCGAGATTTCGTTGTGGTAGACGAGGGAATACTTGCCGATGGTGATGATATCGTCTTCGCGTAGGACCTCCTCGGAAACCTTGCGGTTATTAACAAAGGTGCCGTTCAGCGATTCATTGTCCATGACCACCGCAGCGTTGTTGTTGAACTCGATTATGGCGTGTTTTCGCGAGACCGCCCGGTTTTCCAGTACAATGTCGTTGTCGTTCGTGCGACCTATTGATATTCGCTTCTTTTCCGTGACAATGCGCTCAATCACCTTGTCCTCAAATTTGACAATAATTTCTGGCATAGGCGATTCCTTTCC
This sequence comes from uncultured Ignavibacteriales bacterium, assembly GCA_964416195.1. GTDB lineage: Bacteria > Zixibacteria > MSB-5A5 > GN15 > FEB-12 > CAYQDB01. The sequence continues at coordinate 48,584 of CAYQDB010000008.1, forward strand.
CTCTCGCTGTGGTCTCTCCTGCCCCTTCTGGTTGCAAGGCCTCGATCTTGTTAGTGCTAAACGCACTACTGCTACGAACTCTTGTCATTATCTGACAAGTCAGTTATATTGTCGGCATGAGGATAGGAATCCTAAACCTAAAAGGCCGGGTTGTAGCTGCTCCTCTGGCCGGGGTGTCCAACCGCCCGTTTAGGCTCTTGGCGCTGAAGGCCGGCGCTGCCCTAACTTTCACTGAGATGGTCTCTTCCGAAGGAATTATCCGTCATCAGGCGAAGACCTTGTCGCTGATGGAGTTTGGACCGGATGAGCGGCCGACAGGGATACAGATATTTGGTTCCAGTCCGGAGGTGATGGAACAGGCAGCTCGGATGATCATCCATCGGAGCAATCCGGATTTGATTGATATCAATTTTGGCTGCCCGGTCAGGAAAGTTGTCAACCACAACGGTGGCGCAGCTATCCTGAAAGACCTGGTGCTAACAGAAGAGATTATCCGAGCGACTGTCGAAGGGGCACGGGAGACCCCGGTAACGATTAAAATGCGCACTGGCTGGGACGACAGAAACCCTGTCTATGAGAGAGTGGGGCAAATTGCCCAGGAGGCCGGGGTTGCCGCCGTGACCCTTCATGCCCGCAGTCGCAGCAGGGGTTTTTCCGGTGGAGCCGACTGGACGGCTATCAAGAAACTGAAAGAGGGTGTGAATATTCCCGTAATTGGCAATGGGGATGTCAGAACACCGGCCGACGCCAAAAGGATGCTGGATGAAACCGGCTGCGACGGGGTGATGATTGGCCGGGCAGCGCTGGGGAATCCGTTTATTTTCGAGCAGGTGAATCATTATCTGGTAACAGGTGAACTGTTGCCAGAACCGACGGTGCGGGACAAGATAAGAATGGCTTGCCATCATGCTCAGCTTATGGCCGAGGAGTTTGGCGAACAAAGGGGCATTGTCAAAATGCGTCGATACCTAGGTTGGTATGTCAAAGGTTTCCCTGGTGCCTCCGAGTTGCGGCCACAACTTTTTCGAGTTAATGCACTGGCGGATATATATAGGGTCTTCGAGTACTATTTCAGCTAAGGACTGGTAGAAGCCCCCCGTACTGCTCCAACTGTTTCGCTGAAGGAATGAAGCTCTCGTGTCAAAATCGTTGCCCAAGATAATGTTCCTTCTTATATTCCAAATTAAACTTGCACAAACAGAGAAGGTGTCTGTATGAAAATATTGATTGTATCTCTGCAGAAAGACGGCAAACTTGTTTCGACCTCGTTTGAGCAGATTGAAGCCGCCAAATCTCTTGGCGGCGAGCTGTATACCGTGGTTATGGCTGAGCAGGCCGACGCCCTGGCTTCAGATTTAGCTTTACGAGGTGGAGGAAAGGTGCTGGCTGTCTCCTATCCGAATCTTCGCTACTACAATGACGAGGTCTATGTCAATGTACTGTCAGAACTGATCGCCAAATATTCTCCTGATCTGGTGCTGGGACCGGCGACGTTCTATGGCAAGGCCTTATTCGGGCGCTTGGCTGCCAAAAATGGTGGAGCGATGGCGTCCGATGTAACACATATCACCCTGGAAGATGGCAATCTGGTCGTTACCCGCCCTCACTATGGGGGTTCGGTGGTTTCCAAGATCGTCCCCAATTCCGGTGGACCGTTCTTTGCAACCCTCAGACCGAAGATATATCCTGAGTCTAAAGATGGCGCCGGTGAGGTTGTTGCCGAGGCGGTTGAGGCTGCTGGAATGGAGCCCAAAACGGTTGTCAAAGAGATGAAGGTGGAATCAACCGGTTCAGTTAATCTGACCGAAGCCGATGTCATCGTTTCCGCCGGGCGGGGAATGAAAGGCCCGGAAAACCTGCCGATTGTCCAGGAACTGGCGGACTCGCTTGGGGCCGCCTTTGGCGCTTCGAGAGCTATTGTCGATGCCGGATGGATTGCTTACTCCCACCAGGTCGGTCAGACAGGGAAGACCGTCAATCCAAAACTTTATATTGCCGTAGGCATCTCCGGGGCAATACAACACCTGGTGGGGATGCGGACTTCTGGAACGATTGTGGCTGTAAACAAGGACAAGGATGCCCCCATCTTCAATATCGCCAACTACGGTATCGTTGGTGATGCCTTTGAAATCGTTCCGGCCCTGACGAAGAAGTTCAAAGCTGAATTGGCTAACTGACGACCTCCAGGTTTCATCCTTCGACTCTGCCCTCCGGGGTCGGGTCAGGATGGCTCAGGATGACAGCCATCGGCTGGTTTATTAACAGCACTATGGTAAGCGGTATAAGTCATAGCAGGAAACCCAAGTTATAGTAGGCGGTCCAGTCACAGTGAGCGCAGTAGAACCATGACCTACATGGCCTCTCTTAACCATCATGGTTCGGCGACATAAACACTGTCAGATACTTGGGCTGTGTCACAGTTGTTGCTGATCGTCAAGGATATGTAATGCCAACCGGTGTCGGCGAACGTTTGCAGTACCTCGAGGTCGTTGTCGAATACGAGGGAATCGCCTAAGGGGTCTATTATCCACTGACGGCTCAGGATTATACCTGGTGACTCATCAGTAAAGGTGAATGTTGTTTCTAGGGTCCCGGTGGCGGGAGTGATGCTGAATATGACGGTGTCGAACAGATCAGCCAATATCACGAAATCCTCCTGCACGAGCGTATCTGCCATCGTGTCGATGCCGCAGACCCCGTAGACTTCCAGGCTACAGGTGTATACGCCCACATCGTATGCATGAACGGGGTTCGAATCGTTATAGAGGGTGTCGCCGTCGCCAAAATGCCATATCAAGCTGTCGATTCTACCAAGCGATTCGCTCTTGAATTTCACTTGGAACTGTCGTCCCGCCCAGTAACAGGAGGTAGCGGGGCTTTCGGCGATAAAAGCCGCCGTAGTACTATCGTATACTCTAATCGTATCGGTCGTTGTGATTCCGGGACCGCCGCTTGATGCGGTCAGGGTGACGACGAAAATACCAGTATCTGTATACTCATGTGTGGGAAGTGGATCGCCGTCCAATTCCTGACCATCGCCAAAATCCCAGTGCCACGCATCCATAGCCTGCCCCTGGGGAGGAACAGACTCGTCGTGAAAAGCCACTGTCAGGGGTGCACACCCTTCGAATAGCGCTAGAGTGTCCAGCGGAGAGGGGTAAGTAGCGCTGAACGCCACCTCCGGGCACTCTACGATCTCTATCAGGCTGTCATGGGTTATCGCTTTGGTGCCGCATCCGCCCGTCACGGTGAGACTGACACTGTAGATACCGATTGAGTCATACACGTGCGTGGGATTGGAGTCGGTGGATGTGCTGTCATCGCCGAAGTTCCATTGCCATGAAGTAACGCCGCCATAGTCGACCGGTGTGAAGGTCACTTCAAGCCCGGGACAGCCGTATGTTGTGTCGGCGGTGAAATCGGCAATAGTGGTTCCCACAATGATGCAGCGCTTCTTAAACTCGGTGTCCTCACCGTCATCGGCGCTGTTCTTGATGGTGAGGGTAACATCGTACGTACCGGCGCTGTCGTAAGTATGAACAGGATTAACGATTGACTCATTTACAACGGTATCGTTACCATCTATAATGTAGTGTTCTCCAGAAAGGGTGTCACCGTCACCGAAATTCCAGAACAAGCTATCATGTGGACCGTTCGATAGGTTCGTAAACTTCACCGTAAGCGGGGTACAGCCGGTGTCGACGTCAACACTAAACTCTGCAGTCGGATGACCGGCAATGGTTACTTCAGTGTATTCTGTGATCAAGTCATCGCATCCGGGCAGCAAATATGCCAGGGCAATAACCAAAAAAGCGATAGTGGGCAAGCAAATCCTGCGGCTCATGATACCTTCCTTCACTGTTCTGAATTGCCAATTGATATATAACAGCGCCGATAACTGATTGTCAATTGTTTACTTGTCGGCCCTCGGCTGTGGTGTTCAATCCGGACTTCTACCTCATTATACGGATTCACGGGCCATAGGGTCCGGTGCCGATATTTAAGGAAACCATTGTTGGTGACGAATAGAGGAAAAAACAGTCATCACAACTCAGGAGGAAATATGGCGTTGCTCGTAGAGGTAATCGAATGGCTTGATCCCTCAGGCGATGAGATGATCCACCGGATTCCACAGCAGGGGTCGTCTGATTTCAAACTGGGGGCGCAGTTGATTGTTCGGGACAGCCAGATGGCAATCTTCTTCAAGAACGGCCATGCCGCCGATTCGTTCGCCACTGGCCGCCATACCCTGTCAACATTGAACGTACCCATCCTGACCCGTCTGTTTGCCTTCCCCTTTGGTTTTAACTCGCCATTTCGGGCGGAGGTCTATTTTGTCAACCTGAAGGTGTTTACCGACCTTAAGTGGGGTACCAAACATCCCGTTACCTTTAAGGACAGCAAGCTGGGACTGATCCGGCTGCGTGGGCACGGCGCCTTTACCATGCGGATAAGCCAGCCGAGCCTCTTTTTGAACTCGATTGTAGGTCGGCAGGCTCGCTATACCAGCGCCGATATCCAGAGTTATTTGCGGGATGTCATTATTGCGCGTCTCAACGACTTGTTGGGTGAGAAGCTGGATACAATCCTTGATCTACCTGCCATATATACAGAATTGGCAGGGCAGTTTAAAGAAACTATTGAGTCGGAATTTGAGAAGTACGGTCTGGAATTGGTCGATTTCTACATTTCTTCAATTACGCCGCCGGATGAAGTTTCCAAGATGATCGATCAACGTTCGGGCTTGGAGGCGGTAGGTGATCTCGACAACTTCCTGAAATTCGAGATGGCCAAAGGGCTTGGCTCTTCTTCGGGTCCCGGTGCGGCAGGCGCCGGCATGGGAATGGCAGCCGGAGTTGGCTTGATGGTGCCGGCGATAATGTCAAAAGTTTTCGCTCCGGAGCAAACCGAACTGAGACGCGAGCCAGTGGCAACGGTGACCTGTCCGGTGTGCCATACAGACACCCCTGAGCAATCACGTTTCTGTTATCGCTGCGGCCATCCGATGATCCCCCAGAGCTTCTGTCCTGCATGTGGGAAAGAGCTTCCCACTGAGGCCATGTTCTGTCTTCATTGTGGTGCGAAGCTTGATGCTAAGATGAAATGCCCTCACTGTTCGGCAGAACTTGTCCCCGGCTCGAAGTTCTGTGGCGAGTGTGGTAAGCCGGTCAAGCCAGATGACGGCAATACAGAATAAGAGCGGCTTTTTCATTGGGGTCGGTTGCCCCGGGTGCGGGGGAGAACTCGAACTGGAAGAGAACTTCTCCGTACTCACCTGTTCTCATTGCGGTTCGGCATTGCGAATCGTGATGCCCGACAGTCCGCCGGTTTTCCTGGCACAGGGGAAGGTTCCCCGGCGAGAGGCACGTTTTCATGCCGATCGGTTCCTAAAGAAGAATTCCCTTCCTCTGACCAATTCAGGAGTCCAGATTAAGGCTCTCTGCTATCCTTACTGGAAGGTCAACGCTGTCGTTTTGAAGAAACGGAACAAAGTAGTTGAGCGCTTCGTAAGAGAGGACAATGACCCCTACTCGGACGACGATTCCTACGAGCAGAAACGGACAGAGATATCGCTGTCGCTTTACTCCATCACTCTCGCTGCCGGTTGTCAATTTGAGGGGATTCCCTATTCTCTCGGCCTGCGCACGGGATACCTCAAAGTTGAACCCTTTGCGAGGGAAAACATAGCCGATGGCTTTGATTCATTGCCGGTGCTGGTGACCTGGCCTGAAGCCCTTGAGAAGGTCAAGATAACAGTGCAGAATATGGGTCGTATTAACTCAGCGGACTTCGGTAAGAACAAAACTGAGCTATTTGACCCTGTTGGTTCATTGATCTACTTCCCATACTACGTGTTGGAATCGTATTCCGGGGGGCAATTCCGGCGACTGATTGTAGATGGTGTCACCGGTCGGGTATGCGGCAATATGGGCCAGTTACCACAGGAAGATCAGATTACCCCTTTGGAAGAGCCCAACATCGAATTTGGCCAGCTTGCAGTTGAGTTCCATAGGTGCTCAAACTGCGGCGAGGATCTCCCCACGGAGCAATCGTTTGTCTATATTTGCAACAATTGCGGTGTCTTGACCATGCTTGAAAAGCAATCCTCTGTTGCTGCCGATGTTGAAGTGGCCATGGCATCTGAAAACAAAGATGACAAATTGCTTCCCTTCTGGTCATTCAGGATGTCCGGCAGGGATGCCGCCAAGGTACAGCGGCTTATGGGAGGAATCTACGGCTCAGATCGGTTGGTTGTCCCCGGTTTCAAGGCAACCCATTTTGAAGCCGCCTACCGGCTGGCCAAGAGGATGTCGGCAGCCTTCCCCGGTCTGGATATGGGGCCGGTCGAAAGGTTCGACAGGCGTTTTCTACCGGTTACTATGAAGCCGTCGGAGGCGGAGACATTGGGAAGGGCCATAGTGTACCGTGAGGAAGTCGCCAGAAATCCCGGTTGCGCTCAGGGAGAGATCGATTTTCAAGTTGAGGAGGCGCGCCTATTCTACGCTCCTTTTCATCTAGAGCACTATTTCTATGTTGACTCAATTATGGGGGCTGTCACCTTTGAGAAAAGTTTGGTCGATTGATCGTTTTTGGAACTGATTGTTGGCGTGTCGGTTTAAGAACATAGAATGTCCACAGCAGAGATCAAATTATCTTGCCCTTGAGGTGACTTTTGCCTATGTTCGCTCTGATATTGAGATGAAAATATCCGGAAGTTGACTGGATCCTGCAAGTTGGTGAGAAAAAGAATCGTGAGTGGCCGCTATGCGGCGGGCGTAGGCCCGACCGTTGGCGGCCATTTTGAAACAGGGCTTCCTCTATGAGATTACTTCTGTGCATGCCTGTCGTGATGGTAATCCTTCTGCTGTTTCCGGCACTTTCCTCCGCGGAGTTGGCAGGTTTCTTTGATGAGCCGGATACAGTCTATGCCAGCAACACGGTCATAGATATTATCGAGCACAACGGCGGGATATGGTTTGCTACTGGTGACGGGGTCAATTTCTCGCTTGATTCGGGACGGACTTGGTTGTTGTACAACGCCTCCAATGGTCTGGTCAGCGACAACATTTCTGCAATTTACTCATTGAATGACCGCATCTGGGTAGCCTCGGCTCATGGATTCGGTGTTGATGCCATGTCTGACGGCGTATCGTATTCCGATGATAACGGCTGGAATTGGGTTCAAATCGATTTTGGCCCTGAAGGTCTGGATATTCCCTATGTATGGGGAGGCTTCAGAACGGTTTTTGACATCACTGGCCACCATGATGCTGACTACGATATTGGCCACAGTGTGGACTGGCTCTTTTTCACCGCTTTTGCCGGAGGATTTCTGGCTTCGCAGGATAATGGTCTGAGCTGGCGGCGGGTTTTCGCCACTTTTTACGATTCTGTGAACTTTGCCAACACGTATGCAGACCCCGCTTTGGATACCCTCTGGGAGCGCAACAGGTATTTTTCCTGCGGTGCCGACACCTCCCACGTTGATTCTCTATACGTCTGGGCCGGGACTGCGAGCGGGCTTTTCCAGTATGTTTATGCCTCACCTCGCGTCAAGCCGTTTTCAAAGCAAATTACAAGTGTTTCTTTTTGCGATCAGTGCCCCGACAGCAGTTTTGTCTTCCTTGGGGGCGATAGCAGCATGACCCGCACTGCGATAGGCGGCCCTCCTTTTATTTCCCGCTTCGAAATCGACGGACTTCCCGGACCGTATATCTCTGCGGTGAAGTATTTCCACGGGAAGCTGTTTGTCGGAACAATGGATAGTGAGGATGGCGTATCGACCGGTCTGGCCGTTTCAGAAGATCAGGGTGAGACTTATACCGACGAGTGGTCATTCCCAGATGTAGAAGGAGCTAACCGGATAATTTCTGAGTTCGCTGTTATTCGTGAGCGACTGTACCTGGCTGCGGAAGAGGCGGGGTTGTTTGTCTCCATCGATACAGGTGAGACATGGAGCCATATCTATGTGGATTCATCGGATATGACATCGGATAACAGGCGTAACGTAGTGCACTCCCTCGATGTTCTTGCGGATACCCTTCGGGTCGGTACTGACTCCGGTCTGGTCACGCTCTACATGGATTCAGTGGGACAAATCGACTCATCACATTTTGATGTTTTCCCTGAAGGCGACTACTGTTCTGCAAAAGTGATTCGTGTCAGGACTCAGTTGTTCTACGATTCGACGGGCATTACTTACGACTCACTGGCGGTCTGGACGGTCAACCGTCCTCTGACTGGGTCCGGCAGTCCAGTTGTGCTGCGTTCACGTGAGGAGGCTGATACGATCTTCACACCTATGCGCATAGATGAAAACAACAATGATGTCAACTTCATCGGCGATACTGCTGTGGTGGTAGGTGAAGAGGGCCTGAGATATACATGGACGGGTTTGGATTCGTGGAGCACCTATCAGGTTCATAGTGATAATGATAACATCAACGCCGACGTCATCAATGTCATGGCAATTAACGGTGACACCATCTTTATCGGAACCGACAATGGCTTTGCTATTTCCAACGACCGGGGTGTCACGTACGATATCTTTCGAGCCAATACGGATTCGCTCTCAGCAGACTTCGTAATAAACTACACAAGTACAAATACTTCTCTCCCTCCTGTTTACTATGGTCTTACCGGCGACTTCATTCCGGCTCTGGGAGTGCAGCATATAGAGAACGAATGGGCACGGGTCTGGGTGTCGTGTCGTCCGGCCCATTCCGGTTCGGAGGGCATTTCCGTCGGTTTGGTTGTGGCGTATGATGATTCCGGCAATGTTGTCGACCGTGATTCCCCTGAGGTAGTCAGATTTGAACGGAGTTGGGCTTCGGTGTATGGCGATGGCTTTGCATGGAATTTCGCTTTCAACGGCGATTCGGTATTTGCTGCTACAAACGGCGGGCTTTTGTTCAATTATGGGGACACCGGTCTCACCTGGGATACAATCGAACTGGTAGATACCTCCGGAGTTCCCCTGGTTCTTCCGGGTACGCCTATATATGCTGTTGAAGTGGTTGACAACTCGCTATGGGTAGGTACCGGAGACCGCACTCTGCGCTTGAACCTGTTAGACACTTTGTTGCGCGTTGATCTTAGCCTCTATGTGGTTGACTCAGCCAGTCCGCCTGATCAGGTATATGCTTTCCCGGTGCCGTTCAGCCACTCGCAGGATTTGGGCGTTGATTTCCACTTCACTGTTGAACGGGAAGCGAGCATTACTCTCGAAATCTATGATTTCGCCATGAATTTGGTCACCCGTGTCATTGATAATCAACTTTATCTTCCGGGTATCTATCCCGCAGCAGGTACGCAAAGAAGGACCTGGGACGGGAGGAATGACCGGAGAGACCAGGTCGCGGTGGGAATGTACTATTTCAAGGTTGAGTACTCAACTGGCGAAGCGCGCTGGGGAAAACTGGCGGTGATACCGTGAGGAGAGGGTGATGCTGCGCCATATTTGTAGATCAGTCGTACTTATCTTTATGTTCGGCTTAACCATTCTGGCGGCTGACGGCAACGGCGGCTATGCGGGTTCCTTTTTCCAGATTCCGGTTGGAGCGCGTCCGACCGCTATGGGTGGTGCCTACCTGGCTGTCTCCGATGACGGCGCTGGTCCGCTTTTTAATCCTGCCGGTCTTACCGATCTGAAAAGACCCTTGTTCGGTTCCTCATATCGGGTACTGGCGCTGGACCGGTCTCTGGGGTACGTAACGGTCATGTTTCCCGCCCGGGGTGAGTCGGCGATCGGCGTCAACTGGTTATATGCGGGATCGGGGGACGTCACCGTGCGGGATCAAAACGGAACTGATCTCGGACGAACGCTTAGCTTCAATAATCATGCCTTTAGCGCGCTTTTTGCCAAGAGGTTCGAAGATTACCTGTCGGCGGGACTCAAGGCGAGTTACCTACATGCCACTTTTGCGGAGATGACCGCATTTTCTATCAGCCTCGATCTCGGAGTTATGCTGTACATCGGTCAGTTTTTCAGCCGTGAGAGCAGGGACCTCCTACCGGTGCAGGATATGCGGTTGGGATTGGTGGTAAAACACGTTGCTGCGGAATATCGCTGGAATAACCATAACTATATTGCCGAATTCAGAGATCCCGCTGCACTGAGTACCGATCAGGATGATGCCGTGCCGCTTGAAGTCGGCCTGGGAGGCTCAGCGCGCTTTTTTCAGCGTAAGTTGCTTGTGGCGACGGACGTTCGAAAAAACGTAAAGCAGGACCCGTCTTTATGCGCTGGAGCAGAGTATCTGATTGCTCCTGAGTTTGCTCTCAGGGGAGGCTTCTCGGACGGTCGGTTCACGGTTGGCACCGGCTATGTCCTGGAGATAGGCAAGCATACTCTGGCTGTAGATTACGCCTTTTCAACGGACAAGGTTGATGAAGGATCCGAACATATCTTTTCGTTTGACTTCCTGTTTTAGAGGCTGATACACGATGCACAGCTTTATAAGAATCTGTTTTGTTGCAGCAGTTGGTCTTGTACTATCAGGTACCGCCAGCGCCGGTGACGGATTATCTATGCTCAAAAATGATCACAGCGCCCGTGCGGCAGGTATGGCCGGGGCGTTTGTTTCTATCAGTGGTGACCCGAACGCCACTGTTTACAACCCGGCTGGCGCCACTGGTGTCGACAAATTCACCGCTTCCTTTGGACACACGTTTTTCTGGGAAAGAATCCGCATGGAGTCGGGCTACTTTGCAGCAAACATGGCGCCGCGCATCTACATACATGGAGGCATACGTTTCGCAGCCGTAGACGAGCTGGAGGGTCGTCTGTCTCCCACTACCGAGCCGTACGGTCTGTTTGATGTTCACGACGTGTCGTTCAAGGGAGGGTTGGCGTATCAAATCTCCGAGAGAGTTGCCGCTGGTTTTTCGGCAGGGTGGTTTATTGAGAAGATTGAAGCCTGGCGGGGTTCCGCTTTTAACGTGGATGTCGGTTTGCTGGCGTCCCCCACAGATGATGTAAACATCGGCGCTTCCGTCACAAATATCGGTTCGGATTTTTACCTGGAGAAACGGGGTCTTCGGGGCTCACGAGACATATCGCTTCCGACAACCTACCGACTTGGCGGCTCCTACCGGTACAGTTCATATCTTGGGGCACTTGATCTGGTAATCGCCGATGACAAGTTCCATCTGCATCTCGGCGCTGAGTCCCGCCCGCATGAGCTACTGGCGCTCCGCGCAGGATATATGTTCAACTATGACACCAAGAACTTCACTGCCGGGGCGTCGTTCACAAAACGAAACATGACGGTTGGTTATGCATTTGTGCCGTTCTCAGGGAACCTTGGTTCTTCCCACATGTTCAATTTCACCTTCAGTCTCTAAACAATAAGGGAGTGATTCAGTATGCCTAAGTACAAGATTGCCTGGCTTCCTGGCGACGGGGTCGGCAACGATGTCATGGAAGCAGCAAGGATAGTGCTGGATAAGATAGGTCTTGACGCTGGGTATATTCCCGGCGATATCGGCTGGGAGTTTTGGCGCACCGAAGCCAACCCCCTGCCGAACCGCACTGTCGAACTTCTCAAGAACACTGACTGTGCTTTGTTTGGCGCTATTACTTCCAAGCCCAAAGAAGAAGCCGAACGTGAGTTGATCCCGGGGTTGCAGGGGAAAGGGCATATCTACTCCTCGCCGATTGTACGGCTGCGTCAGGAGTTCAACCTACGCACCAATCTTCGTCCCTGCAAGGCGTACTCAGGAAATCCGCTTAACTACAAGGACGGCATCGATATTGTCGTTTTCCGTGAAAACACCGAGGATTTGTACTCTGGCGTGGAGTTTTTCCCGTTGCCGGATGAAGTCCGCGACGCCGTAAGAAAGAACAACAAGAAGATGGCTCGCTTTGACGCTGTTCCCAGTGACGAGATTGCCGTTTCATTGCGTATCAACACCAAGAAGGGTTGTCGCGACATTGTTATGGATGCCTTTGAATTCGCGAAGAAGAACGGTCGCAAGTCTGTGACTGTTGTCGAGAAGCCCAATGTTATCAGGGAGACGTCCGGCCTGATGGTGCGCACGGCTCGAGAGATTGCGAGGATGTATCCCGGCATTGAGCTGTGGGAGACGAACATCGACGCTATGTGCATGTGGTTGGTAAAGAACCCGCTTGACTACTCAGTGCTGGTGACCACGAACATGTTTGGCGACATCGTCAGTGACCTCTGTGCGCAGCTTGTCGGCGGGTTGGGGTTTGCTGCGTCTGGTAACATTGGCGATGACTACGCTGTCTTTGAACCGACACACGGCTCTGCACCCAAATATGCCGGCCAGTACAAAGTCAACCCGATGGCGATGCTTATTTCTGTCAAATTGATGCTCGACTGGCTTGACGAGGGCGACAAGTCGCTTTCATTGGAGAATGCAATTGCAGAGGTCATTCGAGAGGGCAAAGTCCGCACCTACGACATGGGCGGCAACAACACGACGTTAGAGGTCGCCGAAGCGGTGGCGGGGAAATTGTGAGATGCTGTAAATCCTCTTGACTTTAAGGCAGCTTAGCAGTTGCTTCAAGCAAAGAGGTGGTTGAAGCACAATGGAGGGTTCAAATCATGGCGAAATATCCGCCCTATATGAATGCGTACGGCAAGATCAGAGCTATCTTTGACGCTATTCGCTCAGCTGAGGTACCTGATAGGTTCACATATGATTTTCTTGAAACTTATCTGGAATTCAAGTCCTCGAGCGACAAAGCAATCATATCATTGTTGAAGGGTCTAGGCTTACTCACTCAGGATGGTGTCCCAACGCAAGATTATAAAGACTTCCGACACAAAGTTCATGGCCCAGCCGTCCTTGCGAGAGCTATCAAGAGGGCATACAAGGATCTCTTTTTGTCGAATGAGTTCGCTTACAAACTGTCTCGGGATGATGTTGAAGAAAAAGTGAGAACCCGAACAGGAGCAAAGGAAGGTTCAGTCACGGTTGCATCTGTCGCTGGGACATTTGACGAATTGTGCAGGATGGCTGAGTTTGAGGGAGCTAAGCCGGAAAACGACAAAGGTGCAGAGAAGGATGCTGAAAAAGGAAAGGCAGAAGAGAAACCCGAGAAACCTACCAAGGGTAAGTCGATAGACAGTCGCCTTGGCCTTGCCTACACGATAAATCTCAATTTACCACCAACAACTAACATTGAAGTCTTTAACGCGATATTCAAGAGTTTGAAGGAGCACTTGCTAAGTGAATAAGCCAGAGCGAGGCCCGAGTGCCGTACGCGAATTCGGAATCAGGAATCTTCAGCTAGAAAGTGAACTCTTGCGGCTAGAAGAAGAGGGGATTCCATTGGGTCACCGAGCTACCCTTGAACACTCCAAAGGATTAGTAGAGTTCGACTTATTCGAAAGTGAGGTTGTGCGTGATGCCGAATTTATGTCGGAGTTTTACAAGGTCTACTTTTGCTTGGAAAACTCCATCCGGCGATTCATAAGTGACCGAATGAGCGAGATTCATGGAGATGATTGGTGGTCAGAAAAAGTACCTGATCCGATTCAAAGGGACGTTAAGAATAGACAGGAAGATGAAAAAACTGGAACAGCGACAATTCGATCGACTGATCCACTAGACTATACATTCCTTGGCGAATTGGCAGCCATCATGACCTCCAACTGGGTTGATTTCTCTGATACGCTTAGAAGCCCTCAGTCTGTCAATAGGGCACTCACTGGGTTCAATAAGATTCGGAACGTAATTGCTCATAGTTGCCTCTTGCAGGAAGACGAGTTGCTACGCTTGAAACTAGCTGTTCGTGATTGGTTTCGGATCCAGAGTTCCTGACTGTACCTCTAGTAAAGCATAGATTCGAGCTGCTATCCCGCTCGCGTCCTATTCAGCCGCTCGATAATCACATCCCGCGCTTTCTGTAAAGCCTGGCCGCGGTGAGAGACGAGATTCTTTTCCTCAAGTGTTATCTCGGAAAATCGTTTGCCATTGGGGGGATAGAAAAAGACCGGATCATAGCCGAAGCCCTTTATTCCGGTGCTGTCTTCCATAATATATCCTTCCGCCACGCCTTCCGCAATCTCAGTAGCGCCGTCAGCCCAGTCAATCGCAATAACGCAGCGGAAGCGCGCCGTTCTCTTTTCATGTGGCATGCCCTGCAGTTGTTTAAGCAGCTTGCGGTTGTTCTCAGCATAGGTTGCATTCTCTCCGGCGTATCGTGAAGAATAGATACCCGGTGCGCCGTTCAGAGCATCTACTTCGAGGCCGCTGTCGTCGGCAAGTGTAGGTAGGTCACAGAACTTCGCAATGGCGTTTGCTTTGAGCCTGGCGTTTTCTTCAAAAGTAGCGCCGGTTTCCTCAACGTTAGGAAATTCGAGAAAATCATCCCTTGTCAGGACAGTCACCGGCAGGTCATCGAGGAGATGCCTGATCTCCCGAATCTTGTTTTCATTGTTAGTTGCGAGGACGAGTTGCATGGGTGTCACCTAATCTATTTTATTTTGTCGGTCGGCGGAGGTAAACCCCGCCGCTACGCGAGGTCAAATCTCGTGCTCGGCGGACGTCCCGAGGCCACCCCATAAGCTCCGAATAAGGGAAAGAGAGCGACTTCGTCATTCCCGTGAAAACGGGAATCCATTTCCCTTGTTGTTTCTATCTAACCGCCCGTATCATGCTTGTATACTTCTTATTGCTTCTCATGGATTCCTGCTTTCGCAGGAATGACAGATCTCGTTGCAGCTGGTATCACTATTGGTCTTGATTCCTCAGTAACCTTGAGAACTGTCTTTTTGGATAACCTACCCCTGTCTGCCGCATCCTGTGACTTTGCACTTCAGACGGCGGATGAACACGTCCACTGTCCACGAGAATGTCATGGTGAGCGAAGTCGAACCATAACAACACATCCACTTTCCTAATACCCACTTATATCTACCCTTGTAACCCTGTCAATAACCTCGCCTAAAAAGCGCGTGGCCAGTTGCGAGAACTTTTCGGGGACGTCACTGACGAAGAACTTGTGCTCGCCCACCGGGCCGGGATGTTGCGACATCTGGGGATTAAGTAAACTGCGTTTCGTTAATCGCCCATACGCCACTCTTGCCGTCTCTTCTCCGCTGTCGATGAGAGTAACACTGTCACCCATAACATCGCCAATGATATGCTTCAAGAGCGGGTAGTGAGTGCAGCCCAGCACCAGGGTGTCGACCTTGACATCGTGCATCGTTTGAAGGTAATCACGCGCAATCAGGTAAGTGGCTTCCTTGTCGATATACCCCTCCTCGGCCAGCGGGACAAACAGCGGGCAAGCCAGGGAGAAGACCTTAACTTGGGGATCGAGAGCCCGAATGATACGAGCGTAAGCGTTGGAATCGATAGTGGCATCGGTTCCAATAATGCCGATCCGACCGGATGTCGTGCGCTCAACCGCTGCTTGTGCACCCGGTTCGATCACGCCGATCATTTCAACCTCGTAGTCGTCCTTGACGTCGTCTAACGCCACCGATGAAGCTGTATTGCAAGCGCAAATAATGAACTTGACTTTGTGTTCCAGCAGAAAAGTTATGTCCTGCACTGTAAACCGGGTGATGATTTCTTTGGAGCGCCCGCCATAAGGATAGCGGCCGACATCGCCGAAATAGATGACATCTTCGTGGGGGAGAATCTCGAATATCTGGCGGGCGACGGTCAGCCCTCCCACGCCTGAATCAAAGATGCCGATTGGAGCTTGTTCTATCATCTTATTCTCTACTTAGAATTCCTTAAACAACTGTAGATTTATCTGCCTACTCATACTTGGCTTTAAACCTCTTGATCGCTTTGTAGGTCGCTTGAGCGACCTTCTTTTGATACTTGTCGCTTTTGAGCAATTTCTCCTCGTTCTTGTTGGAGATGAATCCGCTCTCTACCAGCACTGACGGTGTGAACACCATGTTGAGCACGAAGAACCCCGCCTGGTCGACGCCACGCGCAGGAATCTTCAACGAGCGGCGAAACTCGCGATCAACCATCATGGCAAAGTCATGAGACTCGGTTTGGAATTCCGTCATGATCATTTCGTTGAGGATACTCAGCACGGGGTTGTCAGGCCCCTCCTCATCTTGATTCCCTTGATGCGCCTCGAAGGTTGTCTGCTCACGCATGAAAAAGCTGTTTTCAAACTGCGCCACCGCTCTGGCTGAGTCATTTTTCGCCGGAGCGAGGAAAAAGACATTCCATCCCCGCACATGTCGTTTGACAGAGGCGTTGGCATGGATGGAAATAAATAAGTCAGCGCTGGCATTGTTGGCGATGTCGGCTCTTTGCTGGAGCGTAACGGTTTTGTCGCGGTCACGCGTCATAACGACCTTGAACTGCTTATCCTTGCGGATCAACTTGGCCAGTTCCTTGGCGATGCGCAGTACGACGTCCTTTTCTCGTGTGCCGCACGGGCCGATGGCGCCGTAATCGCTCCCGCCGTGGCCCGGATCGATGACGATAACGTCAATTTTATCGTCCGGCCCGACCTTCTGGGGCGCGCCAAGAGTATCGAGTTTGAAATCAACGTCGGCAATAGAGATCTGTATACGGGGCGGATCGTAAGCCAGCTTGTGGTGCCATTTCTCTATGTTCTTCCTCAGCCGGACGGAGATCTGTGCCGAACCTGCAGCCTGGTAGGTTTTCAGGTTGTACATGTACCGGCGATTTTGGCGCGAGAGAATCCTGCGGCTGTTAAGGCGGCCGTCCCGTATCGAGATATTGAGCCAGTTACCCTCGGTGACGAATACATCGTAGGAAAGAGAACTGGTGAGAAATACTTCAATCAAAAGGCCGTTGGCTTTCGCGGAGATGGACAGGTCGGTGACATTGAAATACTCGGAGTCGATACGCAGTGTTTCTGAGTCTTTGCTCCAGGTGATCTTCTGCGGGAAACTGTGGTCGAGGAAGGGAACAAATGTTTTCGCCGGCAGGAAAAGCTTCCCTTGGCGGTAAACTGCGGGGAAAGTCAGGTTATAGGTGCTGTCGTTGCGTCTGAAGAAGGGTGAACCGATAACGAAAACAAAATGCTGTGTGTCCGCGACATAGCCGATTTGATGCCCCACGATTTCCCAATCAAGGGATCCGCCAAGGATTTCCACCAGCTCCGAGAATGATATGTAAGTGATCTTATCTTGCTGGAAAGACTCAATGGTCTCGACGCCGCCTGAAATGGACACGTTGATCGTTTTGGGGTGGGCGGCCGACAGAGGCAGTCCGCCAGCCAGCAGGCAAAGCAATATGGGAAGGTATAAGCGGCGCATACTCCCAGACACCTAATACTCTCTATGGGTAGCTCGTTTGATTCTTCTGTCAGCCTCGGCTTTGGCGATGGCCTGACGTTTATCGTATTTTCTACGCCCGGCCGCCACGGCCAGTTCAATCTTAGCCACTTTCCCATTGAAGTATATGGAGAGTGGGATAAGCGTCAGTCCTTTCTGTTCGGTCTGGATAAACAGCTTGCGAATCTCACGTTTGTGAACAAGCAGGCGGCGAGGCCGCAAGGGATCGGGATTCTCCTGGGCCATTTTGTAGGGGGAGATACGCAGGTTCTTCAAAATCACTTCCCCGTTCTCGACAACGGCGTAAGCATCGGACAGATTGACCTTCCCTTCGCGGATTGCCTTTACTTCACTTCCTTTTAACTCAATCCCGGCCTCAAGGCGGCTTATTATCTGATAGTCATATCTGGCCTTGCGGTTTCGGGCGATATAACGGATGTCACCAGGGTCTTTCATCCCTTATAGATAGAGCTTTCGCCGGTCTGCCGCAATTAAAATTGGGTCCTTCCTAACTGTGCCTTGGTACTCTCTGGAAGCGGACGTTAGCCGAAGGTAAGATTTCGGCTAAGTTTTCCTCGAGCAAAGACGATAAGCATATAAAGATCGGATCTGATGCCCGGAAGAGGGGCTGCGATTATGTGTACACAGAGGGAATAATCATATGGGCCAGGATATCTCTTCCAAAGCAGGGAAAATACTGGTTATTGATGATGAAGTGGCCGTCACGGGCTCTATCCAGGCGGTGCTTTCAAAAGATGGGTATCAAGTGCACGTGGCCCACGATGGAGTGGAGGGGGTAAATCTGGCTTCCCAGGTCAACCCTGACCTGGTAATTATGGATATCACCATGCCCGGTATGGACGGATACCAGGCTGCTGAATCGTTGAAACAGATTCCCGCGCTAAAAGATGTGCCGATTATTTTTCTGACCGGAAAGTCGGCCACGGAAGATGGCGGGATGGCTTTTGCCAAGGGGGGCGTTTCATTTGTCCGCAAGCCGTTTTCTGGGAAACAGCTTCGGGACCTGGTGGCACTGGTGATGCAGTCACTGGGCGAATGATATTGATAGCACTTAAGAATCGCTCCATTTAGACCGACAAGAGTACTGTGATCGGCGCTGTAAGGGGACCTGAATCGAAGGATCAGACTGATAGGGCAAACCAATGTCGTATAAAATTAGGATAGGCGGCGCTAAAGTCCTCGTTATCGATGACGAGTCTGAGATTACGGACATAGTCCAGACGTTCTTGAGCGAGGCCGATTATCAGGTTTTGGTTGAAAACTCCCCGAAGAATGCTGTCGAAAAAGCTCGCCGCTTCAAACCGGATGTTATTTTGCTGGATATCATGATGCCCGACATGGACGGCTACGACATCTGCCAGGAGCTGAAGGGTGATCCCGAATTTGCCCATACCCCGATAATATTTCTCACCGGCAAGGACCGTGGCGACGATATGGGGCGGTCGTTTAAATCGGGTGGAGATCTGTTTATAAAGAAACCGTTCTCTTGTGAAAGGCTTCTTGAAATAGTCAGCATTGTCCTGTCATCTACTGGAAAATGGTAGCAGTTCTATGTCGGCCGGAGGTTTTTTTTGTTGACAATTATTGTGCGATGCACTATACTAAAAATATGCTATGAGACTAATTAAGAGATACAGTAACCGTCGCCTCTATGACACCGAGGCCAGTCAGACACTGACACAGGCTGATCTGGCATCGCTCATCAAAGAAGGGATTGAAATAAGAGTTGTTGACTCGGCCACCGGCAAGGATATTACACTGGTTGTTCTGGGAAAGGTAGTTCTTGCCGAAGCCAATTCATGGGAAGATGTTAAGGAATCAAAAGAGCTTTTCACGAAAATCATTGAGTTAGGAGGTGCGAAGTCCATGTCTATTCTCAAAAACACTATTCTGGCCTCGATTGGAGCCATCCAGGTTACCAAGGCTAAGGCGGAAAAGATCATTGACGAGCTGATCAAGAAGGGTGAGCTTGACAAGTCCGATCGTAAGAAGGCTATTATGGAGTTACTTGACAGAGCCGACAAATCGACCGCCGGGGTGCGCGATAAGATTTACAAAGAGGCCTCTAAGGCCCAAAAGCAGGTCTCCAGGCTGGCCAAGGAAGTGAAAGAATACAAGCTTGTTACTCGCAGTGATCTGAAGAAGCTTGAGGGCAAGCTTGACAAACTGACTAGGGCCATCAGCAACCTTGAGAAAGAGATAACCGCTAAGCAATAAGGAAGGCGGTTTAAGACCGCTTTCTCTTTTTTGCAGATGTCAGTTGTAGTTGTAGGGCAGGTCTCTCCGAGACCTGCCAAAGGTGGACCTTTGTCGAGCCAAGACCTGACCTAACAAAAAAAGAGCGGCAGATGTGGGCATCTGCCGGCCACACGGATTTGCCGACCACAGTGTCTACATGGCTAACCTGACAACAATTCGTCAAGTTTGTCTTCGTCGATGATATCAATTCCCAGCTTCCTTGCCTTGTCCAGCTTCGAGCCGGCGTCGATACCGCAGAGGAGATAGTCAGTTCGGGAGGAGACGGAGCCGGACACCTTGCCGCCTTGTTGCTCAATCAGGTTTTTGAAATGATTGCGCGGTCTGGAGAGGGTACCCGTGATGACAAAGGTCTTGCCGTTAAGGCCGCCAGAGGCGGTTTTTTTATAAATTAGAAAAGCAACACCCGCTTGACGCATTTTCTTCAGCATCCGACGATTTCCTTCGTTATCAAGGAAGTCGCGGATATTACGGGCGATAACCGGTCCTACGCCTTCGATCTCTTCCAACTCTAAGGCAGAAGCATTCTCGAGCTTCTCAAAGGAACCAAACCGCTCGGCCAGGAGTTTCGCAGCTGCCTCCCCGACGCCGATAATACCGAGCGCGTAGATGATCCTCGGTAGATCGGTGGCTCGTGAGCGATCGGTGGCGTCAAGCAGGTTCTGGGCTTTCTTATCGGCCATCAACTCCAGCGGCAAAAGCTGCATCTTTGTCAAAAAGAACAAATCCGCCGGGTCTTCTACCAGGTTTTGTTCAATCAACTGGCGCGCCAGTTTGCCACCCAGACCCTCGATATCAAAGCCTCCCTTGGAAGCGAAGTGAAACAGCCGTCTTTCCACCTGGGCCGGACAGGCAGCGTTTACACACCGGTGAGCAGCTTCGCCTTCGGGACGAACAAGGGGCTCCCCACAGGAAGGGCAACGGCTGGGGAACTTGATCCTTGCAGCTCTTTCTGGCCGTTGTTCAACTACTACAGCGACCACCTCAGGAATGACATCACCGGCGCGCTGAACCGTTACGGTATCGCCAATCCGAACATCAAGCCGATTAACTTCGTCCTCATTGTGCAGTGAAGCGTTGGAGACAGTGACTCCGGACAGTCTGACAGGTTTGAGCTTGGCTACCGGTGTTATGACACCCGTCCGTCCAACGGAGAATTCCACACCATTGACAACTGTCTCGGCCTGCTCGGCGGCAAATTTCCAGGCGATGGCCCAACGCGGGGCACGGGATATCTGCCCAAGTACTTCCTGGTCGATGAATCGATTGACCTTTACCACCATGCCGTCAATCCCGTAGTCCAGCTCAGGGCGAATGCTGGTTAAGGCGGCAAATTCAGCCTTTACTCCCTCAACTCCCGGCACCGTCCAGATGCGATCGTTGACCAGAAAGCCTTCGTTTTTCAGGAAATCTATAGCTGCGCTCTGTCGGTCGAGGCCCTTTAGTCTTGTCTCGGATATGCCATAGGCATAAAAGATAAGCGGACGGGAGGCGGTAATGGATGAATCAAGTTGCCTGAGGGAACCCGCAGCTCCGTTGCGCGGGTTGGCTAACGGGGTGAAGTTTTTTTCTTCGAGCTGCCGGTTGAGTTTCAGGAAGGCCGACAGACGCATAATAATCTCACCTCGCACTTCCAGGAGAGGATATGCCCTGGCGGTCTCATCTGAAAGCTTGAGGGGGATGTTTTTGACTGTTTTGAGATTGGGGGTGATATCTTCGCCGGTAAAGCCGTCACCTCGAGTCGACCCTTTGGCAAGAAGCCCATTCTCATATACCAGCTCGACAGCCAGGCCATCGAGCTTCGGTTCGGTTACATATTCTATTGCTGCTGTTTTTTCCAAGCCTTCACGGACACGGCGATCGAATGACTCGAATTCCTCAACTGTGGTTACTTTCTGAAGCGACAGCATCGGTAGGCGGTGCGGCGTCGGTTCAAATTTCTTTGAGGGAGCAAAGCCAACCCGTTGGCTGGGTGAGTCGGGGGTCACAATCTGTGGGTACTGTTTCTCGATTTCCAACAGGCGGTCAAAAAGACGGTCGTATTCTGCATCGGAGATTGTCGGGTTGTCCTCAACGTGGTAAAGCCTGTTGTGGTGGTTTATCTTGCTTTTGAGCTTTTCGTGTTCTGCAACTACTTTGTCGGGCGGCTTCGGCATAACAATAATAAAGATTTGTCTGAGGCTTCTGTCAACCTTCGAGAGCATGCCTCCTAAGCAGAGTAAGGCGGAAACCGAAGGAAGCTGTCTCAAGACAGTGTTTCGTTAGGTCTTATCCACCAAATGTGGGTATGACCTGACGAGCTGGTATGAAAGAGTGCGAGGGTCTCAATCAACTGAAGGGAACCGACTCACCCCGTATCATTTTCCTGAAAGCAGCGATTTCCTTTCCTGCCAGGTCGTCAACAATGTCGGTGATCCATACGGCGGCCAGCCTGTTGTTTGTATCAACTTGGGCCATTACAGTCTCTGCCAGGTAGTAGTTGCGCAGTTGCGTTGTGTTTACAAACCTAAGCAGTAAGAGAGTCTTGTTGTGGGTGCTCGTCAGAACAGGATTGATGATCTTCTTCCGGAAATCCAGCCACCGAATATCTGCTGCTTCCACAACTGCAGGTGGTTTCAGCCGTGGGGCAATTTTCCAATGGCAGCGTGCCACGGCAACTTCGATGAAAATAAGCCGTCCCTCTTTATCGAGATCAAACCTGACGGTATCCGATTCAAGGTAAGAAAAGAAACGGCGTTTCTTTGAGAAGGACCCGATTTGCACATATAACGAATCTTCTTCAAGCTGGTAAAAACCCCGGCCGGGCATGATGGGCTCAGTCGGGGTTGAAATCCGCACCTTCAGGGCTTCGAGGGCCATGTCATTTCAGGTCTTTCAGTCGCTCTTTGGCCTGCTCCGCTTCCAGTGTTCCGGGGTAGTCATCGATGAGCTGCCGGAAGACTTTTTTGGCTTCGTTGTTCTTACCTAGTTCCTGCTTGGAGCGACCCAGCTTGTACAAAGCGCGACTGGCGTTGACGGAACTCTTGTAATGGCTGATCAGGTACTCAAATTCCTGTATGGCCTGGTCATATTGTTCTAACGAATAGTAACATTCACCGACCCAGTAGTAAGCATTTTCAACCAATTCATGTTTCTCGCACTGCCTCAGAAACTTACGAAATCCTTCAATTGCCTTTGCATATTCTCCTTGGCGAACAAGGATAAAGGCCTCGTCATACATGTCATTGCAATCAGCGGACGAAGGTTCCTCGGCTACTGTGCCAGTCGGCGATTCTTGTTGAGCACCGGGCGAGCTTTTTATGCTGCTGCGAAAAGTCTGTTGTTGGTCAAACCTCTCGATCCGCTGCATAAGGTCGTTGTAGTTTTCAAGAAGCGCTGCAATTTGCTGTTGAAGATCAGCGATGGTCACTGACATATCGTTGCGCAGTCGCTTGTCCGCCTCAGCGCCTTCGACTATGACCGAATCCATCCGGGCTACCATCTGCTGCGTCTGGCGGTTTTGTGATTTGACCTCTCGTATCTGCGCCTTGACTTCATTTATCATGCGCGGAGTAGCGCAGCCGGATAGCACGAGACTGATATACAAAACCGCCATTGACAAAATGGCGGTCAGGATGCTCTTTTTTCGGGTTGACATGGTGTATCCCCAACTGAGCTTGTTATTGGGAGATTACCCGGAATTCACACCGTCGGTTTTTTGCCCAAGCCGCCTCATTGTGGTCCGGATCCACCGGACGCTCTTTCCCGTAGCTAATAATGGATATTCGGTTGGGAGCGATCCCCAGCCCGATCAAGTAATCCTGCGCGGCTTTAGCTCGCTTTTCTCCCAGGGAAAGGTTGTACTCAATTGTTCCGCGCTCGTCACAGTGTCCTTCAATCTTGATTATAGCGCTCAAGAACTCCTGCAGCAACTCGTAGTTACGGTCCAGAGCGGTCCTGGCATCAGTACGCAGATTGAACTTGTCGAAGTCAAAATACACCGTTGCGAACTGGGACTCTCTAAGCTTTGGCGGGGGTGGAGGCGGGGGTTCTTCCTTTACGACCGGTGTCGTATCGACCGGGGGCGGCGGCGTGGTGTCGACCAGTATCTCCTCGCCTTTTTCCTTTGGCCCACCACATGACATGTTGATAAGCACAACTGCCAACATACCGATAATAAGAAGTAAGCCAATCCTTTTCATGTACTTCATATCCTCCACTATGGAAAAGTTTTTTTCATCAAATTCTGTGTTACAGTGAAACAAAATCTAATCGATGCCCTCAACAGGGTCAACATAAAAAAGAAGATTTTTATCCCGGTTGAGTAACGTTCTACCGACCGGCACCATGGTTACACCTACATTGCTTACAGATTAGAGACTCAATACGCAGCCGATTTGTTCAGTGGCTTCCTGTGAAAGCGGACTCTTTCACTTTTGTCTTGGAACGGAACGAGGTATTGGATGAACTTCGGCTGCTGGGGGTACCCAACGAGCGGGCCTTGTAGTTCAAGAATCTCGCGTTTTAGCAACCAGGAAAACGTCGAAGCCACACGAGGTACATCTGTCGAATAGAGGCTTTATCACAGAGTGACCACTCAGTTCCGCACAGGGTAAGGGGTTGTCTCTTACTCCGTCATTGATAGGCGCAAGGTCCACCACTATGGATATCCGTATTAAGTTCATTGGATGCAGGAGTCGCTGGGCTTGCCTGATTGCCACGCGCATGATTTTTTCCGCATTCCATGCGGATTTTGTGATTTTCTCTCTTTACTATGGGGAAAGAATTTCTTATTATTCTAAGTTTGGGGGTATCTTTGAGTAGCCCAGCCTTTTGTCGCTCTAAGTGCAGGCGTAATGAGTAGTTACGCGGCGGAATAATTTTCTCACAATAGGAAGTTTTTTGTTGACAGTCGGTTGCCTGAGGGATAAAATCAGCGCAGGCATTGTGGAGAATGTACGTTTGCTCGGCTTAGAGGCTGATCAGCTTTCTCGCAATATGGCGAAGGCGTCACAATCTTGAACATGTGCCTGTAATCCCTTGTGGGGTGGCTTATTAGGTAAGATTGGGGCACACGATTGGAAATGGATGTTCGGTTAGCGAGCAGGATGAAGTAGCCGGTATTTAACAGGTCATACGGTGATAGCAGTCAACTTGCTTTTCGACCCTTGTCTGTAACCTGTAATGGGTGGTGTAGCAACAACTTATAAGCAGGGCAGTTCTTCTGTAGAGAAACCCGGCTGGAATCTAAAATGCTGCCTGCACCGGCACTTGACTTGCCCTTGTAGCCTTCGAGTTTTCTGACTCGAAAGGGGTAGAGATGCGATATCGGGTCCTAAGGCGGATAATCCTTGGCTGGATCCTCTTGATAATCGTGGTGGCGTTATTTGGGGAAGTGTCGGTTGCCGCTTCAGATGCCGGTCGGACAGCCGCAGACTTTCTGTCAATAGGGATTGGGGCCAAGGCGGCGGGTATGGGTGGCGCCTACACGGCGATTTCCGATGGCGCCAGCGCATCCTACTGGAATCCGGCTGGTCTTGCCGACGTAGAAGGCGGTGAAGTCGTGCTTGGCCATTTCTCCTGGTTCCAGGATATCACGCTGGAGCATGGGGCAGTTGCTTATCAGATTTCTGACAGAACAGCCTTGGCCGCCTCGGTGACGTATCTCAATTATGGACAGATTAACGGCTACGATGTAAATGGAATGACCACCGACGAGATTACCGCTTACGATTTGTGCGGTGCGCTGTCTGTCGGTATGAGTGCCGGTCACAATCTATCGATTGGGCTGAGTGGCAAATTTATAAGCCAGAAGCTTGACGACCTGAACGCCTCAGCTTTTGCTGTGGACCTGGGCCTGAAATATCAGATTGACCGCCTTACTCTGGCTGCCGTTGTCGCCAACGTCGGTTCCGACATGAGCTTTGATGGTGTGAAGGAACGGCTGCCCACGACAGCTCGCTTCGGAATTGCTGTCTATCCCTTTTTCGAATCATTTGTGACCTCCTTAGAATTTGAGAAAAAAGCCTACGGTGGGGCTGTTGTACGCAACGGCTTCGAGGTGAACTTCGGCGATCAGTATTTCCTGCGCACCGGATACAGCTATTTCCCCGATCAGCAGGACCGTTCGTTTGGGTCGGGTATTTCGATGGGAGCAGGTGTGCAATTCGCCTGGGGAGAGATCCACTATGCGTTTACCCCAAAGGAGCAATACACACCAGAGACCCTTCACCGGCTGTCGTTAGTGCTGAGGTTCAACCAGAGATGATCTGATCTCTTCACTTAGATAAGCTGCATAATCTAAAAAAGCCACGTGTTACGTCGCCATCGCTTTCAGTCCTCAGGATGCTCTTGGTTTTGTGATGTGGGACGAGCTATGAGGTTATTCCGCAAGGTGACCATTTGGTTCCACGTAAGGTAAGGGCTTATATTCCACCCCGTCATTGGCGGACACAAGGCCCGCCACTACGCTGAGTTAGCGAATAGCGATTTCATTTTTGGAATGAAGCCCGCCCACGACTGGTCTAAGCCACGCGGCTGCGACGATAGTATCTTCTGGTAAGCTAAACAGGGGAACCCTCGCAATATCCGGGTTCCCGATCCGGCCAAACAGGTGCCACGATCAGCTTTTTAGACTGTATAGGGGTAGCACCCACCTGCGCAATCACTTGCAACTATTCTGAAGCGGTAGGTACTAGGATTCATAGGTTTTTCGCCTTGCTGGGAAGCGATGTTAGAAAAAATGATTGACGATTGGGTGACGAGGGCGGCTATCTGATTGATATGTAAAGGACTGTGGGGCTAATGGGGTATAATCTCCTCCATTTACTCCGCAATTAAGATTCTGGCAGACCTTTTGCTCCAATACATGCTTTATGTGTCATCAGTGTGCAGAATTTTAGAGAGCAATGAACGGTAGACCGAATAGTCGAGTCAATTACAGTAGCGAAAACGCTGTTGTCCTGCCCCGTGAACAACTCAGTTATGGTGTTGCCTCCGGTGCTGAAGTAACTGTACCGGCAACTCCCTCAGCGGCGGCTCTAAGTTTTCTTGAGCAGTTGAGATATTTCTATTGCGAACACATCCGAGGTGTGTTATTCCTTGCTATGTCTTTAACGTTCATTTTTGCCGTGCCAGTCGCTCTCACAAGGCCCGAAAAGATGAAGGCAGTGGTCAACAGATTAGCCAAACGGTCAATTGATATTGTTGGAGTTGTGGTGGGGCTGATTCTCACGCTTCCTTTCTTTGTGGTCTTGCCCATTCTAATCAGGCTCGACTCCCCCGGTCCCATATTCTATACTCAGTTGAGAGTTGGCGTTAACCGGCGCAAGCGAAACCGTCGCTGCTGCCAGCAGTCGGACTCTGGGGAACGAAGGATGCGAGATCAGCGTCGGCAGGATGCGCTGGGCAGGCCATTCTATGTAATCAAATTCCGGACCATGATGCACAACGCCGAAAAGAAGAGCGGGCCGGTTTGGGCAGTTGAGAACGACTCCAGGATTACCTGGATGGGAAGGATGCTCCGCAAAACTCGCCTTGATGAAATCCCGCAGTTCATCAATGTGCTGAAAGGCGACATGTCTCTGGTTGGGCCACGACCGGAGAGACCCAATTTCGTCCGGGACCTTTCCGAGAAGGTGGACAATTATGATAGACGTTTGGCGGTCAAACCCGGTCTGACGGGCCTGGCCCAAGTGGAGAACGGGTATGATACGTCGCTGGCTTCGGTGGCGAAGAAAGTGAAGCTGGATCTGGAGTATATTCGGGACTGGTCACTGTGGGCAGACATCAAGATACTATTCAAAACCGTGGTGGTGGTTTTCACTGGGAAGGGTGCCTGCTGAGCTGGAGCTGACAGAAAAGCATTTCGATCTTGGAAGACCGTGGTATTTGGATCACGGCCTTTTTTATTAAAACTTGTCTTGAGTGGATGATTGTTATATTGTTCCGATAGTGCTAGTAACGAGATAAACAGGTAAGTTCAACAAAGGGCTATAGCGTTGAAAAGGAGTTTGACGGCTGCCCTAATGGCAGCATGCGTGCCGCTTCTGGCGAGTGCGCAGGGGACTACATCAGGAGATGTCATAATCCATTCCAATCCGGAAGGAGCCCAGGTTACGCTGTCCGGAGAGGTTGTTGTTTCCGGCGTCAGCCCTGTGCGGTTTCGTCATCCGTTGATTGGAAACTACAAGCTGATACTGAAGAAGCACGGCTATGAGTCGTACTCGACTCGGGTGGTTCTGGATCCTACCAGGCAGATGGAGATAAACGTACGCTTGTCTCCGAAGACGCGATTCAAGGCAGCAGTGCGATCTCTGTTCATTCCCGGCTGGGGGCAGAAGTATTCCGACCGAAAGGCAAGAGGATATCTCTTCGGCACTCTGGCGGTTGGATCGATTATTGCCTACTTCGTCACCGACGCAGACTTCGATGACAAGTATGATCTTTACCAGGAGAAACTGCGTGAATATGACTCACTCAGTACAACTGGCAACATTACGGATCTTCGTCGCCTCAAGAGGGAGTTGGACAAAGCCCAGGATGACGCCTATGATGCCGAGAATGGTCGGAGAGTCGCTACTGGTGCCGCTATCGCCACTTGGGGAATTAATCTGCTTGATGTTCTGTTTTTCTTTCCAGAAGAAAAGGCAAATGTGTCGGTTAAGGGATTGTCGGTACGACCCTCAGCCGCTCCGGGTAAGGTTGGTCTGACTGTTTCCAAACGGTTTTAGGGAGATGGCGGTGTGGTGAAAGGCATTCGTCCGATTTCAATAATCCTGCTGGCGATGATAGTCAGCGGTTGCAGTCGCTATGTTGATTCACGTAACCCTGTGCGGTCTTTACCGGAGACAGACCCGGTTCCCATCAACCTGGTGGCGCGGGTTGACAATGGTTCAGTTACGCTCAATTGGGAGGTTGACGACAGCGCAGGTATTGCCTGGTTTCGTGTCTATGTTGCTGATTCGACCGAAGCCAGTTACACTTTGCAGGACTCAACCACCGGGTACAGCATGACTCTTGATGGGTTGATGATAAACCAACGTTACTTCTTCAAGGTGGCGGCGGTTATGAATTCAGGCCTGGAAGGTGAGCTGTCGGAGGCTGTATCGGCCGGAGTCATGTATCTCTCGATTGTGATCCAGAATGATTGGGAATATACTGGGGCTCGTGATGTTCAGGTTCAGATAAACACTGCAGGAGAGGCTACGTCGCATGTGATGCTGTCAGAGGATTCAACGTTTACAGGTGCCGTGTTCAGCGCTTATGTCGGTATGCAGATGAGTTTCCGGCTGTCTGCCGGGGATGGTGTCAAGACGGTTTATGCCCGCCTACAATTTGTCGATGGGTCCCAGACGGGAGAGCTTCTATCGGATGATATCATTCTTGACACCCGAGCGAAGATTGATTCGGTCTTTTTTGCCCCTCTGGGCGATACCTTTTCATTGGGTGATACCATAACATTTGGACTAGTCGCCGGTGAGATTGACGGAGAAGCGAGCGTATCATTTGCCGGTGTGAGCAACGTGCCGCTCTTTGACGACGGCACCGAGGGCGACCTTGTTGCCGGGGACGGCATATATTCTGGCTACTGGGTGGTTCCAGGCAACTTCACTGTGAACAATGGCAGCGTCACCGGGGCCTTTACCGATGCCGCCGGCAACAGAGCGGTGCAGGTTACGGCGCAGGAGTTGCTGAATGTCAACAACCCTCCCGAGCCAGTGGAGCTGGTTGCAGTGCTTCTCCCCGACACAGTCAGCTTCACTTGGACGCAGGATACCGAGGATGATTTTGCGTCATACCGCTTATACAAAGGGAGTACCGGAAGTGTCAGCACGGCGGATTCCCTGATTGCAGTTGAAACCGGCCGCAGTGCGGTAACCTTCCGCTATGCGCTGGCAGACGCCACCGGATATTATTTCCGGATTTTCGTCTTCGATGGACATGGGCTGTCTACGGGATCGAACATGGTTGGGATTCCATAGAGGTCTCCATAATGGACATTGTTGCAGGCGTAAACCTGTTTGTCGGTTTGTTTGTTGACACCTTCAAACAGTTCGGGCGGGGGCGGGTCTGGTTGCTACTGCTTGGTTATTTCCTGCTCAACTGGCTGCTTCTATATGCACACTATGACTTCCTCTCACCACTGTTTTATGTTTGTGTCAGTTTCTGGACCGGTCTCTTCGGCGGTCAGCAAGCTGTCGGCTTTACCCATTATCCTGGCCATTTTATGTTGCTGCCATACTTCTTCGGTTGGGCGAAGTTCTATCTCGGCCTGATCCTTGAGGGGGCTGTTCTGGGCGCCGTAGCGTTGATGTTTTATGGCAGTTTTCTTGATATTCCGAAGGAAGAACGGTCCACGCTCAGGGCAACTCTGTCATCATGGATTCATCTTGTGTTTGGGTGGCTGCTAATCAACGGCTTGATACTGTTAGTAAGCCGAGAGCTTCCGGCGCTGCTGGAGCCATGGCTGGCTGGTTCACCGCGGCGAATTCAGGCTTTCGAATTCGTGGTGCTACCTTTTTCATACGTTATGATCCTGGCGCTGTTTTTCTTTGTTCTTCCACGGGTTGCGGTCTACAGAGAGAGTTTTTTCAAAGCTCTGAAGCGCGGATTGCGTCTTTTCGTGCGGAATCCTTTTACCTGTTTTTTCCTGTCGCTGATTATTATGGTAGTGCCGGTTTTCCTTTCCATTATTGCCGGTTATTCTTCGGGGATCGTGGAGAAATTCAGGCCTGAGCTGGTATACTGGCTCCTTCTGGCCGGTCTGGTGGTTGATATCTTTTTCAATTTCTTCTGGATGGGTACGGCGGTCCGCTTCCTTATCGATGAAGAAACCTGATTATTGACTTACACCTCCAGACATCTATTTCAGGTCAGTCGAACTTCTCTGTACGGGATGACAGGTGCATATGGTCTGAAAAGAGGCTATGAGCCTTGACCCAAGTCCCTGCCCTCCCAATTTCTCTCTACATAAATCCAGAAACCGGCCGATAATAACGACATACGGCCGAGGGTATTATCTGGTATGAAAAACATACTGTTGGTAGATGACGATAAGGATCTTTCGCAGTCACTGGCGAACCTCTTTGACACGGATAAGTTCAGCTTTCAATTCCTGGACGATGGTGGCGAAGTGGAGCAATATGTCAGCGAGAACCGGGACCTTGACCTGGTGATGCTCGATGTCAATCTCCCCAGTATGTCCGGGCTTGATGTTCTCAAGCAGATAAAGCAGGTGAACGGGAACCTGCCGGTGATTGTCATTTCCGGCTTTGTTTCGACTGAAGACGCTATCGAGGCGATGCGTGAAGGAGCCTTTGAATATCTGACAAAACCATTCCAGGTTGAGAAACTTGTCGACGCGGTGAATAAGGCGTGCGGTTACGCCGCCATCAGCAAGCATCCCGAGCGCCTTCCTCTGGAGGAAACTCAGGCGCATGGTATCAACGAGATCATTGGAAAGTCGCCGGAGATTGTAGAGATCGCTAAATTGATCGGGCAAGTGGCCAAGACCGATGCCGCGGTTTTGATCTTTGGTGAGTCCGGTACCGGCAAGGAGCTGGTGGCGCAGGCTATCCATCGCAACTCCAACCGTCGGGCTAACGCCTTTCTGTCCGTCAACTGCGCGGCGCTACACGAAACGTTGCTTGAGTCAGAACTGTTCGGACATGAGAAAGGCTCTTTCACAGGCGCGTACTTCAAGCGCATCGGCAAGTTTGAGCAGGCCGACAAGGGGACGCTGTTTCTTGATGAAATCGGCGATATGTCAATGCTCACGCAATCCAAGCTGCTGCGGGTGTTGCAGGAGAAAGTGTTTGAGCGTGTGGGTGGAAACGAGCCTATCAACGTTGAGGTCCGCATCATTGCAGCTACCAATAAGTCTCTGGTGCACTGTATGAAAGAGGGTTCGTTCCGAGTCGACCTGTTTTACCGACTGAAGGTGTTCTCGATCTACATTCCTCCACTGCGAGAGCGGCTTAGTGACGTCCCGCTCCTGGTAGAGCACTTCTGTCGGAAGTTCAGCGATCAGTCGTCCCGGCCGATCAAGAGCGCCTCGAAGAAAGCCATACAGGTGCTGACGAAATATCACTGGCCGGGCAATGTCCGCGAGCTTGAGAACAATGTTCGCACGGCTTTGGTTATGGCCAAGAGCGATACGCTGCAACCTGAAGATTTTCCCATCTTCTCCGAGGAAAGCGGCAGGGTCAGCGCTGACCTCTCAGTGCTCAAGGACGACTACGCCGACTCTTTTAAGAAGATCATTGAACCAATCATGCCCAAACTTATTGCCGGCTCACCAGGACAGATATTTCATTTTCTCGAGTCTGCTTTTGAGCGGGCAGTTATCTCCTCTTGCCTAAAGCATTTCAACGGCAACCAGGTCAAGACATCCGAGACGCTTGGCATCTCCCGTAATACTTTGCGTGACCGCATCTCGCGGTATGGTATTTACTGATGAGTAGGGCAGTGGGTCAGGAGCCTCGTGTTCCTAACGCATGGCAGTAATCAGGACCGTAGGGGAGCCGGTCTCGTGAGAGATTGTCGAAACCACAGGGGTTTCGACCTACTCGACTTTTTGTGTCCCTCCCAATAACACAATCCAACAGATTACGGCTTCAACGGCCTTGTATGGTGAAGTTGTTGTCGCTTGCGTCATGAATATGGTTGTGTTGTGCGTCATAAATGTGCAATCTCATATTGTCTGATTTGGATATTCCAAAACCTGTTACGAAACCAATTGGGATTGTCCAGGTGAATTTACCAGATTTGGCATCTATTCGTTTTTCCCCCAAGTGGCCTTTATCCTTACCACCCATTTGAAGCCCAATCCATACCTCATCCACGCCAAGTGATTTCCAGGTGATTTCGTATGTCTGTCCTTCTATCCACATCTCTCCGCCATTAGGCGAAAGAACTTCGATGAACGGCATTGTATCGTTTTTCAAAAATCTGAAAGTCGAGATCATGTATGCAAGCTGGTCCAGGATTCGCAGTATTCTTTCTCTGTCGAGACCGGGAGGAGGGTACGGATAAAGAGGGTCGGGATTGACGTAGTGAGGTATGTAGCTCAATTCATAGCAAAGATTATCTCTCATGACCGAATAGGATGTTGTGTAGTGATTGTCACCAGTGGCAACGTCCAGAAAAACCTGTTTGTAAAAACAAATGTCGCCAAAGCAGACCGTGTCTGTTTCCCTGACTTTTCCATCCGACATTTCCGGTGATCGATAATAATGGTAACACTCCTCAGTGGAAGTGGGGTTGACTGCTATTGTGAGCGATTTCGGTTGAATCAGGGACCCTGAGGTATCCAGGAGGTTGACAGTTAGGTGACTATTCTCGGCGACCACAGCGTCTCCGGGAATCTTGATCTCAAATCCATATTCTTTATTTCTATATATCCTCCAGCCACTCGTATCAACATCTACTTTAGGGCGATCAAAACATCGCTCGTACCATGTTTGCTTGCCCCACAAACCGCTGCGCGCTTTGCGGGCTTCGGTTTCAGCCTGCAGAAATTCATGTTGCATTCTATGCTCATATCTGAGATCCGCCATCGCATATCCGTCGGCCACCATTTTCAGGTTAACGCTAGTAGAGTCAAGAAAAACATAGGCAAAAAGGAAACTAGCCACGGTGTCTACATCTGTCAGTATGACTTCCTTACCAAGAATCATACGAGACAAGCGATCCCTTGCAAAGGACCAGGGGTATTCACGGGGTCCCCATTGTATGGACAATTCAAGGCCCTCAATACCTTTCAATCGTACCAACATACCACTCTCAAGTTGGAAAGTATCACCGTCGATCACCTTTACCGCCGTGCCGGTGCTGTCTGCGAGTACTGTTGTCAGAGCAAGGAGTACGAATACCAGTGAAACAACAATTCTATTCATAATACCTCTCCATGTAGATTCAACGCTTATATCAATCAGCTAACGCATGGGTTCTTTGCATACAGCGATCATTCACTTGAGCTTGATTCCAGTGTAACCAAGATTGTTGCCTCTACAAACTCAACAAAAAACCTCCGAGCTAACCCAGCTGACGTGAGTCATCCTGAAAGCTCATCGGCCCAGGATTCAGGGACTCCCGTCCTATAACTTGACCTGCTTCAGAGTGCTGCTATATTCTCTCTTATGAAGATCTGCCATTTCTCCGACAGCCACCTCGGAGCAGGAGGGAATCACCCTAAGCGTGGGGAAAGCGGGCTTACCCTGCGCCAGGAAGATATTATCAACAGCTTCATTGAAGCGGTCGATAAAATCATAGCGATTAAGCCAGATATCTGTATCCATTCGGGGGACTTGTTTGATTCTGTTCGACCGCTCAACAGGATCATGGCCATCGCCGCCG
Source organism: uncultured Ignavibacteriales bacterium (assembly GCA_964416195.1). Classification (GTDB taxonomy): domain Bacteria; phylum Zixibacteria; class MSB-5A5; order GN15; family FEB-12; genus CAYQDB01. The sequence continues at coordinate 82,453 of CAYQDB010000008.1, forward strand.
AGCAACTGTCCCGTCTGACCGAGGATAACGGTGTCCCTACGATCATAATAACCGGCAACCATGATGCCCCTAAGCAGCCGCACATCGGGGCTGCAATCGAAGTGCTTAAGTACATTGACAATCTATACATATCAGCCGGAACGGCCTTGCAAGTGTTCGAAATACAGGGGTCGAAGTTTTTTGCCCTGCCATATTGCCTGACAACTGCAATCCAGATACAGGAATTGGATAAGTGCATGCCGGATAGGAACGCCGAGTACAACATTCTTATTGCCCACGGGATCGCAGCTGGCATGCCGGAGTTCTCCATGGCGGAACTGGGCGAGCTGGAGATTCCGCGGGAGGTCATGGATAGGTTTGACTACGTTGCTTTCGGCCACTTCCACAACTACAGCAAGGTTGGCACACGCGCCTACTACGCCGGTTCGACGGAGAGATTGACACAGGCCGAAAGAAAGGCCGCCAAGGGATTTGTCGAGATTGACCTCGATCCTTTTCGGGTGAGCTTCCATGAGGTACGCTGCCGCGAGATGGTGGACATGCAGACCGTTAACGCTGCCGGCAAGCGAGGCGACCAATTGGCGGTTATCTTGAAGGAGAAGATAGAGAGTCTGGACAGCTCCGACAAAATCGTGCGGGTGAAGGTTGAGGGGGTAACAGAGGAAACCCTGAAGACTATGCCTGTGGAAGTGATAAACGAGCTTAGGCGGAAGTCCTTTTCGCTTAACATCAGCTTTGAAAGGGCCAGAACTGACGATTCCGCCAGTCCCATTGGTCGCTCGGCAATTGGGCGCCTTGACGCCGGTTTCATTGAGTTTCTTGAAGCGGTAGACTTAAGAGGATTCGACCGAGAACGGCTGAAACGAGAAGCGCTGAAGTATCTAAGTGTTGAGGAGTGAAGGGATGCTCGGGCGGGGCAGATGTGGACTCGCCTTTGGCGAGCCGCCCACAAAATATTGTAGATCGGGTTTGATCTTACCCCACCGAAGGCAGACCTGCAAAACTCGACCTACAAGACCCTTATTTACTATAATCCACAAACGGCAAAAGCTCCAGGCCATGCAAGATCACGAGCAATACGGCCACAGGCGTGACAAAGCGCAAAACAAACTTGAGAGCTTTGTACAACCGACCCGAGGATCCGAACTCCCCGATCTTGTCGTTTTCCTTCATCACCCAGGCGACAAACAGGCAGGTGAGTAAGCCACCGATGGGAAGCATGTAGTTGGTACTGACAAAGTCAAAGATGTCAAAGAATCCCTGCGACTTTCCGCGAAAGGGAATCGTCCAGCCTGCATTGGCGGATAAAAAGCCGAACAGCCAGATCAGACCTCCCAAAAGCAGGGTTGACCGGGTGCGGCCCCAACCGCGCTCGTCAACGAAGTAGGAAACCACAACTTCAAGCAGACTGATTGCGGAGGTCAAGGCGGCAAAGGTGAGCAACACAAAAAACGGTATCGAGATGATGGGGCCAGTCTCGGCAAACAGCACCGGCAGTGTTTTGAAGATGAGACCAACACTCTGGCCGGGTTCCAATCCGTAATGGAAAACCATGGAGAATATGGCTATTCCGGCCATCAAGGCAATCACTGTATCCAAAACGGAAATAGTCACCGCATCGAGAGCGAGGTTGGCTTCCCGTTTCATGTAACTTCCGTAAGTAATCATGGCTCCCATCCCAAGCGACAAGGTGAAAAAGGCGTGACCCAAGGCGGATAGCACTCCTTCACATGACAGACGAGAAAAATCCGGCTTAAATAGGAACGTCAGCGCTTTGGCGCCGCCGCCGGTGAAGAAGAGGCCATAAAACATCAGCCCTAGCAGAAGACACAGAAGTGCAGGCATCAAAATTTTCGACCAGCGTTCAATACCGCGCTGAATCCCTCCGATGACGATGGCAATGCAAAAAGCCATGAAGGCGGTATGCCACAGGATTGAATCGCGCGGGCTGAGTACGAGATCGGTAAACTGTGATTGAATCTGGTCCGCGGTGCCGCTGAAGCCGACAATGGATTTGAATATGTACGCCAGCGCCCAGCCGGCCACCACACTGTAGAATGAAAGAATCACAAAGCCGGAGGTTACCCCGAGCCATCCGGCGCCCTGCCAGAGACTCCCGCGGCGATGCAGACGCTGAAAAGCGCCCACGGGGTTTTCCTGCGCTCGACGCCCGATCATAAATTCCGCTATCATTAGCGGAAGACCGACAATTACCACACATACCAAGTAGACTATTACGAAAGCTCCGCCGCCATACTCGCCGGTGATGTATGGAAACTTCCAGACGTTCCCTAGCCCGATGGCCGACCCGGCGGCAGCCAGGATGAAACCGAGGCGCGTGCCCCATTGCCCCCGGCCGATTTTCGTTTTTTTCACGATTGCTCCATCTCGCAAAGGGCTTGGGCACCTGCCTTCAGCCGCGTTTTATCTTCCTGTTCGGATACAAACTCGGCAGGACTAGTGGGGATTATTTCTGAATACGCTGCTGGTTTTAAAATGATGCCAACCTGTTTAATATGCTGCTTGCCTCTTCACAAATACAAGATGTGTAGAAAAAAAGACGGCAAAGTGGTTTCGTCAACAAATAATCCTTTGTTAATAGGGATTTTTGGTTGACTCGAGTTGAACGGTACAATAAGTTCATTCAATAAACTGACAATGATGCACCTAACGAAAAGGATAAGAAATGAAGAAGCTTGTTGTTACTACGGTGGCGTTGGTTGTTTTTGCCGCAGGGAGTTCCTTGGCCATCGATGCCCACGGGTCCGCGTTCGGTAGCTTCGCAACGGCCAAGGCTATGGGCCAGGGCAACGGCGCTTTTGGCGGTGGTATTGGTATCGCCGACGCCACATCTTTCTTCGGGTCGTTCAGCTATGGACTGGCTGAGTACATTGACGGTCGCGTAAAGATTGGGATCATCGACCCGGATGGCGGCGACTCTAAAGTAACCTTCGGAGCTGATGCACGTTATCAATTTTGGGATATGGCTGATGTAGATCCGAAGCCGTTTGATATGGCCTTTGGCGGCTTCTTTGAGTATGTTGACTATGAATTTGGGTCCGTATGGCAGTTGGGAGGGCAAGCCATCGGTTCCTATCCTCTTGAGATGAGCAACGGGTCCACATTAACGCCGTACGGTCGCTTTAACCTCAGATTGGAGGGATACAGTATTGAGGGGGGCGACTCCGAGACTAAGATCAAATTCGGTATCAACGGCGGCGCTGCCTGGCAAGCAAGTCCAACCATCAAGGTATATGGGGAGTTTCAGTTGGATGGCAACGATGGCCTCTTTCTGGGCGCTGAGCTTAGTGTACTCTAAGACCGACGCTTCTGTTTGCAATTACAGCCCCGAACTCCGGGGCTTTTTGCTGTGACGTACTTAGACGCGGTATTATTAGGGGTCCTGCAGGGACTGACCGAGTTTCTGCCGGTTTCATCTTCGGGGCATCTCGTTCTGGCTGAGGCGATCCTTGGCGTCAAACAACCCGGCGTTTCATTTGAGATCTTGGCTCACCTCGGTACCCTGCTGGCGGTGTTGGTCTATTTTCGTTCACAAATAGCACTTTTAATCAAATCAGTTTTTGACAGCAATATGAAAAGGGAACGTGCCGTTATCGGTTACCTGGTTATTGGAACTATTCCTGCCGGGCTGGCGGGGCTGTTGTTCAGGGATTTTTTTGAGCATGCCTTTTCCAGTCCGGTGATGACCTCGCTGATGCTTTTTGTTACCGGCTTAATACTGCTGTCGACTCGCTTTCATAGTGGTGGGAGAAAGCACGTCGGAATTCTTTCGGCCATTATCATGGGTATAGGGCAGGCAGTGGCAATTTTGCCGGGGATTTCCCGATCGGGGACAACGATTGCCGCGGGAATTGCCTCTAAAGTGGAACCGTCAGAGGCGGCTGAGTTCTCATTTTTGCTTGTCATACCGGCGATTTTGGGAGCAGTTGTGCTGGAATCGAAGGAACTGGTAAATATCGACTCAGGTCTCACCGGGCAGTACTTTTTTGGTGCTGCTTTCTCCTTTTTGCTTGGGCTGGTAGCGGTCTACCTGGTCCTGGCGATTGTCAAGCGTGGGAAGCTTGATTACTTCGCGTATTATTGCTTTGCTGCCGGGGGTGTGGGGCTGTATCTTTTCCTGTAAATGAATAAAAATATCCTGGTCGTTCGTCTCAGTTCGCTCGGAGATGTTATACTGACTTCGGCGCCTATCCTAAATTTGAAGATTAATTTTCCCGACAGCCGCATTGTTTACCTGACAAAGGAGGACTATCGCTCGATCGTTGATTGTTTTGACGGTATTGATGAGATTATAACTCTGCCGCAGTCAGTCAGCGCCCTTGATTATTTCAAACTGGGTCTCAAGTTGGACGATTATAGCTTTGACACTATTATCGATTTGCACGGCAGCTTCCGCTCGTGGTTTGCACGCAAGATTATCACGGCCGACAACAAGGCCGTTTATCCCAAAAGGCGGCTGGAGCGCTTGCGAATAGTGAAGAGACACAGCATTCCTGCTGCCTGGCCGCACACAATTGATCTATACAACGATTGTATCCAACAGCTTAGCGGGCGGGTCGTTTGCAAAAGGCCGGTGCTTTATCCTATAACCTTTGAAGAGGGTATGTTAGGCAGGCTCAGTGCGTTGTTTGGGCAGGGAAGGTTGGTCGTGATTGCTCCCGGGGCGGCGCATCCAGACAAGCAGTGGTCGATGGAGAGGTTCACGGAAGTGGCGTTGCAGTTGCATCGGTCGCATGGCGCCGGTATTATCTGGGCGGTCACGTCTATCGATAAAGGCAAATCACAGCTTGAGGGAAAGATATCAGCAGACCGATTTCTTGAGCTTATTGACTACCCGGTGGACAAGCTGGCGGGAGTAATGGCGCGAGCTGATCTGGCTATCGCTAACGATTCCGGGATCGCGCATCTCTCATCGGCGGTGGGTACACCGGTAATAACTTTGTTCGGACCAACGCATCCGTCCCTGGGGTTTGCGCCCTGCGGCTTATTCGACCGGGTGGTGGATGTTGACGAACCTTGCCGCCCTTGTTCGCTTCACGGTGAAAAGCCTTGTTATCGTGATGAGCGGTACTGTCTTAACCGTATAACACCTGAGATGGTCTGTGAGACTGCCTGTGATCTGCTTGACTCGTCCGTCAACTCCTCACGGGCGCTATTTGTTGATCGTGATGGAACCATAATAGTGGACAAGAACTTCCTTTCGGATCCAGACGAAATTGAGTTTGAACCAGGGGCTGTGGAAGCCCTGCGGCGAGGTCAGGCAATGGGGTTTAAACTCGTCATACTGTCCAACCAATCCGGGGTCGCTCGAGGCTACTTTGGGTTGGAGACTGTCGAGAGAGTGAACGAGCGCCTCCTATCAATGCTTTCAGCCGAGAAGGTACAAGTTGATGCATTGTACTTCTGCCCCCATCTGGCTGGCGGTGTTGTGGATGAGTTTGCTCTTTCGTGCGACTGCCGCAAGCCGGCGCCTGGAATGGCTGAGGAAGCCGCTCGCCAGTTGAGAGTAGACCTGCGCCGGTCGTATGTAGTCGGCGATAAAATTGATGACCTCGATCTGGCAAGGGTAATCGGAGCCCGTTCGTTTCTGGTGCGCACCGGCTATGGAAAGCAGCAGGAACAACAGTTGAAAGCTCATAGTATTAATAGTAACTTAATAGTCTGTGACGACCTTGGGTCAGCCGTGGAGCAAATAAGAGCTATCGAAGGAGCATGATTAAACCAGGCGCATATTCGGAAAAACTTGAAGGGGGGAAGGTGATTTGTCACCTCTGTCCTGCCGAGTGCAAGCTGACCAGGGGAAAGGTGGGTATCTGCCGATCCCGGTTCAATCGAGACGGTGAACTGGTAACTGACAACTACGGCGAATTGGTGTCACTTGCTGTTGATCCTATTGAGAAAAAGCCATTGTATCACTTTTATCCTACTGCCGACATTCTCTCCACCGGCCCCAACAGCTGCAATCTCGGTTGTGTGTACTGCCAGAACTGGACCATTTCTCAGAAGAAAACAAAGACGATTTTTCTCTCGCCGGAGCAGCTTGTGGACACGGCGATACAGTACAAGTCGCTCGGTGTGGCTTTTACCTATACGGAGCCAGTGGTCTGGTATGAGTATATCATGGATACGGCTGCTCTTCTTCGCAAAGCCGGTTTGAAAACAGTGCTTGTTTCCAATGGGTACATTAATCCCAAACCGCTTGAAGACCTGCTCGGTGTCATGGATGCCATTAATATCGACCTGAAAAGCATGCGCGCTGACTTTTATAAGAAGATATGCAAGGGAAAACTTGAGCCGGTGTTGCACAATATCAAGCGGGTGGCTCAGTCAGGAGTGCATCTGGAAGTGACCAACCTTATTATTCCCACTCTGAATGATTCGGATAAGGACCTGAACGACCTGGCCGATTTTGTCGCTTCCATTTCCGACATGATCCCTCTTCACTTCTCCGCCTACCGTCCTGACTACAAGCTGCACATTCCGGCCACTCCAATGAAAACGATGCTGCGAGCACAAGAGATTGCAAGAAAGAGGCTGAAGTACGTATATCTCGGAAATGTGCTACTGGAGGGAGGTTCCAACACACTCTGCCCGAGCTGCAACAATCCCCTGATCCGACGAAACGGTTTCCATACCTCTGTGGTTGGATTGCGGGAAGGCCGCTGTGTGGCCTGCGGCTTTGAGACCGGCATCATCCAATAGGTGGCTTTCCCCAGCATGGTTCCGATAATACATACAATGGCCATTTTTCGTGCCGTTGATTTTTGGAATTGACTTTTGCACAGGTTCCTATGTCCTATGGATGATGAGGTCTGCTCACAGACGATAAGTAAAGGGAATCCCGTCCGTTTTATGTCGGTATCACTGAACACAACATTTATCCGGTTCCTCCGAACCAAGTTTGTGGGCGGCAGATGTCTACATCTGCCCCAAGCTTGTAGGTCAGGTTGCAAGTTCGCGTTGGGTGGACGAGAAACCCGACATTCGTTGCTGAGGCGAACTTCATACGCAACCCGACCTGTCGTACTCAGAGCCGTTATCTGGGCGTTACTGGTGGTAAGTGTGGTGAGTCACCCGTCATACGGGCAGTTCTATTTCGGTAAGAACAAAGTGCAGTACACGAGATTTGACTGGCAGGTGATGACCACTGACCATTTCCACATCTATTTCTACGCGAACGAATCCGAAATTGCCAAGATAGCCGCCAACCTAGCCGAGGAATCGTACGAAGTGCTGTCGGCCAGGTTTAATCATGAGGTGAAGGATAAGATACCCCTTATCATTTATTCCGCCCCCAACTATTTCTCTCAGACAAACGTTATTCCCGGATTGGTACCCGAATCGGTGGGAGGTTTCACCGAGTTCCTCAAAGGGAGGGTAGTGGTGCCGTTCAACGGATCGTATCACGACTTCAAGCATGTGATACGGCATGAGCTGGTGCATGTGTTTACCTTTTCGAAGCTGGAAGATGTCCTGCGCAAGCGGAGCCGTATCCGATATCTGCCGCCGCCTCTCTGGTTTATCGAGGGGATTGCCGAGTACTGGTCGAAAGAATGGGACTCCGAAGCGGACATGGTGGTCAAGGACATGGTGATTAACCAGAGGTTGTATACTATTCCTAATCTATACAAGATTCGCGGTAGCTATGCAATGTACAAACTGGGGGAATCGATTTGTCAATTCATCGATTCGGCCTACGGTGAGGATAAGTTGTTTCGGATTTTTGACAACTGGTACAAAGGGCGAAGCTTTGATCAGGTAGTCAAGGTGACTCTTGGGGATAATCTGTCGGAGTTGTCGCGGAAGTGGGAGTATCATCTCAAGAAGAAGTACTATCCCCAGTTAAGGGCGCTTGATCTTCCGACGATGGACTCGAAGCAACTCACGAAAGGTGGCTTCTCCGTAAAAGGTGTGCCGATACGCTGGGATGACGGGCGTGGTAACCGTGACTGGCTTGTTTTCAAGGCCAACCGGCTTGGTTATTCAGGCATTTATATGATGCCTTTCGATGGGAATAAGCCAAAGCCGAAAACGCTCCTCAAGGGGGAGAGATCATCTGATTTTGAATCGCTCTATTTGTTACGTTCCGGCATTGATACCAATGATTCAGGGCTAATCGTCTTTTCATCGAAGTCCAAGGAAAATGACGTTATCTACCTCTATGAGCTTGATGAAGGTCGCGTGACTAAGGGTTTCGAGCTGGACGGTTTGGCGGCTGCCCGCTCACCACGCTTTTCTCCTGACGGCAGTAGAGTTGTTTTTTCCGGTGTCAGAGTGGACGGCTTCACCGATCTGTACATTCTTGACCTGGTGACCGGCGGTTATCGGCCAATCACGAACGATATATACTATGATCTTGACCCTGCCTTCTCGCCGGACGGCCAACAAATTGTGTTTGCCTCTGATCGCTGTACCAACGGGCCGGAAGGGGCCTTGAATCTGTTTACCTTGGACCTTGCGACAGGCAGACTGTCACAGCTCACTTACGGTGCCTGCCGCGACCAGTCTCCCGACTGGACGGAGAAAGGAGTGTACTTCTCCTCCGACCGGGGTGGCACCTTCAATCTCTATCTTCTTGACAACGAAGACAGCTTGACCCGCCAGTCCACTTACGTCACGGGCGCCTTTGATCCGCGTCTTTCTTCCGATGGTCACAAGCTTGTTTATACCGGCTACCAGAACTCCACGTTTCAGATTTATGAAATGAACATTGCTGACAACCCGACGCCAGTCCGGCAACCTGTGGCAACTCACGTGTTGCCGTGGACGCCCGGACAGATCGAATACAGATTCGCTCACTCTTCAATCAAGTATAATACCGAGTACTCCCTTGATTTCGCCCAATCATCGATCGGATATGATCCGGTGTACGGGTCACTGGGAGGGCTCCAGATGGCCGTTTCCGACATACTGGGCAATCGCGCTTTTTACCTCTTGCTGACTAACACCGCCGAGACAAAAGACGAGCTGTTGGAATCATTCAATTTTGGGCTGACCTACATAAATAGAGAGCGCCGGGTGAATTGGGGGATCGGAGCCTATCACCTGTTTGATGAGTACTTCAACGATGTTGATGGCTTTTTTGAAGAACGTCAGGCAGGAGTGCTTTCCCTGGTGAGCTATCCCATATCGAAATTTCACCGGTTTGATTTCACCTCGCTGGCCCGGTACTCGAACCGGTACCGCAAATATGGGTCGCCGGGTCGAAAGGCTTTTTTAGTAACGCACTACCTGAGCTGGGTCTACGACAATTCTCTGTGGGACATCACCGGTCCGATTGAGGGGCGGCGCTACAATTTCTCCATAGGAATAACGACACGGATAGATGAGTTGAATCATTTCAACCGTATGGCCATGGCTGATGTCAGGCATTACCTGCGGCTGGGACGATATTCCGCCCTGGCAAACCGTCTCTTCGCTTATTCCTCTTCCGGTAAGGAACCACAGCGGATATACTTCGGAGGCAGTTGGTCGTTCCGAGGTTACAGCCGCCGGGCATTTTACAATCGCAACGTCCTCTTTGCCTCCAACGAACTGAGATTCCCATTGATCGACAATCTCCTGATCGCCTTTCCTTTCGGTGGACTCGGATTCAGTGGAATACGGGGGGCGCTCTTCTTTGATGCCGGTTCGGCCTGGGATGACGATTTCGATCAGTTCTACGGTTCCTTCGGGGCCGGCTTCCGCGTGGCGCTCGGTTATCTGGTGGTTCTTCGCTTTGACTTCGCCCGCACGACAGATTTCGATACCATCAGTCCGAAGACCGATTTCGATTTCTTCTTTGGATGGAATTTCTAATGTCCCGGCTGTGTGTGACGAGATTGCTGATAATAGTGGCGCCTCTGGTGCTGGCGCTTTCATGTTCCCACAAGTACAAACTGACAGAGGAGCAACTATCCCAGCCGTCACCCTGGCAGTTCTATCGGGGAGATCTTTCGTCGCAAGGGAAAGTCCATGGAGGAACATTCAACGGAAAGCTGGACATCCTCTGGGAGCGTAAGCGGGGTGAGAAGCCGGCCGGGCCGGTCTCGCTGTACCACGGCAGTCTGGTCTACCCGGGAACTAAGAATAAGATACGCCTCTACGACGCTCTAACCGGCAACAAACAGGGCTATCTCAAATCGCATGGGGCAGCTCAAACAGGTGTCGTTATCTATGACAACCTGGCATTATTTGCTACTTCTCCTCGCAAGAGCTGGCTTCGCTGCATTAATCTCCATAACGGCAAGCGGATCTGGAAACGGCGAGTAAAGGACGTTGCCGCGGGGTCGATAATAGTAAATGATATGCTTGTTATCAGCTCGACGGGCGGTACTCTGTCTGCATACCGACCCGAAAATGGAGATATGATTTGGTCTTTCGAGGCCGAGGGAGGTTTTGTTGCTCCGGCGAGCTTTGCAGATGGCAGGATTTTCCAACCCTGCGATAACGGAACCTTATATGCAATCTCGGCGGCTGACGGCTCCGAGATATACGAGGTAACAGTTGAGAGCCCTATGGTAAGCGCTGTCGCTGTGGGAACGATGGTATTTGCGACCGACATGCTTGGGCACGTCTATGGGATTGAACCTGCAGACGGCCGGATTGCCTGGCAGAGCGAATTGAACGGTGCGGTATGGACAACCCCGGCGGTTTCTGAGGATCGCCTGTTTGTCGGTCATAGTAGAGGCGAGTTAGTGGCGCTTGATGCAGCAGACGGGCACATAGTGTGGCGGTTTAACGCGGGTGAGGTGATCAAGGCATCTGCCACCGTGGTTGGCGACTATGTACTTGTTGGAACGATGGGTGGCAAGTTGTTTTCGCTCGACGTTTCTGATGGAAGAGTGGTTGGACAACGTCAGCTCGGCGATGCCGTGGCGTATTCACCGGTGACAGATGGTGATCGGGTCTACGTCACAACGGAGTCAGGAAAGATTGTATGTTTTGGGCGGAAGGATGAGTAGATCAAGCAAGTCGATTAGTGAGGTAATTCTGGCGACCAACCTGAATGAGCTGGCGCATACTTTTGTCCGTGAGCTGGCAATGGCCTGCCGCAAGGTGTCTATCTACGGCTCCGATCACCCTACGGGAGCGAAAGCGGTCGAGAAGCCCTTCTTTGTTCTGGACAACATCTTCCGGTTAAGAAACCACGCCAACCTCAATCTGGATGGGGGCATTCTGTACGCTCTCAACATTCGGCTTAAGCAGAGCCTTTTCACCGATGAAATAGTCAGGTATATGCAGGTTCTCGAGACGGGAGCAGTGCTGTTCGACCGGCGTGTCACGATGCAGGAATTAGCCGCATTTATCGGCCGGTTGGTCCAAAGGGTCGATCTATCCGACCATCGGAATCTCTTAAGTAACTATCTGGAGGAAAACAACATCACGGCTATCGAGGTCGATTCTGAGAGGGCTTTCAAGCTTTTTGAATCTCAAAAGAAGTACCGTGGGGATGCCTGTGGCGATTTCAGTGTGGGGAGTCTTGCCCTGCAGCAACTGGGCGACAAGCTGGAGGCGCTGGCTGATGTCAACCGCCGGGGGCAGGAGGCGCTGGATGATCAAGGCATAGATTTCACTCTCGACATCATCAACTACCTGCTTCCGGAGAAATTTGCCGCTCTTTCTGCAGAAGTCATTGTCGAAACGTTAACAGACCTCGCAAACCAGATGCACACATTGCAGGACAATAATCAAAAGAGAACTACCCTTCTGGATTCCTACAAGTCACTTTACAGCCTTATAGACTACCATCCGCGGCGAGATCACGTCATTTCGGAACTGGAACAATATCTCAGTTCAAATAAACTGCCTGCTGAAGTTGCACAGGAGCTCAGCACTCCAGTGGGGGCCATACGGGTGGCTTCAAGTGAACGCATAGACAACCTGCTGCAGCAGCTCTTCCTCCCTGGCAATGAGGGATATGATGTTGAAGAGTATCGCCATGCCTTTCGACGTCTGTTGAAAACCGGGCAGCGGGCAAAGGCTACAGAGGTCGTGCTTAATTTGATAGGATTGCTTGCCGGTCCCGATGGAACCGCTCGTCAACGAGCCCTGGAACTTCTGGAATGTTCAATTACATCGCTCGATCTCGTTGCTGACGTCGACGTGGCGGTGGCTGCTGTTGATCGGGTAATAGCCGACCTTGCCAAGAAAAGGGAGACCTACGAATACTCAGAAGTTATCTGGTGCCTGCTGGGGAGGTGTCTGGAGACACGCCGATTCGACCTCATGGCGAAGCTGACGAGCGCTATGGCTCAGCGGCGTCAGTCTGATGGCAACGTAACCCTTTACGACTCGATGGCCGTAAAGAAGGCATTTGAGAGCCTTAACCAGCGTAGGGTTATCGAGATACTTATCGATAACATGATCAAAGGGGATCATGAGACATCCCGCTACGTCCGTGAAATCCTTATCTCTACGGGTTCGGAAGAGGTAGCTGCGGCGCTGTCGTGTATAATATCGCATCCTATCAGGCAGGTTCGGCAGCAGTCATTAAAGGTGCTGGCGGAGCTTGGAAAGGCATCGGTGAAGGTCTTCTCGCGGATTTTGATGGACGACACCATGTTCGAACGGGAAAGCGGTCGGTATGAACTGCCTGACGGCAAGTGGTATATGGTACGGAATTCGATCTTTGTGCTCGGGTTACTGGGTGACGAAGAAGGCATAACCTTACTCAGGTTGCGAATGGGTGACAGCGATATCAGGGTAAGACGCGAGATTGTCACCGCCCTGGAAAAGATTGGCGGAGAAGAAGCCTGCGACCTGCTTATTCTGATGGCCGACGACCCCATCAAGGAGATACGGGAGAGCGCCGTGATCGCTGTTGGTCTTATCGGCACTCCAGAGATGGTCCCACAGTTGCTTGATCTGGCCCGGAGAAACCCCTTGGTTGCGGTGCGCGCTCTGAGCGCCTTGGGAAAGATTGGTGGTGAGGAAGCAAGATCGTTCCTGGCCAGGCTCATGGAAGATGACAAGGAACTGTCTGGACTGGCATCCGATAAGGTATCAAAAGAGGACCTGAGGCTGACAGCCATAAGGTCTCTTGCGAATATCGGCGATGATAAATCAATTGCTACTATAAAGGATTACAGGGATAACCTCTCTGCAGCACAGAAAATCTTTTTCAAGAATTCCCCTATCAATAGGGCGATAGCCGAAATACTCTCAAGGCATTAACAGCATTAACACAGTCTTGCTGTCGTTGTGGCAGTATCCAGCCAAAACGGCGCGGCCTTCATGTCATTTTATGCACGCCAGCATGCCATAATGGCACCCAATCTTTTGATATCAATCGATACACTTTGTTATCGTGTTGTATAGCAGCAAGATAGTGGATTTGGCACACGGTTTGATTAACAATTGGCCAGAATGTGGACAGAAAACAAAAAAACCAGGAGGTAACAAAATGACGTACTTAGTGCCAACTACAAATCGGATCGCTCGGGAGTTTGACAGTCTTTTCAACGGCTTTTTCAATTTCCCGAGTATCAGGACTGAGATGTCCTGCGACTTCATGCCTCGAGTAAATGTCAAGGAGACCAAAGATGATCTCACCTTGACGTTTGAGCTGCCCGGTATGGAAAAGAAGGACGTTAAGGTAATGGTGAAGGACGATGTCCTGACAGTATCCGGGGAACGTAATTTCAAGTCCGAGGAAAAGGATGACGGGTATATCCGCACCGAAATCAGCAGCGGTTCCTTCTCCCGCTCGTTTACGCTTCCCGACACTGTCGACAGCGAGAAGATCTCGGCTGACTACAAGAATGGCATGCTTGAGGTCAAGCTGGTCAAGAAAGAAGAGGTCAAGCCCAAAGAGATCGAAGTCAGTGTCAGCTAAGCTTCGGTTAATCTGGCGCTTGTCAGTGTCAAGGGCGGTATGTAAAAGCCGGTCGGAACCGATCGGCTTTTTTATCAACAACCAAAGATAAGAGGTGAAATGATGAGCAAGATAATAGGCATAGACTTGGGAACAACTAACAGCGTAGTTGCTGTTATCGAGGGCAACGAACCAACGGTGATCACCAATTCTGAGGGAGGGCGTACGACACCTTCGGTCGTTGCTATCGATAAAAACGGTGAGCGGCTGGTCGGCACTGTGGCCAAACGTCAGGCCGTGACCAACCCGCTGAATACAGTTTTCTCTGTCAAGCGGCTGATGGGTAGAATCTTTGATGAGGTCAAGCAGGAAATCAAGAACTTCCCTTATAAGGTAACAGCCAGCAGTAAAGGTGAGCCGGTCATTGAGATGGGTGGCACGAAGCACCATCCTCAACAGATCTCAGCGATGGTACTGGGTAAAATGAAAAAGACGGCTGAGGAATACCTCGGTCATTCCGTGAAGGAGGCGGTCATTACTGTTCCAGCCTATTTCAACGACCGCCAGCGCCAGGCAACCAAGGATGCCGGGAAAATCGCCGGGTTGGATGTCAAGCGCATCATCAACGAGCCGACTGCTGCGGCGCTTGCCTATGGCCTTGACAAGAAAAAGGTTGGCAAGATCGCCGTGTACGATCTTGGCGGTGGGACGTTCGATATCTCGATTCTCGAGCTGAACGAAGGCGTTTTCGAAGTCCTGTCCACGAACGGCGACACCCATCTCGGTGGCGACGATTTCGACAAGCGGATTATCGACTGGCTTGTAGACGAGTTCAGAAAGTCAGACGGTATCGACGTGTCAAACGACCCGATGGCGCTCCAGCGTTTGAAAGAGGCGGCGGAAAAGGCTAAGATGGAACTGAGCTCAACAATGCAAACGACTGTTAACTTGCCATTCGTCACTGCTGATAGCTCCGGTCCCAAGCACCTCAACCTGACCCTTACCCGGGCCAAGTTCGAGCAGCTTGTGGATGATCTCTTACAACGCTCGATGAAGCCGGTGGAGATGGCCCTCAAGGATGCAGGCTTGAAGATCAACCAGATCGATGACGTTATCTTAGTGGGCGGGATGACCCGCGTGCCAAAGGTGCGGGAGCTTGTGAAGTGTTTCTTCGGACGGGAGGCCAACCAATCGGTGAATCCGGATGAGGTCGTGGCGCTGGGGGCTGCCATTCAGGGGGGCGTACTGGCTGGTGATGTTGACGATGTCCTCTTGCTCGATGTTACCCCATTGTCGCTCGGTATTGAGACGTTGGGCAGTGTCACAACGAAGCTCATCGAACGCAACACGACAATTCCGACCAAGAAATCGCAGACATTCTCAACAGCGTCCGATAACCAGATGCAGGTGGATATCCATGTTCTTCAGGGTGAGCGGGAGATGGCGATTGACAACAAGACAATCGGCCGGTTTATTCTCGACGGGATACCTCCGGCGCCGCGTGGTATACCACAGATTGAAGTGACCTTTGATATTGATGCCAACGGTATCTTGAATGTAGCGGCCAAGGATATGGCTACGGGTAAATCACAGAATATCAGGATTGAGGCTTCCTCCGGTCTTTCCCGGCAGGAAATCGAGAAGATGGTCAACGATGCCAAAGCCCACGAAGCCGAAGACAAGGAAAAGAAACGTGCGGTTGAGGTACACAACCAGGCCGATGCGGCAGTCTTCCAGAGTGAGAAGCAGCTCAAGGAGTTTGGGGACAGACTAAGTCTGGATAATAAATCGAAGATCGAGACAGCGATTAGTCGTGTTAAAGAAGCATTGAAATCGGATAACTCCGAAGAGATTACCTCGGCGACCGAGGCGCTTAATCAGCTCTGGCAGCAGGCGTCGACTGAGATGTACCAGCAGGCTTCGCAGGCCAGCTCTACCCAGTCGGCGTCCGGCAACGGAAGCACGGATTCCACAAGTAGTGGTGACGCCGTTGATGCTGAGTTTAATGAGGTGAAGTAGATCGGGTTCCGAGCGGAGCGAAGCATAGTGAGAAACCCGACAGTCACCCAGGAATGGCATTGTCGGGTTTCTTGTCACCTTCGGCGCCTGCGGAACCCGACCTACTGAGAGGCACGGGGTGATATGTAAATGGGCAAAAACTACTACGACATACTGGGCGTAAGCGAAAGCGCCTCTCCTGAAGAGATCAAAAAGGCCTTTCGTACCCTGGCCAAGAAGTATCACCCCGACCGCAATCCGGGAGACAAAGCCGCCGAGGCCAAGTTCAAAGAGATTTCCGAGGCGCATGAGACGCTCTCCAACTCTAAGAAGAAGGCAGAGTATGACACCATGCGCAAGTACGGCGCCTTTACGGGGGCCGGCGCCCGGCCAGGCGGGGCTGGTTTTGGCAGAGCTGACTTTGACTTCTCTGATCTGTTCCGCCAAGGTGCCGGTGGGCGCGGCGGCTTTCAGACCTTCCGATTCAGTTCCTCGGGGATCGATGGCCTAGAGGACATCATCTCATCGTTTTTTGGCGGCGGTGACCAGTTTGCCGGTGCGCGCACAAGGCGGCGACCGAGGGTACAAAAGGGCGCTGACTTGACAGCTAATCTTTCAATCTCGTTCATGGAAGCTGTTAATGGAACGAAGCGTACAATCGTTATCGGTCAGACCGGCAAGAAACTGGCGGTGCGCATCCCCAAGGGGATCGAGGACGGGGGCAAGATTCGTTTGGCCGGTCAGGGCATGCCGGGGCCGATGGGGCAGCATGGCGGTAATAATGGTGACTTGATTATAACGGTGCATGTTATGCAGGATAAACAATTCAGAAGAGAAGGCAACGACATTCACACCAGCGTGACGCTCTCATTCAAAGAGGCCATCTTAGGCTGTAAAGTGAATGTCAAGACGCTGACCAAGATGGTGGCGCTCACCGTCCCGCCCGGCACGCAGCCGGGGATGAAGATGCGTCTGAAAGGTCAGGGCCTGGCTGTCGGCAGATCCCAGGGCGACCTGTACGTCGAGATCAAGATCGAGATACCCAAGACGCTGACAGAGGAGCAGAGGAAGATGTTGGAGGGGTGGGGGGATGAGTGATAGAGTAAAACCAAGAGAGTCGCAAATAAAGGGTGTCAATCTACCCAGCTTTGCTGAGGACAGATTTGCGTCCAGCAGCGACAAAGAGATTAGCAATCTAATTATGGCCAATTCCGTTTGCTCTCTGCGGAAGGGGTTGGATGAGTACCTGAGGGAAACGAAAGATAACTCCAACTACAAGTACGCCATCATTCATGTGGCACAGAGCATTGAACTCCTTCTCAAAAGCAAGATTGCAGAGCACGATAAGGGTTTGATCAGAACATCGAAGGCGAGAAGCAGGAGACTAAAGACGATTGGGTTGAAGAATTCGTTACAGATTCTTGGCGACAAACTCAAGGTTGAAATTGCTCCAAATGATGTTGAAGCCCTTAAGGATTGTCGATGTTTTCGCAATGAGATTGAACACTTCGCATTTCTCGGTAATAAAGATGTTTTTGACCAGCTACTGAGCTACTTGGTAAGCTTCTATTGGGCATTTCTACTAGAGAACATGCCAAAAGTTGTATTTCGATCTTTGCTCTGCAAATCCCAGTTCGATTTGGCCCTTAAATTCGAAAGCATCTGGCAGAAAGCCTATATCGCGGGAAAGGAAAGGCTCCAGAAGGTCTTTGATGAATGTGCTCCAGGAGAAAGACTAATATCTATTGGATTCTGTGAATCGTGCGACTGCGACACACTTCTGATTGACGAAGACCGACACGCCTGTAAATGCTATATGTGCGGCGTCGAGCCAAAAGACTTGCCAGCGTATCTCCGCCATCCAGGGGATTCCAACGAGCAATGAACAAGTGACGATTGAGAGGAAGTGATCATAGATGCATTATGTGCGCGGCGGATGTCGCCGTCCCTCGCGTCAAGTGGGAGCACCCTTCGACAAGCTCAGGACAAGCGAGGACGTACGCATACCACAGAGTGATTTTTCCCCTCTGGAGAGGGGTGCCCGAAGGGCGGGGTGTGTATTCTATGCGCCGTAACACACCCCTAAATCCCCTCTCGAGAGGGGACTTCGAAACAAGAAAAAGAAAACGAAAGGATGTGATCATAGGACATAGGGCAGGAGTCCCCGACTCCTACCACAAAATAGGCAGGTCTCAGGGAGACCTGCCCTACAGGGGAGAGAGACGCCAATACCTGACACAACAAGAAACGATAATTTTTCCACGTAGGGCGCAGCTATGTGTCGCGCTAATAAGGGTGGCGTTGCCATCGGCGGAGACAAGCCCCGCCGCTACGCGACATAAGAAGTAGGTCAGGTTTCAAGCGGGGCAAAGCGAAGTGAAAAACCCGACACAAACCAACAAAGATGTCGGGTTCCAAAGGAATCCGACCTACGTTTTTTTGAGGTATGATAGGGCAGATGTGGACATCTGCCGTCCATAAAGACTATTTCCTGTCAGGACTTGTTTTTGTCGGCTGACCACCGTATTTTCCTGTCTGTTGCCGTGTGATTTGTATCTACGGTTCAAGGTAGCATGTAACAGTAACTCAGATACAAGAGGTTTACTATGGCAGGAATTGTTGGTTATGGAGCGCATCTTCCCAGACACCGTATCAAAGTCGAGGAAATCGCCAAGGTGTGGGGAGCGGATGCGCCCAGTTACAAAAAGGGCCTGATGCTGCGAGAGAAGTCCGTCCCTCCGCCTGACATGGACACTATTACTCTGTCAGTTGAGGCAGCCAAGAATGCGCTGAAGCGGGCGGGGAATGTCGAACCAGCAGACATAGGCGCTATCTACATCGGTTCCGAGTCACATCCGTACGCAGTAAAGCCCTCCGGTACGACTGTTGCCGAGGCGATTGGGGCCACGCCGGATATTCACTGTGCAGATTTTGAGTTTGCGTGCAAAGCTGGTTCTGAGGCTATGTTCGTAGCGCTGAGCCATATTGACTCCGGTGCCATGCCGTATGCGCTGGCTATCGCTGCGGATACGTCGCAGGGAGCGCCTTCCGATGCACTGGAGTTTTCGGCGGCGGCCGGCGCGGCGGCGTTTATCATGGGTAAAAAAAACCTGATCGCTGAGTGTCTTTTTACTCATTCGTACATGACTGATATGCCCGATTTCTGGCGGCGGGAACACCAGTTTTATCCACAGCATGGAGGGCGGTTCACCGGCGAGGAAGCATATTTCGCTCATACCAAAGGAGCAACGAACGCTATCCTGAAGAAGTCCGGTATGGCCCCGAAGGATTTCACATATGCCGTTTTTCACCAGCCCAACGGAAAGTTCCCCCAGCGGGTGGCGTTTGAGCTTGGCTTCACGCAGGAACAAATTGATCCGGGATGGCTGGCGCCTACATTGGGTAACACCTATTCCGGCGCTTCACCAATCGGACTTACGGCTACACTCGACGTCGCTCAGCCGGGTGATCTGATTATGATGTGTTCCTACGGCTCCGGTGCTGGTTCTGATGCTTTCGTCTGGAGAGTCACCGAGCGGATTAATGAGGTGCGCGACAAGGCCGTGCGTACGAGGAAACTTCTGGAAAAAAACCTGATTTATGTCGACTACGGGACCTACGCCAAGTTCCGGCGTAAAATCCGCAAGAACGATTAGGAGGTAGACTGCAATGAGAGATGTTTGTGTTGTCGGCGTCGGTATGAGTCAGTGGGGCGAGGTGTGGCGAAAATCGCTGCGCCAGCTTTTTGTCGACGCGGCTCTTAAAGCAATAAACAACTCCGGGGTTGATCACCTCGATTCACTATATGTAGGCTGCATGTCCAGTGGCTTATTTGTCGGGCAGGAACATATCGGTGCCTTGATGGCGGATTACCTGGGAATGCAGGGCCTTCCGGCACTACGGGTCGAATCGGCTTGTGCTGGCGGTGGGATGGCTGTCCGGCAGGCCTTCATCGAGGTAGCGTCGGGGATTTCCGACATTGTTATGGCTGCCGGTGTGGAAAAAATGACCGACTGTTCCGGCGACGATGCCACCTTTGCTCTGGCAACAGCAGCCGACCAGGAATACGAGGTATTCCACGGAGCCACCTTCCCTGGTCTTTACGCCATGATGGCCCATGCCCACATGCATAAATACGGCACTACCCGTGAGATGCTGTCGGCAGTGTCGGTAAAGAATCATAAAAACGGTGCTAAAAACCCGGTCGCTCAGTATCCGTTTGAGATTAAGCCGGAGCAGGTGGCCAAGTCAGTAATGATTGCCGATCCGCTGCATATTCTCGACTGTTCCCCGATTACTGACGGGGCCGCAGCGGTTATTGTTACAACGCAGGAAGTGGCCAAGAAGCTGGCCAAGCCATACATTAAGGTGCTTGGCTCCGGTGCGGGGACTGATGCTATGGCCCTTGCCCAGAGAAATGACATAACTACAATCAAAGCCGCTACTCTCGCTGCTGAGCGCGCTTTGAAGATGGCGAGCAAGACAATCAACGATGTGCAATTTGCCGAGGTGCATGACTGCTTTACTATTGCCGAGATTGTTCTTCTCGAATCAATGGGACTGTACGAACCCGGCAAGGCCGGTCCGGCCACGCTTGCGGGAGAGACGGCGCTGGATGGCAAGTTTCCGGTGAACTCATCAGGCGGCCTGAAATCCAAAGGTCACCCGGTGGGAGCTACGGGAGTAGCGCAGATAGTGGAAGTGTACAAACAACTGACCGGTCGAGCGGAGAATGGTCGACAGATTTCCGGCTCGCTAAAAATCGGTATGGCCCAGAATATGGGTGGTTCCGGAGCGTCTTCGGTTGTGCACATCATGGAGGTGGCGTGATGACAATGTTCAGTTCGCGAAATTGGAGAGAGTATCCGCAGCGTTATCGGCTGGAAGCAAGCAAGTTCAAGAAAAGCGGGAAGACCTACTTCCCCCCCCGCGCCGTTGATCCGGAGACCGGAGACACGGAGTTCGAAATTGTCAAACTTCCAGATACCGGCGAGGTTCTCACGTACACGGTTATTCGTGTCGCTCCCGCACAGTGGGGAGATCAATCGCCGTATGCTCTGGCAATTGTCAAGTTAACAGATGGCACCCGCCTGATGGGTCAGATGACCGACTGCGATGTCGAAGAGGTCAAGATCGGTATGGAAGTACGGATCGAGTTTCGCCGCGTCCAGTCCGAGGGTCATCACGGTGTCCTGAGTTACGGTTACAAGTTCGTGCCTAAGTGGTACTAACGGCGTTTGTTTACAGAGCTGTCAGGCGGAGTGATGTTGTCTTAGAAGGCGATTATTCTTGTCTCGCGAAGGATGGGAGCTTGTCTCCCACCAATTACGGCGGCCATAAAGCCTGCCGCTATACGTAGTTAGTGAATGGCGAATTCATTTGGTGCCGGCCTGTTTCAACTGGAACCGACTTTTAGGACAACCTCGGATTACCTGACGGCACTTGGAATGGTGATGACGTTTCTGAACAGTGATTTGCTGTAACACCAAAGGAGGATCGTATGGACCCGCGTGTGCAAAAGCTGGCGAGAGTGTTGATACACTACTCCATTAAGCTCAAGAAGGGTCAACTATTCAAGATTGAGGGTGAGGTTGTTACGCTGCCATTGATAAAGGCGGTTTTTGAAGAGGCGATGAAGGTAGGCGCCCACCCCTATACCACCATCCGGTTACCTGACAACGAGGAGACCTTTTATAAACGTGCGTCCGATGCCCAGTTGAAGTACATCTCACCTCTAGCCAGGCATGAGATCAACAAGATGGAGGCCCGTCTGGTTATTCTTGGAAGTGTGAATACCCGCTATCTCTCCGGTATCGATCCGAAGAGACAGGGTATGCATCGGCGGTCGCAGCGGCCGCTTATTGATCGGTGGTTCAAACGCACCGCCGATAAGTCGATTTCCTGGTGTGTGACGATGTTCCCGGCTGCAGCCGAGGCGCAGGAGATTGACATGTCTCTGTCTGATTTTGAGGATTTCGTTTACCGTGCCGGTCATATACACGATGCCGACCCGGTCAAGCACTGGCAGAAAGTAGCAAGGGAGCAGAATCGGTTGGTAAGGATACTCAACAGGTTTAATCGCATCCATGTGCGTTCTGCTGACACCGATCTCAAGCTGAGGGTGAAAGGCCGCAAGTGGATCAACTGTTCCGGTACGGAGAACTTTCCTGATGGTGAGATTTTTACCAGCCCGCTTGAGAACTCGGCCGAAGGTTTCATAAGTTACAGCTTCCCCGCGGTGTACATGGGTCGAGAGGTCGAGAACGTTCGACTGGAATTCAAACATGGCAGGGTTGTGAAGGAGACGGCCGGAAAGAACCTGTCATATCTGGAGAGCATGCTTGATGTGGACAAAGGCGCTCGCTACATCGGTGAGTTTGCGATCGGGACCAACTATGCTATAAAGCGGTTCTCAAAGAACATTCTGTTTGACGAAAAGATCGGTGGAACCTGCCACGTGGCTGTAGGGGCTTCCATCCCGGAGTCGGGAGGTAAGAACAAAAGCTCGCTCCACTGGGATATGGTCTGTGATCTGAGGAAGGATAGTGAGATTGTTGCTGACGGGAAGGTGATTTATCGGAACGGGAAATTCACTATCTGAAATCGGGATATGATTCAAAGAGAAAAGCCGGCGTCAGTGACGCCGGCTTTTTTGCTTTCAATATCCACTTTAAGGTGTGGCTGGCGGCGTGCCACCCAGGAAGAGGTACGCGACCAGGTAGGTTATGTCCTCTACGGTAAAGGTGTAATCTGAGTTCACGTCGCCGGCTTGTAATGACACCGGCGGCGGGCCGCTCAGGAAGAGATGGGCCACGAGGTAGGTTAAGTCGGCTACGTTGATTGACTGGCTATAGTCGGCGTCCCCCCTGATGACTGTTATGGTGTGAATGGTTCCGGAATGGAATACCGGCTCGTAGCTAAGCATGTCGGAGGTTAGCTCTAAGGCATGAATCCCTTTAGTTGTGTCAACGTTGTTGCTCAAGCCTCCGAATGCATAGGGGTCAAGGGTGAAATAGATCTTTAACACCTCTCCGGAGCCAGGTTGCAGCGGTGGGGAACCGCCACCATCGTCGGCGATTATCTGCACGGTGTATTTGTTGTTGGATGCGTCCCAGAGCAGGAATCTCAGCTTCTCGAAATAGGCCGTGCGGCTTCCCAATGACACTGAATCGAACGACATGGCCAGTGGAGCTGAACCTTCGAACCTGAAGGGAATCACAAGATTCTCCAGGTCCTGGGAGTTCACCACGTCCACGGACATGACAGCCTGGTGCCCGGCGAAAGCCGAGTCAGTTCTGAATGTGGCCGTATCACCCAGCAGAATAATGTACTTGGCTTTTTCTCTGGTAATATCGCCGTAAGTGCTTGCGATGGTCAATGAGACGTCGTATGCACCGGCGTCGGCATAGTAATGGGATGGGTTTTGGGTGTGGGAGGAATCGCCGTCGCCGAAAGACCAGGCCCAGGAGCTGGGGGCTATGGTAGAACTATCGTAAAACTGGATGGTTAATGGAGCCTCGCCGAACGTCACATCCGCATAGAAATTAGCACCCCAGCCCAACGCAGCGTTTACATCGATAATGCCCCAGCCGTAGATGTTGTTTGGCGTGGCTGCATTGTCGGCGGTCTCCATCAGGGCCTGGCGGATCAACTGTGGGCCAAAATACGGTTGAGCCTGGACCAGTAGACAGGCAGCCCCGGCCACAAGAGGCGTTGCCAGGGAAGTGCCGCCAACAGCGCCATAGCTGTCGTCGGACGACGATGTTGCACAAGCCGTGGATACCCCTCTAGCACAAACCTCAGGTTTGGTTCGACCATCGTACGTCGCCCCCCGTGATGAGAACGAGGCAATCATCCCTGCGGAGTTGACTGCCCCAACCGCCAGTATATCAAAGGCGTCTGCCGGCGCCAGGAGGGTTCCAGAACTTGGGCCGCTGTTGCCCATGGCGTTGCAGACCACGATTCCCAGACCGGCGGCGGTATTGGCGGCTAAAGTGATGGTGGCAGTGTTGCCGTCTAAGTCTTCGTAGGTGTACCAGTCAGAATAGCACAGAGAGGATGTTACCACGTCGGCTCCCAGCGTATCCGCCCACTCCAGCGCCGCCACCCAGTTGTCTTCTTCGACCGGCGTCTCTGAGCGGACATCCTCCGTTTTGGCCAGCAGGAAATTGGCCTTAAAGGCAGGACCGTACTGGACGCCGTCTTTGTGTCCGCCGGAAGTGGACCAGATATATGTGCCGTGATTCCACTGGCTGGACCAGTCTTCCGGCTCATTGGCGGTGTTGCTATCATTGAAAACGAAGTCCCATTCAGCGAGCACTCGGCCTTCGGTGTAGTGGGGCGCGAAGACTTCGTGAGATTTGCGGTACCCGGTGTCGAAGATCGCCAGGGTTACCCCTTCCCCATGGTATCCTTTTTCGTGCACGGCCGGCACATTGATCTGTTGAAGCTGCGCGTAGGAGTTACCATAGTTTAGAGCGTCAGGGGCCAGTGATTGTCGGCTGGTCGAATCGTTACGAATTGGCTTAGCTTTTTCCGGCTCACTGCTGAAGCCTGCTACCGGCTTAATCTGCAATACAAACGGCAGGGCGCCAATCTCCTCAAGTTTCTTAATGGAGATTTCAAAGCTGGCAGCGTTGAGCCATCGGGATTGTCGCCTTAGTTTACCGCCGTGGTTGATTATCTCATCTATGTAGCCCTGAGCAACCGGCAGATCGGCAAAGACCACATGATCCATCCCCACCTTGGCCCGTCTTTTCATCACCTTCTCGCTGAGCCTAACAGAGGCCGCTTTGGCATTGAACTCTTCCTTGCTGAAAATGCCTTTGTCGGTGAAGAAGACCCAGACCTTGGCAGTTTGACTGTCTCTGCGAACCAGGTAGTCTTGAGCTCTTGCCGAGAGAGGCTCAGTCCCTTTTTCCAGAACTACAGGACCTTCAACCAAAAAGGATGGGGTGTTTTTGCCCGTGACCGGAGTAGTCGACAGAAATAACAGGATTGTGATTAAAGTAAACGGGTACAGAAGCTTCCTGACACTATGGTTCATTAGGTGATCCCTTTCACTGAGATTTGTCGTTTAGCTTTTCATGTTGAATGACATGTACTTAATAATAAGGTAGATTCATTTCCGCATTTGTCAACACCAAATTGCCGGTCTCCAACTACATGTGGGATAAGTCCCATACTTTCTAATGTGATAAGGTGACGGCTGGTTACACCATCATATAAGTTCCACTCTGTATTCGTCATTCTAATGTCATATCGGATAAGATGATACCCGGCGTTAGGTGGTGTTTCGTGCATTTCTCGGGGAGGGGCACAGATTATGCTCAGTCGGATTATGAGACCGCGACAGGAGTATCTGAAAGTTATTGGAGAACAGATAATGGCTGCAATTGACCGGTCTTTTGGGCTGATGAAGTAAGGTGGTGAAGAAAATGAGAATCAGGTTTCGTTCAAACTGCGGTATCACTTTAATCGAGATGCTGATTACTGTAGTGATAATTGGAGTTATCTCCGGTATGGCTGTGCCTCGATTCCAGGCAGCTTGGGAGAAGCTCAGGATCAGGGGGGCCGACCGGGACACAGTTTCAACGCTTCGTCTAGCCCGATCTATGGCTATCACCGGCAAGGACCCCTATGGGGTTTACTTTGACGGCAACGCCCTGACCATCACTCTGTTCAAAGATGTTGTGAATCCCAGCTCTAGCGTGTTTGAATCGGGCGATTCGGTGATAAGAATTGATACTCTTCCAGGTGAGTTCAATTATCTGGGAACTGACATGTCTAATGATGTTGTAGTTTTTCGGCCCAACGGTTCGGCCAGTTTTGTGGGTGGCGGCAATATTTCCAGCATGGCTAGTACAGAAACGGTGGTGGGGATTCTGACTCACAATGTGCTGGCCTCTACCGGGCGAATTCAGTCCAGTTCAAGCTACTATTAGGGCATTCCTCTTTATTACCCATCCTCCGGCAGGCCTCTCCTTCTTGGGAGAGGCCTTATTCTTTGCCAATGATTTAAAGCCCCTTTCGATTTCCTTAAAGGGACGTCCTCCGAAAGCCGATAACTACTCTATCCATATTTTGGTTGGGGCAGTTATCTGCTATCCGGCTGGAGCAAGAGGCGTTTTTTTCAGAGGAGTCGTTAAATGGCAGTTGATAATGCCGATAAATCAAACATAGCAAAGAGCGCGAATTCTAAGCAAAGAGAAGCATATGTTTTCACGCAAAAGTAAAAGCACCGTTGGGTTGGACGTTGGCGCTTCCTCGATCAAGCTTGTGAAGCTGGATCATGTCAACTCGGGTCACTCTATCGCTGCTATCGGTATCCGCGAGCTGCCTCCGGAATCGATAGTAGCCGGTGAAATCCGGGACCGGGAAGCGGTTATATTTAACATTCAGTCGCTGGTAGACCAGACCGATCCCAAGATCAGGGATGTGGTAGTGTCGGTTTCTGGTCACGGCGTTATAACCGACCGCTTCACCATCGACAAAAAAACGGGAGCCGAGGCCGAGCAGGCTATCCTGTTCGAGACTGAGCAGCGGGCGCCCTTTGATGTTGAAGATGTCAGCCTTCACTATCATATAATCAAGGTTGACGACGAAACCAACAAGATGGATGTCCTGTTAGTAGCAGCCCGCAAGGAGTTTCTGCTGTCGTTTCTGGAGCTGATCACGGACTGTGGCTTGCGGCCGGTTATTGTCGATGACGACGCCCTTGCCGTTTACAACGCCTATGAGCAGAACTATGAAGTTGATCCCTCTCGGACAACAGCGCTGATCAACCTCGGTTACGACGTGACCAATGTTACCTATATCGCCGACGGGTTTTATCAGTCAACCCGTGATGTCTCAGCAGGGACGCGGGAAATCTATAACGCTATTCAGAAGGAATTCCGATTAAATCCGGAACTGACCAGCAAGGCCATCAAAGGCGAAATGGCCGACTCGATTGACCAGGACATGCTCAAAGCCACAATTATCTCAGCTACCGATGAGCTTACGTCCGGCATTGAACTGGCCTTCTCCTATTTCAAGTCCCAGGCAAAAGTGGATACCATTGACTGGGTCGTTCTATCCGGCGGCGGCTCGCTGGTACCGTATCTTCCAGACTTCTTGCAGTCGAAGCTTAATGTACCTTTGGAGATAGCTAATCCCTTACGCAAGATCGACTATGATCCGGAACTGTGGCAGTATCTGCAGCCGGAGAAGATCGCTCCTCTGTTGACCGTTCCAATTGGTCTGGCGATGCGGAAGGTGAGGTAAGGATCATATGATAGAGATAAACTTACTACCCAAAGAGTATCTCAAGAAATCCGTCCACATCTCTCTCGGCAAAACCGGATTGTATGCGGTTGCTGTTGCGGCTGGGGTGATCTTGATGCTTATCGTTGTCACATTCTATCAGATGCACCAAGTGAAAAATCTCGAGCACAATATTGGCAAGGCACGACAGAGGGCGGCGATGCTTGAGAAAGACATCAAATTGGTTGACGCCCTGATTGATGTTAAGACCAAGATTACCAGCCGGATGGAAGCCGTGGAGCGTCTCGACAGTCACCGTTCCACCTGGGTGAGAATCCTTGAGGATATGGGCGCCAACGTACCGGAGTTCGTCTGGTTAGGGCGTTTTAGCGAGGAAGTTATTGAAGACACTACGACCCAGTCAGGAGAGAAGCAGCAGGCGGAAGCGCAGCCCCCCCCCGCAAGTGTCCCCACGGTGCGCAAAGCTGAGGTTGAGGGATATGCCTTTACTCTGAATGCTCTGGCGTCGTTCATGATAAAGATGATGCGTTCAGACTACTTTGACGAAGTGGAACTTGTCTCAAGTGATGAAGTCAAGTTCCAAGATCAAAAGGCCTATAACTTCATCCTAGCGTGCAACTTGCACTATCTGTCGGATGAACATCTTCGAGGTCTGATTGCACAGGCCGGCAATAAAGGCGGTTCCCAGAAGGGGCAGACCAGCCATAATAGCTTGAATTGAGGAAGAGAGGACGATGAACTTCAAGGATGCTAAGATACAGAAAATCGCGCTGGGCGCGCTGGCTTTCTTTATCGTCGTCTATTTTTGGTATACTCGGTTGTATACGACCTACGACAATCAGATAGCGTTGAAGAGCCAGGAATTTGAAACAATTACCACTAACCTGAGAAATGTTGAGATGAAGGCCAAGTCGCTGGATGCGCTGCAACTGGAGTATGTTGATCTAGTAGGTCGCTACCACGAGATTGAAGCCTTGCTGCCGGAAGCAAAGCAGATTCCCTCGCTCTTGGTCCAGCTTCATACAGCTTCCTCGCTGACCGGAACAAAGATCACTCGGGTTCAGCCTCTTCCCAACGAGTCGGAAGAGTTTTACAATATCACGTCATTTGAAATCGAAATGACCGGGACCTACCATGATTTCGGACGTTTTATCGGCTATGTTGCCAATTTTCC
This sequence comes from uncultured Ignavibacteriales bacterium, assembly GCA_964416195.1. Taxonomy (GTDB): domain Bacteria; phylum Zixibacteria; class MSB-5A5; order GN15; family FEB-12; genus CAYQDB01. The sequence goes on from CAYQDB010000008.1 coordinate 110,706, forward strand.
TTTTATAGCAAACGTTTCAGATATGACCTTGACCTCCCTCAACGTTGCCATCGGGAAACCGGCCGCTGCTGAAAAAACGGGTCCGGAGGAAATGAAGAAGAAAGAAACCATGTCAGCCGTCTTTACTCTTTCCACATATTTTGTGAAAGAGGGGGAACGGCTTCAGGAGCTTGCCCTGTAGGAGGTGGACGAATCAATGAGAATAACAGCCAGTCTCATATGTGTAGTTATGTTGCTTGCCTCAGGGCCAGTGCTGGCGTCACAGGTGACAAATGTGGCGCTGCAATACCAGGATGGTTCCGCCGTGGCTCATATCGACATCAAGGGCCCGGTTCGCTTTACGCACCAGATCGAGGAGGCGAAAGACGGCAAGCCGTTCCGGGTTATCGTCGATGTACTGTCTGCCACGCATAACCTGCCAGCAAAGAACTTCTCCTCGCTGCCAGAATGTCCAGTTCAGAAAATCCGTACGAGCCAGTACGCAGTCACGCCGGAGAAAGTTGTTCGTGTGGTTTATGATATGGAGGAGGAAACTTTCTATCGTGTGGACTCTGATGATAAATCCATCACTCTGTTCTTTCCCGATAAGCAACAACGGAGATTTGCCGTTTGGTCGTCAACTGCCTATGCGACCACCTCCGATGCTGGGAAGCTGACGCCGCCAGAGAAACCCAGTTCGGAACATGTCAGCACTTCGCCCGCTCGCGCGGAGGAAGAAAACAAGACGGCGGCTGAGCTTAACGAGGCCATTGACCAGGATCGGTTGTTGAGCCTTGCGGGGAAACCGGCTCAGGAGAAACCTGTACCGGCTGCCAAGAGGCAAGAGCCTTCGAGCGACAAGAAGACCCAAGTTGAGAAGTCTCCTTCGGTCAAGGAACAACAACGGCAGGTGCCGGCGGTCGTTGTTGATGTTCCTTATGGCCCAGAGCTTGACCCCGATTTGCTTGAGCCGCCGATATCGAGTGCTCTTGCTGAAGCCTCCGCGGCTCGGCAGGCAAAGGGGCAAAAACCACCTGTAGTTGCTTCTCGTCAGCCTGATACCGAGAGGCTAGTTAGTCAATCTGAAAAGGCGCAGACGGAGATTGGTAGCAAACAGGTGGTTGTAACTGGTGAAGCTACGCAGCCTGCCAAACCAGAGACAGAATTAACCGAACCAAAACAGAAAAAGCCTGCGGTGGTCCAAAAGGAGATTGCCCAGACTTCGCCGGATGACAACAAGACTGCGGAGGTGGGCGTCAAGTCAGAGCAGGCTGTAGTGCCAACTCCTGCTGTAGCCAAGAAGGCCCAGACGAAAGTTCCACAGCAGAAAACGTCATCTCCTGTTGAAAAGAAACAGCCGTCAGCGAAACCTGTTAAGGCAGATAAGCAAGCAGGGCCAGTGCTTGCCTCGGCAAGCAATCAGGATATGCCAGAGGCGGCTGAGAAGAACGCGCCAAAGAAGGTAACGACGCCCCCGAGTACGACCACCGCTGATCAGAAGAAGGCAAAAGCGTCTCAGGATTCTACTGCCACTTTGAAGGATAAGAAGAGCAGTGGTAATAAACCGTCCACTTCACGATTCCGCCGTAGCCCGACTCTTCCTACAAAGATCAAGGGGACGTTAGTTGCAGAATTTCCCAAGAGGCTGGTCATAAAATACAAGGCACGGAATTACCGAGACCCATTCGAAACCCTGATCAACGAGACAAAGACATACAATAGCCCAATAGAGAGAAGAATTCCCAATGTCGAAGGCTTGACATTAGTGGGCGTTCTCGAATCAGAAAATGGAATCAACAGCGCTCTGTTCGAAGATAAAAATGGCTACGGCTATATTCTCAAAGAAGGTGACAAGGTGCGGAAAGGATATGTTCTGCGGGTTGAGCGCGACCGTGTCTACTTCCAGGTATTCGAGTATGGGTGGAGCCGTACGGTGGCGTTGAACATTGACGAAGATTGACGAAAGGCAGGTGTAGATGATGACGAGCAAAAGATACAGAAAGTTGTTGCTGTTGTTGGGATTTCTCGGAGTCGTGACTGTATCCTTGACGCAAGCAATCGCTGAGGAAAAGGCGGACCCGACCACTCCCATAAAAAACCTGCAGTTCCAATCCGCCGACATAAGGTCTGTCCTAACGTTTCTGGCTGATTACGGCGGCGTCAATGTAGTCGTCGCTCCGGAAGTCAGCGGGACGGTGACGATCAAGCTGAGCGATGTCATGTGGCGTGCTGCGATGGATATCATCGGCCGTACGTATGACCTTGCTATCGTTGACGAGGAGGCCGGCTATATTCGTGTTCTTCCGGCTGAGGCCTACCGGAAAGAGGTTACGGAACAGGAAAAACACAAGATGGAGCAACGCCAGTTAGCCGCCTTGGAAACAAAGATTGTCAAGATTTCCAACTCGACTTCAGATGACATAGTAAAGGCCGTTAAGTCGCTTATGACGGATCGAGGTCAGGCAACTAGCGACGCCCGGTCCAACTCTATCATCATCCAGGAAGTCCCGACAAATATGGCCAATGTGCTTGAATTTATTGCTGAACTGGATAAGCCGGCACTCCAGATTAAGATCTCCGCTCAGCTTCTGGAAATCTGGTCCACAGACTTGGAAGAGCTGGGGATCAACTGGCATGGTCAGGGGACATATACGACAGAGTCGGGACGTGAGTTTCCCCAGAGCGGCGAAGTGAATGCCAATCGTAGCGCGGATGTAGTGGCTCGGTACACGGTGACTGCTTTGCAGCATGGATGGTCGGTCGATGCTATCGTCGAAGCAATCGTGAACAACCGCAAAGGCAAGATCATAGCCCATCCTGAGATTACGACAGTCGACAACAAAGAAGCCAAGATTCAAATGGGGCAAAAGATCCCGGTTAAGCAGTTCGATGAGTCTGGAAATGTCGTGATAAAGTTTGAGGAAGTCGGCACCATTCTGAAGGTGACCCCGCACATCACCGCTGAGAACCAGATTCTTCTGGATCTGAATCCGGAGCGTTCGACATACGAATTTGATCCCAATGGAGTTATCATAAATACAAGCAATGCCTCGACCAATGTGATCGTTTCCAGTGGTCAGACGGCCGTCATCGGCGGGCTCACTACTGAAGATGAAGTGGAAAGCGAGGTAGGGGTGCCGTTGTTAAAGGACATCCCGCTTCTGGGGCGGCTGTTCAAATTCAGCAATAAGCGGATGGAAAATCGTGACTTGGTGATCTTTGTTACGCCGACCATCGTTGATGAAAAGTTGGCCCAGGGCCAGTGATGCTCAACGGCATGGCAGGTTACACCTAAGATCGACAAGGAAAAGCTTATGAAAGAGGCAGGAGAAGCCATGAAAAAACACAGGGCGATACATTGCACCGTTACAGGGCTGGCCATAGTCAGCTTTGCGGTCCTGGCAATAGTGGGATGCTCCTCAAAGAGTGTTCTGGACGAGAATCCTGATGGCACGATCTCAATCACGGTCAGTCCTGATTCCGTCGGCGTCGGCTCTACGGTCGTGGTTGAAGCTACTGTCCAAAAGGATGGAGAGCCACTGGCGGATCAGGTTGTGGGTTTCGCCTGCGATCCCGTTACAGCCGGGTCGTTCTCGCCGGAGGTGGACACAACGGGCAGCGACGGTGTAGCAGCATCGGTTTTCACTACCTCCAGTTCTGGCTCAGTAGAAATATGGGTGGTTACCGGTGGAGGCAACGTGGCGAACATGGCCCGGGTTACAGTGACTCAAACGCAGCAGTCCGGTTCCGGAAACATAGATGTCACAGTATCGCCCAGTCTCCTGTTGGCCAACGGCTCTGACACTTCGGTGGTTACGGTAACGGTTCAAGACGATGTCGGGCAGCCGGCGCCGGATTCTACTCTGATAAAGATTACAGCCGGAGAGAGATTTGTCGACGTGGATGAGAACGGCTACTGGTCGGAGGGTATTGATTCCCTCGTTTATGACGCTAACGGCAATGAGCAGTGGGACGCTATTGGGATAGTCCCCTCGACAGCTCTGACGACCGGCGGAACCGGGACGGCTGTCGTCAACTATATTGCAGGCAGTGATGCCCTAACGGTCTACATAAAGGCCACCGTGGATGACAACGGCATTAAGGGTTTTGCCGATGCTTCCTTGCAGCTATCTTCGAATGCCTCAATCAACTCGATATACCTGGCTTCCGATTCGATCAACCTGGTGGTAAAGCAGACCGGCGGTATTGAGACGGCTCTGTTGTATGCCACGGGCTACGATATTAATGGTAATTCGGTGCCCGAGGGTCTGGTAGTCAACTTCATCATCACCGATGGTCCCGGCGGCGGCGAACGGCTGGGAACTGTAGGATATGGGCCTTACCAGGCTGTGACCAATTGTCAGGGAGTGGCCATGGCGCCGATCCAATCGGGAACCATTTCAGGGACGATACGGATCCGAGCCTATGCCGACACGATTCTGTCCAACGCTACGCAGGTGATGGTCTCTGCCGGTCCCCCGGCCTACATTGTGGTCGGTTCCGAGTTCTGTAACGTCGATTACTGGGATGACGTATGTGATGAAGTCAAAATCTGCGCGGTCGTTTCAGATATATATTTGAATCCGGTGAATGATTCCACAGTCGTCTATTTCACGACTGATGAAGGCACCATGAAGTCCCACGAAGAGCGGACTAAAGATATGGAAGGTATGGCGTGCACTAAATGGATTGCCGGCACCAATGTGCCGACCGCTGATGGCCGCGTGCTCATCATTGCGGAGACAGCCGGTGGTACCGTCATCGACACTGGTATGTTCTACAATTCCCACCTTGTGGACACTCTCATTGTCCAAGGTGTGCCCGCCTGGATGCCAGCTGATGGCGCTACCTATGTGACGGTGAGGGTCTCAGGTTACGACTTCAATGGCAATCCGGTCATCGGCGGAACAACCTTCAGGGCCGACGCAAAGTATTTGAGCGTCCAGGGAGGAACGCTGGAGGATGGCTGCTATTCGGCGTCGGATCAAGTGAAAATCACTTCCACGACGCTGAATATAGACAAGTCTTTGACGGGTGGGAACGATGATGGCATCGGTGCCTACGATACCGTCTATTACTGGAAAGCAGCTTCAGCCGTCAGTACCTTCCCCATTCAGATCCTTACCTTCGATGCCTACCGGGGCAATTGCAGCGTAAATGGACTATCCTCGGTAAATCCGGGAGGGGATGTATATTTCAGTGTTACGATAAAAGACAGATTTGGCAACCCGCTTGGCGACCACACGCTTAATATGATCGCTTCCGGTGGAACGGTTAGCGGGGCGACTCAAGAGACCGACGGATACGGAGAGGCCAACGGATTTATTTGGACAGCCCCAGCGATTGCCGGTGATTACACCATAACAGTTACCGACGTTGACCCGAGAGGTAGTGGAATTGCTCTCAGCAAGACGGTCACTGTTGAGGAATAACTTTGTAATTGCATAGATTACATGAATGACCGCCGGGGAGCGCCTCGGCGGTTTTTTTATGTGTGTATACTCTATCATCCGCAGATGTATAGGTTGGGTTCTGAGCCCGCTCCGCCTAAGGCGGACAGTCGAAAAACCTGACAAGCCATCTGTCGGGTTTCTTACCACCTTCGGTGTCTGCGGAACCCGACCTACATCTCTGGGTTACGGACGGAGCTAAATGCTACTTATGGCCGTGTGGCTTTTTTCTTTTCAGTAGAAAGTTTTGTGCATAAATTGGGGGCAATGGCGGCACTTTTACATATGCAAACATACCCAGGCGCCACTATCTACTCAGCTTTTGAGAAGGTGGCACAGGAGCATCCCGGCCGGATCGCTTTTAAGGCGGAAGGTGGCCGGGGGCGGAGTTACACCTATGGCGAGGTGTGCACAATCGTTGAGCAATTGTCCTTAGGTCTGTCCCACCCGGAATATACAAAAAAAGCAGAGATAGGTATCCTGTCTGAAAATCGTCCGGAATGGGGGATTGCCTATCTGGCTATACTGGCCGCCCGTAAAACGGTGGTGCCGATAGACGCCAATCTGAAGGGAGACGAGGTCTCATTTATCATTGATAATGCTGGGTTGGATGTCATCTTTGCTTCGGGGCGTTTTGAGGATTTGTTGAAAAAGCTGCGCCCGGATATGAGAATACTTTCTTTTGAGGATGACTCGCCCAACAGTTGGATTAGGCTCACAGATGCCCAAGATCAGGCCCAGAAAAATCGCATAAGCAAGACAGCCGTTCTGATATATACTTCCGGCACAACCGGCAGGCCAAAGGCCGTGGAGCTTACTCACGAGAATATCCTGGCGAATCTCGAAGGAATCGAGTCGGGTCTCAAGTTCGATCACAACGACACCTTTCTTTCGGTTTTACCTTTGCATCACACCTTTGAAGCCACCTGTGGCTTTCTTATCCCGCTCATGTCGGGAGCAACTATCGTCTACGCCCGATCACTGAAGTCGAGAGATATTCTTGAGGACATTGCGTTCAACGGAGTCACCTTGATGTGCGGCGTGCCTCTGCTGTTTGAGAAAATGCACCATTCCATACAGCGCGGGATCGCTTCGGCGCCTCTTGGAAGACGGTTGGCGTTTCGTCTGCTCTATCTCCTTTCGACTGTGGGGTGGTCTCTTGGGCAAAGATGGGGCAAGCCGCTTTTTCGGAGCCTGAGAAATAAAGCCGGCATGGCATCAATCCGCATGTTTGTCTCCGGTGGCGCCGCGCTGCCGCCGAAAATTGCCCGTTTCTTTAACCTGATCGGGTTCGATTTTTGTCAGGGGTATGGGATGACTGAATGCTCTCCGGTGATTTCTGTTAACCGTCCGGATAACGTTAAGTTTGGCTCGGTCGGGTCACCGCTTGAAAACATTGAAGTTAGAATTCACAATCCTGACCGCAGCGGCATCGGCGAGATACTCGTAAAAGGTGACAACGTTACTCCCGGCTATCGTGATAACTCTGAGAAAACGGTGGAACTGATAATTGATGGTTGGTTGCACACCGGCGATCTGGGTAAGCTGAAAGATGGCCATCTCTGGATCACTGGTCGCAAGAAAAACATCATAATCTCTGCCGCCGGTAAGAACATCTATCCGGAAGAGCTGGAAGAGAGACTATTGGAGTCAAGCTGCATCCTCGAGGTAGTGGTTATTGGGCGCAAGAAGCAAAACAAGCAGGGTGAAGAAGTACGGGCGCTGGTGGTGCTGGATCTCAAGCAGATGGAGGCTGAATTTGGCATCTCTGCTGAAAGCCCGGATATGGAGAGAATTAGAGGGGTAATCTCAGCAGTAGTAAAAGACGTCAATGCCCATGTAGCGGACTACAAACGTATAGCCGGTTTTGACGTGCAACTTGAGGAGCTGGAAAAGACGTCTACGAAGAAAGTGAAAAGATTCTTATACAGGTAGTCAGCGAGATTTTCAATGTAAACCGATAGGTTAGGCTTCAATATGATCAAGACCCAGGAAATCAACTTTAAAACCGGCGGGCCAGGGGATATTATCGATATAACATCCGAACTGGAGAGTGCCGTCAGGAAATCCTGTCTGAGCTCAGGGACAATCACCGCCTTTGTCCCCGGTTCTACCGGCGGTATCACAACTATTGAATATGAGCCGGGATTGCTGAAAGATTTGCCTGAGTTGATGGAAAAGCTGGTACCTTCTGATCGGCCCTACGAGCACGATAATACCTGGCACGACGGCAACGGTTTCTCGCATCTTCGCTCTGCTCTGGTTGGTCCCGATATCACTGTGCCGTTCACCGGTGGGAAGCTTTTACTGGGTACTTGGCAGCAGGTGGTCTTTTTAGAGTTCGATAATCGCCCCCGGACACGACGTGTCATTTTTCAGATCATTGGGGAGTAGCTGCAGCGATGAAATTTAAGACCCTTGAGCGCCTCGGCAATAAGCTGCGTTTGCTCGATCAAACAAAGTTGCCTCTCCAAGTGAAATACTATGATCTTGACAACTACAAAGAGGTCATCGAAGCGATAAAGCTGCTTAAAGTGCGCGGCGCCCCGGCGATTGGGATTGCCGCCGCCTACGGGATGGCAATTGCCGTCGAGCAATCGCGGAGGTATGACCTCGATTATCTGCGAAAGGTAGCCTGTGAGATTAAGGACGCCCGTCCTACGGCGGTAAATCTCGCTTGGGCTGTGGACAGGGTGGTTGCAAAACTGTCCGTGAACGTTCCAGATTCTTTAGAGGGAATCTTGTCCCTTATGTGGGGGGAGGCGGAGGCTATTCACGAGGAAGACCGCCTGCTCTGCGAGAAAATGGGCAGACATGGCGCCGAGCTTATCAAAGATGGCGACATTGTCCTGACCCACTGCAACGCCGGGGCGTTGGCCACCGGCGGTATCGGCACCGCCTTGGGAGTCATCTATACCTGCCGCGATCAAGGCAAGAATGTCAAAGTGTTTGCCAACGAAACCCGTCCCCTTTTACAGGGTGCACGTTTAACTGCCTGGGAACTTCAGCAGGAGGGAATTGACGTTACCCTTATCTGTGATAACGTAGCCGGGATGCTTATGTATCAGGGGAAGATCGACCACGCAATTGTCGGGGCGGACAGGATAGCTCGAAACGGTGATGTAGCCAACAAGATTGGTACGTACTCGATAGCGATTTTGGCCCACCGACACAATGTGCCTTTCTATGTTGCGGCTCCCTATTCCACTTTTGATAATCAAATTGAATCAGGCGAACGGATTCCTATTGAGGAGCGCTCGCAGTTAGAGGTTATCGAAGGTTTCGGGAGGCGTACCGCTCCTGAGGGGGTTAAGGTTTATTCACCTGCTTTTGATGTCACTCCCCACGACCTGGTATCGTACTACATCACTGATGAGGGGCTGAAGCCGGGGGGAAGGAAGAGTTAAAGTTGATTCACACAGCACCGATATGTATATACATCCAGGCATGTGATGCCATTTATCTATGAGCAAGACGAAGCAACAGAAGAAAGCCATGGCTGCTCTGAATTACGATCTTTTTCGGCTGGCAGACCAGTGTCCACCGGCCCCAGCAACAATATACAGCAAGATACAGCAGCACGCCCGGCGGTCTACACTTCAGATAAATACCGAACCACTTAAGCTCTCACGATCGGAACTTCCCGGAATCGAGCAGCTCTATCGTATGTTTGACGTGTACAATTGGACCTATTTTAAGGGAAAGCTTCCGAGAGTCAGCATTGAGTTCTCAAACCGTATGACGTCGGCCGGTTCATACCTGCCAGAGCGGAAGCTGATCAGGATCGGCAGAAAATACCACGAGATATTCCAAGATGAGATCGGCGATACGCTCAAGCATGAGATGCTCCATGTCCTTCACTTGAAGCACGATGCCGCCTTCAGAGTCGAGGCTGAGCGAGTTGGGGCATCGGTGAAGGCCAGGTCGCACCCGTCACTTCGCAGGCCATCGCGTTACATATACATCTGTGAAAACTGCGGCAGGCAGTTCCCAAGGCAGAAACGTCTGAGGATGGCGTCCTGCGGATACTGTACCTCAGGCAGGGAATTTGATCCACGTTTCAAATTGAAGCTGTTGAAAAGCGCTCGTCGTTCTCCTGCTTGTTGACCCCAATTTTAGTTTCTTTTTCGGAGTCGTCGTTTCCGGCTGGTTCCCCGGCGGGTGGTGAGGGCTTTATCACTGCCGAAGAACTGTCCTCTTTGGCGAAACTTCTCAGCAGGCGCGCGAGTACTGCCTGAGGGTTACCGCTGCAACGGACTATGTGGCCCTTTTTTGATACGCGCAACCCGGCCTTTTTAGCCTGCTTACGGGCGGCCTCCTCGCCAACCTGCTCAGCCTGTTTCTTGACAGCCCGTTCAAAGACGTTCAGATATGTTTTCATAGCCCCACTTTTGAATTGTTCTGTCCTTGAATCTACGTCCTATATCGGTACAATACCGTTGCTACTTGAGTGCCAACCGGCCCGGAAGAAGTGGACTTATAGAGCAGCTATGATATGATTTGTCAGTTGAATACAATTATTTTCTGTTCTACGTAGCGGCAGGGCTTGCCCCTGCTGGCAGAAAGGACACGTCAATAGGACGACACAAGGTCGCCCCCTACACGAGAAAAGACAGTTGACTTTTGGGACAACCTCGTTCTGCCACCTGATCTTTTGTTTTGGCTCTACATTTGCTTAAACCCTTCAGAAGGCATAGCACGGTTTGACCGGCGCCGGTCCACCCTGGAAGAGATAGTTCGCCAGGTATGTCAGGTCAGCAACAGTAACATCTCCATCACAGTCACAGTCGGCAAGTAGAACACTCGGGAACGGTTCCGGTCCGTTTCTATACAAATACTTGACAAGATAGGTTATGTCGGCCACGTCTATCGGCCCACCAATACCGATAATATTATCTACATTGCCGTGAGAGATGGACAGAATCGCCCGGAAGGCATCCACCCGCCCGTAGCCGTACTCTACGTGCGGGGTGTCCGGCAGGGAACCCCAATCCAAGTTTTTGACGGCAGAGTTGCGCAAGACGTCGTAGATGACCTCGGAGGTCAGGGTGTCATCCCTGGCCAAGATAAGCGCTACGGTGCCGGATACAACCGGGCTCGCTGCCGAGGTTCTGCCGAAAACGCACCAATAGTCGACATCATTGTTTCCCGGCGGGCAAGAGGACACGAACTTCGGGTTTTGGCCCCAGCTACCCATCAGGTCTAAGCCCCAAACGGGCACGGTGTAGGCATCGTCGGTTGGCGCCACTATATCCAAATCTTCGCCATAGGAACTAAAGTCCCAGCGAATGTCATCTAGCCGAATTCCCCCAACTGAGAAGCAGTAAGGAAGTCTCGCCGGATATTTGACGACTCCTGGCGCCTCTAAACCGGTGTTTCCAGCCGAGAAAATAACAGGGCAGCCTTTGCCGTCACGGCCGGACTGCATTGCCAGCATTAAAGCTTCGTTCAAGTCAGGGATATCGGCGTGATAGGGGTAAGAATAATTCCAGCTATTTGCCAGGATGTCAGCACCTTGATTACGCGCGTAGTCGATTGCATCAATGATCTCAGCGTCCTCAGGAGAAGAACCACCATCGCGAAAGATTTTCACCGGCAGGATATTGACGTTTGGATTCATAGAGATGACACCGCTTGAAGGAAGCATGCCTTCTGAACTGTCAGTAGTGTGAGATGCTGCTATAATGCCGGCACAGGCCGTTCCATGGGGGTCCCACTTATATGGTTTTGGGTCAGCGTCATGGTCACCGAAGTCGTACCCCGGAAGAAGTCGACTCGCTGGTAAGTCTTCATGGGCCTCGACACCGGCATCAATAACTGCTACCGTCACCGTTTCGGTAAGGCCTGCAAAGTCCCAAACAGAGGCAGTGTTAAAGTCACCAATGACTTTTTTCGTATGAGGCTGATACTCGTTGTAGTAGTCATAGAGGACATAAGAGTCTCTCTCAATTACTGCGCTGAAATTTGGGTGTGCATATCGTGTCTCAGGCAGGTTGTAATACATGTTGGCCAGCTCTACAACGCGAATGCCCGTGGAATCAGTGTTTTTGAGAACAAAAGCGTAGGGTCTGCCTATTCTCTGGCGGTCTATTACGACGTTGTAGATCGTATTGATGCTGTCGCTTTCTTCCTGAGTGACATCTTCATTGAACGCAACGCAGAATTTCTCCCCTACGAGCATAGGATAGCCATTCTCACTCAGATAATACGGTTCCGCCAGGTAGACGCCAGTCAAACTTCCAAGCGAGTCCAGAAAGGCACCATAATTCGACCCCGTGGAAAGCGAGCATGCCAGGAAACCATCTATTAAATAATTGTCGGGGACAATCTCGACAACCCTGTCTATTCCCTGGAGCACGTCGTCAGGTGAAATGTCAGTGTCGAACTTGATGGTGACCTTAAGAGAATCGATTACGAGCGCCACCGGACCGTCCACGCCATACCAAAATTGGCCCGCAGCATTTGAAACCAGCAGCAAAAGCGCCGCCAGTAGGCTTGCATAAGTCCTTTTGAGAACCATCTTTTTTACCCTCTTCTTTTGATGTTACGTTTCATTTACATTGTTGAAATGTGGCTTGGTTTTTCATTACGTCATACCTTCTCTCCTTTCTTCACAATTGCTTACAACCTGCTTTGACACGTCAAACCTCGGAAATTCCTGTTTCCCCCGAACTTTATGTGCTTGACAAACTGCATAGTTCGAACGTCTAATGTAAGGAGGAAAGGATATCCACTGAACGCTCCTGAAGCGACCGCCACAAGCCATCGACCGTCAGGCGTAATGCAAACATCAGAAACTGGAATCCCATAGTCGTTCGGCGGATCGAGGATGCCGGCGGTGGTTATCATCGTGTGGATGCGGCGTCTTTCCACATCGTGCACGCCAATCCAAGGGGAGCCTGCGGCGGTGTTTTCCCGGCCGGGGTTGGTATAGAAAACATACTTGCCGTCCGGTGTGAGTTCAAGCTCTCCATAGCCGGGGGAGAGCCAGGCCGTGTAAACGATCGAATCGCCGAATACGTCATAGATATCAAAACGGAAAAGCCCAGAGGAAACCTGCAAGTAGAGGAACCACTTGCTTTCGTCCCAGGAAGGCACAACCTGTCTGACACCACCATTTGCAAATGATTTCGCATTTACAGTGACGAGAGTATCGGATAGTTCGATCCTGTAAACCTGCCCCTCTGAAGTCGCGCCATAGAACCTGTGGCTGTCGCTTGAAAACGTACCTCTCCAAACAATGACAGTGTCGTGGAAAACTTCTGAGTAGTCTGAGGTTTTCAAAATACGCACACCTTCGCCTCGCACAGCCAATAACTGATTATCGGGGGAGACTGCGATGGGCAGTTCGTACGGCAGTTCGTCGATCACGGTCAGGGAATTCAGATCGACAATGCCTATTCTCATCATGTCGCCGTCGCCCACGTACATCTTTTTGCCGTCCGCCGAGACTACAGGATCGCTTGTGTAAGGCAACCAAAAGGAATCGAGCTTATTGGATGTAGGGTGATAGGCGAAAAACCAGTTTCCGTCATGCTGATGGTGATCAATGAAATAGACCACATAGTCCTTTGGCTCCTCGGGTTCCACCGGCCCGTCACCATCACAGGCGGCGAAGTAGAGGCACAATCCAATACATAGCAAGATCATGGGGACAAGAACTACAATTCTTCTGCTTGACATATGGTTATCCTCAAGTTTTGTGTGCATAGCCTTAGCTACAATAGACGAAATAGTACCCGCTTTGTAAAACGGTTTTCAGCCGAATCGCCTGACGGCACCGGGTTTGAATGGGGCAGATGTGGACTCGCCTTTGGCGAACCGCCCACGAAGAAGTGACCGGAAACGTCACCTTAAGCCGTCCAGGTCCGACCACGGAGGGCGAAGTCGAAGGGCTGCGGTCATTGTTTGACTCCCCCCGATAGGGCCGCACCTGGTCGGCTCACCATGACATCCATGTATTGGTTAACCCATTCCCCTTAAATATGTTGGGCGTAATACCGATAAGCAGGTAAGGTATACAAAACAGCATTTCGTCACTTGAGAAAGGATTTTGCTTTTTTTGGTCATTTGTGTTGACATTGAAGGAGATTTGCATATAATTATGGGCTGTTTTGATCAGATTTAGGTGATTGTTGGGAAAAAATGATGAAGACTTTTATACCGAAGATTGACCCGGCTGATCGTAAATGGTATGTGGTTGATCTTGATGGTGTTGTTCTTGGCCGTGCCGCCGTTACGGTGGCCAATAAGTTGAGGGGCAAAGACAAGCCGATCTTTACGCCCCATCTGGACACTGGTGATCATATTGTTGCGATCAACGCCAGGAAAGTGCGGGTAACCGGCAAGAGTAAGCCGAAGCAGATGAAGTATTACCGGTATTCAGGTTACCCCAGTGGTTTGAGGGAGACCAGCCTCGCTGAGATGATGCAGAAGAAACCGGAGGAGGTTTTCAGGCTGGCGGTGAAGCGGATGCTTCCCAAAAACAGGCTTGGTCGCAAGATGATCAAGAAGCTCCATGTGTATGCAGACGGGGGTCATCCGCATCGAGCTCAAAAACCGGAAATGTTGGAACTCAGATAATAGATTTCGAGGTTTATGGAGAAGGAAGTTTTTGCCGCCACCGGTCGTCGGAAGGAAGCTGTTGCGCGGGCAGTGCTAACTCCGGGCGAGGGGAAGTTTACGATCAACGGTCGTAGTATCGCTGACTATCTCCAGCGTGAATCCCTTGTGGAGAATGCCCAGAGGCCACTGGTCATCACCGAAACGCTGGGTACAGTTAATGTGCAGTGCAAGGCACAGGGCGGTGGCTCGTCCGGACAATCGGGAGCGGTGCGTCTGGCGGTGAGCCGGGCCCTGGTCCTGATGAATCCTGATTTCAGGCGACCGTTGCGCAGCGGCGGATTGCTGACCCGCGACGCTCGCGAAGTCGAACGCAAGAAGTACGGTCGGCCCAAAGCGCGCAAGCGTTTCCAGTACTCGAAGCGCTAATTGTAATGATGTATCCCTCCCGTTGGAGGGAAATAAGCAGTCTCGGTTGACTTGATCGGCGGTCTCGCTTCACGCGAGTCCGGTCAAGGTTGATGCCGGGGTAACGAACAACCTTTCGCTGCAAGGAGACCTATGGTTTCTCCCCAAATCAAAGAATTACTGGAGGCGGGAGTGCATTTCGGCCATCAGACCCGTCGCTGGAATCCCAAGATGAAGCCGTTCATTTTTGCTGCCCGGAACGGCATTTATATTATCGATCTGCAGAAGACACTCAATGCTCTGGAAAAGGCCAAGCTGAAAGTCTGTGAGGTGGTGTCGCGGGGTAAGTCGATTCTGTTTGTCGGTACCAAGAAGCAAGCCAAAGAGGTAATAGCTACAGAAGCTGCTCGCTGTGATGGTTTCTACGTTACCGAGCGCTGGCTGGGCGGCATGCTTACAAATTTCAATACTATCAAGAACTCTATCAAAAAGCTCAAAGATATTGAGCGCATGGGGCAGGATGGCACGCTGGAGAAGTTCACGAAAAAGGAACGTTCTAAAATCGAACACGAAGCCGATAAGCTCAATAAGGTCCTTGGTGGCATCAAGGACATGAATTTCCTGCCTGGCTTGGTGATTGTGGTGGATGCAAAAAAGGAAAATATCGCCGTGGCCGAAGCATCCAAGCTCGGTATCCCGATCATTGCCATAATTGATACCAACGCCGACCCGGACCCCATTGATTTTCCCATCGCGGGGAATGACGACGCCATCAAGTCCATTCGGATACTTGTCCGGGCTTTAGTGGAAGCTGCCATGGAAGCGAAAAGAAACCTTACCGAAGAGATAATTGAAACCTCCACCGAGGAGCCGCAGAAATCCCAGGCCACTTATGTATCTAAAGAACCGGACCAAAAGGGAAAAATAAGAAAGTAACAGCGATGAATATAACAGCACAAATGGTTAAAGAGCTCCGGGAAAAAACGGGGGCGGGGATGATGGATTGCAAGAAGGCTCTTGTAGAGGCTGACGGCGATACTGATAAGGCAACGTCTGTCCTTCGCGAAAAGGGAATAGCTAAAGCTGTTTCCAAACAAGGGCGGACAACCGCTGAAGGTGTTATTGCTACCTACGTGCACACAGGTGACAAGTTGGGGGTTATGGTTGAGGTAAATTGCGAAACAGATTTTGTCGCCCGTACCGATAAGTTCAAGACCTTTGTCCGCGACATCGCGATGCATATAGCGGCCAGCTCTCCACTATGCCTGCGTCGAGAAGATATTGACCCATCGTTGGTTGACAACGAACGGAAAATCTATCGCCAGCAGGCGCTCAATGAGGGGAAGCCGGAGAAGATCGTTGATAAAATCGTCGAGGGGCGCCTGGAGAAGTATTATTCCGATATCGTCTTGCTGGAGCAGCTGTACGTAAAAGACAACGACAAGACGGTCGCCGATTTTGTGAATGATATGATACCCGCACTTGGCGAGAATATCAATATCAGGCGGTTTGCCCGGTTCCGCCTTGGGGAATAGCATGAAACCTGGCGGTGAGACGCCCGTTTTCAAAAGAGTCCTGATTAAGATATCAGGTGAGGCTCTTATGGGAGGCTGCGAATTCGGTATTGATGCGTCCGCAGTGGAGTCAATATGCCATCAGATTCGCGAAATCGCACAACTTGGGATAGAGACGGGTGTTGTGGTTGGTGCGGGGAATATCTTCCGTGGCCTTCACGCCGCCGAAAGAGGCATGGACCGAGTTACAGCCGACAATATGGGGATGCTGGCCACTGTCCTTAACTCGCTGGCTATGATGGATACTTTGGAAAAGATGGGGGTTCACACCCGGGTGATGTCGGCCATTGAACTCAAAGCTTTTGCAGAACCCTATATCCGTCGCCGGGCGATCCGGCATATGCAGAAAGGGCGGGTTGTCATCTTTGCTGCAGGAACCGGCAATCCATATTTTACTACTGATACGGCTGCTTCTCTGCGGGCGGTTGAGATCGGAGCCGAGGTGCTCATCAAAGCAACCAATGTTGACGGTGTCTATTCGGCAGATCCCAAGAAGCATGACGATGCGGTCTTCTACCCTAAACTGGACTATATGGAGGTTCTGACCAAGGAGCTGGAAGTTATGGACTCCACCGCCATCTCCCTTTTGAAAGACACCAAGATTCCAGTGCGGGTGGTGGGCCTGAGCACACCTGGGAACCTGAAACGGGTGATTCTGGGGGAGAATATCGGTTCGTTGATATCCTGAAGCAGTTGAGCGGATTTGTCGAAGGTCAGGAGGATCGGGTATGTTGGAAGAATTATACAAGGAAACCGGTGATAGGATGCATAAAACCGTTGAAGCTGTGGGGCGAGAATTCGCGACAGTGCGTACCGGCAAGGCCTCGGTGCATCTGCTGGACACGGTGAAAGTTGAAGCGTATGGCGCCAAGATGCCGTTGAACCAGGTGGCGACAGTATCGGCGCCTGAGCCGCGTTTGCTGGTGGTCCATGCCTTTGATAAGAGCACCGTCGGTGACATCGTCAAAGGTATTCAGGTGGCCGACCTCGGGTTGAACCCTCAAGCTGACGGGCAGATTATTCGTATTCCCGTTCCGGCCCTCAACGAAGAACGCCGCAAAGAACTGGCGCGGCACTGTAAGAATATCGCTGAGGAGGGACGGGTGGCTGTCCGCAATGTCCGCCGTGATGCCAACGAGCGCATCAAGAAAGCCCAAAAGGACAAGACAATCTCAGAGGATCAGCAAGCTGACGCTCTCGAAAGGATTCAGAAACTCACCGATGAACACATCAAGGAGGTTGACAGGCTGCTGGGTAAGAAGGAAAAAGAGGTGATGGAGGTTTAGCATCTGTTTTCGCAGCCAAGACGTCCAGCCCGGGTCAACCAGCCCGGGCTTTTTCTTGTTTAGGATAAGTTATGACAGGGACGATCCATACTTGGATGGCTCGACGTGATTGGCAAGGGTACTGATGAGCGTAGCGACAAACGCGCTGGTACGTTCACTATCACCCAGGATAATTGCCTTCCATGTACAGCTTCAGGTAACGGTTTTCGATCTGCATGTGCTTTATCTCCGCCTTGACAACATCTCCGACAGAGATCAGGCCGATCAGCTTGTCCTTTTCCACGATAGGGACGTGCCTAATCTTGTTGTTGGTCATCACGCCACCTATGTAGTCGATGTCGTCGTCGGCTACGCCGACAATCAGATCGGTTGCCATCAGGTCGCTCGCCCTGATTGAGCGGAAATTATCCTGGTTTTCATAAATGATGTGGAATATGTCCTTGTCACTGATAATCCCTATCAGTCGGCCGGAGTCCCCCAGCACGGGAAGACAACTGATCTTGTTCTTTATCAGCAGCTCCATCGCCGTCAGAATGTCGGTCGAAGCTTTGATCGTGATGATCTCACGCTGTTTGGTCTTTAGTATGTCCTTGACCTTCATTGTAGTATCTCCCATATATAGTTATTTTTACATTTTCCCGGTCGCCGACGGGTGGAAACAGCCCCCCCTCTGTTCGCCTTCAATGGCGGTGCAACACCGTCTGTCCAGTTGGCAACTAAGTTAAGATTACGTATATTAGAGCTTGTATGTCAATAGAAAAGTGTCGAATCGCAATCTGGATCATACTGGTTGTGCTTGTTTCAGGTCTGTCGTTGATATCCCCATCTGACAGTCGAGAAGCCAACCCGGTACTTCAGTTTTACTGCCGTGAGGCTCGAGCGGCATGTGCTGAGCACAGCGCCGTTGAACAAGGGCTTACCTATTCTTTTACGGCTACCAGTTATCGTAATAAGATCGGTGGGAGGGGTGCGATCAGCCATGTTGATTCGGCTGTTGCTGATTTTTATTTCAGTGGAGCGACACTTGATTCTCAGAGGACGGCTGAGTCGACCTCAAACAAGCTCGTTGCCCTTGATTTTTCGTATATCAATGTGTTTGACCTTAATTATCGGTTCAACTTCTACCCTAATGATACGGGGGGAAGGCTCCTGGCAATCGGGTTCGATACCGACTCGACCAATGATACTCGCCCCGTGGGGTTGGCAATCATCAACCGGTATGACTATTCCCTGGACCGTCTGTACCTCTTTTATCCCCACAAAGCGGGTTACAAGCGGTTTTCGAGGATACTGCACTTTGTGCAGCACGAGGGATATATCTTCCCTGATTCAATACTGGAGGTAACGGCAAAGGCGGGAATCTTCTCCACTGAGTATAACAGTCTTGAGACGATAATTAGCGATATCAAGATATATCGTTAATGTCTACAATATTGAACCTACTATGTAAGCTGGTATTGGGTGCAGAGACCCCATAAAGGGACTGTATGATTGAGCTTGCCATGTTCTTATGGTGGTCTTAATTTGAGGCGTTATGTCAACTGATGTCGACAACCTGAAACAGATCGTCCTTTCGCAAGCGGAACTCGTACCAAAGCATGTCGCTATCATCATGGATGGCAACGGCCGCTGGGCAGCGTTGCGCAAGAAGCCCCGGACGTATGGTCACGAGGCAGGTGTGAAGGCTGTCAAGAGGGTGGTCACGGCGGCCTCCGAGATCGGCATCAAGTACCTTAGCCTGTACACCTTTTCGTCCGAGAATTGGAGGCGCCCCAAGTCCGAGGTGGCGGCTCTGATGGCTTTGTTGTCGCGAACCACGCTGACGGAATTGAACGATCTGATTAAGAATGATGTCAAGCTTATCACTATTGGGCGGATCAATGGCCTCCCGACCGATCGCCAGGAAGTCTTGAAGGAAGCGGTGGCGAGAACCCGCAACAATAAAGGCCTCGTTTTGGTGCTTGCTCTAAATTATGGTGGGCGGACTGAAATCCTGGATGCCGTCAAGGGTATTATCAATACCGTCAGGGCCGGGATGCTGGACATACAGGATATCGATGAGGAGCTGTTCTCCAATTTCCTCTATACGGCTGATGTTCCTGACCCCGATCTGCTTATCAGGACCTCCGGAGAGATGCGTATCTCAAATTTCCTGCTGTGGCAGACCAGTTACACGGAGCTGCACGTTATAGATACCCTCTGGCCTGATGTGGGTGCAAAGGAGCTGTTTGAAGCGGTTCTTGATTATCAGAAAAGGGAGAGACGTTTCGGAAAGGTGGGTACCAGAGGCCGACAATGAGTAGGAATCTGAATGCTCGCATATTGGTTGCGGCGGTGGCAGTTCCTTCGATCTTGTGGGTCTCGTATCAGGGTGGGGGATGGCTGTTGGGAATGCTTTCCCTTCTGGCCCTGCTGGGAATCTCTGAGTTCCTCATCAATGAAGGCTTCACTCCCAAGGGATGTATTTTCTGGCTGGGGTTTGGGGCTACGGTCCTATTGTTGTTGGTCCTGACCGAAGGGGACTTTGTCAGATCGATTTGCCGCCTTCCCTTCGCGGAAGGAGATAATGCCGTGCTCGGGCTGGCCGCTGTCGTGCTGTTATACACTGTGACAGCCATGATATTCGCTGTCGGCAAGCGCCCGCCATTAGAATTGTTTCGCAGTCACAGCCGACTATTCTGGGGGGTGCTTTACATCGGCTTGTTATATCCTATTGTTTTCAAAGTCGGAGGTGGATTTGGCAATATCAGCGGCGGTGATTGCCTGTTGTTTTTGTTCGGCACGTTGTGGATTGGCGATACGACCGCAATGGGAATCGGATCATGGCTGGGGAGACACCAGTTGGCGCCGACGGTATCGCCTCGAAAAACGGTCGAGGGTTTCTTTGGAGGCATTGTCGGCGCTGTTGCCGTGGGGGTACTGCTGTACTTCTGGAAGTTCCGGACTCTCAGTTTCGTTGAAGTGTTGATCCTTGCTGTCGGCTGCTCTGTCTTCGGTCAGTTGGGCGACCTGGTGGAGTCGATGTGGAAGCGCTCACGAGGTATAAAAGATTCTTCGCGAATAATACCAGGGCACGGTGGAGTGCTGGATCGTTTCGATTCCCTGCTTTTCGCAGCACCCTTCATGTACGCCTTCTTTCAGTTTGTACGGCCATGAAGCTGCTTGACTTCTTCTTTGCAGCGCGGCCGATGCTGCATTTGCCGATCTGGTCAATCTATCTTGTGACGCTCTCTTGCAAGCAGGAAGCTACCGGTGGCGGCTTTGGGTGGTCGCATGTCGGCCTGATGGTCGGTCTCAGTCTACTGGCAGCGGGGGCCTATTACATTAACCAGGTTTATGATTATGACTCCGACAGGATTAACAGGAAGCTCGGTTTCTTGCAAGAGGGTTTGCTCAGCAAGAGAGGCTTGACAGTGGCGTATCTGGTTGTCTCCGTAGCCGCCGCAGTGTGTGCCCTGCTGTATTCTTTTGTTATTTTTGCAGTCTTTCTGCAGCTTTTCGCGCTTGGATATCTTTACTCGGCGCCGCCGGTGCGGTTTAAGGATCGTCCGATCACCGGCCTGTTGGCCAATGCCTACGGATTTGGGTTCCTGGTGCCGTTTGCTATAGCACCAGAATTTAGTCTCCGCGACGCAGGTCTGTTTGGCTGGGACAAACCAGTTTATTTCTTTCTGGCGGTGGCGGCTATCTACCTGCTGACCACCCTGCCTGATCGGAAGGGCGATGAGGCAATCGGCAAGCGGACAATAGGTGTTGTATTGAGACCCACGATTGTCAAACTGCTTGCCTTTCTATCGATGGTCCTTGCTGCTTACGTCGCCGTGAGGTCCCAGCGAAACTTTCTGATCCTTTTAGCTTTGGTTTCTTCGCTGCCGATGCTGGTAACTCTGTTCGTTCAGTTGGAGAGGCTTGAGCTTTTTGCCACCAAACTGCCGATCCTGTTGCTCACTCTCCTTGCGGGATATTTTTATCCCGGTTACTTGGTATTTATCATTGTCTTATTGATCTCCTGTCGAATATATTACAAGAGACGGTTTGGTCTTGTATACCCTAAGTTAGTATGACTCCATGAGGCGATGTTGCACATACGGTTTTGTTATTCTGTTCGCGGGTTTGGTGGGGTGCACTTCCTACCCGCGCTATCGGACGGGTGGGCCGGAAAAGCCGCTGCAGAACGTCTGGACGGATGACGAGCTTACAACCAACGATTATGTTCGATTTGGTCTGATCCTTCAACAATATCTCGGCAAGCCGTATCGAGGGAAATCTATTTTTGTTCGCGGCGTTGACTGTTCATTGTTTGCCCGTGAGGTGTTCGAGCAGTTTGACAAGACGGAGCTTCCGCACACGGTGCGTGAACAGTACAAAATGGGAAAGGAAATTGCGCGTAGTCACCTTGCCTTTGGAGACCTCGTCTTTTTCAAGACGGAACGAAACAAGGTCTCCCATGTCGGTATCTATGTAGGCAACAATCGGTTTGTTCATGCATCCACTTCGCGTGGAGTTATTATCAGCAGTTTGAGTGAGAAATACTGGGCTGAGAAATACGCCGGAGCTCGGCGAGTTCTCGAATAGGCTCCCATCATCGGTGCTCTCTGAATCATACGTTATGTCACGAGTTACTCCGGAATTTGAACTGAAGTTGAAAAACCTCCCCATCTCCCCGGGGGTCTACATGTTCAAGGGTGCGGTGGGGAGAATCATCTATATCGGTAAAGCCAAGAACCTTCGTAACCGGGTGCGCACCTATTTCCAATCACGTGATCGTCTCGATTCCAAGACAAGTCGAATGGTTTCGCAGGTTGTCGATTTGGATCTTATGGAAACCCGCAACGATATCGAAGCTTTGATTCTTGAGGCCAACCTTGTACACGAGTACAAACCGCGCTACAATATCTCGCTTAAGGATGACAAGCACTTCCCGTATATCAAGATTACCACCAACGAGCCTTTCCCGCGTGTTTTGGTTGTTAGGAAACTGGCCAAGGACGGCGCGACTTATTTTGGGCCGTACACCAATGCCAAAGCAATGCGTAAAACGATCTCGTTTTTAACGGCCCTTTTCAATATTCGCACCTGTAACTTGACGATTCCACATCCCCAGGGGAAAGCGCAGAAGGTCTGTCTTGACTATCATATCAAGAGATGTGGTGGCCCGTGCGAAGGATTGCAGACTGAGGAGGAGTACGGGGAGCAGGTTGAGTCACTTATTCTGGCGTTATCCGGGAAGTCTCAGAAGTTGATTAACCGTCTCACCGAAAAGATGCAGCATGCCTCTGAAGCGATGGAGTTTGAGGAAGCAGCCTCATATCGCGATCAGATTGAGGCTATCAGGTCGGTGATGAGAAAGCAAAGCGTCGATATCGGCGAATGCGTGGACCGTGATGTTGTCTCCATTGCCCGTGAAGAAAAAGATGCGGTGGCGGTTGTTATGCAAATTCGCGAGGGGGTGCTCATCGGCCGGCAGGATTTTCAACTGGTGGGCCATGTTGACGACAGTGATGAAACTGTGCTGGAAACATTTCTAACGCAGTATTACAATCATCAACCCAACCTCCCAGAGCAGATCTTTCTGCCGTTTCATCTGCCTGATACCAAGCTCATGGAAGGCTGGCTGAAGCAGGTGAAGGGTTCGAGAGTTGCCGTCGTTACACCAAAGATCGGACCGAAGGTAAAACTCGTCGATCTGGCGGCGCGCAATGCGCGGCTTCTGCTGGACGAGCTACTCATCCAGAAAAGAAAGCAGATGGAACGGACCAGTAAGATGGTCGCCGGCCTCAAAGATGAACTGAAACTTCCCCGTGCCCCACGTCGCATTGTCTGCTTTGATATTTCCAATACGGGTGAAACAGACGCTGTCGGTTCGTGCATCTATTTTGAAAACGCACGGCCGAAAAAAACGGGTTACCGTCATTTCAAGATAAAGGGAGTCACGGGACAGGATGATTTCAAGATGATGCGGGAGGTGATCGGGCGTTACTTCCATCGCATCAACGAGGAACAATCTGAACCGCCGGATTTGGTGGTGGTGGACGGTGGCAAGGGACAACTGTCGGCAGCGCTGGCTGAACTAGCTTTTCTCGGCTTTGATGACCAGCCGGTTCTGGCTCTGGCGAAACGACTGGAGGAAGTTTTCCTGCCGGGAACCTCGGACTCCATCGTCATAAACAGAAGTTCCCCGGCGCTGATTCTGTTGAAGCAGCTTCGGGATGAAGCGCACCGCTTTGCCATAACCTACGGTCGCAAGGTGCGCACCAAGCGCACTATCAAATCTGCTTTGGACGATATTCCCGGCATCGGCCCAGCTAAGAGAGAGCTGCTGTTTAAGACTTTTGGGTCGGTGGATCGCATCAAGCAGTCTTCTGTTGATGAACTGACAAAGATAAAGGGCATAAGTCCTAAGCTGGCCCAACAAATTCTAAGAGCTTTGTCAAACCGGTAGAGCAGTAGGGCAGGATCCATGCGATCCTGCCACTTGGCACTAAGATAAAAGGTATAAGCCACCATTGGAACAGTTGTACAGTGACAATCACGAATTTGAAGAGGGTCACCTGACCGACAGTTATTATTCCCCTCTTCAGAGGGGTGCCCGAAGGGTGGGGTATGTTCCTGCGTACGAGTGATTACACACCCCCGAATCCCCTCTCAAGAGGGGACTTTTGTCGAGCCACCCGTCGGAACCGCAGGGGTTCCGACCTACAGTAATGCTTACGATGCTCCCAGTGTTATAACCACAGGTGCATAACGAGAGCATACCTGGAGTTAAAGCATCCTATAATCCGCTAAAGGCGGGAGGATGCCACCCGGTCGGTACTTTACGGCTCTCGCCTTATGGTGCTGGGTCTGTACCTGCTTACATGCATGCGAAAGATGCAGTTCTCCGGTAAAGGGGAACAAGCAGGAATTAGAGCAAGGTCAATAGAGAATTTGCGGGGGTGGACAAAATCTCACTTTACCCACCGCCGGTCAAAGGCCCGGCCCGCGACGGGCAAGTGGTGGGGCACACGTTAAAAAACCAAATGGCCCGCATTATTTAGCTCTTGCCCTATGGCCATGTATTTCTGAGTCGCAGATTGGTATGTTCGTTCGGCATCTTGATATACCTTCCAACTTACAGGGTTATCGTGACCGCCTTTACTGCGCTCATTTAGCAATCTCTGTCTCTCAACGAGTGCAACAACTGTCTCATATACGGCTCGGGCATATCGACTGAGAATCTCAAAATAATATCTTTCATCTTCATCCATTGAAAAATTTGCATCACGACCGAATGAGGCAATCTTCTCACTAATACCATTCCATAAGGGAATTAACGACTCTGCATCTTGAAGTAATTGCGACATGGGAACAGCACGACCAAATATATTTTTCAGAAAACTTTTGAAGGTAGCTGCCTCTTTGAAAATTTTGTCATGAATTGTGATGTATGCCGTTAATCCATCATTCACCGAATAAGCTAGATTTTTGATTTGTTCTCGACAATTACTCATAGAGTATACCTAACAATAATTATACAGCCTGTATAAAACGGCAAACACAGGCTGTTTTTTTCTGTATAAGAAGTTGCCGTGGCCCCTTGTCTTGCATTCTAAGCTCTTTCAAATCAACCCTTAGCTGATTGTTCGACAATCTCGAGTGCCGGTTCACACAATCCCCGCTTCGGCGGCGTCGAACCGCCATCATTATCATACTGTGCATGAAATAAATGGATTCCGTACAATCGTCAAGCTACATTTATAGTAGAATCTTGAAAACGAGGCGGATAAATATGCCCCGAGAAAAAACGATTTATAAGAAGCCCAAGATGATTCACATTCGGCTAAGCGGGGATCTGTACCAGCAGTTAAAGCAGGTCAGACCAACTTGGTCAATGAGACATAAGCAGAGTAGGGCAGGATCCTTGCGATCCTGCCACTTGGTACTGTCCGGTCTGTACCCCGATGGGTGGGGTACGAGTGATTACACACCCCTGAATCCCCTCTCAAGAGGGGACTTTTGTCAGGCCACCCGTTGGAGCCGCAGGGGTTCCGACCTACTGAATTAAGTATTGCGCGCTGCCTGCCATCGCCTTTATACTCCTATATGCAAACACAACCACAGACATACACTGTCTCCCAGATCACCCGATTGATCAAGACCACTCTCGAACAGTCGTATCAGGACATTTGGGTCGAGGGTGAGATTTCGAACTACCACCTGCACTCCTCTGGCCACCGGTATTTCAACCTCAAGGATGAGCATGCGGTTATCAGAGTCACGATCTGGCGGTCAATCGGAGCATATCTCAAGTTTGAACCGGAGGATGGTCAGAAAGTGCTGGCCTACGGCGATATCAGTGTCTACGAAAAAGGGGGCAGCTATCAGCTCAATTGCCGCAAACTGGTACCGGTAGGGGTTGGGGAATTAGAGCTTGCTTTCCGGCAGCTTTATGAGAAGCTCTCTGCCGAAGGGCTATTTGATGAAGACCGCAAAAAGGAGATTCCGCCGTACGTTTTGAAGATCGGTATTGTCACCTCTCCAACCGGCGCGACTGTTCGGGATATTATCCAAATCGCACAGCGGCGTAATGATTCGATTGAGCTGGTTATCTACCCGGCGCAGGTTCAGGGCGATGGAGCTGAACATACGATAGCCGCTGGTATTGAGTATTTCAACAGCCGCAATGATATCGATGTCATAATTACCGGAAGGGGTGGTGGTTCGCTTGAAGATATCTGGCCGTTCAATACCGAGACTGTCGTAAGAGCTATCGCGGTATCAAGGCTGCCTGTTATCTCGGCTGTCGGTCATGAAGTTGACGTTACCCTTTCTGATCTTGTTGCCGATCTCCGTGCTCCCACCCCGTCGGCTGCGGCGGAACTGGCCGTTTGGTCCAAGGGGGAATTTCTGGAAGCTATCCGTGCAAATCTGATAAGACAGGCCGGTCTGTTAAACAGCATGGTTGCTGGCGCACGTCAGAGTCTGTCAGCGCTTCTCAGCCGGCCCGTTTTCAGGAGACCCTACGACATTGTCCTGCAGCGCCAGCAGTACCTGGATGGCCTGGCTCGACGTCTGGACACTGCAGGAAAAAACAGTTTTGAAAAGCATAGGAACCGTTTATCTTTGTCTTTGTCGCGGCTGGATACGCTGTCGCCTTTGAAGATTCTTGCACGTGGGTATTCAGTAAGCCGGAAGTTGCCTGAAGGAAGGCTCATAAAATCTGTCGGGGATATCTCTCCTGGTGACAGAATGGAAACG
Source organism: uncultured Ignavibacteriales bacterium (assembly GCA_964416195.1). Classification (GTDB taxonomy): domain Bacteria; phylum Zixibacteria; class MSB-5A5; order GN15; family FEB-12; genus CAYQDB01. The sequence goes on from CAYQDB010000008.1 coordinate 137,202, forward strand.
ATCCTGCCCGATGGGCATGTAGTGTCTTCGGTTGAGGATGTTGTCGGGAAACGGTAGGAATAGCATGGCTGTCAGAAAAAAGCCGAGGGATTTTGAGTCGGCGATTGAGAGACTCGAGGAAATTACGGACAAATTGGAAGCAGGCGAGACGTCGCTTGAAGATTCGATAAGTCTATATACGGAGGGGCTTGAGATTGTTAAGTACTGTGAGAAAGAACTGGTTGGAGCAGAAAAGAAAATCAAGATAATCCGCGAAAAAAACGATCTGCTATCCGAGGAAGAATTTGATAAAGAAACAGGGGGCGAATAATGCCGGCTCAAACAATGGATGTCCAACTTTACTTGCAAGAAAAGCGACAACTCGTTGACCAGCTTCTTGATAGGCATCTCCCATCCGCCGCGGTGGAGCCGAGATCGCTCCACGCTGCAATGCGATACTCAGTCATGGCCGGTGGAAAGCGTCTGCGACCGATTCTCGCCTTGACTGCATATGAGTACTGTGGGGGAGACATCACGAGTGAAGATCGGTTGATCCATTATGCAGCGGCGGCGCTGGAGATGGTTCACACTTACTCCTTGATCCACGATGATCTGCCCTGTATGGACGACGACGATCTGCGGCGGGGCAAGCCCACCTGTCACAAAAAGTTTGGTGAGGCTGTTGCCGTGCTGGCAGGAGATGCCCTTCATGATCTCGCCTTCGGTTTGATTGCCCAAACTGGTTCGGCTCAGGCGGTGACGGAGTTGGCGCAAGCGATCGGTACCGGAGGTATGCTGGGCGGTCAGATCGCTGATGTGGAGGCGGAAGGTCGGGATGTTTCCCGCGATGATATTGTGTATATCCACAAGCGAAAGACCGCTGCCCTCATCCGGTGTTCGGTAAGGCTCGGCGCTATCCTGGCTGGAGCGGATACAAAACTGCTGTCAAGGCTTACAACGTATGGGGAGAAAGTCGGTCTTGCGTTTCAGATAATCGATGACATCCTTGATATCGAGGGGAACCGGAAATTGCTGGGAAAGAATACAGGTTCCGATCGTAAAAAACAGAAAGCAACTTACCCTAAGGTAATGGGCCTGGAGCAGGCTCACCGGGACGCGGAACAGCTTATTGATGAATCTGTAGCAATCTTTGATACGGGCGATGAGAATATGCTGAAGTATCTGGCTGTCTATGTCGGCCAGAGGCGATATTGACCTGTTTAATATGAAGATGTGTATGGAGTTTTTATCAAAAATCAACTCTCCTGCTGATGTGAAAAAGCTGTCTATCGATGAGTTGACGGAACTCGCTGTGGAGATCCGTCAGGAGATAGTCTCGGTCGTATCTGAAACTGGGGGACACCTGGCCACCAATCTTGGATCGGTAGAACTGACACTGGCTATGCATTACCTGTTCGATCTACCTTCGGACAAGTTAATCTGGGACGTCAGCGACCAGGTCTATACCCACAAGATGCTTACAGGGCGCCGTGATCGGATGCACACATTGCGCCAGTACGGTGGGGTGGCGGGGTTTGCCAAGCGCAAGGAATCCGAGTACGATCATTTCGGCGCCGGTCATGCTTCCACTTCCATATCCGCCGCTCTTGGTTTCGCCGCCGCACGTGACAATGCCGGACAGGATTACAAGATTGTAGCCATCATTGGGGATGGCGCTATGACGGGAGGGCTGGCGTATGAAGGTCTTAATAACGCCGGTTCGCTCAAGAAAGACCTGCTGGTTATCCTCAATGATAATACCTGGTCGATTTCCAAAAATGTCGGCGGGATGTCGAAGTATCTCACAAGCATTATGGCGGATGAGAAATTCAACAAGCTACGCAACGAAGTCTGGGAACTGACCGGCCGCTTCAAACGCCGTGACAAGATCCGGGCTACAATCGCCAATATTGAGAACTCCCTGAAGGGTCTGCTGGTCCCCGGGATGCTCTTTGAGAAGCTGGGATTTCGTTACTTTGGTCCTATCGACGGGCATGACCTGGAATTGCTGATTAGAACAATGGGGCGGGTGAAGAACCTTCACGGCCCCATTCTGTTGCACATCGCGACCGTGAAAGGGAAAGGCTACGAACCCGCCGAGAGTAACCCCTTTAAGTATCATGGGATAGGCAAGTTTGATAAAGTAACAGGTAAGACTACTGCCAAGATGTCAGATAGGCCCTCATACACAAAAGTCTTCGGAGATACCATGGTCGAGCTTGGGGGCAAAAGCGATAGGGTGGTGGCTATTACTGCGGCGATGGTGGCTGGGACAGGGCTGATCGATTTTGCTGAGAAATACCCGGAGCGGTTTTTTGATGTGGGGATTGCTGAAGGTCATGCCGGCACATTTGCGGCGGGTCTGGCGGCTGGTGGCTCAAGGCCGTACCTGACAATTTACTCGACTTTCATGCAAAGAGCATTTGACCAGGTTGTTCACGATATCGCCCTGCAGAATCTGCCCGTGGTAATCTGTATGGATCGTGGCGGTCTGGTTGGGGACGACGGTCCCACCCATCACGGCACATTTGACCTCTCCTACCTCCCTTTGACGCCCAATCTCTCTGTTGCCGTACCGAGAGACGGCAACGAACTGCGGGCAATGTTGCACTATACAATCGACAACGAACTGTCCGGACCGGTGGCTATCCGGTACCCCCGTGATACTGTCCCGACCGATATAATGGATGAGGTTCCGGACATTGAATGGGGGAAATGGGAAGCTCTTTCACCGCCGAGTGATATCATTGTTCTTGCGGTCGGTACGATGGTGACACAGGCTCAAAGGGCGGCAGATATCCTGTCAGCCAGGGGCATAGATATTTCTATTGTCAACGCTCGTTTCGTGAAACCGCTTGATCTGGAGATGTTGTCCGAAGTCAAAGAGAAAGCCGGTCTTATCGTGACTATTGAGGAGAATGCTCGGCGTGGCGGTTTCGGGCAGGCAGTGGCGGAGTACCTGCTATCTGAGGGCTACAGCGGGAAGTTCAAAGCGCTTGGTATCCCTGACCGTTTCATCACTCATGGCAACCGTGCCTTGCTTCTCAAGGAGATCGGCCTCGACCCTGACGGCATAGCTGCATCTATAGAACAACTGGTTACTGACAGCCATAAGCACACGGGTGGCTTCCTGCATAAACTAATGTTCCGGAAGAATGGGAATGCGAAGAAAAAGGTTGGGGTTATTCCCATGGAATCGGGAATCCAGCAGAAACCGAGATAGGCTGCGTTCCTTGGTTCCCACATTAAGCTATGGAGTACCCGACACAAGTTCATAATGATTTCGATGAGACGGGCGTAAGTGAAAACCTATCTTGATTGTATACCATGCTTTTTCGATCAAGCTCTCCGCGCCGGACGGATCGCTACAGATGATGAGCGGACAATCAAGTGCCTATTGGATGAAGTGGGTTTGATGTTAAAGGATATCTCTCTTGAAAGTACGCCCCCGGAGACAGGAAAACTGATTTATGATAAAGTCAGTGAAATAACGGGGAATGCCGATCCATATTGTGAGATAAAGCGCAAAGACACCAGAAACGCTCTTGCCCTATACCCTTCATTAAAAAGAACAATTGAAGAATCGCACGATCAACTTCTGACCGCAATCAGGATTGCGATCGCAGGCAACGTGATCGATTTCGGTGCTAATCCTTCCTTCGATATAGAAAGAGAGATAGAGGAGGTATTGCAAAAGGATTTTGCGATCTTCGATTACGATCAATTCAAGACTCACTTGCAGCAGTCTGAAAGTGTTCTGTTTATCGGTGACAATGCTGGAGAGACAGTATTCGACAGGCTACTCATCGAGCAGATAGGTAAGCCGGTAGTTTATGTGGTTCGAGAACAACCGATCATAAATGATGCCACACGTGAGGATGCAATTCAGGCAGGCTTGGACCAAGTAGCAACGATCATATCTTCCGGCACGACTGCTCCTGGAACGATCCTAAACACATGCAGCTCTGAGTTCATAGAGCTATTGAACAAGGCGGAATTAATTCTAGCTAAAGGACAGGGGAATTATGAGGGGCTTTCGAATGAACACCTTTCGATATTCTTTTTGCTAAAAGCCAAGTGCGCAATTATCGCGGACGATATCGGTGTGAGAAAAGGTGACATCGTGTTGAAAGGAATAAATGTTTAAGACAGGATGGGTAATGGGTAGTCAACAGCAAGCTGTGGGACACCTGTGCTCCAGGGAATCTGACCTAACTGAGAATTGAGTGTAAATATGAGTTGGGTTGAAGATCTTTTTGATGAGTCGTATGAAAGCGAGTATGCCGGTATCCTCTCGAACACTGAAGGTACCACCCGTGAAGCTGAGTTTATTGTCCGGGAGCTTGAACTAAAACAGTCCGACCGCGTGCTGGATTTGGCCTGTGGTCACGGGCGTCACGCCCTGATAGTTGCGGATCATGTTGCCGAAGTAGTGGGCTATGATCGTACAATGCGGTTCATTGAATACGCACAAGAGTGGGCTGCCGAAAAAGGTGTGGCAAATGCACGGTTCGTAGTAGGGGACATGCGGGAGCTGTCCTTTGATGCAGAGTTTGACACCGCTTATAATTATTTCACGGCGTGGGGATACTATGATGATGAAACCAACTTCGATATTCTCAAGCGTATTTATCAAGCATTGAAACCGGGTGGAAGGTTCATGCTGGAGTTTATTCACCGCGACAGCCTGATGCAAAGGTTTAAGGACCGAGACTGGTACGAACTCGACGACGGTACAGTGGTTGTTGTAGAGAATTCGTTTGACTTTGAGACTGGACGTCAATACTCAAATCGCACCTACCGAAAGGGATCGAAGACGCGGACAGTTAAGATCGACCTGAGAATCCCCACGTCGGAGGAGTTTCAGCGCCTCTTCCGCGAGGCCGGCTTCACGGAGACCCGTCTGGTTCAAGCCCCGGACGGCGGCAAGGTGACTCTTGATACGCGCCGGATTGCTGTGATTGGTAGCAAGTAATAGAGGAACTGTTGGCATCGGTGTGGAGGTAAGTACTTACACTGTATGACACGCCGTTATTCATCAAAGATGTCAAAAATACAAGACTTTTGACCTGCATTATATTATCATAAAAGCGTGGAGCGGTTGTTAAGTGGTGTCGGGTGCCCCCACCCGACACCGCCAGCTGTCAGGTGAGGGCACCCGACAGCACGGCATTATCATAGGGGTGTGGAGCATTAAGTTATGCGTTTTGGTTTGATTGCAAATGTGAAGCGAAAAAGCGCCGGCGAAGCGATTGATACGTTTCTCAGTTGGGCGCGGCAGTCCGGTCATGATGTCGTTTTGTCCGAGGAACTGAAAGAGAGTTTTGGGGATGGATTGGATTTCTCTCCGCGACAAGGAATAGCCTCGGAGGTCGACATCCTGGTCTCAATGGGCGGCGACGGGACCTTCCTTGCCTCCGCCAGGGCTGTTGGCGAACAGGGCACGCCACTGTTGGGAATAAACCTCGGCTCGTTGGGTTTCTTGACCCAGTTTCCCCAGGAGCAGTTGGAGAAGGCCTTGGATGCCATTGCTGCTGGAAATTATCAGATCGAAGAACGGATGCTCTTAAGGGTGCACATTGAGGGCAAACGACAGCTTGACAGCCCCTATGCTCTCAATGATGTGGTGGTGGACAATGGCCCGGTCGCCCGCTTGATTGATATTAACCTCAGCGTCAACAAGGAGGATATTGTTACCTACAAGGCCGATGGTCTGGTTATTGCCACACCGACCGGCTCGACGGCCTATTCGCTAGCCGCCGGAGGACCGATTATGCATCCCAAGATGGAAGCTATCATCGCGGCGCCGATTTCTTCCTTCTCATTGAACACTAGGCCGATGATCTTCTCAGGTAATGACGTGTTGGAAGTAAAAATCTGGTCAGAACACGGCGTAGCTGGATTGACTCTCGATGGACAGGTGATGGCGCCGCTGGTAGATACGGATAAGGTTGTCATCAGCAGGGCTGATTTTCGTTTGAAGCTGGTCACGTTCCCGCAGTATTCTTTCTATAAATTGCTCAGAAATAAACTGCACTGGGGTGTGGCACCGAAAGCGAAGTAGGTCAAGCTCACTTGGGGCTTCTCTAAATCGCCGCTCGAAGTCAAGTCTCCTATCAATCGTTTTTCAACCAGC
>CAYQDB010000009.1:0-130334 GCA_964416195.1 uncultured Ignavibacteriales bacterium
CTCGCGTCGAAGGTGTGACTATCTTTGGAAACCAGTTTTTTGCTGATTCCGTTCTGCGTTCTCACATTAAGCTCCAAAACGGAGATCCGTTGCTCAGACGAGCCATTCAGGATGGAGTTATGTCAATACTAAGCCTCTACGCCGAAAACGGCTTTCTCGACGCCTCAGTCACACCGAATGTCCAGGTGAATCAAGAAGTGCATCTGGCAGTGATAGATATTATCATTGAGGAACGCTCACGCTCCAGGATTGATAGCATCCACATACAGGGCCTACAAAAGACCAAACGGTACGTTGTCACCCGCGAGCTTTCGTTTCAATCCGGAGAAATCATACAGTATTCACGGTTGTTGCAGTCACAGCGACGCCTATACCTGACCGGTCTTTTCGAGAGCGTCTTTGCTCGTCCAGCTCTCTCGTCACGTGATGACTCCACAGCCAAAGACGTCTTGTTTGAATTGAAAGAGAAGCCCTCCAGTGAGTTTGGTATCATGATAGGTTATGGATCAATTGAAAAAATCCGTGGGCGTATCGAGCTTACCACGTCAAACCTGGCCGGGACTGCCCGTCAGATCGGAACGGCTCTTGAGGCCAACTTTATCGGACAGGGCATTAGCGGTTCCTTCACGGAACCATGGACTTTCAGGACACGCTGGCGAACAGACATCAACATCTTCCTGCAATTCCGACAGGAGCCGGGGTATAAGATGCAAACACTCGGTGCTCGTGTGACCCTGGGACGGAGATTAGGATTTCATACGACGGTTGCAGCGAGCTACCGCTTCGAAAATACCGACATCACTGAAGTGACAGCATTGGCGTATCCTAAAGACCTGGATCCTCACGTGCGTAGTCTTTCTCTGTCAATCACTCATGACACCCGTGATAACTTATTTGACACACAATCGGGTACGTACATCGACTGGACAAACGAACTGGCCGGCAGCTTCCTGCAAGGATCGAATACGTTCGCGCGGTCAATAGTCACATTGAAGGTTTTCAAAGCGATTGGCCGAGAGTCTGTTGTAGGTTCGGCTTTCGAAATCGGTTGGATGGACTTTTTCGGTGTGTCCGAGGAAATACCGCTTAACGAGCGCTTTTACACCGGTGGGCCGACCTCTCTAAGAGGTTTCGGATACCAGCTCGTCGGCCCGCTTGACGAAAACGGCAAACCTTTGGGGGGGCAATTCAAAATCGTCTGGAATCTTTTCGAGTTAAGAAAAGCGATTTACAAACTACTGGGTTCTGCCGCCTTTGTTGACATTGGCAATGTCTGGACGGATATCAACGCTTTCCGCTTGGGAGACCTTCGGCCGTCGGTAGGGATCGGTCTACGGATCAACTCCCCGATAGGCATAGTCCGCCTTGATTACGGTGTAAATGTCGACCGAAAGGAAACGGAAAGCCAAAGGAAGCTCTTTCTCAGCATGGGGCAGGCATTTTGAGATCGAGATGTAGACGTGTAAATAATAAAGCTACCTGGAGGTAATTATGGATGTACAAGAAGTGGTTCAGCAGGTAACGGCATGGCTGCTCACAGGCGGTCTGCGAGTTCTCGTTATTATTGCGCTGATGCTTGTCGCTTTGCGCTTGGCCAAGGTCTTTTCAAAGAGGATGTTTGGGGTTTTCTTGAAAAAAGACGTGGAAAGTGAAGCGCGCAAGCGTGCAAGCACGTTGGGCTCGCTGTTTCGTTATGTTATGGTAGTCACAATACTCATTACAGCCTTCGTAATGGTTCTGGGAGAGCTTGGAATCAAGATTGGTCCTATTTTGGCGGCAGCAGGAGTGGTAGGTCTCGCCGTTGGGTTTGGCTCGCAGCATTTAGTAGAGGACATAATTAGCGGCTTTTTTATCCTGCTTGATGATGAAATTCGTGTGGGTGACTATATTCAGACTGCGGACAAAGGTGGAATAGTGGAGCGTGTTAACCTTCGCATGACTGTTCTCAGGGATTTTAGCGGGAACGTTCACTACATCCGAAATGGCCGGGTTGATATTGTTACCAACATGACCAAGGAGTACTCCCGATACGTCTATGATATCGGGGTGGCATACAGGGAAGATGTTGACGAAGTATTTGAGGTCATTCGGCAAGTTGATGAAAAAATGCGTGAGGATCCTGAATACGGTCAGTATATCCTTGAACCGATTGAAGTGATGGGGCTCGATCGATTTGCAGACTCCGCTCTAATAATCAAGGCTCGCACAAAGACGAAGCCGATCAAGCAGTGGCGTGTTGCACGCGAATTCAATAGACGCTTGAAAAAGGCATTTGACGAAAGGAATATTGAGATTCCGTTCCCGCACGTTACTTTATATGCCGGTCAAGACAAACAAGGCCAAGCGGCACCTGTGCATGTTGTCATGGATGGTAGTGGGACTAACTAAGCCAGCAGGAGCGTTGAAACATGATATCGATTAAGAGGAATCTGACTGCCGGGCTTCTGGCTGCTATCCCTCTCTGGGTGACGTGGTTGGTCATAGCGTTTGTGTTGGGACTGGCGATTGATCTGGTGGCTCCCTTTATCGAATGGATGGTCACTTTGGTTCAGCCGGAATCTCCAAGGTTGGTGGAAGTACTAAGCTCGTCCGCATTCCAGAATCTGGTTTCAATATTGGTGGCGTTAATCTTCTTGTGTTGGCTTGGATGGCTGACCAGCAAGTTTTTGGGACGAAGACTTATGATGGTATTCGATACCGTCTTGGAAAAGATGCCGTTCGTGGGTAAGGTATATGGAGGGACAAAGCGAGTCATTGAGGCGTTTCAATCGAAGCCGGAGAAAGCCAAGCAGGTGGTGTTGATCGAATATCCCCACCCCGGTATGAAGACAGTTGGGTTGGTAACCAGGACTCTCACCGATACAACATCGGGGCAACCGTTGCTAGCCGTATACGTTCCCACCACACCGAATCCAACGTCCGGTTTTCTGGAAATCGTGCCGAAAACGTCGACGACGCCGACTGATTGGAGTGTCAACGATGCCTTGGCGTTCGTAGTTTCTGGGGGTTTGGTGGGACCCGATGCGGTTGCATACGAACCTCATGAACAGCCTAGGTCAGAGATCTGAGGATCATGATTCTCGTACGGCAAAATGATAATGTCAGACGATTGTTATTAAAGGGATAAGAGCGTGTTAATTGTATTCCAGGACAGACAAAGTTGTCGGAGAATGATTCCGCAAATTCAGTGTGAATGGAGTGTAAAATAGATGGCCAAGATATCATTTTTAGGAGCAACAGGCACCGTCACAGGCTCACGCTTTTTGCTAAATATTGACGGGCTTCGCCTACTGATAGATTGTGGCTTGTTTCAGGGTTCCAAAGAGAATCGTCTTCGCAACTGGGATCGATTCCCTGTTGCCCCCTCGTCAATCCACAGAGTTTTACTGACCCACGCACACATCGATCACGTTGGATACCTGCCCCGCTTTTGCAAGCAGGGATTCTCAGGACCGATACACTGCACGCGACCCACTGCCGATCTCTGCCGCATTCTTCTTTTAGACAGCGCCCATATACAGGAGGAAGATGCCCGCTGGGCTAACAAGAAAGGATTTTCGAAACACAAGCCAGCCCTACCGCTATTCACAACGCAAGATGCCGAGCAGGCTTTACACCGTTTTGAACCAGTTCACTATGGAGAGCAACTGGACTTATCCGATAGTATCAGGGTTAAGTTTAAAGATGCCGGTCACTTGCTGGGCTCATCATTTGTTGATATTCGAACCGTCAAGGGTAAGCGAAGGAGAAAGATCGTGTTTTGCGGGGACCTCGGCCGGCCTTCCCGTGCTTTACTACGAGATCCGGTTCAGGTGTATGACATCGATTATCTGGTGCTCGAGTCAACCTATGGCGATCGACTGCATAACGACGGGTCGTTTCGCGAGGAGCTAATCCGGATTGTTCACGAGAGCATAGAACGGGGAGGGGTTCTGGTTATTCCATCCTTTGCAGTGGGTCGCACGCAGACGTTGCTTTATGTCCTGCGCCAACTGGAGGAAAGGGGAGACATTCCTGTATTGCCGATCTATGTTGATTCGCCTATGGCTCTTGACGCCCTTGAAGTCTATGAGCGGCGGATAAAGGACCAAAACTTGGCCAGCCGCACCCAGACCATTAAGGGCAAGAAGATTTTCAGGCCTCAGAAGCTCTTCCTGTGCGACACCCGAGAACAGTCTAAAAGCATCGGTAACGTTGAGGGTCGTGCTATCATCATCGCTTCTAGTGGAATGGTGACTGGTGGCAGGATCTTACATCATCTTGCCCAGCGCCTGCCTGAGCAAAGAAACACAATACTGTTTGTCGGTTATCAAGCTGAAGGAACCCGGGGTCGCGCTCTCATTAATAATGAGCCAAGTGTAAAGATACACGGGAGAAGTATACCAGTAGAGGCAAAGATCGAGAATCTCACCGGGCTGTCAGGTCATGCTGACTACGATGAGACTCTGGCGTGGCTTATGGGGCTAAACCATTCGCCGGAGAAGATATTCATCGTGCACGGCGAGCCGGAGTCCTCAGATTCGCTGGCTGAGAAAATTAGGAGTCAGTTCGGTTGGGACGTCATTATCCCTGAGCTGAACGAGGAGTTCGAGATTGAGTTATGACAACGAGAAGGTTGTCTCTGAGTGTTCTGAGTTAATTGTTGCCTTTGGTGTTGAGAGCGATGTTTGGCGATAGTATGGAACGTACCGAAACCCTGAGACCAATCCAGCGTCTGACACAACCCCTGTTACGCTTCTTGCACGTGGAGTCCGTGAGTGGAGTGGTGTTGTTAGTATTCACAGCAGCCGCCATAGTCGTTGCCAACTCGCCTGTGGCAGAGGTCTACATGCGATTCTGGAATACATATCTTACACTTGGAGCCGGCCGATTCTCCTTGTCGTATCCGTTATGGTACTGGGTCAATGATGGACTTATGACCGTATTCTTCTTTCTCGTTGGTCTCGAAATCAAACGCGAGCTGGTAGCTGGCGAACTGCGAGATTTTCGTCGCGTGATAGCTCCATTGGCTGCGGCAGCGGGAGGTGCCATCACACCCGCTCTCATTTTTCTTCTTCTACAGCACGGCGAAGCTGGCCAGAGTGGCTGGGCCATTCCGATGGCTACCGATATCGCATTCGTCGTCGGTGCTCTGGCCTTATTAGGAAAGCGCGTGCCACATGGGCTGAAAGTGTTCTTGTTAACTCTTGCTATAGTAGACGATATCATCGCGGTTCTGGTAATTGCGTTATTCTATTCTAGCCAGATCAAGCTGGCTTGGCTGGCGGCAGCTGCAGCCGGGACTTTGGCTGTGGTTGCCATGAACCGGCTGGGAATACGGACAGTGGCGGGTTATTTAATCGCTGGTGCTGGCATTTGGCTGTTCACCCTCAAGTCTGGTGTTCATCCCACCATTTCAGGTGTGGTCTTGGGGCTACTCACCCCTGCCATGCCGTTAATCTCCCGTGAGACCCTGAGAAGTACCTTGGACGAAGCAATTGTTGCCATCGGCTCGGGAACAGGTGGCAGCGGAAGCGTGAGATTGCGAGACGTGGTTGAAAAGGTCGATTTCGTATCGCGCGAGGCAATCTCGCCCTTGGAAAGATTTGAGACGGAAATCCACCCGTGGACGGCATTCGTAATCATGCCTGTTTTTGCCTTGGCTAATGCTGGTGTGCCCTTTTCTTTTGAATCAGTAACCTCGCCGATTGCTACTGCAGTGGCAGTAGCCCTATTAGTTGGCAAGCCTCTGGGGATAGTCCTCAGCCTCCTGATTGTCGTGAAGTCAGGTGTCGGTATCGTGCCTGGAGAGGTCAGCTGGAAGGCTATTGTGGGGGCAGGATGCTTAGCAGGTATAGGATTCACGATGTCACTATTTGTTGCTTCGCTGAGTCTCGAAGGTGATCTTCTGGTTGAGGCTAAAGCGGGAGTGCTCGCGGGATCAGCCCTGAGTTCCCTTATTGGCCTCAGTGTTCTGAGCATGTCACTGAGACGGATGAGATCCAGTGAAAATATGCAAGGAAACAGAGCGAACAGATCGTGAGATCTGAGACACTGCAATCCGCATACGGAGTATCGGTCATACTGTTTGCGCTGCTATTCGCTGTGCCAGCCGCTCGAGCCTGCGAACCAGCATCGTTCTTTCTGTTTCGGGATGAGGCAAGAGTTCGCCTGGATTCGCTTAGTGCAGCTCCTGACCGAGAGAATGCTCTCGACCGACTGGTTCTTATGCACAATCTGGCATTTCATAAAGACAAGGAACAACGAGAACGTGCCGAAAAGTTTCTCGATAAGCAATTCCCCAAGAAAATACGATCGGCACTAATTCGGGCTTATATGGGTTCACTTAGGATGATAAAGGTTAGCCACCGAACAACCGGCAGCAAGGTGTTGCGAACCATTAACCCTTTGACAAAGTCGCCCCTCGCGGAGGCAAGAGAAGGATACCGCATGATCTCGGAGGCAGTTGAATCGGATTCCTCTAACACCCTACTTAGACTTCTGAGGGTGACCGCTGCTGCCGAGAGTGCTGAGCACCTGCACGAACTGTTCGACTCGGCCAAGATCGACCTGGAATGGCTGGCACCTCGCACGGATCCATCGGATTCGGTGTATTTATTCCTCATCCATCTCAACTGGGCCAAATACCACTACAAGCTGTTTAAGATGAACAGAGCTGGGCATGATCGTGAGGAAGCAGAGCGGCATGTTAAGGAGGCGCTGGAACACTCATGCACGCCAGTCTATCGACAGTGGGCTATGGAGTGGCGAGAAAGAATTCTCCGGGCGACAGAAATCGAATAGAGTAGTATGAGAACTACAGTTTCTGAGAAGCTGTCCAGAATGCATGCTGCACGATTAAGAATGCTTTAAACACGAGCATCTCGTTGCGGCAGGTGGGTTCTGCGACATGCAGGGTTAGGTGAGGTGGAGAGTTTCTGGTGCTTTGGATGTTTACCTTTACGGCCGTCGCGTATAACCTGGTTCGCCTGCACAACCTGTTGGCAGGAGCTGTTCCGTGATGACAGGGAGAAGTATGCCCAAGCGGCTACAACTGGCATTCACTAACGCTGAAATAGATAGACCGATCCCTCCTGTGAGCTGTTACCTGCTCTCTCCATAGGCCAATGGAACGCTATAATGAACGAAACCAAAGAAAAAACTCCTTACAGATACGTTTTTCAACAAGCTCCTAGAGAACTGATGGCTTCTGCTGTGCTCTTTTTCGTGGACTTTCACGAGTCCTGATGGTGGCCAAACTGTGACCATTCGTACAAAGATTTGGAGTGAGTTGCCGGTTCGAAACGAGACCCTACAGAACTCGTAATGTCTTGTGGTCTCCACAGTTAGACCCAGCTCGCTGAGGTTGATTAGGCTACAAAGCTGCTCTCCAGAGAATTCATAATGCGAAACCTTATTTCTCCCAGACCGGGATTCAAGTCGAACCTGTACGGCGAACTACCAGGGATTTCCCCTCGCGTTTTAAACGACTGAGCCACTGATGGCAGTTGGTCTCGAACTCAAGCTCCATATTTATTTCACAAATCCTCTTGCTTTTCTGCAATCGGAGTTCGGTTTCAAGGGTTTTTTGCTGAAATCGACAGACTCAACCGACTCGATTTTCTAACAATTTTCTAACAACGAAATGCACGGAACAGCACGCAACGGTACAGAACAGAACGGAACAGGAAGGAACAGAACACAGTTAATGGTAAGTAGATAGAGCTATTTCATAGAGAGACTTGAAGTTAGCCAGAATAGCGGTCGTCGAATCCCTGCCTCTCCGCCATATACAGATTGTGTGTTTTTGCGCTTCGCGCCTCCTGACAAGCACCTTCTATTAAATTGGCATTAAAGAATTCTGATGTGTGTCCTAAATTCTCCGTCATTTTTCCAGTTTGCTGTAAATAGTCACTATTCCACTTCTCGAACTATTCAAGGGCCACCCATCAAACGACTGCAATCAACCGCTACCTGGCCGTCATTGACCTTTCGTACTAACTTGCCATCAAAGATCAAGTTTTGAGATTTGGTACCGTCATCCCTGCGAAAGCAGGGATCCATCCTTTCCATTCCTACAACTCCAAATCCCCTGGATTCCCGCTTGCGGTAGTGTTGAAAAACCCAGCGAGCGTCATAGCGAGGAGCGAAGCGACGTGGCTATCTCGTTGGTATTCAATGTCCGAAATTGCTTTGCTGTCGTCCACAATAACAAGAAGAGGACTTTTTCAACAAGCCCTTGCGCGGGAATGACCATCTTTGTGGGTTATACTCTACTTTTAACAGCAACTTGGTATCAGTGCTTTGCTCAAAAGTACGTGCCTTAATGTAGCCTCTATTCCACAGTTGACTACTGAGGTCATTGGTCGATACGAAGTGGTAAGGAAGAACTCATGCGTTAATCCTAGCAGGTAGGAAGCGGAGTCCGAGGGAAACTTCAAGGGGTGCATACGCAAAGGTATCAGGGCGCACCCAATAGATTTCGAGATTGGTGCTCTCAAGGCGATTTTCAATGTGGCCATTAAGTTGGAATATCTCAAGGAGAACCCGCCCCGGAATGTGAAAAAGTTGAAGGTCGATAATGCCAGGCTGGCCTGATTTTTGTCGCTTGGCCGCAAGTAGGGCTTTTCCCTTGACATTTCACGACAAAGAGAACACTCTGTTAGTGTATGTACATGATTCCGGTTGAGTAAGACGTTGAGCGAATATGACATGGAGAGAAAAATCGGTATGAAGTTTCATGATACTTTTCCGTTGGTATTTCCTGGTCTGACAAGCAATTGACGTACTACCATGAGCAATCGGAAATCAGAACCCAGCATGAACAGTAACAACACCAGTCAAATGCCGGATTTTCGCACACTGTCCAACCGGATACTGGAACGGGCCGATAGTGGCATTCCACGAGCACAGTTTCTTAAGGAAATGTCGCAGATGCTGATCGACTTCACCGGCAGTGATATTGTCCGGTTAGTTCTCAGGGATCGCGGACGGTGCTATCGTTGTGTGCTCACCCGCGATATGAAACAGCCCTTTCGATTCGAGGTGGTGCCCAATTTTCGGAATGACGGTGCCGACATTGTATGGAGCTCCGGAGAGAACGACGCTCTGGAACAGTTGTGCCGTGACATAATAGATATGCGTGTCGATCCATCAATATCGTTATTGACGGATAATGGCAGTTTGTGGACCGGTGACATAAGTTCTCTCTCGATTGCGGGTTTGCATGGATCTAGTTCAGGTGGTGGGTTGGGTATAAGGATCGATGAGAGTTGCCATTCTCTAGCCTTGATTCCAATTGAGGTGGGTCAGGAACGAATCGGCCTAGCGCTGCTGGAGTCAATGGAGAAGGACTATTTTGTTGGACGAGAGGTCGAAGCCTGCGAACGTTTGGCCCAGACTTTTGGGATTGCCCTGGCTCACCGGCGGCTGCAGGTAGCGTTGCGGGAACGAGTCAAGGAGCTGACCTGTCTTTACGGTATTGCCAAGCTGGTGGCACAACCGGAAATCTCTCTGGATGAAGTGTTACAGAAAACGGTGGAGCTGCTCCCGCCCGGTTGGCTTTATCCAGACGTCTGCTGCGCCCGGATTGTTTTGGATGAGCACGCTTACCTTACCAGTGGTTTCAGGAAACCGGCCCAGAGTATTAGAGCCGATATCGTGGTGGACGGGAATAAGCGAGGCTTTGTGGAAGTGGGTTACGTTTGGGAAAAGCCGCAGCTTGACGAAGGTCCGTTCTTAAACGAAGAGCGCAGCCTTATCGATGCCATTGCCCGCGAGGTATCGATCATTGTCGAACAGAAGCAGGACGAAGATGAGAAGTTGAAGTTACAGGAACAACTACGACATGCCGACCGCCTAGCTACAATCGGCCAGCTTGGGGCTGGGTTAGCGCACGAACTGAACGAGCCACTGGCCAATATTCTCGGGTTTGCCCAATTGGCAACCAAGGATCAAGGCTTGATCGACCAGACCCGGCAGGATATAGAAAAGATAATCTCTGCGGCTTTGCATGCTCGTGAGGTGGTAGGGAAACTCCTCGTATTTGCCAGGGAAACCACCCCGGAAAAAACCAGGATAAGTCTCAATACTCTGATTGAAGATGGGCTTCATTTTCTCCAGTCCAGGTGTACCAAGACCGGGATCGAGCTAGTGCGCAATCTGTCGAAGCGGCTACCTGAAATCACTGCCGACCGCTCTCAACTGCTTCAGGTGTTAACCAACTTGGTTGTCAACTCTATACAAGCGATGCCTCGGGGTGGACAGCTAACAATCAGTACTTCCTATACTAATGATCAGGTATTGCTTGCGGTGGAGGATACCGGAATCGGCATGAGCACTGAGGTTATGGAGAAGATTTTTGACCCATTTTTTACTACTAAGGATGTTGATCAGGGAACGGGTCTGGGGTTGTCCATAGTTCGTGGTATAGTAACGTCTCACAGTGGAACCATTGAAGTCGAAAGTGAGGTTGGTCGGGGAACGAAGTTCGTAATTCGATTACCTGTGAAAACAGCGGTCAACGACGGGGAGAACAATGATAGCTAAGCTTGAGAAAGGCGAACGTATCCTGGTGGTCGACGACACCCCGGAAACACTGGAAGTGCTTCAGCGAAACCTGACCTCAAAAGGTTACCAGGTGTACACGGCACCGGGAGTGGACGAAGCGCTCCGGGTTCTCGACACCGAATCAATTGACCTCGTCATTACGGACTACAAAATGCCCCGGGTCAGCGGCCTGGATTTGGTCAGGCATGTCCGCGAAAACTTCAAGAACGCCGAGGTCATGATGATCACCGGCTATGCTTCAATTGGTGGGGCGGTTGAGGCAGTAAAGTACGGAGCCGAGGACTATCTGGCCAAACCTTTCACTGATGAAGAGCTTTTAAGCGCGGTGGAGTACGCTCTGGATAAACTCCGTACCCGGCGAGCCACACGACCCTGGTCAGATGAAAAGATTTCAGAGTCATACGGCATCCTGGGTGAGTCAGAAGCGATGCAGAAGGTTTTCAATGCCATTGGCAAGGCTGCCACAACACCCGCGACCGTTCTCATAACAGGAGAGAGCGGAACCGGTAAGGAACTCGTAGCACGGGCTATTCACTATTGCAGTCCTCGGGCATCGGCTGCGTTTGTACCGGTCAACTGCGGTGGCATCCCTGAGGGTCTGCTGGAAAGCGAACTGTTCGGGCATGTGAAGGGTGCTTTTACCGGGGCGACTGAAACCCGCGCCGGCTTTTTCCAGACTGCCGATGGCGGCACTATCTTCCTTGATGAGATCAGCGAGACCAGCCTTGCCATGCAGGTCAAACTGCTTCGCGTTCTTCAGGACAAAGAAGTCTGCATGGTTGGTGATGCACGCACGCGAAAAGTCGATGTGCGGATAGTAGCGGCCACAAATAAGGATTTGCAAAGCCTGATCAAAAAAGAGCTTTTCCGCGAGGATCTCTTTTTCCGTCTTAGTGTGATTACTATCGCTGTCCCACCGCTCTGCAAGAGGGGAAACGATGTTTTGCTCTTGACCCGCCACTTTGTCAACAAGTTTGCTCAAGAGATGGGCAAACCACCCATTCGTTTCTCCGATGATGCCCTGAAAGCCCTTAAAAACTATGACTGGCCCGGCAATGTGAGGGAACTGGAGAATGTCGTTCAGCGATTGGTGGTCATGACCGACGGTGATGTTGTTGATGCACCTGACCTGCCTTCGCTGATGCGGTTTTCAGCCCCGCGACAGACTGGGTTTCGGCGCACGCTGGCTGAGGTGGAGGGGGAGCATATCCGAAATGTGCTGGCCAGCGTGGATGGCAACAAGACTCGCGCGGCAGAGATACTTGGTATTGACCGGAAGACCCTCAGAGAGAAATTGAAAGAGGATAAAACCTCCTGAACCTGACCATACAAGCTGGGGAATTTCTCTCCGGCGGCACAAACCTTCCCGCTTTTATCCTTACCATATGGAACATGATAGCCTCCTACGGCCGTGATATTCGAAAAATGCTAACATCTGTCCAGTTACTGATCACATTGCCGGACAAGCAGATAGCTCATTGCGTTCACTGACCTTCCCGACTGGGGAGATCCTCCACACTCCCGATCGCGCACGGTGGCACACTCCTTGCTTAACGTGTGAGTACGGGTGTTGACGGATTTCAGTGACCCGCTTGATAAAGAGTTGTTAAACAGGAGCTTTGTGCTGATGAACAATTCAACATGATTTGGGGGAAGTAGAAGTCAAACATGTTGCATCAGCTGTAGGAAAGAGACGACCCACCGGTGTTGATTCAACGCGCTGGCAGGCACCAGTCTCCAGGAGGTATTGATGGAAGCCAAGGCAGTTCTGTCACAGCGGGGGGCGCAGGCCCAAAAGGCCAGCCTTTATGAGAACGTGAGATGGCAGTACAACAAGGCGGCTGATCTTATGGAACTCGATAAGGAGATACGTAAGATACTTGCGATGACCGAAAACGAGATTATCGTCCATTTCCCAGTAAAGATGGACGATGGTCACATTGAGATGTTCACCGGGTATCGTGTTCAGCACAACAGTGTTTTCGGACCCTACAAAGGAGGGTTGCGGTACCATCCTTCGGTCGATATCGATGAAATCCGTGCGCTGGCGACATGGATGACCTGGAAGGGAGCCATCACCGACATACCGTTCGGAGGAGCCAAGGGCGGTATACAGTTTGACCCTTCACAGCACTCTCACAACGAGGTGGAACGGATTACTCGTCGCTTTACCTTCGCGTTAGGAAACAATATTGGACCGGAGTATGATATTCCTGCTCCTGACGTGAACACTAACGCGCAGATAATGGCCTGGTTACTCGATACCTATCTGTCAACAATGCCACCACATGAGCGACAACGCTGCACCCATGTAGTTACCGGCAAACCGATTGAGTCAGGCGGGAGCCTTGGACGAGATAAGGCAACAGGCCAAGGCATCGTCTTTACCATTGAAGAATGGGCCAAAGACAACAACTTCGATCTTAGCAAGGCAACGTACACCGTTCAGGGATTCGGAAATGTCGGCTCCTGGGCGTCCCGCCTATTAATGTCCCATGGAGCGAAGTTGGTGGCTGTCGAGGATATTACCGGAGCCATTGCCAACCGGAACGGCATAGATTCGAACGATCTTGCGCGTTACGTGGCTAAAACCGGCGGCGTCGCCGGATACCAGGGCGATAATCCAATTAGTCATGAAACTTTCATGAAACTGAAGGCTGATATCTTCATACCAGCCGCCATGGAAAACCAGATTACCACCGACACAGCACCTTGGTTGAATGTGAAGGTGGTGGCCGAAGGAGCTAATGGACCCACTAACCCGGATGGCGATGCGATTCTCAAGGATAGAGGTATTGACGTGATTCCGGATATCCTCTGCAACTCCGGTGGGGTCATTGTCAGCTACTTCGAATGGCTTCAGAACAAACGCAGTGAGTTCTGGGAACTGGAGGAAGTCGACTCTAAACTGCGCAAGAAAATCACCCGCGCCTATGAGAAAGTGCGTGATGCCGCCAAAGAATACAACGCCGATTGGCGCACGGCAGCATACATTGTGGCTCTGACACGTTTGGAGAAAGTGTACAAGGAGCGGGGGATTTTTCCGTAATGAATCCTATTTGGTGGACAGCGGCTTCTCTTACTTCGATCGCGGCAGACCGGTGCGTGGGGGAGAAACACCTGTGGATAAGGAGACATAAAATGACGGGAACTATCGTAGCGCAAGATACACTAATGGAGGGTTTTACCATGTCAGCGATAAAACCGTTTGTCGGACTCTGTGCGACCTGTAACAACGCTGAAAGCTGCGTTTATCGGAAACGTACCGGGACAGATGCGATATACTGCGAAATGTTTGATGATTATGTACCTCCTAGCTCTAAGGATATCCCTCCTGTCACCGTGACGACACCGGAAACTTCGGAACCAGGAGAGCTCAAGGGTCTTTGTGTGAATTGTGCACATCGCGATACCTGCAAGCTCCCTAGGCCAAAAGGAGGAGTCTGGCATTGCGAGGAATACGAGTAGCATGTGTAGGTGAAAGTTAGAAATGTCTACTGACGAAATTTCGGCAATTGTAGAAAAGAACGGCTCCACAGAAGAAGGGCTTATCTCCATTCTGGAGCAGATACAGGCCAGATACAGCTATCTTCCCGAAGACGTCCTGCGAGCTGTTGCAGAAAAGACCGGTCGCTCGCTGGTTGATATCTACGGCGTGGCGACGTTTTACAGAGCGTTCAGCCTTAAACCCCGTGGGAAGCATCTCATTTCCGTGTGCTTGGGAACGGCCTGTCACGTACGCGGCGGGCCGGCCATCGCTGAAGAGGTCCATCGGCAATTGGGAATCAACGCAGGTGAGACGACACCCGATAAAGAGTTCACGCTGGAAACGGTCAACTGCCTGGGCGCCTGCGCTCTCGGTCCAGTGGTTGTCGTGGACGGCCATTATTTCCCCCATATGAGGACTTCGATGGTCAAGGATATTCTCAATAAGGCTCGTACTGGTCTCGATAAAGTTGAGATTGAAACTGATCAGCGCGTGTTTCCACTTGAGGTCAGTTGTGCTCGTTGCAATCACAGTTTGATGGACCCACGGCACGTGATTGACGGCCAGCCTCCCGTTCGGGTGACAGTCTCGTTCAGTAACAAGCACGGCTGGATGATGCTATCCAGTCTTTACGGAAGCTATGAGGTATCTTCGGAGTATGAAATACCCCCCGACACTATTGTCCAAATGTTTTGTCCTCACTGCCACGCCGAACTTATTGGCAGTAGCAAGTGCGGCGAGTGTGGCGCACCTATGGTGCCGATGATTGTCCGCGGAGGCGGCGTAGTACAGATCTGTTCCCGCCGCGGCTGCAAAGGTCACATGCTGGATTTGGGTGGTGCAACATTAGAGTAATGGTTGGTCACGGTCTGTTATGAGAAAAGGTTGCTAAGTGAGAAAGCTTTCAACGGTTGAGGAATTCCGCGATTTTCGCCAGCGTATTGTGAGCGAAAGAGAAGCCCAGCAAGACAAACCCACTATAGTGATTAGCGCCGACACAGGAGGGCAAGCTAGCGGCATCAATGATATTATAAGGCTAATCAAACGATACATCTTGGAGAGAAGTCTCCAGGAGAGGGTCGCGCTGAGAATTACCGGCTGTCATGGGTTTTGCGAGATGAACCCGTATGTTCTCGTGGAGCCTGGTGGGCATTTTTACCCCAAGCTCAAAACCAAAGACGTTCCCAGAGTGGTAGAAGCGGCGGTGGGCGGTTTCGTGGACGAAGGTTTGATCTACAAGGACCCGCGTGAACAAAAGAGTTATCCCTGCCAAGGCGATATTCCTTTCTTCAAGAAGCAGACGCGTACTATCCTGGGAGAGAATCAAAGGCTGGACCCTATACGAATTCTCAACTACATCGAACAGGGTGGGTACACAGCGGCAGAGAAAGTCCTAACTAATCCTGATCCTGAGTGGATCATTAGCGAGATAAAGAAATCCGGGTTGCGGGGTCGCGGAGGCGCCGGGTTTCCTACCGGTAAAAAGTGGGAACTGGCCCGGGCTTCCGGCAACGGACAGGAACAGAAATATGTTGTCTGCAATGCTGACGAGGGTGACCCTGGAGCATACATGGATCGCGGTGTTTTGGAAGGCAACCCTCATGCCATCATTGAGGGGATGCTTATCGCGGGTATTGCCATTGGCGCCACCCAGGGTATCATCTATGTCCGAGGTGAATACCCGCTGGCTATCAAACATACTCTTATCGCCCTGCGTCAGGCGCGAGACGGCGGCCTTTTGGGACAGAATATCCTCGGCACCGGCATCGATTTCGATATCAACATTGTCCGCGGCGCGGGCGCTTTTGTCTGCGGGGAGGAAACGGCTCTGATCAGTTCCGTCGAGGGACGCATGGGTGAACCTCGTCAGCGGCCGCCCTATCCTATTGAAAAAGGGCTTTGGGGGCATCCTACCTGCATCAATAACGTGGAGACATTAGCGAACATACATGTGATAATTGACCGCGGAGGTGAAGAGTACGCCAAGGTGGGCGTGCCCGGCAATACCGGAACGAAGATATTCTCCCTGGTGGGGAAGATCAAAAATACCGGTCTGGTCGAGGTCCCGCTGGGTACGAAAATCAGCGAGGTCGTCTACGATATCGGTGGCGGCCCAGTCGGCAAAGCCAAGATTAAGGCGGTACAGACGGGCGGACCGTCCGGTGGCTGTATTCCGGCCAGTATGTTCGACCTCCCCATCGATTACGAAAGTTTGGCTCAGGCGGGATCGATAATGGGGTCGGGCGGCATGATCGTCATGGATGAAAACACCTGCATGGTGGATATAGCCAAGTACTTCATGAATTTTCTCAAGGACGAGTCCTGCGGCAAGTGCTTCACCTGCCGTAAAGGCACCCAGCGTATGTACGAAATTCTCGATGATATTTCCAAGGGCCAGGCAAAGATGGAGGACCTGGACCTGTTGGAGGAACTGGCGCTTGTCGTAAAGGACACCACTATGTGTGGTTTGGGGCAGTCTGCTCCCAATCCAATTCTCAGCACCCTGCGCTATTTCCGCAATGAGTACGAGCGACATATCAAAGATAAGAGATGTGATGCTTTTGTCTGTAAGGAGCTGGTAGGAGCGCCCTGCCAGTCTGCCTGCCCGCTTGGCACTGAGGCCTGGCGCTATGTGGCCCACATTGCACGCGGTGAGTACGAAGACGCTTATCGCATTATCCGTGAAGCAAATCCTTTCCCGTCGGTATGCGGAAGGGTCTGTCATCATCCGTGCGAAGATAGATGTCGCGCCGGTACCAGCGGAGGCGAGCCGGTGGCTATTCGTGCTCTCAAGCGTTTCATTACTGATCGCTTTGACCCGTCGGTATACAAACCGCAAAGAGTGGCATGGGCTGACGGTGAGCCTCCCCTGGTAGCGGTAATCGGCTCAGGTCCCGCCGGTCTCACCGCAGCTCACTATCTTTCTTTGAAGGGCTACAAAGTAACCGTCTTCGAAGCTGAGAATGAGCCTGGAGGGATGCTCTTCTGTGCCATTCCGTCCTATCGTCTGCCACGGGAAGTCATCAGAAACGAGATAAATGCCCTTCTAGATGAAAACATTACAGTCAAATGCAACACCGCGCTAGGCCGTGACATTACTGTTGATGGCCTATTTAAGGACGGGTACAAGGCGGTTTTACTGGCGCTAGGGGCGCACAAGAGCCGACCGCTCCAGCTTGAGAACGAGGATGTCGACGGCGTTTACCCGTCAATTGAATTCCTTAAGGCATTGAATATGAGAGGTGAACATCTGGCTCAAGGTCGGATTGGTGTTATTGGTGGTGGCAACTCTGCCATTGACGCCGCACGAATGGCTCTGCGTCAGAAAGATGTCGACAGCGTTACTATCCTCTACCGCCGGACACGCGATGAGATGCCTGCTTTTGCTGAGGAGATTGAAGCGGCTGCCCAGGAAGGGATTAATATCCAGACGCTGGTTACTCCCACCAAGGTCATTGCCAAAGATGGACGCCTATCTGGTCTTGAATGTGTACGTAACGAGTTAGGCGACGTAGATTCCAGTGGTCGACGACGTCCGGTTCCCATAAATGGTACAGAACATGTCATTGAACTTGATACACTGGTTGTGGCCATAGGAGAGGATTCGGGGGTAGATGCTATCGGACCTGCCCGGTTGAGTCGGATTGAGACAACCAGGGCCAATACTGTTAAGGTTGATCCGGCCACGTTTCTTACTAACCGTCCGGGAGTATTTGCCGCAGGTGATGTCGTAACCGGTCCCAATACGGTAGTTGAAGCCATCGCGGCTGGTAAGAAGGCGGCGGTGATGATAGATCGTTTTGTGAGGAATGAGGAGTTGGTGCAGCCGGCTGAGCCATGTCTGCCGAGAGTCTATGTCGAACCGGTCAAGGTGGATGCAGAAGAGGTACAGCCAACTGATCGCGTTGAAACCCCCCGCGCACCGGCGGAATGGCGCAAACGCAACTTTGCCGAAGTGGAAGTATCACTCTCCATTGATGAGGCAACCCATGAGGCCCGCCGATGTCTGCGATGTGATCTGGAATTCACCAAACCCAAAGAGGTTGAGACCGAAACAGAAATCAAGCCTGCCGCAGTTGGAGAAAAATGAGCATGGTTACACTCTACATAAACGGTTTGAAGGTATCGGTCGAAAAGGGCACCACGCTGCTTGAGGCGGCTCGGTTCCTCGGATTTCCAATCCCCACCCTGTGCCACATGGATGGCCTTTCTCCCTACGGCGCCTGCCGATTATGTATCGTGGAGATTGGGGAAGGCCCGAAGGCCAGACTAGTAACGTCGTGTACTTACCCGGCTGAAGAAGGTTTGAGGGTTCGCACGGCATCCTCGCGTGTTGTCAAAGCCCGCAAGATGGTTCTGGAGCTGTTGTTGGCCTCCTGTCCGCAGTCGAAGATCATACAGGACCTCGCCTCCGCTCATGACGTTCGCCAGCAGCGCTTCCGGCAGGAGTATGAGGACTGTATACTGTGTGGGTTATGCGTGCGGATGTGTGAAGAACAGATGATGGCCAAGGCTATCGGTTTCCGTGGACGCGGCCAGAACCGGAGCATCGGCACCCCGTTCGATATAACGTCCGACGTCTGCCGGCAGTGCGGAGCGTGCATGTATATCTGCCCGGCATGTTCTCTCAGGTGTACGTACACCGAACCTGAGAAGGCAATCTGTGGCGGCTGTGCCAATTTGAGTCCGCCATGTCTCGAAAAAGAGAAATTTGATGATATGATGTGTTACATGGAGCCCTGTGTGGCATGTGAGATAAAAAAAGATTGAGGCTGACAACGGAGGAAAAACAATGTCCATAACGCTTTCAAGAATTAATTCTTCGGCCGCAACTCTGACGAAGAACCGGACCGAGGGCTCGGTCTCGCCGAATTCGGGCATGTGCGTGACGTGCGTGGACGGCTGTATCGGTATGTGCGAAATCGGTAAGTCCGCCTACCGAGGCCATGAAGTGATCTATCCGCAACCATTCGGAGTTATTACCACTGCAGCGGAGAAAACCTACCCTGTAGATTACTCGCACTTCAACATCATGGGGACGGCCGTAGGGGCGCACGGTATTGAAGCCGACAGCGATAAGGCTATATTCCCCAAAGTCAACCTCGAAGTCACTTTCGGGCATGACAAAGGCCTCAAGTTCCGTTTACCGTGGATTATTCCCGGAATAGGCTCCACCGACATAGCCAAGAACAACTGGGAAGGGCTAGCAATTGGATCGGCTCTGGCCGGCACTGGCTTGACGATCGGAGAAAACGTAGTTGGGATGGACCCTGAGGCGACTATCAAGAAAGGTCAGGTGACCGACACTGTGGATCTGAAACGGCGCGTCAAGCTGTATCAGGATCACCAACACGACGGTTACGGGGCCATTGTCCTACAGGCAAACGTTGAGGACACGCGCCTTGGCGTCCAGGAATATGCCATTGAGAAACTGGGTGTCGAGGTTGTGGAACTCAAGTGGGGTCAGGGAGCCAAGAATATCGGCGGCGAGGTCAAGATAAGAAACCTCAAGAAGGCCCAGATGCTTTACGAGCGTGGTTATATAGTTCTGCCCGATCCTACCGACCCGGCTGTGATAAAGGCGTTCGAGCGCGGCGCTTTCAAGGAATTTGAAAGGCATTCGCGTCTTGGTATGGTTTCTGAGGATTCGTTTGCCCAGAGAGTTGAGGAGCTGCGAAAAGCTGGAGCGAAATACATTTTCCTCAAAACAGGCGCTTACGCTCCAGCCGATCTGGCGCGAGCGGTTAAGTATACCTCCAAGTACAAACTCGACCTGCTTACGGTCGATGGTGCCGGCGGTGGTACGGGAATGAGCCCGTGGCGTATGATGAACGAGTGGGGCGTTCCACCGGTGGAGTTGCATTCGCTGCTGTACCAGTATACCAAGCGCCTTGCCGACAAGGGAGAATATGTCCCGGCGCTGGCTGTGGCAGGCGGGTTTACGTTCGAAGACCAGATCTTCAAGGGTTTGGCAATTGGCGCCCCGTTTGTCAAGCTTGTGGGTATGGCCCGTAGTCCAATCGCAGCCGCCATGGTCGGTAAAACCATCGGCATGGCCATCGATGCTCATCAACTACCTGTATATGTGGAGCGTTTCGGTCAAACCCGGGACGAAATCTTTGTCACTTCCGGCGAGCTGCGCAAGGAACTCGGTAACAAGGAATTTGAGGCGCTGCCGACCGGTGCAATTGGCCTATACACCTACTATGAGCGGCTAGCCCAGGGTCTGCGTCAGCTTATGTGTGGCAGTCGGAAGTTCACCATGGAATACATTGCGCGTGATGACATTGCCGCCCTGACCCATGAGGCAGCTGAGATCAGCGGCATTCAGTATATCATGGATGCCAACAAGGCGGAGGTTGAAGAAATCCTCAACAATTAAGTAAAAAAGAAGACAGCTGGAACCTCGACATTCCGGCTGGACTTCTCCTCAATGGGGCCTCCTGTGCTGAGGGAGTTACTCGACAAGTTTGGCTGTAGAGTATCATCTGTGCAGGGAGGCCCCTTTTTATGTACCGTTGGTTGATGTTGTTTGGAGTACATACAAATATTCGGCATGGCTCTTTCATCTAATACCAGAGGATGTCCCGGAAGGAAAGAGAGTTGGAAGAGGTCGTAGTGGACATCTCATATAATTGCTTAGTTGAATTAGCCCAACCCTTTTAACAACTCAATCGGTTAAGTTCTTATATACGAGGTGATACTATATTGATTTTACCAGTAAAATAATGGTAGAACCCCCATAAACCTTCATCCTAAGAAGACCTCTTCTTCTCAATCTTGGCCCAGGTGTCGCGTAATGACACTGTTCGGTTGAAGATCAGTTTGTCATCGGTGGAATCAACCGAGTCAACACAGAAATAGCCATGTCTCAAAAATTGGTAGCGACTGCCGGGAGCAGCCCCTTTCAAAGAGGGTTCCATGCGGCAGGAGGTCAATGTTTCCAGGGAGTTCGGGTTCAGATAGTCTTTGAAATCTTTGCCTTCCTCTGCTTCGGCAGGGTTTTCTTTCGTAAAGAGATGATCGTACAAGCGCACTTCGGCTTCCAGCGCATGGGCTGCCGAGACCCAGTGTAGCGTTCCCTTGACCTTGCGTCCGTCGGGGGAAGCGCCACCCTTTGAGGCCGGGTCAAAGGTGCAGTGCAGTTCGACCACTTCGCCGGACTGCTCGTTCTTGACCACCCGTTTGCATTTTATGAAATAGGCATGCTTTAACCGTACCTCTCGACCGGGCGCCAAGCGGAAAAACTTTTTCGACGGCTCTTCACTAAAATCTTCGCCTTCTATGTACAGCACGCGTGAAAAGTGAACCTTGCGTGATCCCATTCCGGGGTCCTCGGGATTGTTCACCGCTTCCAATTGCTCGACCCGGTCCTCCGGATAGTTGTCTATGACCACTTTGAGTGGATGCAATACCGCCATCACACGCGGTGCTCGCCGATTTAAGTCTTCACGGAGGCAATGCTCAAGCATGGCGATGTCGACCATACTGCCCTTTTTCTTGGCTACTCCAACGCGCTCGGAGAAGTTTCGGATTGATTCCGGCGTGTATCCGCGTCGGCGCAAACCGGATATGGTAGGCATCCGTGGGTCGTCCCATCCGGTCACATATCCTTCTTGGACCAACTCCAAAAGCTTGCGTTTACTCATCACAGTGTAGCTAAGATCGAGGCGAGAGAACTCAATTTGCTGTGGATGGTGGATACCCAGTGCGTCGAGGAACCAATCATACAATGGGCGGTGATCTTCAAATTCAAGGGTGCAAACAGAGTGGGTGATCCCCTCGATGGAGTCAGACTGGCCATGAGCCCAGTCGTACATCGGGTAGATGCACCATTTATCATCAGTCCGGTGGTGCTTTGCATGAAGAACCCGGTATATAACCGGATCGCGCATGTTCAAATTGCCTGATGCCATGTCGATCTTGGCGCGCAGGACATGGGAACCGTTGGGAAATTCCCCAACCTGCATTCGCTCAAACAGGTCCAGGTTCTCTTCAACCGACCGGTTGCGGTATGGACTTTCCCTGCCTGGCTCTGTCAAAGTGCCGCGGTATTCCCTGATCTGTTCCGGGCTTAAATCGTCGACATAGGCTTTGCCGTCCTTGATTAACTGTATGGCATACTCATATAGCTGGCCGAAGTAGTCCGAGGCATAGTACTCCCGATCACCCCAGTCGAACCCCAGCCATCGAATGTCTTTCTTGATCGATTCGACATATTCGATTTCTTCCTTGCTGGGATTGGTATCATCGAATCGCAAATTGCAGAGGCCTCCGTATTCGGCGGCGAAGCCGAAGTTGAGACAGATCGATTTAGCGTGTCCGATGTGGAGATAGCCGTTTGGTTCCGGGGGGAATCGGGTATGTACTCGTCCTTCATTCTTGCCTGCTTTCAGGTCTTGCTCAATGATGTTTCGGATGAAGTTGGACGGAGATGTCGCGCCGGTCGTGCCCATGTTCTCAGCTTCCTTCTGGTTATTCTCTTTGCGGTTATATCGTTCAGCCTTATTTGTTTTCACCTTTTTCTTCACCCTGACTGTGAGTGAAAAGAAAATAAACTCACCTACAGTATCGACAAGGCAATGTGGCGTATTACTGCTCCTCTTGCCGGGTAAGTAAATGTAATGATTTTGCGTTTCCTTACAACTAAAAAAGTGCACCGTGATCAGATGATGGAAGGTGGGGGAAACTTTCCGGTGGTGGAGTGGGTGAGAAGGGGCGAGACCTTTATATCTGTCACTAATAATGGAGCCTTCGTTCTCAGATCACCAGATGCGCCCGAGATGTCGGGGTCTCAGGTTGGTCTGTATTCTGAGAAAATGATCCGGCTTTCTTCCAGAGTCAACTTGCACTGTTTTCTCGTTTTTGTGATCTGACGGTAGACGATGCCGAAATGCGCCTCGACACCGTCGTACATCGTATCCTCAGCGATTATTACGGCATGCTTAAACTGCTTCAGCTTTTCTTCGATTTCCGCTTTGTGCGTGTGCAGGGTTTTCATAGCCTGAGAGAGGTTGCTCCAAAACTCCTCGAGTTTTCTCAGCTCCGCCACTTTAGCCGGCGGCAACTTGCTATCCAAATAGAGCATGTATAGCTCGTAAATGCTCTGCTTTACCCTTTCCTGGTTGGTTTCCAAACGTCTTATCTCATAGACTGTGTTGTATTCCCACATGAGAACGGGATCAAAGGCGACCGTCACGGTGGTGGGCGTTCCAGCCTCAGAGCCAATGACAGAGGCCCTGATTTCTTTGCCTGCGTTTGTTCGGCCGCCGATGATCTTTCCTTTTTTCCCTTTGACCCACACGCGCTCTTTTGCAGTCACATGACAATTGAGCAATTCGCCGCCAACGGTGACATCATTACCTGACGAGATTCTTTGCCCCTCGGCGTACTTAACAACCACATCTCCATCAGCATGGATACTCCCCTCTCCCTTGCCGAAACACCCGCCTTTCACCAGAATATTTCCCCGGCAGTTGATATAGCAATCTTGAACATTTCCTCCGACCTCAAGGTTGCCTCCCACATTCAGCTTAAAACCGGCTTGGACGTTGCCTTTCACCCTGACGGAACCATTACAATCGATATTTCCCACACTGAAATCAACATCGCCGTCGATGACCACGACGTCCTTAACCACGATGGTTCCATTGCGAAAGACTATCGCCCCGGCCGTCGTGGCCGTCAACTCCAGCCCGTCCGATGACACTCTGGTGTTGGCTCCGTATTTGAAGGACAAATCCCTTCCTCGGGGAGCGATGATTTCCTTGCCGTCGACCCCCCTACCGTATGTTCCAGGCGATGGGGGAGTTCTGCGGGCCAAAACGGCATCCTTTTCAACGTTCTGGATATAGTTAATATCCCGGTAATCTATTCTGCCCTCCTTATCCTCCTGGGGAGTACCGTCACAATTGATGTCAAAGCAATACTCAAACTTGGTATCTTCCCCTTTTATTGGCGGATCACCAGTAGCAACCTTGATTGGGGTGTCATAGATCCTCTCGGCTAGGCTTTTAGCTATAATATCATGCTGAATACCGTGTACAATCCCGGCTTCCTTGAGGGCGGCCATTACCTCGTCCTGAGTGATTTCCGACTCCCTGGGTTCGGGTCGTCTGAGGGCCATCATAGCCAATAGCCGGTCCTTGGAAATGGTAACGCGGATCAGTCGGCGCGTGGAAGTTTCTGTATTTGTTCCGTTTGTCGTCGTCATACCAAAAACTCCTACATGTGCTGATTGACCGCCTGACCTGAGGCAGACAGCATCCTCCAGTACGCCCGTTCTACCACCAGCGATATTTCGTAACTCTTATACGGTTTAGTGATGTATTCGTCGGCGCCAAGCAGGAGGGCGTCCTTGAGGGTGTACATATCGCCGTACGCGGTCATGATGACGACGCTGATCTCAGGATGCTCCATTTTCACGGTTTTCAACAGTTCGAAGCCGTTCATGCGCGGCATTTTCATGTCAGAAATGACAATATCGATCTTCTCTTTCTTCAACACTTCCAGAGCAGCCATTCCATCCTCAGCCGTTCGGATCCTGTATCCCTCCTGCGAGAGTATTTTCTCCAGAAGGTTTCTTATCATTTCTTCGTCGTCGACGATCAGGACTGATATGGAACTCTTCATCTGATTGTTCCCCTATGCAATTTTTCCAAAGCGGCCTGCCCGGGTATCAGTTTTACCCTGTGATGAATCCTGCTCAGTGGGCCAGAGTCGAGGTCAATTCCGCCACAAAATCCTCCAGCATGACTGGCTTGTACATGACCCGGCAGGCACCCTGGATGCCAGCCTGACGGACAAGTTTTTCCGTGGCGTTTCCGGTAATGATGACAATCGGCACGCCGGGTGACATCTCCTTGATAGCGGTTACAGCCTCAAGTCCCGACATATCCGGCATTATAAGGTCCATTGTTATGAGGTCATATTTGTTGACCTTTACCTTCTCGACGGCCTCAAAACCTGTGTTGGCCAGCTCCACATCAAAAGCGTCCGTTAGCTTGCAGAAGTCTCTGAATACTCCTTGTACACGTTTCTCGTCATCGACAATCAGTACCCGAAACGGTCTTCCTTGCTTGCGAGCCAGCTCTTCCAACTTTTGCAGATTGACTTTAGGCATGGTACACCACCTGTGTCCCCAGCGTTCAGGTTTCGTATCCTCGCATTTTGCAACCCCCCTGCGTAGAGAGGACGGGATACTTTCCCGCTCTCAAGCCCCTGTAGATCGGGCATGGCGCACTATAGTGAGGCGCCACAACAGGCATGTCGGTGCTTGCATGGGGACCTCGCATCTGTACACCATCTTTCAGTTCAGTCATACTAGGTGGCTCATTTCACCAGTGTATTGGTATTATCGTCACTCTCCCCTTTTACTCCAGCCTGTTCCCGTGCTGCCGACTTTTTAAGTGTTCAGCCTTCCCGTCCTTGATAGGGAACTGATAATCCGGCTGCATTGGTCGAGGATCGAGCGGAGCCGGATTTCAATTTGGTCTGTAGGTATTGAGTCGGAGGGGATGTCGTGGCCTCCCTGTTCAAGATTCCGCGCAGAGTCGATGACAAGAGTGAGCTCTTGAACAACCTTGACCGTGCCGTTAACCAGCCGAATGAAATCGGGTTCCAGCTTGGTGAGCTTTTCAGAATCTCCCTTGACTTTGGCGAGATAAATGGCCAGGTTCAAAGCCAGAACTTTCACCTCTTCGTTGAGGGCGTCGACCTGATCGACCAGTTCCAGATTCCTTTTACGGTTTATGCGAGTGCTCACCGGGTGTCTACCAACTGCCTAATCTTGAGTTTTAACGATTCCAGGTCTGAGGACTTGACGATATAATCGTTGGCGAGCCAGGACTGGAAATCCGACTTGTAGGTAGTATAAGCGGAGTTCAGAATTATGGGTGTTTCGGGAGCGATTTCCCGCAGCTTCTGGAGTACCTCAAGGCCGGATATGTCGGGTAGCTCAATATCCAGAATAACCGCACTAAATTTACCTTTGGACACTTTTTCAAGAGCTTCCTTACCGGTGCCGGTGGTATCAACCTCGTAACCGCCCCGGCTAAGCTCCTTTTGGTAAAGGAGCCTGATCCTTTCCTCGTCATCCACAATCAATATGCGTTGCATCAGCATAGCCCTCATGAATAAGGGGGAGCTCTATGTACAAATACGGTAGGCCGTCATTTCCCGCGGCCAGGCCGAAGTCACCGCCATGATACTTGATGGTCTCAACTGCCACCAAGACAGTGAGACGCTGCGAGGCTTTGTCATCAGCGAAAGTCTTTTGAAGAGCTTTGACTGTTTTCTCTCTGTCAGCGTCTGGACAGGAAATCTTGACCAGCAAGTTAGCTCGTTCGTCTTTGCATTCCGTGCGAACCTCGGCACTGCCGGGAGGGATAACATTTTCAGCGACAAGTTTCAGAGTTTGGTAGATAGCGTGTGACAATTGATCTTGGTTACCATGAACCATCAGCTTTTCGGGGGCAAGAGAGAGAGACATCTGGATATCCCGCCGCCGCAGGCGACCCTGCAAGAGTTCCAGAGCCTGTTTGACAAGAGCCGAGAACTCCAGTGTCCGGCTCTCATTTTTACTGGCGCGTGAGAAATCGAGAACATGATCCACGACTGACTCTGTACGCTTGACTTCGCTGGAAATAATGTTGAGATACTCGCGTTGTTCGTCACTGAGGTTGGATTTCAGCAGGAGATTGGCAAAGCCGCCGACGATGGTGAGAGGGTTACGCAACTCGTGTGCTACCGCGGAAGTCAGTTCGCCAATGACGGACATTTTCTCTATCTTGATTATCTGGTCCTGTGACTCGGCCAGTTGAATGTTCATTTGCTCCAATTGCTGAGCACGCTCGCGCTCGGCATCGTATAGTTTGGCTCGTTCCATCGCCACTGCCGCCTGATTGGCAAGCGCCTGAAGCAGTTCCACGGCCTCGTCGGATATCGGTTGTTGGGTTATGTAGTTATCAGCCGCGAGAAGGCCCATAAGTTTGCCTTTGCTCACCATCGGCACCAGGGCGATTCGGGAGGTGCCCAATGTATCCACAAAGGTCTTTGTGACGGGATCAATCTCTTCGACTGTTTCAAGATTTATCCAGGTTCCGGACTTACAGGCGCTACTGATGAGTGAGTCGCTGTTCAGGTTGACATGGAGGCCGGTAATCACGCCTGTAAGGGCGTCTGTCTTACCATCTGCATCGCTGTCATGAGTATCCAGGAGTTCGTTCAACGAAAGTCGCATGGAGTCGAGTCTTTTCCAGATATGTCCTGCTTCTTCAGCGGAAGAGGGGCCGACTGCCATGTGCCCATTGAGCTGAGCGTTCTGTTCATCGTACAGGAACAGGAAAGCCCTATTGAAGCCAAGTCCTTGTGACGCGGTTGCTCCGGTAAGAATGACCTTCAGGATCTGTCCCAGGTCAAAGGATGATGAAAGAACTGCTGCTACCTCCGAAAGTATGTGCAACTGCTGGCGGGCGCCATTCGCACCACTGGCCTCCTGATAGGCCATTGCACAATCCTCAACTATTCCCAAAGCGCCGCCACCAGCCTTGTCATCTGCCGGGATCGAGTTACAGAGCAGGTTCAGAACCATAAAGCGACCACGTCTATTGGTGCAACTGAGGTTTCTACGGACAAACATCAAAGAACCGCGGATGATATCCTCAAATTGATCGGCCAGACCTGTTGCGAGAATGCAATCAATTTTGGAAATATGTAGGTCATCCCAAGCTCCGTGGTGGTCAAGAGCCAATATGCCGGCGGCGACAGCATTAAACCGAGTGATATACCCTTCTTTATTCAACTGAAACAACCCGATGCCCAGATGGTTGAGGCTGTCCCAAATGACACTGTCGAGTGATAAGTCTGTAGCTTCAGGAGAAATATCACATGTTTTCATAGGGTGCCTTGTCGAGATTGTTTTTCTGCTCACTATAGGCAAACGGCAAACTGCTCTGAACGAGAGCGTTGAGCTCTATTACTTTCTGGTTCAATGAGCTTATTCGCAGGGCAGCGTTTTCTATGCGCCGTAGGCTTGACAGCATTTTCTGATTAATCGCGGCTTTTTCCGACAGAAGGCACTGGACATTACCTACTACTACTGCGAGAGCATTGTTGATCCCGTTATTGACCGAGGCGGCTAGCGGAGCAATCTCGGCCAGTCGATCTATGGCCGGAATTTTTGTCTGTGCCTGCTGCAATTGCTCTTGGGTTTCCTGGAGCTCGAGGCTGATGGTTCTCAGGCGCTCCTCGAATGTTACGCGTTCTATGGAAAGGGCAAGTTGATCTGCGACTACTGTCAGCAGCCTTACATCCTTGTCCGTGAATGCCCGCGCTTCAGTGCAGCCCAGATTAAGAACTCCAATGACATCATCTCCAGCCAAGAGCGGCAGTGATAGGAAGGTGCCATACTCGTTATCCGGATCGAAACTGCTGATGCTGGAGCGCTCCGACAGAAGGATCGGTTTTCGGTTGCGCGCCGTCCAGCCGGATAGACCATCGCCAGCACCTACCGAAAGAAAGCTCAACAGTTCGACCTGACCGCCAAGGCTCGCTACCTCCTCGAGTCGCTCTTTGTCGCATCGCAGTAGATAGAGGGTTGCGGCATCGAAAAAAACGATGTTCTGGATAAGCTCCAGGATCTTCGTCATAGAACTCTTCCCCTGCGGAATGGTGCGACAGGCGGCCACTATGTCGGCAATCCGCGCAACCTTGTCCCAAGTGACACGTTGATCCTGTTTTCTGTTTGGTCGTCCCATAGTTCTCGTGATTTATCTTAAGCGTACGGCTTTCCTTACACGCTTCACTATTTGCAGAGCGAGTTTTTCTTCCAATCGCTCAAAGAACCTCGTTTTTTCAGGGGCAGTCAGATGTATATCCGGATCGTTGATATTGTCATCCATCGTAGCCTGGAAAATTCGCGGACCCTTTCTTTCAACTTTGAATGGTTCTGCTATGAGGGATTTACCCCTCCGAATGTCGATAAGGCGCAGTTCTCCCTCTATGACTCCAACTGCCTGGTACTTGTGGAAGACCAGGGGGAGGTGAAAGGATTTCTTCGTTTGAAGCCGTTCGTTGTCAATGTCTACCAACAGCAGGTAGTTGCCGTCGACCTCCGTGCCCCAGTTCACCAAATTGTCGAAATCATAAAACTCACCGGGAAACTCCGGGCCACCGGTTGACATTGTCTGCGCAGTCACAATGCGACCATTTCCATTGCGGCTCAAGTGCGTTATCAGCTTTGTCTCAAGATTTGAAGCGCCCCAGGCCAGGGGGGGAGAATCGACGTGCACGATGACCGTTTGGGTTGCACCCAATGCCGCCGCCCACAAGGACAGGGACAACAGAAAACTGAGCCGGGCAACTCGGCGTATCGAGAAATTACTTACCATGGGGTACCACCTGCTTTCGGTAGATATATTTCCTTAGGACATCCTGAACGGTCTGGTTAAAGTCGGACAGGTTTTCCGACAGCACTTCCAGTTCGCCATGAGAGAGTTTGTCGCTCAGGTAGTCTCTACCGACAAACTCTATCCCGATCAGGTAGGAGCTATCTTCCTGGTCGGTCCGTTTCACAGTCCCGAGGACATTATCCAGGGTTTCGACGTCCTGCAAGGAAAACCGCATCGAGACGATATCGCCTTCGTTCAGCGGTTCATCGACTTCGACTAAAACTCCGCCTGCCGAGATATTGAGGACAACGCCTTCGATAGTGTATCCTTCACCTGCGGGCCAGAAATTGCCGAAGGCGTCTTTGATCTTCTTAAGCGACATGGGAGATGATATCTCGAGCCGCACGAACCGACGCTGTTTCTCTCTCTTCAGCCGAAAAGGCCGGCGGACTTCGATCTCGGCTTCATTCACATCCACGTCCGAAACAAACTTGGTTTTGGTTATATCTTCCATTGTTGGCTCCTACAACTCAATGTTGGGGGTTGTTTTGCATCCATGCTTGTATTCTCTTGTTTAGTTCGATCCTCTTTGCCTTACCGTATTTGAAAACTACCGGCGGTAGTTGACTGAGTGTGTTGGGACGGAAATGTCTTTCTCTGTTTTCCCTGATGATGAACTCAAGACCTGTGTAATAGCCGCCGTTGTTTCTCGGCAGCGAATACAGCGCCTGACCCAGCATCAGTGGGGGAAAGGGGAACTCCCCAAGGTCGAGGTGCAGAAACAGATAGGTGGGGCAGGCAAGGCAGCTTGAAAAATCTATCAGAACACCGCCGCCCGAGATGTCTAACGTGACGGTTTCGAGCCAGCGCAGTCGGGCAAGTTTACTGCGATGGAAAGTAGAAACCGGCATTGCGGCCAACTTTACTGGGCGTGAGATCAACGCTCGTGCAAACCGCCTTCGGGACAATGGCACTACTTTTTCTCCTAAGAGTATCCGGCACTTGCCACCGTCACTTCGTTTCAGTGTTGCGGGCACAGCAAGTTGCTGCCCCTTGTATTCAACACGGATAATGATCTTCTGGTTACTGATCAGATTGTCGATTAAAGCGGAGCCGCCACTGCGATCAATCGATATCTCCCGGCTGTTGGCCACGATGACTCTGCTCTTGAGAGGTTTTCCAGGAAACTGCTCTGAGAACAATGTCAGCTCGCGTCCCACCAGCAGTGAGAAATCGAAGAGCGAGGCATCGATAGTCGGTTGCTTCGGATTTAATTGTCCAGCCGAGGGTATCATAATTACAGCAGACCCTTTCTCCTCAATTGGATCTGTTCTTGAAAAACGTAGGCGGCCAGCTTGTGTTGGGCAGATTGGTTCAAGTCCCTGACAGACTGCGGCAGCGTTTTCATTTCCTGTTTACTGAAGTGATGCCGGAGTTGCTGGGACTGGATGAATTCGATACCAGCGAAGAGCTTTTTACTGTAACGAAATGTTCGTCGGCAAATACCTGCAATGGTGTCGGGCAAACCAATTTTTTTAAACAAGCTGATTTTCATGAGGAGCACGTCTTGCGCTGACAGATTGTCGGTTACATTGATCAGTATTCCTCCTCCACTAACGTTAATAGCGGTGGCTTCGCGCCAGACGATTTGGCCACCAGAATTTGTCGTCCACTTGTCATCTGTCAGATTTGCGTAGGCGATCTTGCCGTACAGTTCGATTCTCACAAACTGACGCCGTTGTACCCGCCCGGCGCTCTGGGGTGATGTTAACAGATGAATTGTCCTGAGCTGTGTCGAGATTTTCCTGATATTCGAATGGAACTGGTAGACGGCGTCCTCACGCGTTACCAGGACAGCGACATGGCAGTTGTCTCGGAGAAGCGTGCTGCCTCCGATAAACTCGGGATTGGAGATTACAATTCCTTGGCTACAGAAATCTTCTATGCGTGCCACATAGCGGCCCTCGCTGGTGTGATCGCCAACTACAATCTCGATTTTTTCCCAGAGCTTCAGGTCCTGATGCACTTGTGGTAAAGTTAAGGGCACGCTATCCAATCTCTCCCGCTATGCTGTCTGCATCGCAGCCATGTTCAACCTGCCTTGCTCCATGGCCAGCTCGAGTATCTTTCGCGCCAGCGCCGTCTGTGTCCGGTCATTCCTGCTCCTGTGAATGAATTCCTGACCGTGGCGGATGGTGCTGTTGAAATACTGCCGGGCTTCGTCATAATCACCAATGCGCCGTGAAAGTTCGGCAATGAGGTACGAAGCCTGGATCTGCTGATTGCCGGGGGCTATGTCTCGTCCCTCCGCAAAGGCCTCCTTGTAATACTGCACGGCCTTCTTCAGCGCCTCATACTCGCTGGTGACGGCTAAGTCCGATTTGTTCTTAAGGTCCAGCAGAAAATCTTTGAATGAAGGATACTGGAGAAATGTGGTACTGGCACCGGAGCCATCGCCCCCAAGGGTCACCGACTTGTACTCCTCCATCAGACCATCAAGTTTTCCAAATCCCTCTTGAGTTTTGTTCATCAAGTCCCCTACGGAAGTTACGGTTTCACTAAATCTGTCCCGGAACGGATACATCTGAGATTTGAGCTTGGTGGTGATGTTATCTGTTTCAAAATGGGAGGAAAGTTGTTGTGAAAATGCGTCTGCCTGGTCCTGAAGTCCCCGGAAGGAGCTTTTCAGCATTCGATACTTGGTCTCAAGGTCGAGCATTAGTCCATGCAGGAATGACCGTTGCGGATTTTCCCCACGTTGCATATCTCGAAACACCCAGCCAATTCTCAGATAGAAACGGCCGACATCAAGTTTGCTGTAATGCTCGTTCAATTGTTCATCAAAGATGGCCAAGTGGAGTTTCAGAATCGCTGATTCATTGGGAAAGCACTCCATATCCATCGCATCCCCGATTTTCTTTACAAGGGAATCAGCTATCGCAAGTTGATCAAGATGTTTTTCCTTGACGGCCTTGAGGCGATAGGTGCGGAAGGTGTGATCGTTTTTCCAATCTTTGAAACCTGCGTTTATCTCCCGGGTGTAATAGCAGTTGCTGCAGACGCCAATGAAGAACACCAGCGGATTGTGGGCCTGGTACCTGGGGTTGCGCCAGGTGACGCCGGTAGGGCAGAAATCAGTATCGCGTCCGTCCTCAGTATAAGCTCCCATCCGGACCGTTTCAAACTCGTTGATCGTCCTGCAAATTGGACATTCCACTTTGGTCAGATAAAATGGGCTGTCGCTGGTCATGTTTATCTCCGCTGTTTACTCAGTTCGCTTGGTAGCTCAGCAAAGTGAGCTCGGCTTCGGATATCGGCAGAACAGCCCTGATTCTCTCTGCCGAGGCGCCGGCCTCGATCATTTTGCGAGCTAGCCTGACAACCTCGATACGATTCCGGTGAGAAGCCGCCGTCGTCATAGTAGCGTTCTTGTGGCGCGCTTTGCCGGTACTTGTGTTATCGGCATTGTCCAGCTGTTCACCAAGCCTGATGAATTCGATTCGGTGCTGTTCACTGCTGGCGCTTTCACTCCTGCCGCTCTTGTTATCGGTTGTCATCAGGTTGTGAGTTGTGGAAACCGAAGCGACCCTTTTGCGGCCTCGCAGGAGGGAGTAGAGGGTTAGCAAAAGTCCGGTGGCGGCGAGGTAACTAACTATATTTAGAATCATTTCCATTAATATGTCCTGTGACAAATCCATTTGTGTTCTTCCTTTCCTATGCTTTCAAGTCAATGTGGTCGTCAGGATCTCTCTCTTGCTTGCGGGTGCTTGACGTTTCGGGTTCGCCTGGCTCCGGTTGGGCTGTTACCTGATTGTTGGTGTCGTGTGTAGCACGGTCCTTTTCATCCTGTTTGATCACAACGGCATCTACCTGTTGATCATTCTTTTGTTTATCTTCGTCCTGTTCCAGTTCTTTTTCCAGGGCTTTCTTGAACTTCCCACGTCGGTGCTCTGGAGAGGACTTTTCCGCCGGGTCAACTCTGTTGCGCGGCGGCGGTTTGGCCAGTTTGTCGACAGATTCTATCGTCGTTGCCATAGCGTGCACTCACTCCTTGGCCCAGCTCGTTTATCCGGTCAAGGCAAACTTCTCCCGTACCATGCCGCGCAGTTTGGAAACCGCCCGGGTGTGAATCTGAGACACCCGAGATTCTGAAATAGACATCACCTCGCCGATTTCCTTGAGAGTCAACTCCTCGTAGTAATACAGCGCGATTACCAGCTTCTCCTGCTCGGTAAGGCGGTCAATTGCCACTACCAGGAAAGACCGGAGCTCACCCTTCTCTATTTCGCCGAGGACGCTGTGTGTCGAGTGATCAATAACTGTTTCTATGCGCGGCACTTGCCGATTGTCGTCCTCCCGGTATATAACTTCATCAAGAGAAAGAATACCCGTGCTCGAGACGTCATCGAGTGCCGAGTGCAGTTCGTCTACGGTGATTTTCATCTGCTTGGCCAGTTCGCGCTTTTCAGGAGGCCGTCCCAGCTCGTTTTCAAGATTGTTCAGGGCTCTTTCGATTTCCCTCGATTTTGCTCGTGTCGACCGAGGGACCCAGTCCAATGCTCGTAGTTCATCCAGGATGGCCCCCCGGATTCGTGGAACCGCGTAGGTCTCAAATTTGACGCCGCGACCGGGGTCGAAATTGCTAAAGGCCTCGATGAGACCAATTACCCCCGTGTTTACCAGGTCCGACAACTCCACCGAGCGGGGGAAACCCATTGCCATCCGGGAAGCTACATTGCGTACCAGGGGGACATACTTATTCAGGAGTTTCTGTCTGATCTCAGGTGTTTTGTGTTTGCGGTATCGAGCCCACTCACTTTCAGACACCTCCCAGCGCCTGGTTCTCCTGGTAACTGCATATACTCCGCCATTATGCTCGACTGCCCCCTTGGGTTTTCTACCATGTTTTTTCGGCTCAGCTTTTAGTGTGCTAACCATATGAATGCTATTCCCTCTTATCGGCTAAAGCCTGGTTGTGATTTATTGCTTTTTTGTCCCTCACCCGGCTCCTGTCTGTAGACAGGAGGAGTCCTTGAAATAGAGATTGGCTTATGTTTACAAGTGATTGTGCAGCTACGGAATCACTGTAATCCCTGGCCATCAACCGCTGGGAGGATACACTCTCCTTCACCGATGGATCCTCCAGCAGATACCCCAGCAGGGGAGGCACACGGCGCAGGAACTGTTCGGT
The DNA here is from genome assembly GCA_964416195.1 of uncultured Ignavibacteriales bacterium. Lineage (GTDB taxonomy): Bacteria > Zixibacteria > MSB-5A5 > GN15 > FEB-12 > CAYQDB01. The sequence continues at coordinate 34,616 of CAYQDB010000009.1, forward strand.
TAGAGCAGCGAACTTTCCGTAGACGTGTTCGGCATCACTGGGTGACTCCGCCCGGTTAATCAGAAGGCAACAGTCAATCGCTGAATATGTTTGAATCAGATGCTTGAACAGTCCGTAGCCATCAGCCAGAGAGGTCAGTTCAGGGACGACGACTAAGATATTCAGGTTGGAAGCGTCGGCTATTACGTCGGCAGCGTCCGATTTGCCGGAACCGTGGTCGATCAGCACCAGATCGTAATCGGCTGCCTGTTGGCGGAGCTTTTTCATCATGGCCGCTGCCATCTTGACGTCGTACAACACCTTTGTATCGTCGTTTGACTCCGAGGGAAGGATATCCAGCCTTTCTGCGATCTCAGTAGTAGCTTGTGCAAGTGACAGTTGCCCGGATGTAAACCGGCCGAGGCCGTACTCACCGGCGGTGTTGGTCAGGATATGAACGTTCCCGAAGCTGAAATCGGCGTCGACCAACAGAGTCCGATATCCGCAAGACGCCGTTTGTTCTGCCAGATTGCAGGCGAGAACGGTCTTGCCAACGCCTCCTTTGCCGGAAAGGATAGAGACAACCTTCGGCTCGGAGTAGTCTTGAGAATCTCGGGGGGTAGCTATCAATCGTAACCTATTCAAGATTCACCTCCATCCGTAGCAGGGCGCGGGCCATAGCATCAGGATCAGGGGCCTTGACCTCTCCCATCCCTCCCGGGGAGTCTGACACAAAGGCTATCTTGACTCCCGACGCCTCTGCGGCTGCCACGGCAGACCCATAGCGGGAAGTCTGGTCAAGCATGGTCACGACTACGTGAGTCGGTTTCAGTGTCTCCATTCGTTTTGCCATGTCGGTGATGTCGCTTGAGCGGGTGGGGGCGGAGAAAATCGCAAAACGGTAACCGGGATTGATCTTTTCGATTTTGTCTTTCAGTCTCTCCAGCTTCTCTGGGTCTGTCGGCAGGGCAGGGCCATCTATGAGCGTTATGCAATTTTCGTAGCTGCCTTGGGGTGTTAAATCATCCAGAGAGCCGGATATGTTGACATCAAGAATCTCGGCGTAGCTGGCCAGCTCATCGTGGGCAGCCATCTTGTAGTAATCAAGACTCGCCAGATTTACTTTCTGCCTTTCCTGGGCCACCAATCTGGCGGCTAGTTTTCCCATGACGGATGATTTCCCTGCTCCCGCCGGGCCGATAAAAACCAACCTGTCGCCTGGTTTGAAGCTCAGGCTGGGCAGCATCAGCGAAGAGAGATGATCGACGAGTTTTTTTCTCGCAAATGTGGCGGCATTGTAGGAATCGTCGTATCCCTTTAGCAAAACGGTCATGAGCTGTTTCAGGAATTGCTCGGAGAGGTCCGCTTCCTTCAGATGTTTGAATATCTCTCCAAAGGGACCGAATGTATTCCCTTCCGTACCCGTTTGGTTCGCCACATGGAGGAGCCGGTCGAGTTTTTGGCTTATCTGTTGGGTCCTGTCTTCGAGGTCGACGCCGTTTGTTTGCACACCAACCGTTCCTATCCGATTGTTAGTTTGGGGTGTCTTGGCAGCCGGTCTGTCGGGTCCGCTTTTGGTGAAAGACGGCTTGGTTGGAAGTGTACTGGGTATAATGGTTGCAACCTGGGCTACTGTCGGCCTGTCTATGCAGGCAGTTATTTCGATTCCACGACGGTTGGAGCCCGAGTTTAGTTGACGCGTGCTCAGCACAATGGCGTCACGGCCCATTTCCTCCCGTACCTTTTTCAAGGCAGTTGCGGCCGAGTCGGCGCTAAATGACTTAATTATCATCCTGCAACCTCACCATTCCTATGGAAACGACTTCCACTTCCGGATGAATCTCGTTGTATGAGACTACCGCTAAGTTCGGATACTTCGCCTCGACCAGTCGCCGGAGGACTAGACGAATATTCGGCGAACAGAGGCAAAGGGGCGTGTGCCCGGCGGTTTCTATCTCGGTCACGCGTTCGCCGATCTTCTCTAGCAGGGCTTCCGCCATGGTGGGCTCCACCGCAAGCATCAGCCCCTGCTTGGTGTTCTGGATTGAATCCGAGAGGGTCTGTTCGAGGACCGGGTCGATGGTGAAGACGTTTATGTGGCCTTCCTTATCCTTGTACATCTCAGTTATCTGCCGTTTGAGGGCCATGCGAACGTACTCAGCGAGGATGTCGCTGTCTTTGGTTGCGCCAATGTAGTCAGATATGGTTTCGACGATAGCCGCCAGGTCACGAATCGGGACGCGTTCTTTCAAGAGTGATTGCAGGACTTTCTGCAGCGTTCCCAGCGGTACGACCTCCGGGATAACTGTTTCAACCAGCGCCGGGTAATCCTCTTTGAGAGTGTCGACAAGGTGCTGGACATCCTGGCGGGTAAGTATTTCGGCTGCAGACGCGCGAGTGACCTCGGTAAGATGCGTGGCCAGAACTGCCGACGGCTCAACCACGGTGAAGCTTTTGGTTTCAGCTATTTCTTTCAGACCGGGGATGATCCAGGTTGCCGGCAGCGAGAAGGCCGGTTCTTCGGTTTCGAAACCGTCGAGCTTCTCCTTGACAAAACCTGGGTTGATGGCTAACAGGTGGTCGAGCATCAGCTCCCATCCGGTGATCTTAATCCCTTTAACCTTGATTTGATATTCGTTGGGACTGAGCTGTACGTTGTCGCGAATCCTGATCGGCGGTACGATGATACCCAACTCAGCCGCCAGTTGTTTACGAATGGTCGCTATACGGTTGAGCAGATCGCCTCCCTGGTTGGGGTCAACCAGAGGTATCAGCCCATAGCCTATTTCTAAGCCGAGGGTATCGACTTTCAGCAGATCTTCCGTCCGCTCCTGAGGCTGTTGAGCCAGTTGGGCCTTTTTCTTTTCGGCTGCTTCAGCCTCCTGGTTTTTCTTCTTTTTTGCTTCGTTGGTTATATATCCGATGCCACCCACCACCGTGCCGAGCGTCATGAAGGTGAACGTTGGCATACCTGGAAGCATCCCGAAGACGAACAGCACCACAGCCGTTATGAAGATCGCCCGTGGCTGACGAGTGAGCTGCTTTGTCAGGTCAGCTCCCATGTTGGAAGTTGACGCCGCCCGTGTGACGATGATGCCGGAAGCTGTGGAAACCAGCATGGCAGGTATCTGCGTGACGAGGCCATCGCCGATCGAAAGCAGAGAATAGGTGCGCAGCGCCTCGGACAAGCTCATGCTATTGATGGCGATACCGATGATGAATCCGCCAATGATATTGATCAGCGTGATAAGGATGCCGGCAATAGCGTCCCCGCGCACGAATTTAGACGCACCGTCCATAGCGCCGTAGAAGTCAGCCTCGCGGGAGATCTCCTGGCGACGGGTGCGGGCCTCCGCTTCGGTAATGATACCGGCGTTGAGATCGGCATCGATTGCCATTTGCTTGCCCGGCATGGCATCCAGCGTGAATCGGGCCGCCACCTCGGAAATACGCGTTGCTCCCTTGGTGATGACGACAAACTGGATAATGACAAGGATGACGAAAACGATGAACCCGACGACGTAGTTTCCCTGTACTACGAAGTACCCAAAGGAGTTGATGACTTCGCCGGCGTAAGCCTGCCCGAGAATCAATCTGGTGGAGGCAACGTTGAGAGACAGCCGCATCAGTGTAACTACCAGCAGCATCCCTGGAAAGACCGAAAGGTCTAAGGGGCGGATCACGTATAGCGTTGTCAACAACACCACCAGGGAGAAGGTGATGTTGAAAGCCAGTGCGAAATCCATAAAGGCAGTCGGGAGTGGGATAATGAGAACACCGATAATACCGATCACGCCTAGCGCGAGGACAATATCGGAACGCGAAGCGAGTTTTTCCAGCAGTGAGTTTTGTGCTCTCAGCGCTGCCATGCTAACTCAGCACCTTTCCTTTCAGGCGGTAGACATAGGCAAGCACTTCCGCCACAGCTCGATAGAGATTCATAGGGATCATCTGGCCGACATCGCACATCTTGAACAAGGCCCGGGCCAGTGGTTTATTCTCAACAACCGGTACGCCATGTTCCTGGGCGGTTTCCCGGATCTTCTGTGCGATTAACCGCTCACCCTTGGCTACCACATAGGGCGCATTGGTTTCTTTCGGGTCATACCTCAGAGCCACCGCGATCTCGGTCGGGTTGGTTACCACGACATCGGCGGTCGGCACGGCCTTCATCATCCGGCTGTGCGACATCTCTCTCTGCAGTTGCCGCACTCGTGCTTTCAACTGCGGCGAGCCCTCAGTATCTTTGTATTCATCCTTGAGCTCCTGCCGGGACATGCGAATCGATTTCTCAAACTCATATTTCTGGTAGAGGTAATCCAGAACAGCCAGCGCCAGAATGACCAGACCAATTTCCAGGGCCAGCACGAGGGCCAGCTTCCCCATGGAAATGGCTAGTTGGGCAATGGTCTGATCGGGCAAAAGGAAAAAGGATTCAAACTCGCTCTTAATGGCTAAGTAAGCGACAAACCCCACAATGACGAGCTTCAAGCTGTCTCGAACCAGTTGAACCAGTGATTTAAGCGAGAGGATCCGCTTGACTCCCTTGGCAAGATTAAGCTTGTCAAATTTCGGCTCCATCGCTTTGGGTGTGACCATGAAACCGACCTGAGCGATATTGATGCCGAACGCAACCACAGTCATGACGGCAAAAACCGGCAGCAGGATGGCAAAGAATCTCATCATGTTATCAGTGAAGATCGTGAGGAAGGTCGGATCAGATGAAGCGATAGCCGGGGCATTCGACATGGTGTGGCTCATCAACTCCATGATTTTTGTTCCCACGTATGGGCCCATAAGGTAGAGTGTCAGAAAGCCGAGGCAGATGACAGCCGCTGAATTGAGCTCCAGCGAGCGCGCCACTTGTCCCCGCTCGCGCGCTTTCTCGCGCCGCCGCCGGGTTGCTTTTTCTGTTCTTTCCTGGAAATCCTGTTCCGGCATGGTGCCTTAGGCCCTCCCCATAGCGGTAAAGACAAGCCTTAATTCGCCGTCGAGATATGTCATGGCGTGTCGCAGAACGTAGGAGAAGATCGGCAGTGACATGGCGATGACCAATAACCCTACGCCGATCTTTATCGGGAAACCGACGAAAAACACATTCATCGTGGGCATTGTCTTGGCAATCGTGCCCAGAGCGACATCAGTCAAAAAGAGGGCTACCATCACCGGTGCGGCCATCTTGAGAGCGATGACGAAGACATAGGCGGTGTACTTGATCATGAGCTCGCCTACCGAGGATGCCAGAGCGACAAAACCTGGCGGAATAATTTCATAGCTGTCGGCAAAAGCAGTAAGGACCAGATGATGCCCGTCGATGCTGAGGAAGATGAGCATAGCTACCAGGAACCAGAAGTTGCCCACGACAGCGACCTGTCCACCCTCTTCAACATCGGGCATGCTTACGAGCGCAAACCCGAGCTGATAGCTGGTCATTGCGCCTGCTGTTTTGGCCCCCATGAAAATCAGGCGAAACAATAGGCCTATTATGATTCCAACCAGTATCTCTTTGGCGGCCAGCCCGGCCAGTTGCCACAGCGATTCGATTTCCGGAAGCGCCGAAGCGTCCACGGTTGGGACGAGGAGCAGAGACAGGGAGAGCATCAGACCTACCCTGACAAGGGTTGGAATCGTGCGGTGACTGAAAATCGGAGCCATGAGGAAAAGCCCTGAAGCTCTTAGCAGGACCAGTAGAAAAACCTGTAGCTGGGTTTCGCCGAAATTTATAAACTCAAACAATACCTTGTACCTACACTTCCGCTTATTCGACTTTACACAGTCTCAAACCATGTGCCGGAATGAAACAGTAGGGAGCCACTTTTATTCCATTGAACTACAAGGGCTTAGGGGGCGGCGGTTGGGTCGGCGATAGAGGTGATGTCCCTGATGTGGAAAAACTTACCAGTGTTGGTGGAAAAAAGTTCAGAAGGCCAGTTTTGGGGATGGATGCGAAGTTGCTTGATATAAACTTGAATACTCAAACGTCCTTTACTACCTTCATATTTTCAAGGGCGTAGGAGAGTGACTGTATGGGAACTGAAGCAACTGAAAGAGAAGTTACCGGCTGGCTCAGTGGGGAAATAAACAGGATTCTGTCACAAGGTGGATACCCTTTTGAGGAAAGTACAATAGAAACTGGGTTATCCGGTAAAACCTATCGCTTTCCTGATATAGTCATATGGTTCGACAGAAGCGCCAGAGACGCTTTTGCGTTTATCGAAATTAAACCCCCTGGGAAACAAGAAGATACGGGTAGAATTCCGGAGGTCGCCGCTCGACTAAAGGTTAAATTCGCGCTGACTTGGAATTTCACAGAAGCAGTTCTTTACCATGTTGGCAAAACACTCAACGTCAAGAAGCCGTATCCGACATATGCTCTCTCCACTTTGGACGAATGGTTGCGTGAAGACAAAAGGATTTCTCTGCGAGAATATTTAAGGAAATTCCTTGATGACCTGAAAGAACTGCATGAGAAAGGCCATCTTCACAAGTTTCCTCCTGACAAGTACTTCTTTATTAAGCTGCTCCAAGATTCGACAGAAAAACTCCACGGTTATTTCGAAGACCATTTGAGTAAGGCAATGCAGAAGAAGCTGTTCAAAAAGGATATTGATGTCTTCCTTGCCGAGCAAGGCATTCCTGAAATGCCGACTCGGGATGTCCGCAAGCTACTCGCCAGACAATGGTCCTATGGGCTGATTACACGAATTTTGTTCTACCTAACGGTAAGACGCCACTTTTCACACCTGCCTGACATTATCAAGGAATCTGCTGAAGCACGGTCGATAGACAAGGTAATCCATAACGCGTTTCAGAAAGCACGAGAGGTAGACTGGCAGGCTGTTTTCGAGGCCGAAGACCCCATTGAAAAAATCGGGATTCCCAAAAGTTGTGACAATATCTTAGCCGATCTTTTGAAGAGGCTGGGTGAGTACAACTTCGGAGAACTGGGAGAAGATGTTATCGGCGAGGTCTTTGAAAGCCTTATACCCGAAAATGAAAAGCGCAGATTAGGTCAATACTTTACTCGGGAAGACCTTGTTGATCTTATTATTGGGTTTGTCGTACAGTCACCCAAAGGACATTATCTGGACCCGACCTGTGGAAGCGGGACATTTTTGAATCGGCTCTACTCTCGAATCAAATGGCAGGCCAATTACAGCAAGCCTCATATAGATCTGCTATCACAAATCTGGGGCATAGACATCGCGAAATTTCCCGCTGAGTTGGCTACCATAAATCTCTTTCGTCAAGACATTGGTAATTACACAAACTTTCCGAGAGTCAAAGTGCTGGATTTCTTTGACGTTTCACCTGGTCAGGAGCTTGAATTCCGCCTTCCAAAATCAAGGCACGGTCATCCGACTACACGGCAGGTTAAACTACCGAAATTCGCCGGCATGGCGGGCAACTTCCCTTTTATCAGGCAAGAACAAATCGAAAAAAAGAAGAGAGGCTACAAGGACAAGTTAACGAAAGGAATAGCCTTGGATTGGTTCCGTGAATATCCTGAAGTATTTAAAGAACAAAAGAAAATCAGAAAAACGGAACTTGAAAATAGCCACACGCTTGATGATAAGAAACTTTCAGAGTACATAGATCACTTAGTACAAAAAAAACATATCGACTTGAAATTGTCCGGGCAAGCTGACATCTACGCGTACCTGTTCTTACACTGTGCAAAGTTTTTGGAACGTGATGGTAGGATGGGGTTTATTACGTCTAATTCCTGGCTTGATGTCAATTATGGTTACGTACTCAAGAAATTCTTTTTAGACCATTTTAGGATCGTAGCTATTGTCAGCTCCTGGGCAGAACCGTGGTTTCACTTTGCATCGGTGAACACTCTCTTCACAATCTTTGAACGGTGCGATGATGCTAATCTGCGTAATGAGAATTATGTCAGATTTGTTAAAGTCAAAAAGAAGCTTGAAGAGTTGATCCCGTTCCGGGACTTGGCATTTGAAGAATCGGAGCGTTGGGGGCATATCGATATGCTGGTTCGCAAGGTCGAGTACTGCAAAGTTCCAGATGAGAAACAAAGTATACAATCTGTAGAAGATGACGATTTTCGCATTCGTTCGGTCAAACAGGAATACTTGTTGAAGGAACTTGAACGAGAAAAGCAGTTCTCCAAATGGGGGAAATATCTTCGGGCGCCCGAAGTTTACTTTGACGTTCTCGAAAAGGCGAAAGATTTTCTCATTCCGATGGGTGAAATCAGGCGAGGTTATACTACCGGTATCAACGACTTCTTTTACCTTGAACCTACAGGCGAAAAAGCTAAGCGTCCACGTTGTCTCAATGTAAAAAATAGCCGTGGCTGGACTGGCGACATAGAATCGCGCTTTCTCAAGCCGGTCATAAAAAGTCCTAAAGAGGCAGACCAGATTGTTTTAGATCCTGACAAGCTGCGATACAAGTTATTCATGTGCAATTTGAGAAAGGCGGAGCTCAAAAAGCTAGGTTACAAAGGCACTCTTAAGTACATCGAATGGGGTGAAAAGCAGAAGACTAAAGAGGGGGCCCGCTGGCCTGATGTGCCGAGCGTAAGAGGAAGGAAACACTGGTGGGATCTTGGAGATAGAACGCTGTATCCGATACTTATGCAGATGGTTAATAATGACCGTTTTCTGTTTTTTCTAAATGAGAGCAAGGTCTATGTAGATCACAATCTATTCGAACTTCATGTTCCTTCAGAAGATAATCGCATCATTGCAGCCTTACTGAACTCATCGTTCATTGCACTTAACCGCGAGCTAATCAGCAGAGTAAACCTTGGTGATGGTGCCACCAAAACCGAGGGGGTTGATTGGAAAAACAATGTCTTTCTTTTCGACTATTCCAGATTTACCAAGAAGCAGACAAACAAGATCCTTGGGAACTTCAGCAAGCTTTTAGAAAGGCCTATATACGCTATCGACAAGGAGGTCAGGCGCAAAGATCGGCAAGAATTCGATAAAGCTGTTCTCGAAGCAGTTGGTTTAGACCCGGATAAATATCTGAAACGACTCTACAAAGGCTTGACTGAACTTGTACGTGAGCGGTTGTCTCTACCGAAGATGCGCAAGAAGAGTGCTAACGCTAAAGTTGAGGTAAGCATCCAGGAAATCAAAAAACAAGTGGAGCAGGATATTATTCCCGACGTCCTGCGGGGATTCCCCAATTCCTTCCTTCAGACGTCAGCCCAAAGGAAATATACTGAGATTTCAACGAGCGGACTTCCTCTAAGAGTAGGGCATTATTTCTTTGGCAAATACGAAGTGATAGACGATGAAAATGCAGTGGTCTATGAGGCTGATTCACTGGAGACGGCCCGTTATATTGTATGCGCGTACAAGCCAGATGATTATATCATACGCATTCCTAAGAGCAGGGTTGTTGTCACAAATGCAATCAACAGCTATGAACGATACATCAATGATGTTTACGAAAAGCTGATTCGGCGTGCATTCTCCGCTACCCAGGACCACGACATGGCTGATAGAATAGCTTTGGAATTGCTTCGTGAAAACGGCTATACGGGAGATTTTGAATTAGGTTAGACCCAGCGCCCGCTATCCCGCCAGGCCCGGTATTAGGTCGAACATGTGGCGAGCGAAGTCGGTAGCTATGTTTATCATCCAGGGCAGGAATATCAAGAGGGCCAGGGCTACAGCGAGAATCTTGGGCACAAACGTCAGGGTCATTTCGTGGATCTGGGTGACCGCCTGGAAAATGGATATAACCAATCCAACGATTAGACCGAAAAGGAGCATCGGCCCGGAAATCATCAGCGTTACCATCAGCGCTTCACGACCTATAGCTACCACCATCTGGGGTGTCATGACTATTTCCTCATTACACGTATACGGATTCTACCAGGGATTTCACCAGCAGGTACCAACCGTCCACCAGCACAAACAGCAGTATCTTAAACGGCAGCGAGACAATGATCGGCGGCAACATCATCATACCCATCGACATCAGTACTGAGGCGACAACCATGTCAATGACCAGGAAGGGGATAAACAACACAAAGGCGATCTGGAAGGCGGTCCTCAATTCTGAGATGACGAATCCGGGAACGAGCACATGAAGTGGAATATCATCGGGGTTATCCGGTTGGTCGAGTTTGGCGATGTTGACGAATAAGGCGAGGTCTTTCTCTCTTGTCTGCGCCAGCATGAATTCCCTGAAGGGAGCTACCGTTTCCTTGAAGGCCTCTCCCTGGGTTATTTCTTTGTCGAGGTACGGTTTTATGCCGCTGCTGTAAGCCTGGTTGAAGGCCGGCGCCATCACGAAGAAGGTCAGTATCAGCGCCAGCGCCACCAGGAGTTGATTCGGCGGCGCCTGGTGAATGCCGATAGCGTTTCTCAAAAAGGACAGCACAACGGCAAACCGGATAAACGATGTAATCATGATGAGGATGGACGGCGCCAGAGCCAGGACCGTCATCAGGACGATAATCTGAAGGGTGGTGGAGAGGTCGGATGGACTCTCCGATTCTCCGACCTGCACGGACACTTTGGGAAGAGTCTGCGGGACGGCGTTGGCGGTCAAAACCAGCAGGAGGACTCCGGTCAGCAATATGACTTTGATTGCGTTATGCATCTCCTATGTCTTTCACATCAACTCGCAACATCCATGTTGCGAAAACCGTCGGCCTATTCCGTTGACGAAAATGAGCGAGTGTTCTGGCTATGTCTCAAGAGCGGTTCGGCTCTTTTTCACATTCACTTGTCTGATCCGATGTGATACCGATTTGAGCAACTGCCCAAAACGGTCTGTCTGTTTCTCTTCACTCTGCGCTGCCATGATTTCCGCAGTCTGGTCGGGGTCAAGTTCGGCGAGAAGCGACATCTGGCTGTCCGTCATGCCGACCAGCACTGCTTTGTTGGCGACCCTGACAAGCGATACAGTTTTCTTGGGGGCGACACAGGTGGTTTCCAATACCTCCAGCAGGTGGTGTTGCCCGTTTCTGGAATATCGTCTCATGGTCGTGCGTTTCAATGCATACAGTCCCAGGTAGATACAAACAATGACGATTAGAAGCGCGCCAACCATCCTGGCCAAGGAAGGCAGAGCAGAAGTGTAGAAGGACGAACTTGACTGGTGAGTATCGCTTCCATGTTCTACAATCTGAGCGGCGCTCTGGCTATTGGCCTTACCGTCAGCCGCCGCTGGGTCAGTGTTAACAGCCAGCAGACCAGCCAAAGCAACAAGCATGATAACGGCAACGGCCACCAGAGGCCGGCGTATCCGTTTACTCTTCTTCTCCAAGGAGCTTCAACCTTTCTTCAGGTGTCATCAACTGGGTAACGCGGACGCCGAAGTTCTCATCGATGACGACCACCTCACCCTTGGCCACGATCTTGTGGTTGACCAGAACGTCGACCGGTTCACCGGCCAGCTTGTTCAGCTCTACTACCGAACCTGGCCCGAGTCCGAGAATATCGGCGATGGACATCTTGGCTCGGCCCAACTCAATTGACACCGGGAGGTTGATGTCCATCAACAGATCGATATTTGTTGTCTCCGATTGCCCTGCCGTCTGTGACAACTGCTGGAATTTCGCTTTCGCAGCCGGTGTCTTGCCGAAGTCGATCTCTTCCGGCGAGGCTCCGGATCCCTCCTCGGGCAGGTTGTTCAGCATGGTCAACATTGCCTCGTCGGAGTCACCTTTAGGAGCATCCTCCTTGCCGGCGTCCTTGGGTTTTTCCTCCGGTTGTTCTACCGCGGGGGTGTCGCCGGCATCGCTGGCAGGCTGTTCGCTGGAGGGCTGATCACCGGTAGTTTCGGCGTTCTCCGATGGTTGTGCCGCCTGGTCTTCAGATACCTCAATCTCGTCTGGAGTCTCTATGTTCTTTTCATCTGCCATGTATCAACTCTCCTTCAACAAATCATCGCACTCCTCAATCACCTGAAAAGCGCGCTTTTTGCCTGACAATCCCGGTCTTGCCCTGAATTTCTTTCTTTTGTTTATGTAGACCTCTATAGGTAGCTCGATCTTCTTCTCGGAAGGGATGATATCCCCCTGCTTAAGTCTCATAAAATCATTCATCCTGAGATTGCTATGCAACAGCACTGCTGCCACCTCGACATCAACTTGAGACAGGTTTCGCAGATTCATCTCTTGGTCGCTTTCCAGATTTTTCTTCTTAGTGGCGTCGATCCAGTTCTGTGCTGATAGTTTTGTGATGATCGGCTCAAGCGAGACATAGGGGTAGCATAGGGTCAGCAGTCCTGTCGATTGGAAAAGCTTAACCTGGAGGGAAACAACGACCACTGTTTCTCCGGGTGGCACAATCTGAATAAACTGTGGGTTCGTCTCGAAGCTCTTCTGCTCAACTGCAATCTTGGCGATATTCTCCCATGCCATCTCTAAGTCGCGGTACAGCTTCGTGGAGAGCCGACCCATCACCGTTCGTTCGATCCCGGTCAGTTCCCGTTCGGTCTCGAGGAGCTTGCCATTGCCGCCAAAGATGCGGTCAATGAATGAGAAAGTGAGGGTGGGGTTAAAGTCTACCAGTGCGACTCCGTCAAGCGGCGGGGCTGCGAACGTATATGTACAGGATGGTGTAACCAAAGACATGATGAATTCAGAGTAGGTTATCTGGTCGACGGAAACTAGATCGACATCGACGAGCGCACGGAGCATAGCCGACAATGTTGAGGCATAGTGGCCCGCAAAGTTGTCATGCATGTTTTCCAGGGTGCGAATTTGGTCCTTGGAGACACGGTTGGGATGCCGGAAGTCGTAAGCAATGATTGACTGTAGCTTGCGGCTACCAAGATTCCCCCCTTGGGTTTCCGACTCACCCTCAGTTACTGTGGTCAGTAGGGCGTCAATCTCTTCCTGTGTAAGAATCTTAGCCACTTTGCATATTCCCTATTGTAGCACGAAATCCGTATAGTAGACCCCTGCCAACCCATCGGTCTTCATCAGGTCCGAAATCCTCTTCTTTATCTGATAGCGGGCGATTTCCTTTTGTCTGGGATCAGTCAACTGAGCTACCGTCTTGGAGGACAGAATAGTAATCAGAGCATCCCGGATAACCGGCTCCCGTGTTTCAAGTTCTGCTTTCAGCTCCTCCGACTCAAGGTCAAAGGCAAAGGAAACCGAGAGGAAGCGGGTCCCGCCGGTGCCGGCTGGGTTGATGATGATATCCTTTATGGTATATATGGTTGATGCTTCGCTTTCATGGCCGTCTTTCTTGACCTTGGAATGGCCTTTGGAGGACTCGCCCTGGGCTGTTTTGGCCGGCTCGTTGCCACCGGAATCCGAAGTCATCGGTTTGATGACGAACAACGCCAGACTGACACCAAGTACAATTGCCCCGACTCCTATGCCGCCAAAGAGAAACAATTTCTTCGAGCCCCTGGCCTTTCCGGGCTTGCTTTCGTCCACTGAGGCCTTGGCCTCGCCATCTGTTTGCACGACTGTCTTATCTTCTTCACCGGCCATGGTCAACTCCCATCCGAGGTGCTGGGGCTATACCAAGCTTGTGTCCATGTACCTGACACTCGCTTGAACTGAACCACCCGTTCGATGATTTCGTCGATTGTCTCTTTCACCATTATTTTTTTCCCTGTTGTCAGGCAGACAATTGTTTCCGGTATTGATTCCACAGATTCAATAAGATCGACGTTAATCACGAGCGAGGAACCATCTAATCGGCTAACTTTGATCATCTTGTTCTTATCTCTTTATGTTTACAAGTTCATCAAGCATCGTATCCGAGGTTGTAATAATCCGAGCGTTGGCCTGGAATCCGCGCTGCGCGGTGATCATGCCCGTGAACTCCTGAGCGATGTCCACCGATGACGACTCCAACGCCCCGGAAAACAACTGAGCCACAATTGTCTCCCCGGCGACACCTTCCAGAGGTTCCCCGGAGTTGGCTGTTGGCTGATACATTGATCTGCCGGCTTTTCGTAAACCGGCTTGGTTTGTAAAATCGGCCAACACGAGTTGAGCCAGCACCCGGTTGGTACCATTGGAGAAAACCCCCGATATGTTTCCTGACTGATCGATGGCAATCTTCTCCAGGATGCCCATCCCATAGCCGTCTTGTGAAATCAATGTTGCGGTGTGGCTGGCGGAGGCTAAACCTGTGAGGCCGTCATAGCCGCCAACTGTTCCGGCGTCAATAGTGATATTCATGATGGAGGCTCCGTTTCCAGGGTTGATAGTCACTGCCGACAAGCCGCCGCTGTAATTGAAAGTGTTTAACGATCCTTCGGAATTGAAGGTGACGTAACCGCTCCCGCCGCCAGTTACAGCCTCGTTGCCGAGCATTGTGACTGTCCACTCCCAGCGGTTAGGGACGATTGACTTGAAGAACTCAATTGACATCGTGTGTTTACCACCCTGGGAATCGAATACGTTGATGGACGTGGTGTGCGTAGTTGGAGCGGTCTGGATGACAAGCTCGTTACCGGCTGTGGTAGCGTTCAGTCCGCCAGTACCGGTTTTGATCTCTACACCTCCACTGCCAATGCCGCTCAAGCCCGTTGCCAGACCGGTTGTGTCATCAATCACCAGGTCCAGCGCTGTCGAGATTGGTCCCGAGGCTATACCGCTGCCCTTATCCGGCAGAAAGGAGTCGGTCGCCTGGAGGGTGGTAGCAGCTCCGCCGCTGGAGACAAAGGTCGAACCAGCAGGGAGCCCCATGCCGTTCAAGAAGATTTCTTCAACAATGTTGCCTGCTGCAGAACCTGATGACTCGAGCCCGTAGTCGGCGGGCGAGCCGGGTCGGTCGCGTGTAATCTTGATCTCGCCGGAGCCTGTGAGCTCAGCCGAGATACCGTCCAGTTGGCTGATGGCGCTGATCAAGTCGTAGATTGTTGAGTCGGCGGTCAAGCCCGAAATATTCTCTGTGCGGAAACCGTCAATGGTCATGGAAAAATCGTCAAAGACAGTCACTCCAAGTGAATTGAGCGTGGTTGTAAGGCCCATCCCGGATAGGGCGCTGGTATAAGAGGCGCTTTGAGCCTGATTGCCGGTGATAGTTATCGTATGTACTCCGCCGACGCCGTTAACGGCCGTTCCCGAAGCGCTCAGTACATTGGACAAACCCGGGGAGACCAAAGTGGCCAGGGAATCAGAGGCTGTCGGTGTCAGGTTGCGAGCCAGGGTGACTGCCTCGGTCGGTCTTGCCGGGTCTTGCTGACCGAACGGCAGCGTTATTTTGCCAAGGGTTGCCACTGAAGGGATTTGACCGGAGGTGTCGGCCATTTTCCCCAGCACATAAGTCCCGGTGGCGGGATCGACCAGGTGAGAGTTGGCGTCAAAACCAAAAGCGCCTGCACGCGTGTAAAACTTGTTACCGTTATCATCTCCCAGGATGAAGAATCCTGAGCCTTGGATCGCCAGGTCTGTTATCTGGCCAGTCATCTCCAACCCTCCCTGCTGGAACAGGTTGTCAATCGTGCCGACGCGCATGCCCAACCCTAGCTGGACCGGGTTGGTGCCGCCGGTAATTGAAGACGGACGACCGGCCCCCTTGAAGGTCTGTACCAGGGCTTCCTGGAAATTGACCCGACCGGCCTTGAAGCCAATGGTATTTATGTTTGCGATGTTGTTACCGATTACGTTCATCTTGACCTGGTGGTTCTTCAGGCCGGAAACGCCGGCAAATAGTGATGCCATCATAATTGGTTACCTCCTGCTTTCACGCAGGGCCTCCCCATCATCATGGGGTCCAGCCCATTTGTCTATTATTGTTTCTTTTTGTGCTTTCATATTCACACTATCACCGCCGAGTCAATCGAAGTGACAACTCCCTGGCGAAGGTTGTCCCGGTCAAAAGCGGTTATGACCGTTCGGTTGTCCACGGATGCAACAAACGCTGCCTCATCGGTCAGTATCAGCGTCTCTTTGGACCCTTTGGCCCCGGCTTTATCAATCGCATCGGCAATCCGGGTCAGGCTTTCGTCACTCAGCTCAATACCCCGTGAAAACATGCGCTCGTGAGCATGTCGGGAAAAGCTCAGTTCGCGAGATGCAGCCATCTCCTTCGAGAACATCTCCCTGAAAGACGCTTTGTGCGGCTCCTTCTTGGGTTGGGTTTGGTCACATCGCCGGGAAATATCGATAAGATCAACCGGCCGCTGCTGACACGTAACTCGTACTCCGTTAGTTGCGCTCATCTTAGCATTCTGTCCTTTACAAGTATCATTTACCCGGTGCGGGTCTCAGCCGTCACTGTCAAATGCACCCTTCTCGCCAATAGCCGTAATGTCGCCCAGTAGTATCTCGATACCGTCTACTTTCAGGTAGGCCACGCCGTCGCGGTAGATTACTGCCTCGACTGTGCCGGTTAGTAAAAGATCCGGGTTGAATGTCGCACCGGAAGCGTCTGTCGCTACTGCTTGGATGGTGTATTGCCCCTCGGGCACCCGGTTGCCGAAATCGTCCTTGCCATCCCACGTGAACGTATGCCTGCCTGCCGTGAGATCTTCCTCCCTGATCGTTGCCACCACATCGCCGGACTCATCGCTGATCTCAAACTCTACAGAGCCGGCGTATGAGGATAAGGTGTATGCGATCCGCGGCGCGTTATCAGCATCCACATAGACTCTGTCATAAACGGCCTGAACGTCCTTGCCAACGAACCCTGCCGACATAACATTATTGAGTGACTGCATCTGCAAGTAGGTCAGGCTATTGGACTCATTTACAGCCTCAGCGATGTTTTGCATCTGTTCCAACGAGGAAAACTGCGCTATTTGAGCTATGAAATCTTCATCATTCATTGGGTTCAGCGGATCCTGATACTGTAGCTTGGTGATCAGCAGCTGCAGAAACTCGTCTTTACCGAGCTCCTCGGTGCTGATGCTGGCGCTTCCCGTGTTCACATAACTGGTTGTGATATCCGAAATAGAACTCATACAAATCACCTCCTAAGCTAAAAGATTCACACCATCGGCTCCTACGTACAACGCCGGGCCAGGAACCGATCCCAGAGCGGCTACCTGTTGCCCGGGGCTTAAAGCATCAGCAGGGCTGAGCCTTCCGGCCCGGCCTGAGTAACGGTGCCATCGGGGGCGGCGCTCAAAAAATCCATCACGCGTGCTTTCGCCACTAATGGTAACCTCGACGTGATCGACTTCGATATTGGCTTTGGATAGCTGGTCGACAAGACGATAGAGCGACGCTTCGACAGCTGCTTTAGCCATGGGGTCGTTCACGATCACACGGGCTTGCAGTTTGTCATTGATCATTGTCAGGCTCAACTTCGCCGGGCCGAGATGTTCAGGTTCGATTCTTAGCGTTATGGCGTAACCGTTTGGCCTGAGTATTGACTTAACGTTGTCGGGAAGTGTGAAGCGCACCTGCCGTACGTTCAACTGCCGATGATCAATCCGTGTGTCAACAGGCAACTCTTCGAAGATAGTGAAGGTCTCCATCTTTTCCGAACTCATGAATGTGAGATCATCCTCGGACACGTGCCCGTTCCTTCCCGGCACAGCAGGTTTGGACAAAGCCTGCCAAGGATCGCCGATGGGATCAGTCTGCATGTTCGTGGAGACGTTTTTATTTGCAGTTGCGTATTTGACAACGCCACCATCGCCTTTCCCTGGCTTGGAACTGCCCGATAGCTTTTCACGCGCAGTTTGCAGGTTTCCCTTACCCACTTGGGCCTGGATCACCATCGTTTGCCCGATACCGTTCCCGATGATGCTGAGAGTGGAAGGCTTGGCGGTTGATTCAGCTTCCGTTAGGTTAGTGGGTTGGATGATTTCGATTTCTTTGAGGTTTAGCTTTGAAAGGTACTGCTCAAGGCTCGCTTCTTCGTACGCAAGTGCATTCTGCTCCGTCAAATTCGTCTCTACGACCGGCAACAGGTTCGGGTCAACCCCAGCTTTTAGATGTTCTGCCGGTATTGAGAGTGTGAAGGTATGGGACTTATCATTTTTGTTCGCAACGGTGGCCAGTAAGACATTGTCAGATAGTGACCAGTCCTGGATTTCATACATTCCGGGTTCAGCATCGAGCTGCTGGCCGGATAAGATATCGCCGGTCTGCTTACCGGATATCAGTGCTTCCAATAGCGGCGCAGGCGTTGTTTTAGTCATGCCACCCTGCGACAGCTCCTTGTCACAGGAACCTTCAGCAGGTGAGTCATCAAATGAATGGGCTGGTGACTGTTCGTTAGGCGGGTGAGCCTCTTCTATTGTGTCAGCGAGGACGACGCCGAAGGCGGGTGCTTCAGTCTGATCGGCCGCATCAGATGAGTGCGGCAAGGGGGTTGCACTTGCCTCGGGTGTCAACAGGTCAAGTATCTGACTGCTGGGATTTAGCATTTCTATTTCTCAGCGATCGTTATCATCTGTTTTGAGAGCTTTGCGGCCCGTCTTGGCGGCAGTAACTGCAAAACCGCGGAGGCATTCTTGATTTTCATCCTTGGCAGAATGGACACGACAGTTTTATCATCAAGGTTGGCCATCAGTTTGGCGACAGCCCGGGAATCCATGCTGTCGTACAGTTTGGCCAAGCTGGTGATCCGAGCCGATTCCACCTGTTCTATCCGCAGGATCTTCTGGCTTACCTGTTTATCGAGCCGTTGCAGCTCTTTCTCCCGGCTGTCCAGTTCCTTCTCTTTCTTGGAAAGCGTTGCCTTTTCCTGCTTCAGCCAGTTAGCTGCCTGGATAGAGTCCCCAACCGACATGCCAAATGCCTCGCTCTCTATCTCGCTCGCATCCGGTTCATAGTCGAACATAGCCAGATTTTCCGATATTAGATCCGTCGCATTCTGGTCAAGCCCTTCAATAGCAAGGCTTTCAGCAATATTGGGATTGTCATGCTGAGCAGGAGCCTCGGTGGCCTTTTCAGCAGTTTCTTCTTGTGCAGAATGGGGATGGTCACCCCCTAGAATCAGAAGAGTGGCAAAGGCCACACCTGCAACAACAACGATACCGATCACGCCGAAGAGGATGTATTTGATCAAGCCGTTCTTCTTGGGAGGCGCCTTTTCCTCTTGTGGTTCTTTGGTTTTATCTTTGTTTTTTTGCTCGTCAGTCACACATAACTCCGCTCAATACTATTTTCCCATCGCATCCGAAAGCAACGGCCGTGCCGCAGATGTCGCCTGGGCCGCATCCTGTTGGAAATAATGGAGTTAGGTAGAGCCGAGAGCTTGCGCCTGTTTAGCTAATCAATGGAGAACAAGAATTTTTTTCCAACTCGGCGGGAAATAAGTGACACGGTTTTAGGTTGTCATGATGTGAAGAGGAGACGGACAAAGGGATATATATTTATGGCCCCACCCTTTGACCCCGCCCAACAGGGTCGGACCTGGACGGCTCATGGTGACTAAGCATGCCGGATATTGTGTTTTCAGGTCACGTCATGCTGAGCGGAGTCGAAACATGACGTAACATGATTTAAGAAAGCTAATAAACAGTATAAATGGAAAGAGAAGCGCTCAAACCCAGTTACGATGTGACAACGTCACCTTCCATGTGGTCTTTGTGGGCAGCCGTGATCTTGATCCTGACGATCTCTTTACCGCCGTTTATCTCACCGGGAAGCTTAACGCGCAGATAGTTATCGGAGATCCCCCAGTAGAAGCCCTCGGTAGTTCTTTTGTGTTCAGCGATGAACTCCAGTGTCTTACCTATCTGGCGTTGATGCGATTTGAAGCGTAGCTCGTTCGAGATGCGAGTAAGGATCGTGTTGCGCTCTTTGATTACGTTGGGATTTAGCTTCCCGTTCATTTCAGCAGCGGCCGTTCCCGTGCGGTCAGAGTAGCTGAATACGTGCAGGTAATCAATAACTCCCGACTCGCACAAGAGGCGTGTCTGGTCAAAATCTTCTTGCGTCTCACCAGGAAAACCGACTATAACATCAGCCCCTACAGTTGTGTTGGGCGCCGCATCTTTAAGGGCTGCTACTTTCTTAAGGTACGTCTCTAGGTCGTAGGGACGGCGCATCAGTTTGAGAATTGGAGGTGACCCCGACTGCAACGGCAGATGAAAATGTCGGCAGATGCGACCGTTAGACGAAGCAAATGCCTCAATCAGTTCGTCAGTCGCTGTTTGCGGCTCAATTGATGACAGGCGAAGGCGGTACAGGTTGGTCTCATCCATAATCAAGTTGCAGAGCTCTGATAGGCTTTTCACGGGCGGTTTAGTACTTTCATCTTTGTAGTATCCCATGTTCACACCGGTCAGAACGATTTCGTTGTAGCCGTTTTTGACCAGATTGTTGATTTCGTCTATGATCTCTACGGCAGGACGATGTATCAGGTTCCCCCTGACAATTGTGACGATACAGAATGAGCAGTGCTGGTTGCAGCCGTCGGATATCTTGATCCAGGCGCGGTTGCGCTCATGAAAATCAGTCACCGCGGTAGAGCAACTCTTGTCAGGCTCATGGTCGAAAAGGTCAGGGAGCTTTTGAGCTAGAATGTCCGCAATGGCATCCTTCTCACTGTTACCGATAAGCACATCTACCTCGTCCATTGCCGCCAGTCTGTTCGGTTCATGTTCCACGTAGCAGCCGACGACTACGATCCGTCCGTTGGGGTTTTCGCGTGCGGCTCGCCGGACAAGATACCGGCAGTCGGAGGCGGCACGGTGCGTGACGGTGCAGGTATTAATAATATAGAGATCAGCAGGTTCACGTTTTTGGGCGCGTCTGAATCCATGTGGATGCAGTCGGGCGGCCATCCGTTCGGTCTCATACTGATTGAGCCGACACCCGACTGTCTGAAACGATATTGTCTTCGGCGTGCATTGGTTCATGACTCTACAGTATAATTGATTTCAGAAGGAGAAGTGTGGGGAAAAACAGCTTGCAAATTCCGGGATCGCAGGGATCCTGCCCTACTTGTTCCGCCAATATGACCCGCCCGAATCCAATTGACAACGGCTTTTTGCGGTTGTACCTTTTTGGTTGGAGGTCACGCTATGGGACGTGTCACAGTTATAGCCCCGGCTTTGCGCTCTCAGCACCGACCAGTTACAACGGTCATGACTCGCTATACTCCCACCTCAGCCTCTGGTCTGCAGGACGAGTAGACGATAACGTTGCATTTGTTCATTTCATTTCTGTAAAACGTCGTGTAGATTAGTTTGTAAATAAACAATAAATGGAGTGATAAAGAAATGGCGATAAAAGAAGTTGTCCTGACAGGTGACGACCTGACGATTGAACAAATAGACACTGTTTGCCGTGGTTCTGCAACAGTCAACCTCTCCGATAAGGCAAACGATGCCATAACAGCCAACCGGGCTGTAATTGAGCGCAAGGTCGAGGCGAACATACCAATCTACGGCGTGACAACAGGTATCGGGGAGTTCGCCAGCATCCAGATTTCACCCGAGCAGAGAGAGGAGCTGCAGAAACGTATCGTATATTCGCATGCTGCAGCCGTTGGCAATCCGATACCGGAATGCGACGTGCGGGCGGCAATGCTATTGCGTGCGAACGTCCTGGCCAAGGGGTATTCCGGCGTACGTCTACAGATGGTAGAGACGCTAGTTGAGATGCTCAACAAGCGGGTGCACCCGGTGATCTATCAAAAAGGTTCTGTTGGTACCTCCGGTGACCTAGCGCCCTTGTCTCAGATGGCTGAAGTGGTCATGGGCGAGGGCAGAGCCGATTACAACGGTAAAAGAATGACCGGTGCTGAGGCGATGAAGGCCACTGGTATCAAAACCCTCAAACTATCTTACAAGGAAGGGTTGGGTCTGATTAATGGCACCCAGGCCTTTACCGGTGTCGGCGCGCTAGCTCTTTTTGACGCCATGAAGGTGGCCAAAAATGCCATCATTGCCGCCGCGATGACGTTTGACTGTGTTGGCTCAAACCCTTCTGGTTTGGATCCTCGGGTGCACAAGATTAAAAATCATCGCGGTCCAATCGTGGTAGCGGAAAATGTCCGGAGGATCATTGAGGGGTCGCAGACAATACCGGCCAACAAGGGCAAAGTACAGGACGCCTATTCGCTGCGCTGTATCCCGCAGATACTGGGGCCTTCGCTCGATGCCATCAAGTACGCAACCAGGGAGCATCTGGACGAGATCAACGGTGTTGCCGACAATCCGCTCTTTTTTACCGAAGAGGATGAATACATCGCAGCGGGCAATTTCCACGGTCAGTCGGTAGCTATGGCGCAGGATTTCCTCTGTATTGCCGTCTCAGAATTTGCCGATCTCGCCGAGCGCCATACCAATCGCATGCTCAACCCGGTTCTCTCTGGATTACCTGATTTCCTCGTCGAAGGGAAAGGGCTCAATTCCGGCCTGATGGTAGCACAGTATTCCTCGGCGGCACTGGTGTCTGAGAACAAGGTGCTTTCTCATCCGGCGGTCGTCGACAATATCTCGGTCTCGGCGGATCAGGAAGACCATCTCTGCATGGGATCGGTGACGGCCAAAAAGCTGACCGAAATCATCCGCAACACCGAAATCGTGGTAGCTATCCAACTCATGTCCGCAGCGCAGGCGCTGGATTTCAAACGGCCGCTGAAGGCGGGAAAAGGCTCCGAGGCTGCTTACTCTGTCATACGGAGCAAGCTTGAAAGGCTGATCGATGACCGTCCGTTGTACCCTGATATTGAGGTTGTCACCGATCTGGTACGTGACGCCTCAATCATAGAAGCAGTTGAGAAGACAGTAGGTGAAATAAAGCTGTAACCATCCGAGATCTCAACAATGTCTTTCCCGCGAAAGCGGGAATCCAGTGGACGAGAACATCAAACGCAGAATATGGATCCCTGCTTTTGCATGGATGACGATCCTGGTAAAACCTGTGTGTCCCGTTACCACAGCATGTCGGGCTCCGAAAGAAGTTCTGCTCAAATAGATGAATGAGATACTCGACTTACGAAGCTAATGTCTTCCCGGCGTCGAGAGCTGTTCAGCAATTTGCATAAATATCCGCAGGTGGCGCTGGATGCGAAGGAAGTCAGCTCGCTTTTCCTCCTTTACATCCATTGGTGTCTGATCTAACATCTCAGTGTCATACAGCGCTGTGCTATGGCCAAGCACTTCAAAATAAAAGTAATCGCGGTCAATGCAGGCAATGCGATCAAAGACATTCATCGGGGCAAAGCCGACATCACCCTCCGACAGTTTCAACAGGTCTCTCCCCCAGCTTGCATGCACATAGTCGCTGCCTAACAAACCCATAAGGGTTGGGATGATATCAATCTGACTGCCAAACGTTGCTACCCTCCTTCCTTCCTTTCCTAAAATGCTTGGTGAGTATATTAACAGGGGAACATGGAAGTCCTGAGGGTCTCCTCGGTATCGTCCGGAGCCAAACCTGGCGTGGTCTGCAGTGAAGACAAAGATAGTGCTGTCAAAAACAGGTTTTGATATCATACTCATAATAAACTGTCCCAGTGCATAGTCAGCATATATCTGTGAATTGAAGATTCTGGAGCTGTCGGAGGCGTCCATGTAGCGCCGCACCGATGAATCCGGCAGGTCAAACGGTTCATGGTTGGAGATGGTCAGGATTGTCATCTGAAACGGCCGCGGCAATGAGTCTGTCAGATCAGCACTCTTTGCAAAAACGATATGGTCGGGCACACCCCATTTCGAGAAAGCATTCTCGTGACCGAAATAGCTCTCTCCGTAAAAACGATCATAGTGCTTCTGGGTAAAGAAGCCTTCCATATTGTCAAAGGCGAGATCGCCACCATAGGCAAAGGCATTGAAATATCCTCGGTCATGAAGAATCTCCGATAGCGTCCGGAATGGATGCCGGGCATTGTATCTCTTTATAACAGCTCGACCGGGAAGCGATGGGAAAGAACACTGCACTGCCGAGAGACCATAGTTGGTGCGAATACCGTTAGCATAAAAGTTCGTAAAGAGGGTTCCCTCTGAGGCCATGCGATCGAAATACGGCGTCAATCCCCGCTTGGAGCCAAGAGCGCCAGTATGAAGAGCCGTCCAGCTTTCCATCATCACCAGTATGATGTTCGGCTTGAAGCCGATCTGTGACTTTTCCTGATGAGTCCTGCGCAGGATTGATTGCGAGGGTTCAAGCCATGTACCATTTCCCTGCTCCAGCATTGTATGCACCGTGTCTAATCCCTCGGAGAAAGGCACAAACGGAAAGCGTTCCGTTTCGCTCAGGTATGACAACCGGGGATCGCCATGCTCTTCGGTTATAGCCCTTCCGAGCGTATATACGCCGTTCAGGGCCAATTGATTAAGAAAATGGTTCTGGCTGAAGTAGGCCACACCCCAGTCCATGGGAGATATGCCTAATCTTCCTCTGATTCCGGCGAAAGTCAGCGCCACTGCCAGCAGGAAATAGATGATTTGATTCGGCCACGAACGCCTGTGGGGAAGTTTCCTGGTCTTTTTGCTGATAACGGCTGACAGAACAGGAAAAAGCACTGACAGACAGACCCAGAGTCCCGTGAACAGGTAGAACATCGGATCTGCAACCATCATCTTCCACACTATCGGACCCTCGTCAACGTAATCGACAGCCATGAAGTTCAGATGGGAGTGGAAATAGAAATAGAATCGTATGTCTATGAAAGTGAGTATCCATGCCAGTGAGAATATCACCGTCAGGTATGCCAATGTGAGTCTACGCACGATGCCAGATCGCAGACTCGCCCAGGGTAGAACGAGAACAAGGAGTAGCAACGCAAACAACACTACGATTTGATCAAACCGCAGACCTATAAGAAACCCGGTCAGGATTTGCTGTAAACCCACACCTGCGAGCTGCTCGTGGAAATGCAGCACAAACAAAAGACGCAGACCGGTGAAGAAAAACATGGCCAGAATGTAAACGAAGAATAAGAAAACGTACGGACGAGAGGGTGCGAGGCGTGCCAGGCGACTTACCCGACGAGGATACCGGTATTGCATAAGAGGAATAAAACGGCGCTGAGTGTCAAGTCAAGGGCATACCGGGTCAGTGAGACAGGAGATCGTACTTGACTGACATGACTTAATTCCTTATAATAATAAACGCAGGAGACAAAATACAACTTCTACGTCTGGTCAACGTAGTGGAGGAATGCCATGAAACACACTACTATAACGATCGCTTTTCTCGCCATCACGGTCTTAGGCCTCGGCTCAGCCTCAGCCGCTGACAGCCCAACGACCAAGGCCACAACGATCGGTGGGCGGCTCGCCAGAGGCGAGTTTGGTGGGCGGCAGATGTCCACATCTGCCCCATTGAATGTAGTTACTGGCCTGGCTTCGATGCCCTTGGCCTTCACCGAAAACCAGGGGCAGTGGGACGATCAAGTCCTCTTCCGGGCCAATGCCGGTGGCGCCACGATGTGGTTCACGCTGGATGGAGCCTACTACCAGTTCACCCGGCGAATTCGAAGAACAGGTGAAGCCAACTCACCCGAAGTCGTCCAGAACGAAGTCGAAGGGCGACAAAACCTGCTTGCCGGCGATGGTTCAACTCCGCTCACCATGACGGCCCCACGCCTGAAGAGGTTGCCCTTGACCCTCTGCTGGCAGGAGTGGGCGAATGATCATAACGCCTGCAACTCCTCTTTTTGCTTGACAAAATCCTCTTATTGACCGATATTGAAGCCAAAATGGAACAGGGTCGGAGGGGGTGATGTATTATTATCGCGCTGAACCTGGCCTACAATCAGTAGGTCAGTCATAAGCCCTTCGGCCCACACAGAAAAGGTAACTCCATGCTTCCAAAGTTCAAGATCGTTTCGCTTTTACTCTTATCGTTATTTGTCCTGGCGGGCAACGCATCATTACACGCCCAGTCCATGTGTGGTGATGCGGACGGCAACGACATGATTAATGTTGCAGATTTTTCTTACATCGTGAACTATCTCTACAATGGCGGTCCTGCCCCGATCCCGGAAATCGCTGTCGCTAATGTCGATGGTATCTCAGGTGTGAACAACAACGACTTACAGTACTTGTCCGACTACCTCTTCCATAGTGGCCCACCGCCACCGCCTACCTGTAACCCACCAGGTCCCTACGTGTTGCCAATGTCCAGTGCCGATACGGTGTCAATCAGGAACATTGCCGTTCCGCCGGGGGACTCCACTGCCAGAGTTGATTTTTTCCTCAATGCTGCCGATACTTTCCCAGCTCTGTCGCTTCCCTTTTCGTTCTCGTGTGCCACTTCTCCTCTCACGTGCGACTCGATCAGTTTCGTCGGCTCGCTGTACTCAAGCTATGGCAACAAGTTTGATTCTATCAGCACGGACAAAGCTGTGCTTGGCCTCGTTCGTGTCATGAACGCAGTGCCCAGTCCCCCCGACAGCGGCTTGATTGCTTCGGCCTGGTTTAGCCTTACGCCGGACCCGAGTGATACACAGTACATTCTGATCGACACAGCCACAATGGCGCCAAGTAACATTGTGATTTTCTCCCAGTATGATAACGGCCTGAAGGCGGTGATACCGACATTTGTCGGTCTGAATGGACTGCCCCCTGTCGTGGTCGCCACCACCCCCGACCAGAATGAAGTGGCCGCTCCGGCAAACACTATCGTCTCGGCGGCATTCAACACCGATATGAATCCTGCGACCTTCAATGACACTACGTTCGTGATCTACGGCAGCCAGACGGGCAGCCACCCCGGTACTATCAGCTACAACCCGGCAGCGCGGGCGGTATCCCTTGTCCCTGACAGCGTTTTCGTACCAGGTGAACAGGTGACTGCGATCGTCACGGCTGGCAGAGAATCTGATCAAGGTATCCCGATGACCAACGGCTACGTCTGGACGTTCACGGTGGCCGTCAATGACGGGAGTGGTCATTTTGTTCTCGATTCTGTCTACGATGCCGGCGACGGCGCCAACGATGTTGCCGCAGCTGACTATGACGGCGACCAGGTTGTGGATATAATCGTCCTTAACGGCTTCTCCACTGTTAGTCTTCTCGATAATCTGGGTGATGGCACTTTCTCAGTAGAGTCAAGCCAGTCCAGTGGAGGCGATTTGCCCCTGGCACTAGCTGTTGCGGACTTTAACGGTGACTTGAATCTGGATTTGGCCTGCGGCCATGGTCAAACTGATAATGTATCGATTCTGCTTGGGGATGGAGCTGGGAATTTCTTGTTCGACACATCTCGCTTCTTCGGCGGCAATGTGCCAGAACTCTTAGCAGGGGATTTTGACGGAAATGGCTGGACCGATTTGGCTGCGGTAATTAACGTTACCCCTGGTCCCGGCGACATTGACAGTGTAGCCATTCTGCTAAACGCAGGCGGTATCTTCAGCCTGAACACCGTTTTCGAGGTTGGCTTTTCGCCAGTGGGAATCACCGGCGGTGACTTCAATAATGACGGGATCCTGGACTTTGCTCTTGGCAGCTCCTTTAATAACAAAGTTACAATATACATTGGAGACGGTGCCGGTGCTTTTACGGTTGAGGATACGGCTTTCGACCTAGGTTACCGGCCTGACGATGCTGCTGCTTCTGATATTAATAAAGACGGCAATGTTGACCTGGTTGTTGCACTTTATACAGACCAGCCACTGCAACCGGATATCGCGGTGCTGCTTGGAAACGGGGACGGAAGTCTTGAGCCTCGAACCGAATACGTTCTTGGTGACAGTCTCGAACTTGTTTCCATAACCACCGGAGACCTGGACGGCGATGGTGATATTGACCTGGCTGCAATCAGCAACCATGCTAATGAGATGCCCATCCTTGTAAACAACGGGGAAGGGGCTTTCGTACTGGATACTATTCTAATAGTGGGTGCGGGTAATTGGCCGAACAACATAACTGCTGCAGACTTTGATGGCGATGGCGACGTTGATCTTGCTACCACTCGCAGCGGCGGAGACGTGTCAGTGCTGTTCAACCTCTCCGGCGACTACGACGGTGACGGCATACCAGATAGTGTGGACAACTGCCCCTATGTCTACAACCCTGGCCAGGAAGATGCCGATCTGGACAGTATCGGTGATGCCTGCGATGTGGACTATGATGTCGTGGAAACCGATTCGGCGGACATGTATGATGTGGTCACTGCCGACCTAGACCGTGACAATTACACTGACGTTGTCTACACCGGCAACAGCGCGCTGGGGTTGTTTGTAGCATACGGCACGCCGGATGATACCCTCGAGGATCCAGTCAACTATCTTGACATCTCACAGGCCGATCTTGAGACAGGATTTTTCAACAGCGACACGTTGCCGGACATTATCGCCGTCACCTCGGCTTACACATATTTCCTCATCAATCAAGGCTCTCGTTCGTTTACTGTTGATTCGGTTGCAAATTCTAAGGGTCGTTCCGGCCAGCCGGTGGTGGCCCTGGGGTACTTCGATGGTGATAACTTCCTTGACGTATTTGTCGGCCCCAGCACGGTTTACTACGGAGACGGCGCCGGAGGCATTTCCGGCAGTAGCACCTGTTCGTTCAGTGCCAGTGCTGCCAATGCAGCCGACTTTGATCGAGACGGATATGACGACTTGCTTATAGTTGAGGCGGATTCAGCCAAGATCATGGTAAATAATCAGGCCAGCGGCTTCGACCGAGCTTCGGCCATCTTTGTCGGGCAGGCGTCGTTAGCGGTCTCGCCGGCTAATGCCGTTGCCGATTTGAATCATGATAAGCGGTACGATGTGGTGGTCATTACACCGGATGTTGATGCCAGTAGCCAGACGGTCGTGAAGGCAGCCATCGGTGACGGCTTCGGGGGCATGACCCGTTCGGACAGTCTTCTGGTTGCAGGTATCGCTCACTATGTGAAATTGTCCGATATCGACCGCGACAACCAGCTTGACCTTCTAGTTGCCAATGGTACTACACAAGAACTGCTTATCTACTGGGGCGATGGCAACGGACAGTTTTCGGGCCCAGACATCGTTCCCATTACTGAAACAGGAATTACATTTGCACTGGCCACGGCAGACCTTGACCGTGATGGCCAACCCGATTTTGTCAGCGGCGCACTTGATGAGGGTACGATTATCCTTGGCTACAGCGAGCTGCCGGACCTTGATATACTGCCGGACGAGATGACCGTCACCGGTTATTCCTCCGTGATGATTCATCTCACCAATCCGCTGGGTTACGAAATTTCTCGCGAGTTTCAAACAGTCGCTGGGAGCGCAGCCTGGGAGGTAGATGTCAATGGCGATGGCGTGTTGGACGAGCAGCTTCTTGATTACAACCTGATGTACGGCGAGTACGAGATAGGTATTGACCCTAAGCCGGGCGTTGGCCCCGGCGCCTTTTTTGGCGCCGGTATCGGAATCAATGGGTCTCTGTTTGCCACGCTGTTTGTAAATTATGCGACTCCGGCCATGAAAAGCAGCGCCAACAGCCCTGCATCTAACAGTATCGTTTTCTATTACACTGTAGAAGAGACCTCCTCCATATCACCGGCGAATGGCATAAAAACACACAGTCGACAGCCAGCCTTTGTGTGGAGCAGGTTGGTTGACACATCCGGTATACAACGATACAATTTCCAGCTTGACCGGTGGTATGATTTTAGCTCACCGATCTACGATGTCGATACCTTAACACCTCCGTACTTTGTTCCAGGAGTACCGCTTGGCATTGATTCGGTTTTTTATTGGCGGATCCGGACCTTTGACGGAGCCGATTGGTCCAATTTTTCGCGAACATTTGCGGCCTACATTGGTGATGGCTGTTGCATCGGATTCACAGGCAACGCTGACGGCATTATTGGCGTAGGTGGGCCAATTGATGTTGCTGACCTGACCTACCTGGTATCCTATCTATTCAAATCCGGTCCTGAGCCACCATGTTTGGAAGAGGGTAATGTGGATGGCATTATTGGGATCGGCGGCCCAATTGACGTGGCTGATCTGACCTATCTGGTTGCCTACTTGTTCAAGAGTGGCCCAGCGCCGCCGCCGTGTCCATAAGACGCGCTGGTCAGATGCTGCGTGTAGTCCTCGTGGCCACAGGATGGAGCGGTTAGTACTTCTTGCGGCGCTCGACCATGTAGTTGGAGCCTTCATGCCGTTTGACGGCCTTTTTCAAGTCGGCCAGCATCTTGGACATCTCGCCGATATGTGAGAACTTGCCGTTAGTATTTATAGTGACGGCAATCGATAAAGTCAGGATCGGGAATCTCTCAATATCTCCACGCCGGTTGAATGTTGTTATGAAGCCCTGTTTGCGATCTTCCGGCTCGTAGCGATATGGGATGAGAGCATCAAAGGTGAGGATAGTCCAGCGGCAGACCGGCTCGATGAGTTCGGATGGGATAACCATGATGAAGTCATCCCCGGCAACATGCCCGACAAAACCTTCCCGGCAGAGGTCGAAGACAATATCCTTGATCACGGTTGCTGTCAGGCGGATTACATTATCGCCTTCAATGTAACCGTAGTAATCATTGTAAGCTTTGAAATTGTCGAGGTCGGCATAACAGACGGCAAACTCCGTCCCCATCTTGAGCTGACGAGTTACCTCGCGTTCAATAGTTGCCGGGCCTGGCAGGTGCGTGGAAGGATTCACCGCCAAGTCCCGGCGGCTGCGTTCGATTACCCGTTTGACACGGACCTCGACCAATTTGTCTTTCCACTCTCCGTAAATAAAATCCTCGGCCCCATTTTCATAGGCTGCCACTATAACACTGACTTCAGGGGAGGGGTGATACAAGATAATGGGGATTATGGACAGGAATACGTTCTGCTTTATTGCCCGCACCAGCTCGATCTCTCTGAGGAAATCGGACTTGCCTCCGATTACAATAGCGTCGATGGGGAAGCGCTGGCAGATAGTTACCAGTTGTTCAAAGCTGTCGAAATAGTGTAAGCTCATTTGGTCAGAATGGTAGAATTGTTCGAGGTGGAAATCGAGACTCACGCCGTCCTGTTTGAGGGCGAAGTGATACTTCGCTTTCCCTAACCGATCAGCGGTCCTTTGGCTGAGCCAGTTCTCGAGGATGGTATTTTCTGTGCTCTGCAACTATGTAGTCCCGGTCAATCGTAGTATATATCTGTGTTGTAGATATATCGGCATGACCGAGCATTTCTTGCACAACCCTCAGATCGGCGCCTCCCTCAAGCAAATGGGTGGCAAAAGAGTGCCGGAATGTATGCGGAGACACCTTTTTGGCAATACCGGCCTGAGCTACGCGCTTGCGGACCATTTTCCATAGACCGACCCGGGAAAACCGATGGCCATGTCTGTTGGAAAATATGTAGTTACTCTGCTCTTCCGCCAGTGATTGAGTCGAAGAATCGAGGTAGGCTTCCAACGCTTGTCGAGCATATTCTCCCAGTGGTACCAGCCGTTGCTTGTTGCCCTTACCAGTAATGCGAATAAAGCCCGCCTCGAACTCAACATCGCTCAGCCTCAGATTGATCAGCTCGGAGATCCGAAGCCCGCTGCCGTAAAGCAGCTCAAAAACGGCCCGGTCTCTCTTCCCGTGCTGTAATTTTACATCAATGCAGTCGATTATCTGCCCTATCTCCTCCGGTGACAGGTAGTGAGGATGATAGCGCGAAATTCGCGGCGCTGAAAGAGCAAGGAACGGGTTCTCTGCAACTGCCCCATGATCATACAGATAAGCAAAAAACCGCTTGAGACTTGAAATCTTGCGGGCAATCGTAGCCGGTTTTCGGCCTTCCGCAGTCAGGTGGCTGATATATTCAGTAGCTGCGTGTAGTGATACCTTTGCGGGTTCAGTGCTCCCCGACCGACCCAGGAATTCAATGAGATCACGACGGTAGGATATAAGACTGTTCTGGGACAGCCCTCGCTCCAACTTGAGGTACTGCAGATAATCCTCGATAAGCGCCTGCAATGTTCCCTGACTCCTTACTGGCCATGCGCCATAGCGACTACGGCGCAAACCTGATATCCTGCTTTCTCCAGTTCCTTTCTCGCCTCTGCAGCGGTAGCCCCACTAGTGACTACATCGTCAACCAGTATCACCCTTTCTTCTCCATCGGCTTCATAAGCAACAGTAAATACTCCCTTTATGTTCACTGCTCGCTCTGCGAATTTCAATTTAGATTGCGGCTTTCTCTTCTTAATACGTAGAAGGATATCCTCCCTCACGGGTATCTCGAGCAATCGCCCGATTTCCTTTGCATAGAGTGCAGCTTGATTGTAACCACGGTGCTTTTCACGACTGCAGTGGAGGGGTACCGGAACCAACATCGTTGCCTCGAGAGACCGCAATTGCTCACCAAAGTTCTCGTATAGCGGAGTTGCAAAGAGACCGACTGGTAATGTGATCCCCCTGAACTTGAAATGAATGATGATATCCTTCACTGGTGACGCATAGTTACCATATGCGAACAATGGCACCGACTTATCCCCACAGGCGGGGCACCTCTTGGCATTAGGGAGTGTCGCAAAACAGTTCAAGCAGATCGGCTGCTCATAGGTGTCGATTTTTTTCCGGCAGGACGGACATATGTCGGGGTGATTCTCATTAAACTCCCCACATGCCACACACAGCGGCGGAAGGACAAAATCCAGTAACCCCTTCAGCAGAGGGCTTTTGTTTATTAAAGAGGAAAGCATAACTTAAGTAAGCGCTATTAATGGAGACCGTCCAACAAAAAACGAAAAGGCTCTGTCCCGTTAAGTTGTTAACGTCAAGTGAATAACTTTGGTGTCACCCTCCGGTTCGCTGTAGCAAATCCTACGCTGCCCGGGCTGCATCGCCATCTGCATCAATGGTGAGTTCTGTCAGTAGGCCTGTGTAGACCTGAGAAATATGAAATAGAAAAACGGCGGTCGAGAGATCAACCGCCGTTCGAGTGGCAAGCCACTTCTGTCTGTCATAGGCGTAAGTCTATTCCGGTTCAGTATCATCGTCAGAGGCAGCTTCGGAGGTTGACGAAGCGTCATCCTTGGGAATCTCCATGTCACCAGTATCCGAAGTCGGCTCTGGCGTGCTGCCGGCTTCTGGCGGAGGTTCTGGCGTGGAGGCTTCCTCCACATGAGCCTCAGTTTCTGATGGCTCATCCGCGGAAGTCTCAGCTACCGGAGTTTCAGCCGACATGGCCAGATCAGTCTCTTTTTTCAACTCCTGCGGTATAGCCTCGGCCATGGACTTGGTGGTTTCCGTGGGGTGAGTCTGCAAGAACTGATCAAGTTCTGCCCGCTCCCGCTTCTTGTAATAGGCTGACACCGACAGCACAATCTTGTGCTGGTTGCGGTCAAACTCTATCACCTGGAGCGGCAGCTGGTCACCTTCGTGGAAGACGCCGGTGGGATCGGCCAGGTCCTTGCGACCAAGCTGGGTGGCAGGAACGAAACCTTCAATGTCGCCGTCAAGGCGGACTATGACACCCCGATCGAGGACCTTGATAATGGCACCGAGACACTCAGTGGCGACCGCATATTTCTTGGCGATCTGTGGCCAGGGGTCTTCCTGAAGCTGCTTGTAACCGAGGGAAATGCGGCGATTGTCATGGTCAACCTTGACAATCTTGACGTCAACTTTATCTCCCTTCTTCATCACCTCGGAGGGGTGCTGCACTCTCCTGGTCCATGACATGTCGGAGATATGTACAAGCCCATCAATCCCTTCTTCCAGCTCCACGAAGGCGCCGAAAGCAGTCAGATTGCGCACCTTACCGCTGACAACTTGGCCGATCGGGTATTTCTCGTCGATGGTGAGCCAGGGATCAGGCTCCATCTGCTTGATGCCGAGCGATATCTTTTCGTTCTCTTTGTCAACCGAGAGCACCACTGCCTCGACCTTGTCATCGACATTCATGATCTTGGAAGGATGTTTGATGTGTTGGGTCCAGGACATCTCTGAAATATGGATGAGTCCTTCAACGCCTTTTTCCAACTCCACAAAGGCGCCGTAGTCGGTGATCGAGACCACCCGACCGGTGACCTTCTTACCAAGCGGATATTTCTGCTCAATATTATCCCATGGGTACGGCGTCATTTGCTTCAGGCCGAGTGAAATGCGGGAGGTCTTCTCGTCAAAATCAAGAATCTTAACGTCAATCTTTTCACCCAGCGAGGTTATCTCGGAAGGGTGACGGATTCGTCCCCAGGACATGTCAGTGATATGGAGTAGCCCGTCGACGCCGCCAAGGTCGATGAAAACTCCGAAGTCGGTGATGTTTTTTACTACCCCCTGGCGGATTTGCCCGACAGCAATTTCATTCAGCAGAGAATCGCGCATCTTTTCACGTTCATCTTCAAGGACCACTCGCCGTGAAATGACAATGTTGCGACGACTCTTATTGAGTTTGATGATCTTGACCTCCATGGCTTCACTGATGAGCGCATCGAAGTCCGGGACCTGACGGAGAGCCACCTGTGAACCGGGGAGAAAGGCGTCTACACCCATGATGTCGACTACTAGGCCGCCTTTGATGCGCCGTACAACGCGGCCTTCCACGGTTTCGCCTGAGTCATGGATTTCGCGGATCTTTTCCCAGACCCGCATGAAGTCGGCTTTCTGCTTGGATAGGATCAGTTGGCCGTTGCTGTCTTCAATCTGCTCGAGGTAAACCTCGAGGGTGTCACCGACCTTGATGTTCAAAGGCAGGCTGAATTCATTGATAGGGACAGTTCCCTCAGATTTAAAGCCAACATCAACGATGACATCATCGCGTGTCACGCCGATCACACGTCCGGCTATGACCTCGCCTTCCCTAATGTCCTTGATAGTTGAGTCATACATCTCAACCATCACCTGATACTCTTCAGGATCATAGACCACACCGGCGACATCGGTGATACGTACTTTGCCCACTTCGGGTAGCGGCGGCGGAGCCGGTTTGTCCACTCGCTCTTTGGCCCTTTCCGCTACCCGCTGATGCCGGGTGGTAACAACTCTTTCCCGTTGTTCCCTTTCCGGTAATACCGCGGTAGTGGCGGCAGTCACCTTCCTACGCTTGGTGATTTTGGCTTTGAATTTTCTGGTTTTCTTGGCGGAAGTCGCCTTGCGTTTGGATACTTTTGTTACTGAACTTGAACGAACCGTAGTTTTGGCCGTTGCCATTTACTTAAGAGAACCTCCTTATCTGTCAATCCAATGGCTTGAATTTTTCCCCGGACAGGGAAACCATTAGATAAAGATATAGCTTCATGACACCGAGGTGTTCATTCTGCAGAAAACCTATATAACATAATATCGGAGATTTTCAAGTACTTTTTGATGTTTTTTGTCTGTTATTGACTGGAATTGCTCTCCGGCGTAACGGACTGAAAGGTGGTCTGCAGACTATCCCCCAACCTCTTGATATGTCCCATTACAGTTTCGGCAATCTTTTGATAGCCTGCTTTACTGGCGGGCATAGATCTGACCCACTCGGCTGGGAGTGGTTCTCCGTAGATTACTCGTAACCTCTGCCGGCCTGTCAGGCAAGCACCAGGTCTGTTGGTTCCGGAGAGATAGGCAGGGACAATCGGGCATTCCGCCCGCCGAGCAATAATACCGACACCAAGTTTCGGTGCCATCAGCGCTCCGCTCTTGGATCGGGTTCCTTCAGGGAAAACGGTCAGTCCATATCCCCGCTTGACGCCCTCGATCGCTGCTTCCAGCGCTCTGCGGTCGATCGTTCCCCGTCTGACAGGGAGGGCATTAACTCGCCGAAGTATGGCACCAAAAAACTTGTGGTCAAAGAGCTCCTGCTTGGCGAAAAAACACAGCTCCCGGGGTACCCAGCACCCCACCAGAGGTGGGTCGAAATAGGATATATGATTGCTGGCCAGGATGAAGCCGCCTGAGCTGGGCAGGTTCTCCTGACCTGATACCCGGACTCGGAATACAAGTCTGGAAAGAATGCGGGATAGTTCCCAGCCGCAGAAATAGAGAACCTTCATGATGGTTTGATGACTGAAAGAACCAGCGAAATAATGCAATCAACTTGCTGTTCGACTGTGAGATGAGTAGTGTCCACGACAAAAGAGTTCTTGGCCCTTGTCAGCGGAGAATGAGCCCTTTTTGAATCGTACTCATCACGTTGCCTGATTTTCTCTTCCTGCTCCTGAAGGCTGGTACTGATACCCATCCTGGATAAATCCAGCAAGCGCCGTCGGGCCCGCTCGGCGAGTGATGCGTCCAGATATATTTTGACATCTGCTTCCGGGAAAACGACAGTCGTTGTATCTCTTCCTTCGGCCACCAGTGAGCCGCGTTTGCCCAATTCTCGCTGTTTGGCCACAATCGCTTCGCGGACATCTTTATGCGCCGATGCCTCCGAAACACAATCGGTAACCTCCTGTGTCCTGATCTCGGTGGAGACATCGACGCCGTTGAGGAGAAGCCGATTGAGACCTTCACGATTGTCGAAGTCAAGACGGATTTTGCGGGCCGTTGCCGACAGTTTCTTGCCGTCAGATGGAGGGATACCGTTTTGCAGGGCGAAGTACGTCAGCGCCCGGTACATAGCACCGGTGTCCAGGTAAAAGAAGCCCAGTCGTTCAGCAAGAAGCTTGGCTGTGGTCGACTTGCCCGCCCCGGCCGGTCCATCAATGGTAACTATGATGCCTTTCAGTCTAGTTAGGTTGTACTTGATGTCAGCCATCTGTCGCATTCTAAGACCTGTTGCTACAAAAGGCAACGGTAAAATAGAGGGTGGCTCGCCGTTTTACGGAGACATGCAAAAAGGCAAAGGCGACCTGACATACTGTCTTCTCGAGGGATATATAGCAATGATAGCAGGTATATCTGCACTGTCAAGGCAGGTTGCAATTCGCGCGGGTGTGGATAGCGCGAAGATTTATTTGTTCAGTGTTGAGTTGACCTGTGGCTCCTCAGGCTGGGGCGCGCCGAACCATTTGACATGAATGTCGCGAAACCGCCCGCTGCGCTTGATCTCATCAAGAGCCTTGTTGATTTTCCCCAGCAATTCCTGGTTACCCTTGCGGACGGCGATGCCATAGTGCTCAGTGGAAAGAATCTCGCCCACAATCTTGGCGGTGCCGAGCTTCTTGATGTATGCTTTCGTTGTGGGGTAGTCGTTCAAGACTACATCCAGGTTGCCGTTGGCCATATCAATAAAGGCTGCGCCGATGTTGTCAAACGAGAAAACATGAAGCCCTTCCATTTTCTTGGCCATCATTTCTCCGGTTGTGCCAAGCTGGACGCCCACTCTCTTGCCCATCAGATCTCCAACACCATGGATGGTGGTATTGTCAAGCGGCACGGCTATTGACTGCCCGGCCAGGTAGTAGGGGTGGCTGAAGTCAACTACGGTGGCACGCTGTGGGGTGATGGTCATGGCCGAGATTACTGCGTCATATTTTTTGCTGGTAAGACCGGGAATGATACCGTCGAATGCAGTTACAATGAACTGTGGTTCCCAGCCGTTTAGCTTGCAGATTTCTGTGATCAACTCTACGTCAAAACCAGCCGGTTGCCCGGTGGCGGGATTGATGCTTTCGAACGGGGGGTAAGTGGGGTCGGTGCCTACCCGTAGAACAGTCGCTTGTCCGCTTTGCCCGGCCTCCTTGCCGCCACCGCAGCCAAGTGCTATAAGCAGTAGAAATAAGAGTGCAATTAGTTTTTTCATCCTATCTCCGGTAATTGTCAGGAAACTGACAGAAAAGAACAGAACCCCAAATCATTTGTCAATATCTTTGTTGAAGTAACTGCAATGAAAACTACGTTGCCCTGTCAACATCAGAAAATAGCCCTAATACGGCATTGCAGCTCAGAAAAAATCTATTGAAAATGAGCCTAAACGGTCATCAAGGTTGACCACGATCTTGTTTTTTACAGTGTCGTACCCGTTGGTAACAAAACCGCCATCGCTCTGTGTCAAGCCCAGACGGACAAGATAGGGTTGGTAATCATTGCCGAACACTTTAAGCCCGACATTCTGAGGCACTCTCACGCGCAAATTGGTATTTTCACCTACGATGTCGACTTTGGTGAGTGACTCGCGGTCTCCCAGTTTGAGGTAGACCTGTGCGTCATCAGCATCCAGCTTCAGGCGACGCAGAAGCGTTGTGGCAAAGTTCAGGTGCAGGTTGGAGTTGTTGCCAAAGCATTCCATCTCCAAGGGGATATTCCTGGCAAAACGCAAATACCAGTCCTGGGGATCATCAGTCTCAATCCTGATAATGCCGCCAAGGAAGCTCCGAGGACGACTTGTCAGTGTAATGTTTGCTTCGCTTCCAACAATTTCGTACTCGGTTTTGGGCTTGCGCGTGAAGCGGTCAAAGCTGCCGTAGATCAGATCATCACCGGAGTCACGGATAGTGAGGTCGGTCTCGCCCAGGTCGAGCACTGCATGCACGGCCCTGATGGAAGGGTCATACGCCATCTTAAAAGTGGTCTTGGAAAAAAAGCTGCACTCGGCTCCACCCAGACTCCCCGAGAAAGCAATCCACAGCGCTCCCAGCAACAGCGCCACCGAAGTGAGATACGATATGATTTTTGCACGGGATTTGGCGAAGATTTTCTCAATTCCGACTGCGATCAGCACTACCGGGAGATAGACGAGAAGATCAACCCAGAAGTTGTCGTTGAGTACTTCGGTGTTTCTCAGCAGAAGCAACACGCCGAGTAGAACCAGGAAGAGTCCCCATCTGAAGCGAGCTGGAGTCATGAGACGGTTCCTCCATTATGGGCGTTGGACTGCTGATGGTTGATGCTGACCTTGGGTTCTTCTTCTTCACTTTTCCTGTTTCTGCGGAATATCAGTAGCAGGCCAACGGCGATCAAGATGACCGGCCAGAACTCATCCCAGCCAAACCAGCACCAGTTTTCCCGGATTAGCAGAATGACCCCGATTGCCATCAGAATCAGACCGGGCAGGTATCTGGTCCACGAGGAGTATGTATGGTTGGTTGGCACAGGTTCTACTTCAAGGGGACGTTTGGGGATGATTATCCAGGCGATTATGTAGGCCAGAATCCCGAAACCTGTGGCTAAGAAGAGTAGAACAGTTATCACTCGCACCAGGACCGGGTCGACATCGAAGTACTCTCCCAGTCCCCCGCACACGCCGCCAATTATCTTATTCGCTGTCGATCTATACAATCGCTTTGCCATGACAACTCCTTATCTGGTGTACCAGTAGCCATTCTGAATGTAATATACGAAGTGAGGATGAAAAAGTTTTGCCTGGGATGGAGATAACCGGCTCGTTACTCCTGTTTGTATCTCAGTTCCTCCAGATACTCTTGAGCTTGGTCCTTGTAGTGGGATTCAGCTTTTTGGGCGTAGTCAGTAATGTAACCGATAGCCGCTGCTCGTTCTTCTTCATCTTCCGTTAGCCGGGCAACCTGGTAATACGTATGGAGAAGCAGTTCTTCTACTTGTTCGGGAGGAGGCAGTTCCACCTGCTGGCGAGATTTGGATGCTGAGAGGGGTAAGTGAATGGAAGTCACGTGGGCATACAGCGTTTGCAGTGAATCCCGCCGATGACGCCATTTTTCCAAGCTAACGGGCTGCAACCAGCCATCAGGGAGGGAGGCCGGACTGACAATGACGCTCACACCCTTTCCTGCCGAGACTGCCGCTTGAGTCTGGACCCTGGGAATCTCGGCAAATTCGTCAACTACCTGCGGTTCAGCGAAGCTGTCAGCCTTACCTGCTG
The DNA here is from genome assembly GCA_964416195.1 of uncultured Ignavibacteriales bacterium. Classification (GTDB taxonomy): domain Bacteria; phylum Zixibacteria; class MSB-5A5; order GN15; family FEB-12; genus CAYQDB01. The sequence goes on from CAYQDB010000009.1 coordinate 74,032, forward strand.
ATAACGCCGATTCTCTGCTCCACTTCACCCCAGTGAGTTCTGAATCCTGTTGTGATGGGTCATTGATCTTCTCCGGAACCGATATAGTAATCTTCTGCTCTGAAGGCTCTTTCTTCTCTCTGACCTTGGGGGGTGTTTCTTCTGTGGCCACGGCCTGATCTTTCTTGACCGGCAGAGCTTCCGCATCATAAGCTTTACTCAAGCGGGTCTCCTCTTCAGACCTGGGAACAGGAGTGGTCGCACCGGCTTTCTTGTCCGCACTTGTACCCTCCTGGTATGTATGCCCTTCGGAAGGAGGTGGCGGTTGTTTCTTCCCCGGAGCAACCTGCTGTACCTCTGTTGACTTCATCGCTGGAGCATAAACTTCCCTTGAGATGTCTCCCTCATAGAGGGCAATGAAAGCCAGAATCGCTATTGAGGCGGCTACTGCTACCAGCTTTGGGGCAAGTCCCATCCACCTGGAAGGAGTTATGTCAGTAACCTTCGTTTCCCCTGTAAAGCCGAGTCTCTGCTCTATCTTCTGCGCCGACTGTTCCCAGTACTCCTCGCCCCCCAGTTGTGAGCGTTGCTCGACAAGCCGGTCGAGCTTCTGCAGCTCAGCCAGCAGGTTCCGGCACTCCGCGCATTCCCTTATGTGCTGCTCGACAACTTCTCTTTCCTGTGGGGGAAGCTCATTGTCGAAGTAAGCCGAAATCCTATCGCGGTAGTATGAGTGGTCCATCTTTCTCTATCTTCTTTTTTTACTATCATTAAAGCGAGATTACTTCGCTTCGCTTGAAATGACCGTAGTCCGATATTTCCAAATGCCTCCCGTGTATTACAATAAATCCTTCAATGATTCCAGCAGCATCTGTCTTGCTCGATAAAGCCGCGAATCGACTGTACCAGGGGGAATCTTCAGGTAGTTAGCTATCTCTGTATACTCCATATCTTCAAAATGCCGCAGCACAAAAACCGTTCGGTATTTCGCCGGCAGGGCCGTAACGGCTTGGAAAAACCGTTTCTGTGCCTGGTCATTCAGGAGTTGGTTAAGAGGCCCCAACTCGGCTGACGGTGGATCGTATCCTTTATCCTGCAGGGAGTCTAAAGACTCCTTTTTTTCTTCTCGATGTATATGGTTGTAGGCCAGGTTGCGGGCGATAGTCGCCAGCCACGGATAAAAAGTATACTCCGTCCGAAAAGCCTTTATAGCTGCGTATGCCTTCACGAATGCCTCCTGAATGATATCTTCGGCAACATCAAATGAACCTACCAGGCCAAGCACAAAGCGCATCAACCGCTTCTGGTTTTGGCGAATCAGGACGCCGAATGCCTTCTGGTCGCCATTCTGCGCCGCCTCAACCAGTTTCCGCTCGGCAGCTTTGTCACCAACTATTGATACCTTGTCGGGGCGGTTTTCTTCCCGGATAATCTTACTCACCTTCCCTCGCTGCTCTCTCCTGCCAGGGTGAGCGCCAGTATTTCAAGAGCCATTTCCGGTTTGAGCCTGCCCTTTCGAAGCTCAGCCTCGGTGTCGGCAATATCTACGATAATTTCCTCCAGCCGGCTGTTATCGTACTTCGTGGCCTGCTCGGTTAACTTGGGAATCAAAAACCCCCGTCTACCGAGTGGTTTCTTGCCGTTCTTGACCAGGTAGAGCGAAATAAAGTGTTGTAGCATCAGCGAGGTAACTGTCGAGGCGCTGTTCCCGGCGGCCAGAAGCGACTCGATCATCTGGAGTACTTTTCTGGTATTCCCTGTCACGACAACGTCAGCCACCTGAAAGATATTGAACACTTCGTAGCCTGAGGCAATCTGTCGGACATCTTCCACCGAGACCGTCTCACCCGCCTGCCTGTAATTGGCCAGCTTGCTGGTTTCCGCCTCCAGGGCGCCACGGTTCCCGGCAATCAGTTCAGCCAGGAGCGTCACAGCCTGTGGCTCAATGTGGATTCCCTCCTTTTCCAGATTCCGTCGAATTAAACTCTCCACTTCCCTCTGGCTGAGTCTTCTAAACTCAACCGGCTCAGCGACCTTTGTCACAGCGGTGAAAAACCCGGAGTTCTTCTTAGGTGTTTTGGACGAGGGACTGCTAAAAATGACCACCCGATCCGGCTGGGCCGGAGTCAGCAGGCGGAGTATACGTTCGATTTCCTTTGGTGGGTAACTTTGAAAACTGGTAATGGCAAAGACCTGCCGCTCACCGAGCATAGGCAGGCTTGACAGCTCAGTGATCAGATCGGCGCAGGAGGTTTTTTTGCCGTCGATTTTGCGGTAGTTGGTGATAAGTTGACGGTCGGGGAGAAACTGCCGGGCGATGAATTTCTCGGCCTCGGCAATCCGATAGTCCTCCGTCCCGAAAAAATAATAGGAGGGCATGAACCTGCCTGCCGAAATGTCCTGAAATAGCTTCTGGGGAGTGGCCATCAGGAGTAGTATAGACCGCCCCCAGGGAAGGGTCAATCAAAAAGAGAATCGTATGCCGGATTGTCCTGCGCGGCCACCCACTCCAGAGAGAAGCGGTATTTATCACGGTAGCTCAGCGCCTTGCCAATCAGGTCGGCAAATTTCTCATCCAGCGGCTCGCGCCGATTCACGCCGTTGACGACGTTGAGGTTATTGCCGTAAATCTGATAGGTATGTCTGGAGAAGTACTTCTGATTGCTGTCAATAAACTCAAGCAACGCAAGCAGGGCAGCCAGATCGCCGTGATTATGGTCGACAGCAGCGAAGGGCGCTTTGAACTTGATCCCGATATCCGGGATATTGAAGGTTACAACGGCTGATTTGTCCAGCTCGTTTTCCTCCGGCAGTTCGTACGATCCAAAATAGCACTCCATGGCCCCTCTGTGCTGCAAGCCCTGTGCCCCTTAGCCAGTGGAACGGTTTCTTGTTGGCCGGCAAGAACTTAGGTTTTAAGGTTGGAATTAGAGATAATGAAAAATTGCAAAGGGATTCACAGGGTTGCGGGGTGAAACACTCTTTCTATATTGATAAATCCGCTGGGAATTAGCATATTTGTTAGAGCAAAGATTCCCTACCCGTTGGGTGGGCTACAGTCGCTTTTTTCAACACGACCCAAGCCGTAGGGCGATCGGCTCAATGCAAGCAAGTTTGAAGGGGCCACCGACAAGACCCACCTGAAAGGTGGGCCACCCAGCCGGACGAAAAATGGGTTCGTTTCGTAATTTTTAGTTTTCGTCGATAGGTGGTTCCTCCAGGGGTAGGGGGTTGAGACTCCGGCGGTCCTTTTGAAGGGAACGCAATTGGTCGATGGCGCGATGGAGCTGGCGTTCGATAGCGGTCTCGTAGCGCACAATCTTGAGGGTGTCGCCTCGCGAAGGGAGGGCGAGGGTGCCGGGGTGGGTCTGTAACCGGTAATCGCGGGCATAACAGAGTTTGTCATCGATTTCACCGGCTTCGGCGCGGAGGGCACGGCGCAGACGCCAGTACGCGACTGCAATCTTTTCGACCAGCATTTCTTCCAGGATGCCGTCCGGATTCAGCTTGTCTCGCAGTTGGGTCAGCAACCTTTCAAACTGCTTGCGGTTTTCCGGGCCGTCGCGAGTGGGGACAACCACGGAGCGGGCTAAGAGGCCGTGTCTCAGGGCGTTGAATCTGGCGCGCTCTTTGCCCTCGGGTGTTCTGGGGCCGGTGGAGCGCTTAGCATCGCGGCGGTTGGCGACGAGCTGTTTGTCGCTAATTTCTCTTGCCATAGTTTTTGGAAGGGCAGAACCGGTTTGGGGTTCTACCCTGCTTGTCAGATATCTGTGCCATATATGGTCTTTCACTGATGGGTAGGGTGTAGTAATCAGCGCAGGGTTTGTAGGGAAAGTGGTATAGAGCAAGCCGCAATCACAGATCGCGGCCACTCAGGCGACGGCCGCCAAACAGGCCACGCCGCCGCACTAGGAGGGGCGGTTCTTGATTTAACAAACTACATAATACCAAACAAAGCCGCAGGTAACACGCTGACTGTCAATCTGTTATAATTTATCCTGATATGTGTGAATTTCTCTTGACATTGTAAATACGTGCTGTATAATAGGAGCAATAGTTCTGGCCAAAGGGATGGCCAAAGAGGAAAAACAAAATGGAGATTTGATCATGACTAAAATCGGGAACAATTCAACAAAAGCGTCATCTGATCCGGCAGTGCCAAAAAAGAAGAGAGCATACGTGAGTCAGAGGGATATACCGCTATTATCGCTGGAGGGTGCTCTCCGCCTTGCTGGAGCGTTGAACGACAATTTTGGTGCAAAGCTGACGGCCCCCCACCAGCTTGCCGTGGCACTTGAAATCTCTCCCACAAGTTCAAACTGGAAGGATCTTTGTGGTGCATCAATAGCTTATGGTCTAACATCTGGAGGTTACAACGCTAAGGGCATCTCATTAACTGAGCTTGGTAAGTGCATAGTGGCACCTACCGACGAAAACGAAGATAAAGTGGCAAAAGTTGAGGCTGCCCTTTTACCTCGAATCGCGAAACAGTTTTTTGAACGTTATAATCGGGCGAAATTTCCGCAGGACAGAATTGCCAAGAATGTACTGGCTGATATGGGTGTTCCGCCTGACCGATTGGATCGTGCGCTCGATATCTTGAAGGAAAATGGGATGAGTGTTGGTCTAATCGTTGAAACTAAAACGGGCCCATTTGTGGCTAAAGAACCTCCCGTGCATAAAAAGCAACCACAGTTGGAGTCTGAGTCAATTGAAGAAAAAGAAACACCAAAAGTCATTGCTGAAGAACAAAGGGTATCCTCTAATATCCCCGAGCTGGGAAAGGAACAGAAGAACAGAGTTTTTATCGCTCACGGGAAAAATACTGAGATAGTATCACAACTTAAGAAGATTCTGGCTTTTGGAAAATTTGAACCGGTAGTTGCTGTCGAACACGAAACCACATCACGCCCCGTACCTGACAAGGTTGTCAAAGACATGCGTTCCTGTTTCGCCGGTATTTTGCACCTGTCGTCGGAAGAGGAACTGCAGGACAGAGAAGGGAAAATATACCGTAGGCTTAATGAAAATGTTCTGATAGAAATTGGAGCTGCAATGGCACTTTATGAGAACAACTTTATACTGCTGGTGGAAAAAGGCGTCCACGTGCCTTCTAACCTACAGGGGCTCCAACTCTGCGAATACGAAGGGGATAAACTTGATGTCGACGCAACTATGAAATTATTGGCAGCCTTTAACGATTTCAAATAGACCTGGTGGCCAACCATTTATGGTAGGTTCCTTATTCTCCTTCACTTAATAAAGTCCATTGGCAACAGAGAATCAAAACCATGATACCACCGGGAACTTGACCACGGCCAATGCGGCGGCTCAGTAAAGAAAGTCGGAACCGCCCTTCGTCAGGCTCAGGACAGGCAGGGTTCCAATCTACAAATCTGTTATGTTTTTCAACAAGCCCTAAATGGTGGGCCATCCGTCGGGGATTCTTATTGATAATGCCACCGGCGCTCATATTTTACCCATGGTATGAAGCTGAACACAGGTAGCGCACTCAACGGGTGGGGGCTCTATTAACCCACCTACAGATCATTGAGCTATCATGAATCGGAGGTTGATATGAAAGTGGGTTTTGTTCAGTTTGCACCTGCTTTAGGCGATGTGCAAGCAAATGTTCACAAGATCGACAGGTTCATCACTCTTGCTAAGACGGCAGACCTTGTCGTGTTGCCGGAGTTATGCAATTCCGGCTATAATTTTGAATCGCACGAGCAGGCCCGGGATGCATCAGAAGAAATTGGAGACAGCGTCTTTGTTCGGTACCTCGAATCTGTGTGCAAAGAATATAACCTGCACGTTGTCTCCGGTTTCAATGAAAGAGATGATGATCGCCTGTACAACTCAGCCATTTTGATCGGACCCGACGGCTATATCGGCAAATATCGCAAGCTTCATTTGTTCGTCAGAGAAAAGGATTTCTTTTCACCCGGCGACGTAGGGTTACCCATTTTTGATATAGCTCTGTGCAAGTTGGGTATGCTCATCTGCTTCGACTGGGTGTTTCCGGAGGTGTGGAGGATATTGGCTCTGAAAGGCGCCGATATCATCTGTCATCCCTCAAACCTCGTGATACCGGGTCTGGCACAAAAAGCAATTCCAATCCATGGCCTTACCAATCGAGTTTTCGTTATTACTGCAAACCGGGTTGGAACCGAGGGAGACCTCTCATTCACAGGGTTGTCGGCTATTGTTGATGCGAGAGGTGAGGTGCTTACCCAGGCCTCTCAATCAGCAGAAGAAATCAGAACTGTAGATATCGACATATCTCTTTCAAGAGACAAAATGATCACACCGCGAAATGACTTGTTTGCCGATAGAAGGCCCGAAGAGTACATGTTTCTGGTAGAAAAGTGACTGCGACTTGCTCCGATCCGTAACTGGAATGAGACCAACTTCGACAGCTATGGCTGTGGTTGTGTCGGCGTGGTTTTCTGTCTGTACTGAGCTGAGGTCTGCAGCCAGACATTTTGGGCGTGATCCGACTTGAAGGGATTGACCTTGACTGCTTGTGCATAGTAGCGCTCGGCCTTGAAGCGGAGGCTGTTGTCATTTTTTTGTTCTGCCATAATCTGGATAAATCGGCCGCATTGGAGTTGAAGGTTAAAATCGGTCGGGAATCGGTTAGCCAGCGATGTCAACAGGCTGAATAACTGACCATACTGACCCTGGTTCCAGAGCAGTTCGCCCAACAAGACTCCGGCCGATTTTGACTGCGGATGTGACTGATAGAAGCTGTCTGCTAGATTTAACGCCTGGTCATACTGCTTGTTGCGAGTTAGTGCAACGGCTTTTTCAAAGTCCGTTTCCTGATAAGAACTGGCCTGCTGGTTGTTGAAAACCTGGCAGATGTTGTAAACCCTTACTTCGACATCGCGAATCCAGTACCTGGCAATCGTTGGCTGGTTCTTAAGCGCCGGATAATCCGCGATGGCCGTAGACCAGTTGGAAATATCCACAGCCAGGTGCGTGATCGGCTCGCGGTCAAAGAGTGTTGAATCGACTTTGGCTACGCCAAAAAGATGGATGAAGGATTTCAGGTGGGTGTCAACTGTCAAAGCCGGACCATAGGGGCCTGATACGACAGCACTTGGCGTCAGGATTGTCTCTATGTCTCTGTTGGCTTCGAGAATGTTGAAGTTGTGCTCCCTCACGTGCATCCGTCTGATCTGATAACTGTTGAAGACAACTGAGAAGCACAGCACCAGGAGTAAAACGGAGACCACCTTCCGCTTCGTGATTCTGATATAACCCCGCGCCAGCAGGAACTTCGTGAGATATGTCAGCCCGATGGCCCCGGGCAGGGTTGCCCAGGTCAGCAGCCTGATCGGACGAGGGATGATGTTTAAGAAGAAGATATTGGCTATAGCGTGAAAGAGCACGTACCAGAAAGCAAAAAGAAGGAGGACGGTTGCAGTTTTGCCCAGTGTTGCTGGCGCAATCTTTTTGACGCTGAGGCGATTTTCAAATATAGTAAAGCAAAACAGGATTGCAGGTGGAACGACAAACGTGGCGTATCGGATGGGGGAGTAGTTTAATGGCATCAATCCGACTATGGCTGCCAGCAACCAGAACATGGAAAAGACTGTCGCCGGTGAAAGATCATTAGTTTTACCTTGCTTGCTCAAATGCAGAGTGAGCAAGAAGATCCCCGCGAACAGAAACAGCAACAGATCCGGGTCAATGTAGAACAGATGGTTTGCGAAACCATACGAAATCAGGTGCTCAAAAAAGCCCCACGGTGAACTAAGGCCTTTGGGGAATCCCCGCAAGCTGTATGACTGCTCTCCGACATAGGCAAAAACGGCCCCAACATTCCGGCCATATAGAAGCAGCAACCCACCTACGCTTACTAACAAGAACGCAGTGACGGCAACAGTGGTAAGTTTCCACCGACGAGTTTGTCCCGAAAAGAGAGCGGCCAGGATTAGGGTTGGAAGCAGCAGCACTCCGAACAACTTGCCGGTAAGCATGGCCAGCGCTACCAGCCCACCCGCCAGCGCTATGCCCCATAGACGATCACCCCACCGGGAGTATACAAAGAACACAAGGGCGGCAAGGAAGATCAACCCGTTCTCAAGATAGGATAATCGGCCAAAGGTGAGCAGGGTGACGTTGAGAACAAAACACAGAGCAACTACTGTGGTGACCCAGGGACGATGATGCCGTGCCAGTCCTAAGATCAAAAGGAGCAATCCCCCTAACGATAGAATAACGCCCACCATATTGGCTTGCCTAAGCGAGACCCCAGCCATGGAAAACCAGAGATAACCCACAAGAGAAGTCAGCGAGTGTTGGTACACTACCCAGCGCTGGTAGTTATAAGGATCGAATTGATCGAACAGAACTTTGTTGCGGGCGTGGAAAATGTATTGAGCAGGATCGGTCGACAACGATTGTCCTATTCCGGAGTAATGCATCGGAGGATCAGAAGTAAGGTCGGACTGCCAGTAAATGAATCCGCCAATGAAGACAATCAAGGTTAGAATATAAAAGAGATGTCGTTTGTGAAACGCTTGCATGGGGTCAAGGCAATCGAATCTATTGGACTTTCAGGTGGACCTCGCTCAGTGATTCTACCTGTCCGATAAGTTGTAGGAAGACGTTCTGTTTATCCAACTCCTGCTCGAAAAGCTCAGCCCTGTCCTCGGGGATAGAAATCAGCAATCCGCCAGACGTTTGCGGGTCGAACATGACGCGCACGAGGTTCTCATCGACTGTCTCCAAGATGCTTATATGCCCCTCGACAAACTCCCGGTTGGCGATGGCTCCAGCCGGAATCATTTCGGCCTCGGCCAACTCGAGAGCCTCAGGCATTAGCGGCAGCATTTCAGAGAAAAACCTGATCGTCACCCGTGAGGCCCGCGCCATTTCCAGGGCATGCCCCAGCAGGCCATACCCGGTGATATCCGTAGCGGCATGGGCATCAAACCGTACCATCAACTCCGAGGCTTTCTTATTCAACTGAGCCATCTGGGCGGTGACGATGGCTGTTAGCTCTGGACCAACAGCATTCCTCTTAATACCTGTCGTTATCAAGCCGGTTCCCAGCGGCTTTGTCAAGAACAACCGGTCGCCTGCCCTAGCGTGAGAGTTGGTTATTATCTTGCTGGGATCAATCAGACCGGTGGCGGCGATGCCATATTTCAGCTCTTTGTCCTTGATAGAGTGTCCGCCGATTATAACTGCGCCGGCTTCTTCGATTTTCTCCGCGCCGCCGCGAAGCACCTGGGTGAGTATGTCAACAGGCATATCATCAGAAGGAAAACAGACGATATTCAAAGCGGTCAGAGGCCGACCGCCCATGGCATAGATGTCTGAAAGAGCGTTTGCGGCGGCGATACGACCGAAGTGATATGGGTCGTCGACGATTGGCGGGAAGAAATCAACCGTTTGCACCAGGGCCTGCCGGTCGTTGATACGAAAGACACCGGCGTCATCGGCTGTGCTAAAACTCACCAGCAGATCCTCGTGATACGAGGGAGGAACTCCCTCTAATGCTTCCACCAACAACTTTGGTGCCAGTTTTGACGCTCAACCGGCGCAACTGACTTCGGCGGTGAGTTTGATCTCGGTTTCTTTACGTTTATCTTCCATCAGCGGCTAAGGTAATACAACCCCACATAGTTGGCAAGCCATGCGGGCAAACTATCTGGCTGTGTCCGTTCAATTTCGCTCCGAATGCATGGCTGAGAAGCTTTCATCAGAACAAATGCCCACTGCGTACCCCATCAATGAATCCCCGAGAGGCGCTGTCTGTTGTTCGTCTGTTTGTGATTGAGTTTGAGAGAGCTTGACAAGATCGTTTGCTACCTTGCTTGTCCTACAAAAAAAGGAGTTCCTGATTATCTCAGGAACTCCTTTCAGCATCCCCACCTGTTAAATACCCTTCACCGCCTCACGAGCAATGTTTAAGAGTAACTAACTCGCCGTAACTTACAACAAGTGATGTGCCAAACTCGTTTGGGTGGACGGATTCGCATATAATTCCTTGTCAAGCAACGAATTAGATGGACACCACTGGGGTTTGCTACCAATTGCTCTTACTGATAGCGCAAATACTGCGCCCAATAAAAGTAATGGTGTTTCTTAATCTCTATTCTACTTTATTGACTAGCACAAAGTTAGCACGGCGCATATTGTGCGGTCGGCCAGGAGACGGCATGCCTAAGTTTCCGGCCAAATCCGCTAATTTCTGCGTCACGGCCGCTTTTTCGCCAGATGGATCGATGTCCTGTGTAGGTCGTGAGCAGCTTCCATGAGTGACTCGGAGATGACAGGATGCCCGAAGATGAGCGAGCCGAGTTGGGTAACGGTCAATCCCTGATTAATCGCCAGGGCTGCGGTGTGGATTATTTCCGTGGCGTGAGTACCGACGATATGGACGCCTAATAACTTATCAGTTTTCTTATCACCTATGACCTTGGCTTCTCCGGCGATTTCGTTCTCGGCATGCGCCTTGCCCAATGCCCTGATCGGAAACTTGCCGACCGAGATATCATATTTTTCAGCCGCCTGTGCTTCCGTCAAGCCAACTGAACCGACTTCCGGGTAAGTGAAAATGACCGATGGTACACCCAGGTAGTTTTTCCTTACCGAGCCGCCAAATGCGTTCTCTATTGCCACCGAGCCGTCATGCACCGCAGTATAGGCCAGTAGGATTTCACCGCGCACATCGCCAATGGCGTAGATGTTGTCGACAGTTGTTCGCATGTCAGGGCCGGTCTTGATAGAACCGTCCTTGTTCAGCCCTACGCCGATATCCTCTAACCCCAGGTCCTCGGTGTTGTAGGCGCGCCCGACGGCTACCAGTACCTGCTCGGCTTCGACCGTTTTTCCGTTGGAAAGCCTGGCGGACATACCCTGTGATACTATCTCCACACTGTCAACGCTGGCTTTGGTATAGAGGGTGATCTTGCGTTTTTTCAGTTCCCGCTCGATAAGCCTGGAAGTGCCTTCGTCCTCCAACGGCAGGGCATGATCGAGCATCTCGACTACGGTCACCTGGATATCCAGCAACGATAGCATGAACGCCCACTCACACCCGATTGCGCCAGCCCCGATTGTCAGCATTGACTGGGGAAGCTGCTCCAGTTCCAGGAGATGGTCGGAAGTTAGTATCGTTTTGCCATCGATGGGGAAAGCTGGAAGGCTGCGTGAACGGGAGCCTGTGGCGATGATGATATTGTCGGCTTGGAGTTGAGTCTCGTTTCCGTTACTGTCAATGACCATGACCTGGTTCCTTGCAGTGACTCTGCCACGCCCCTTGAAATAGGCAACGCCGTGGGATTTGAAGAGCTGTTCAATACCTCCGACGAGCATGCCGACGATCCTGTCTTTGCGGGTTTTCATAGCCGGCCAGTCGTAGACCGGTGGCGTCGCCAGCTTGATGCCAAAACTTTTGGCTTCTTTCATTTTCTGGTACTGTATTGCAGAGGTGATAAGGGATTTTGAGGGAATGCATCCCAGGTTGAGGCAGACCCCGCCCAGCTTATCAACTTCCACCACCCCCACCTTGGCTCCCTTCATGGCCGCCCGGATACCGGCTGTATATCCGCCCGGTCCACCGCCAATTATCACAAGATTGTAATGTTCTATTTTGTCGACTCCTGGTTGCACGGTTGCTCTTGAATGCGTCCCAATTTACGTGATTTCGTTTGGTTGGCAAGAGTGACGTGCATACAAAAAACCGGCCCCGAAATGGAGCCGGTTGTCGATTCGATTTGTCGATCTCATACGCCGGCGGTAAACGTAATGACTACCCGTACGGAATCTATGGTGTAGCCAGCTGAGCTGCCGCCGTTGCTTACTCCGTAATAATGGAAAGCGCCGGCGTCAACCAGATTCTTGAGGGTTTCAACATTACGCAGATACTTAAACGATTGGCCGTAGGTGATGTGAGCCTGTACGTCAGGGCCTGCTGCCAATGTCAAATCGTCAAGCACCTTGGTGGTGTTGGCCTCAACTCCAGATAGAGACGTGTATTGAGGGTGGCTGGCATCGTCAAGATAAATGCTGAAGGTTTGTGATGTCGTCTCATGGTTTGTTACCCAGAGCTCGAAGCCAACTAGGTCGATATCTTTGATGTTGTCTTTATGATCCTTCCAGACGTCATCATCGGTCAGATCAACGTAGTAGTAATAGAACTCTGACTGCGCCGTGAAGTCCTTGTCCGTGATAAAGATGATCGACACAAATGTTCCGCTTAGCAGACATCCGGCAAGAATCAGAAGGCAAACGGCTGCGCCGGCAATTCCGAACTTACTCCTGGAATAATTCATTCTTGCCGCCTCCTAATTTCCAAAGTAGTAGTTTAGACCGCCGGTAACGGAGGCTGACTTCTTCGATCCGCCGCCATCAGTCGGGATTACAACAAGCTTTCCTCGGACGTCGGCAGCGACTGCCGAGATGAATCCAAGTTCGATACCGAATCCGGCCGACCAGCCGAAGTTGGTCTCGTCCTGCAGCGTCTGTTCCCTCTTGACTTTGTAGAACCCAGCTCCAAACACTCCGTATGGCTTGATGCCAACAGTGCCAAAGCTGGCGCCGAGGATAGCATCTAGTCCATAGGCTGTAGTCTTGGAACCCTCAATATCAAGGAGGACCACGTCACTCTTTGGGTCGCCAAATTTGGTGAAATAGATACTGGGTTCCAGGGTGACGGCTGGGATTGCCTTGAGTCTCCCCCTGAGCCCAAAAACGGTCCCCTTGGCCTGGTCATCCTGAGCAATGGGATACTCAAGCCCGCCTGCAACCCCGATCCCGAAGGTGATTCCGCTCGCCAGCGCCGGCTGAGACAGCAGGATCACCAGCAATAGTACTCTGAGTCCCTTTCTCATTCAACCTCCATTGAGAGGACTGCCTATCAATCAAAACCAAAGCTATATACTTTTCCCAATTTGTCAACAAGAAATGAGGGTGGGCAAAAAAACCACGTGGCGGCTAAAATATCGCTTGACATACCTGTAGCATCGGTTATTTTAGCTCGCTTTTATTAAACAAAATAGTAGCGTTTATTAAACACGAAATTAGGTCTAACTTGGAATCCGATGAGACTGAGAACTGGTAGCAAAATAAAGTCCTTGCGGTTGGCCTCGGAGTTGACCCAGGAGGAACTGGCGAATCGAGCGCGGCTTACCAAGGGTTTCATTTCCCAGTTGGAAAATGACCAGACCTCGATTTCGCTGGACTCCCTGGCTGATATCCTTGATGCTCTCGGCGTCAGCCTGTCAGAGTTTTTCTCAGACGCGGCTGAGGCGCAGGTGGTTTTCCGACCCTCGGAACGGGTGGCGGTCGATGGCAAAGGCGCCAGTAAATTCGAACTGCTGGTCCCCAGTTCGACTAACAACCTGATGGACCCGATCCTCGTCGATCTGCAACCGGGTGAGAGCCTTACAAACCAGGGTCCTCATTCGGGTGAGCAGTTTGGATATGTCCTGAAGGGGACAGCTACATTGAAAATCAATAAAAAGGTACTCAAGATACCGCGGCGGCACTGCTTTTACTTCAAGTCGGATCGGCCGCATGAGATTCTAAACAGTAGCGGTAGTGTGGTTTCTATCTTGTGGGTAACCTCACCGCCGCAGATGTAATCTGTAACCTGAAACCGGACGAAGGAGGGATGGACAGTGAAGATTCTCGGACGACACCTTATCGCTGAGCTCTCCGACTGCAACAGTAACACTCTGGACAATCTGGAACTGCTCGAACAATGCCTGAAAGACGCGGTCCGATTATCGGGAGCAACGATAGTTCGTTCGGTTTTCCACCGTTACAACCCTCAAGGCGTTTCCGGTGTAGTGGTTATTGCGGAGTCTCACTTATCAGTACATACCTGGCCGGAATACGGTTACGCTGCGGTCGATTTCTTCACCTGTGGGCCGAGCGTCGATCCCTACAAGGCGTTTGACTATATCAGGGAGAAGCTCGATTCCCAGAATGCTCAGTTGACCGAGATGAATCGCGGTATACCTTCGGAATCTGATGAAGTGATTGACCACAAGCCGGCCCGGAGTCAGAATATGGCGGCTGCGCCCATTTCCTGATAAAGGAGTTTGCCATGGCCCGCTCTGTGCACTTATCCGTCATGGAACAGCAGGTTCTGTCGAAAGGGGTAGACACCGGTTTACTCCGGGGTCTGCTTGCTCGCAAGGACTTGCAGACGCCGGTGCTTCTGCTGTCTCGTTCCCAGGTCGGTCGCAACTACCTGGCACTGAAAAAGGCCTTGCCGCGGGCGCAAATCCACTATGCGGTCAAACCCAACAACCATGGTGTGGTGCTTGGGGAAGTCTGTGGACACGGTGGGAACTTTGATGTCTGTTCGGCCGGTGAGATAGATGTGGTTATCAAGACCGGCATTAACCCGACGACGCTTGTCCATTCCCACCCGGTTAAGTCTATATCTGAATTTGACTACGCGGTCGGAAAGGGACTTGAGATTTTTGTTGTGGACAACCCTGAGGAAGTGAAGAAGCTGACCCGTTATTCCAACAAGAAGCTCAAGGTTCTTATTCGTTTTCGGGCTCATGTCAACACCACTGCTGTGGTCAACCTTCAATACAAATTCGGCTGCAAGGAGGAAGAGGTCTTGCCTCTGGCGCGCATGATCGAACAGACGGGCCACGAGTTCTATGGGCTTTGTTTTCATGTCGGTTCGCAGTGCATATACAATGAGAATTATGTCAGAGCTATAGAGGTTGCCCATCGACTGATCAACGAGCTCGACTTGGCCGGTTTCGACATCCGTTTACTGGACATCGGAGGTGGCTTTCCGGTGGAATATGTCCATCCGTTACCGGATGTTGAGGAGTTCTGCCGTCCTATCGCCCGTGCTCTGGACAGGCATATCAGGCCGAGCATCAAGGTGATAAGCGAGCCGGGACGATTTATTGCCGCCAGTCCGGTGACATTGATCTGTTCCATCATCGGGAAATCATATCGGGATGGAAAAGTCTGGTACTACCTTGATGACGGCTTGTACTCAACTTTTTCGGGAATAGTCTATGATCACTGCCAGTACCCGGTCATCACCAACCACGAGGGCAAAGAGAGACTCTCTGTTCTCGCCGGTCCTACCTGTGATTCGTTTGATGTTATGTACGACGGCCTGATGATACCCGAACATGAGATCGGCGACCGGATTGTCTTTACTGCGACCGGCGCCTACTGCGCGGTGTCCGGTTCCAACTTTAATGCCCTCCGTCGGCCTGAGTACATAATCACTGATTAAGGCCTATAATGGAAAAAAGAATCGAGGACCTGTACATCACCGAAGAGGGGATGCACGACCTGTGGAATGTCTGGTACAGCGAGCTGCACAACGGCTTGTCAGGTTTCACAGTCAAGGTTGAGCGTATCATCGAATCGACCGAGTCGCAGTTCCAGCGGATTGATGTCTTGGACACCAAAGATTTCGGCAAGATGCTGGCTCTGTATGGATCGCTGATGATCTGCGACAATGATAATAACTCATACAACGAGATGCTGGCCCATGTCCCCCTCTTTGTGCATCCGGCTCCTGAGAAAGTCCTCATAGTCGGTGGCGGCGACTGCGGGACGCTTACGGAAGTCATGCGCCATCCGGAGGTAGAGTCGTGCGTCATGTGCGAGATTGACAAGATGGTGGTGGAGACAGTCCGGAAGCATTTCCCCTACCTTGCCAAAGGACTCGATGATTCCCGCGCTACCATCATGTATCATGACGGCAAGGCTTTTATCAGGGATACCGAGGATCGCTTTGACGTTATTCTTCTTGACCTATCCGACCCGGTCGGCCCGGCTGCTGACCTCTTTCAGAAGGCCTTCCACCAGCAGGTGTTTGAATGCCTTAGCGAAGACGGCGTCATGGTAGCGCAATCTGAGTCGCCGTTTTACAACAAAGAAACCGTCAGTACGATATTTAGAAATCTTCGCGAGATTTTTCCGATTGTGAGAATGTATACATGCTACATGCCCATATATCCATCAGGTATCTGGTCATTTGCCTTCTGCAGTAAGAAGTATGACCCGCTTGCCGATTTCGATGAGAAGCGATACACACGGCTGAATCTGACCACCCGTTACTACAACGCCGAAACGCACCGGGGGGCATTTATGTTGCCGGAGTTTATCAAGAAACTGCTCGAATGAGGGCAGGTGCGGCACCCATGCAAGAGTTCCCGATTCCTACTAATTCATATTGAAATTGGAGCAGATGTGGAGAGGCTGTCCTAAAAGGTGTCCATTCCTGCTCGAGTAAGGTGGGCTTGTCTCCCGCCAATTGACGGCGGACGTAAAGCCCGCCGCTACGCGGAGTCGGCGAGCTATGACTTCACTTGGTGTGAGCACGTGAATGTTAGGATGAAACTTATGGGACAGCCTCCAAGCGGTGGGCACCCAGGTAAAATCAAAGCGGGTGAATTGTCTAAAATCCACCCGCTTTGGAAGCTTTAGCCAACCTGTGTGGGTTGACGGGATACAGGTTTTTCGGGCGGAAAATGGCTTGGACTCGGAGGGCCGCTGAAAGCCAGCACGCCAATTGAGACAAAGTTGATGAATGGTAAAATTGTCAAAAATCCCCAAACCAGCGGCTGACTGCATAGCTTGGCAACATCAATCCACATGACAGCAAGGATGATGATATTTACCAGGGGCACCAGGCAAAACAGGAACCAGTACCACGGCCTGTTTGCCATCTTGACTAGCAGAAGGGTGTTTAGAATCGGGATAAAAGCCCACCAGGCGTTTTGGCTTTGTCCCGTCTTCTGAGCGATCTTGAACTGAGCATAGGCAAAATACAGATAGGCGACCAGGATCACCAGCCACATTACTGCACCAATGCCGCCACCATCGTAGGTTGTTTCGTACATAGCCTGTTCCTCCTTGAAGAAACCTCTTAATTTGTGACAAAAGGTGTCAAGAATCTGATACTATTCTTATTTCGTCCATTTCTGAATGGAGCTTGAGGTCTTTTTCCCGATGCAGAAGATTTATGGACAGAATATGATTTGCGCCCTCGTTGATCTACTCAGTCTGCCGGGAAATCCGAAGCTTGGATTGCATGATAAATGAACAGCAGTTGAAATGAAAATACGCTGACTTGTAAACGCTTGTGATTGTTCTTTTCTTGACCTATTATGGCGATGATCGATGAGACGCCGAGAGTTTGTGCGGCACCCTTTTTGTGCCCCCCGTAACAGGAGTTTACAATGAAATGAGAAGACTCGTTCCGTACAGAAATACAATCTTTTTTCTCAGTTCTCTATTGTCGGTAGCCTTATTGGCAGGTTGCGCCCCGCAGAAGGCTGTCAGGGAAGTCGCGGAGCTTTGTTATCCGTATGACGCCAGTGTTGAGGTGAACAATCGGCAGATGACGGTTGCCTGGAGAACGAACTGTCATCGGCTGATGAGCGGTTATTTCATCTACATCAGTAAAGAGCCTCTGGTGGAGAAATATCCCGGCACAGAAATGCCTGCGTCGGTTATTCCGTTTAATCATATCCCTTTCCCCGGTGACACCAACCCTGAGGATGAAATTGAGCATTTTGTTGCCGAAGGTCTTAACAATGGTGTGAAGTATTACGTTTCTGTCCGGGTGGTTAATCCCGACCGGACCCTATCAAAACCCTCCAATGAAGTAGCGGTGGTCTGTGGGCCAAGAGGGGAGATGCATCTTTCGATACGGTACAAGTCTGACAAAGACGGCTTCTCGTTTGAGAAAAATACACCTGTTCGGGCTGACGATCTCGACAACGATCTCTATTTCCACTCCAGGGACGGCAATGACTACCTCGTCTCACCGAATCGTCTTGACGGTTTCTTGAAGGCCAACAAGTTCCTGGTGCTGCCGTTCAAGGGGGATTTTGACCAGGTTAAAATGAAGCTGCCAACTCTCGGCAAAAATCCTGACAGCGATCGTGTGGTTGTCAGAGAGGGTAACTGGGTGTATATCCTTACATCTGAAAACAAGTATGCTTTGGTGAAAGTACTGAGTGTCAGTGGAGAGGGGGAGCGCCGGAGCCTGAAGTTGTTTTATGCCTATTCACCGCTGAGTAACGAAGCTATCTTCTGAAGCAAGGACTCTTTTCGGGAAAGCCTGTCATCAAGCCGGAGGGAAAGCAAACCGATAATGAGAAACAGGGCCGAAGACCTCAGGTGAGACCAAGGAAGGAAGGGATCGAATCTGTAATGATATCAATCATACAAGGGGAAAGATGCGTTGGAGTTCAATAAGGACATCCTCAAGATAGACGCCAAAAGTGTCGCCGAGCGGCTCAGCAGGACAATAGCCTATCAGATCACGAATACGCTCAAAAAGCGCGGCGCGGTGGTGGGTATCTCTGGTGGGATCGACTCGTCGGTAGTGCTGGCTTTGTGCGTCAAAGCGCTGGGTTCCGACAAGGTTCTCGGCGTGATGATGCCGGAGAAGGACTCATCGCAGGAGAGCAAAATCCTGGCTCTGGAGCTGGCTGAAAAATTCGGAGTGGAGACAGTGACCGAGGATATCACCGGTGGGCTGGAGGGTATGGGTTGTTATGCGAGACGCGACGAAGCTATCAGGAAAGTATTCCCGGAATACGACTCAAGCTACAAGTGCAAGATAACTATACCAACCAATATCCTTGACAAGGACTCCTTCAATTTCTTCACACTGACAATTGAGGACGAAGCGGGTAACTCCGAGACAAAGCGGATGCCTGTATCCGTTTACCTGCAGGTAGTGGCAGCCTCCAATCTGAAGCAGCGGCTACGTATGACTACTCTTTACTACCATGCGGAGAAGCGCAACTGGGCAGTGGTCGGTACCGGTAATAAAGATGAGCACAGCCAGGGATTCTTCGTCAAGTATGGTGACGGCGGGACGGACCTCAAACCAATCGCTCATCTGTTCAAGGTTCAGGTCTATAAACTGGCTGAGTATCTGGGCATCCCGGACGAGATAATCAAGCGCACACCGACAACTGACACCTACAGCGCCGAGGTGACCCAGGAAGAGTTCTTTTTCGGGCTTGACTTCTATGTCATGGACATGCTCTGGTATGCCATGGAGCACAGTGTCCCTCCTACAGAGGCTGCCAAGGTGCTGAACCTGACAACCGAACAGGTTGAGCGGGGATATGCCAACATCAAGCGGAAGATCGAAGCCACTGAGTACCTGCGCATGAATCCGCTGGAGTTTGAGTAGGAGGAGGCCGGCAGAGTGAAAACAGTATGCTACCTTACAAGTTCCGTTTATAAAGCTCCCATCATTACCAACTTCCTTAAATTACAAATAGATACATAATTATATTTTAGCATTTTTAGAATTATTGTCAGCTCTTGTCTCTCAATGCTAATAGAATGTTTGTTAATTCCGATGAGAGAATAACAGTTACTTAAAAAAACATTTCAAAAGGAGGGGCAATTATGAAGATATTAGTAATTGGCCTTTGGCTGGCGTTATCAATCCTGCTCTTCGTTTCCTGTTCCAATGATGGCACGCCGACTACGGGAGGAACAGGTGACAACCCAGTTACAAGTGAACCGGTAGCGCTCACAGGCATCCTCAACCATCTGGCTGGTCCGCTTGGGTCGCCGGTCAGCTTTTCTCCTGAGGCAGTAATCTCTGATTACAAGATCATCGCCCAGGCGTTGGGGACCAAACGAATCTACGTTATCACGACCGCATCGGACGGGAGTTTTGAGTTTACTGTGCCTGCTGATGATTCCTACACCTTCCACATTCTGGATGAAGCCTATCATTATGTGGCGCCCATAGTAATGGCTGAGTATGATCCGGACACTTCCGAGGTCCCGGAAGCAGTTGAGGTTGATACCAACGATGTCGATCTCGGTAACATCGTTGTCAGCGGCAGCGATCACGTGGCGGTGCTGGCCTTTGATGATCAAATCGTCATCGATTCTACTATGATTGCCACGGCTATCAACGGCATTCCTGTTGGCGCCGGCGATCAGGGTACCTCTACCGGAGGCAAGACCGGTTCAACTCTCGACCAGGATGGCGACGGCGTCATCGACATAATGGATTCGGATGATGATGGAGATGGTATCCTTGACGAGTTTGATACTAACTGGCATAAAGAAGAAGCGCTCAGTACGGCGGTAGACGGTATAGGTTTATTCATAAACTTCAACAACCATCTCGATTCGCTGGGCAATCTCCCGTCCATACCCGATGATGGGCTTTATATCATAACTATTGACGTCCGCATTGACTCCGGTTACGAAGACAAGATTGTGGACATCGTGGTAGCCGGTCCGACCTACCTCGACCAGTTCCTCATTGAACCGGAGGGCAGTTTGGCGACTAACTGGGAAACATACAACCAGAAGATTCTACTGGAAGACTATTGCGTTGCTTTCTCAGACAAGCGATATGGTGCCTTTCTTAGGGGTATCTCCACCGCCCACATCTGGCAGGTCGTCAGCCCGGGCGATGTCTGGCTGTTTGAGATTACCTATGATGACGGCGGAACCGAATACACGGAATTGCTGGCAAGGAAAATCAATTTTCTTTTTGAAGAGACGCCAAGCAATGTGACCATCAATGATTCAGTCTGGACTCAAAACCGGATGACTGGTCTTCCGGATACAGTTGTGATACGGTGGGATATTATCGCCTCGCTGCCGGGGATGTACTACAAGGTGGAGGGCTGGCCAATTGTCAGTGGACATGAGTATGGTGACATGTTCCAGCTCGCGGCCGGTATAGACGGTGATTCGGTGGTGTTTGTGTTTGAAGATACGGTTGAAGCCGGAGACACAATAGAGGGATATAGTATTGATGTGGTTGCCTCTAACCCGAATAACGATAACGCCAAAACCCGCGGTGGTCATATAGCAAGATAGACTTTTTTTACCTTTTACAGATGTTCCGACTGCCTGCGGAATGAGATCAAGTAAGTGGTAGATACCGTCTTTCAAGTCAAGGGCAAAAGTTCCGGATTGAATGGCTTTTTGTTAATAAGCATAGACCTAATAATCAACAGTAGTTTTCTCATACAGGCCACAAGAGCGACCATTTTCGGTTTGCCCATTTGCAGCAGATGCTCGTAGAATTGCTTCAGCACCGGGTTGTGTACAATCCCCACCAGAGTAGGCATGTACGGGGCCGATCGCAATCGTCGGTCGCCCTGTTTGGCCAAGCGACTTTTGCCTCTTGCCGATGTTCCCGATTGATGGTGACATGAGGCCAGGCCAGCGTGAGCGGTAAGCTCTTTGCGGTTTCGTTCGGTGAGGGCGTTTCCGCCGTAAGCTAGGACTTTAACGGCTGACAGATGGGCAATACCGGTGATGGTAACTAACCCGCCTGAGGCGGGCTCTTTGAGTTCCTTGTCAGTTCTGCACAGAAGGGTAATAGCTTCTTCGACCTTCGTCAGCTGTTGTGTCAGAGACCGTACGATGGCCCGCTGGGCCTTCTTGACAGCCTCAGGGACATCTGGTGTATACTCCTGAGCGTGGCGTCGATTAGCCCATTGCCGCAGATCAGCTCGAATAGCATCGGCCTGAACCACCAGCTGGTACAACTGCCGCAGTGGCTTCGATTCAGGTGACCAAATCGGCAGTCGCTGACTCTGGGCAAAACTGAGAATGACTCGGGCATCAACCTGGTCAGTCTTTTTCTTCGTCCGTATCACCGCCTTGGCATGGCGAGCATCGATAATGATCGCCTCGTGACCAAGCTCCTCCAGAAGCTGACAGGCCCACTCCGCCAAAGGACACGCTTCCACAACGACCCGCATCATATCAGCCCGGCCAAAGGCTCGCTCAAAACACTTCTCATCTGTTGGTATCTCAGCCTCAGCAATGAGTTTCCCTTTCTCGTCCACAATGCAAAAAACACTTGACTTGACACCTAAATCAAGACCACAATAGGTGTTCATAACGGTCTCCTTTCATGTTTGAGGCACTTCATTGTGACCTCGATTCAACATGATAGGAGACTCTTTCTTTAATGGCGCTACCATAAAAACTACCCGCTACACAGCCGGCGATTTATTCCAACTTGACATTCATTTTGTCACGCCACGAGTCGGCGTGACCTACTGTCTGATACCATGTAGTATAGAAGAATAGGGCAGAATTCTTTGTAGTTCTTTAGGTGTTCGTAGTAATGAGGGAGCAGAACCATTGCGGATGCTATGTTATGAGAACTAGGCGATGCAACAAAAGCCTGTGAAACAATTCATTTGCGTTTCTGTATGGCAGATACACGCTCCTGGGCAACTCTCAATATCAAACCTAACAGATCGGCATATCGGAGTCCTTTAAAGCCCGCCATCAGGTTAAGCTTGCCGTCCCAGCACCAACCTGGATTAGGGTTGACCTCAAGCAATTTGATCGTACCTTGTCTATCTGATCGAAAGTCGAAACGGGCATAGTCCCGGCAACCTAACCGCTCGAAGAGGACGTTGGAATAATCAACCAACTCGCGGAGTGTTTTGTCATCAAGGCTTGCTTCCTTGTAAGTGATCTGGTTCCACCAGGGTGAATCCGGAAGCCATTTGGATTCATACCCAAGGATACGAGGGAGGGCCGGATCCAGTCCGGAATAATCGACTTCAAGCGGAGGAAGAATCTCATAAGTCAGCCCTGGATTCCCAATGATGCTGACGGAATACTCCGGCCCCGTGAGAAACTCCTGGATCAGGATCGCACATGGGCCATAGGTATCCCGAAGCCAGTCGACGTAGCTCAAAATTTCGTTAGTGTTCTGGACCACGGCATTTTTGGTGATGCCAATACTACTATCGCCGAAGTTCGGTTTTATCATCGCGGGGAAGGAGGACGGCAGCGTTGCTACCGTGTCGTCGGGACCAATATAGGATTCCATCGGGACGGGAATCTCCAGGGTTTGCGCGATACAAGTTACGAGGCTTTTGTTGTAGCATAACCCTAAGCAGGTCGGACCTGCGCCGGAGTAAGGGATGTTGAGCATTTCAAGTGTCGCCGGAACGTGCGATTCCAAAGAGGCGTCATTCTGGTATCCTTCATCACAGAGGTTGAACACGAATTCTGGTGGCTCGGACGCAAGGAGGCGCGTCAGGTTCTGGTGGTTGTCCAGATAAGAAAA
Organism: uncultured Ignavibacteriales bacterium; assembly: GCA_964416195.1. GTDB lineage: Bacteria > Zixibacteria > MSB-5A5 > GN15 > FEB-12 > CAYQDB01. The sequence continues at coordinate 97,076 of CAYQDB010000009.1, forward strand.
CTGGAACTCATCCAATTCTACCAGTGCGTCTTTCATTTTCTGGATCGTTTCTAGGTCCTCAGAATTGAATTGCCCCTCTCTCTTGATGGGATCAGGGAGGCTGGGGTCTCCCAACAGGACCGTTACCCGTGGAAAAGGTACCATGCTCGGCGCCACCCTGACGTGATTTGCCGGCATCTGGGCAGTCAGAACCAGGCGATGAGCCATCATCCCCAGGTCTTGTCCTCTCGTAGATTCTGATTCTATCGAACCATGAAAGTGGATCGAATGGTAGCCTACGGATTTCAGTAGTTCTGAGAGCTGACTCTTGGAATATAAACGCTCGGCGTAAAACTGGTCTGCGATGACTCCCTTCTCAGCATGAGTAATCACCTCGCGTGTGACAATCCTCTTCCCGTCCTTAGCCAAGGCCCGCTCGCGGCAGACAAAGTGGTTTTCATCGATCCATTCCCACGTACGCGGCTCGAAGTGATCTCGCATCCATTCCCCGTCGACCACATCCAGCACCAGGACACCATGCCGCGCAAGCATCTGCGACACATTTTTCAGAACGGCCTCGTCGTCGGACTGCTGTTCAAAATACCCGAAGGAATTTCCCATAAGCATCACACAGTGATATGAGTTCCCGCTGCGCCTGATCTTGCGGGCGTCACCCTCGTGGAAGGTGACATGGAGGCTTTCTGATTTTGCCCGTTTGCGCGCCAGCCGAATCAGATACCGCGAACGGTCTATACCCGTCACGTGGGTAAAGCCTCGCCGCGCGAGCTCTAAGGAATGACGTCCCTGGCCACAACAAAGGTCGAGAATATGATCGTTGGGTTCCGACGCCCCTATCTTGATAACCAGATCGACCTCCTGGCGGGTGTTCTCCGGGTTCTCAACTACATCTCCATCGGTTTTCAGGTAGAGAGAATTAAAGAGGTTTCGCCACCAGTCCGATGGTAGGTGCCGTTCCAAATCCGACACCGGCCCCAGCGTTCTCTGAGAAGAGTTGTACCGCTTACTTGATCCCTTTCTTCTACTTACCATTTGCCCCTGCACTTGACCCGTGGCGGGCTCCCTTCCACGTTCGGCTGAGTCGGCTTTAGTCTGATCAGTGTCCGATGAGAGAAAGGATGCCACTTTATCATTCCCCTGAAAACGGGAATTTCTTTCTTTCATTTGATCTTCTCCGTCCGTCGGCCATTTACTGACCTACCAGTTACCTTTTAAGGATTCCCCTCCACGCGGAAATATATCATCTTGTGGGCCGACTACAACGACAACCTCAGCCTTGCCCCACAGGTAACCGTAAAACTCTCCAGGATTGAGCGCGCCCTAAGTGACGGTGCCACACGAAAAGATGATGATTTTATTACCATCAGAATATCGATATATCTTCATTTATATTAGTCATGAACCGACAGATGTCAACCGTTATTTCATGCTCTCTACAGTAAAATTAGAGCATCCTAATGTGATAGCATCAAAAAAAACGCTTTCAGACTATCACGGCATATTCGCGATGCCTATCGAAAACCTCCGCAATACCATGGAAAACGATGTCCAGCAAGCGGGCACACAATCAGCTCACCTCCTCCTCCAGGTGGTAGCGTTTGTAGATTCGAGCGTAAAGGGTGTTTTGTTCAAACAGGTCGAAATGCCTTCCCGATTCGACTATTTTTCCAGCATCAAGGACATAAATGGCATCAGCTCGCTCAAGAGCATCCGGGCGATGTGTGATCAGGATAGCCGTCATATCCGGCATGACTTCCTGTAAGCGATACCAGAGCGCGGCCTCAGTGTGGGAATCAAGAGCCGAAGTACAGTCATCAAGAATCAGAATCTTCGGCCTTCTAACCAACGCCCGGGCCAGCGCCAGACGTTGCTTCTGTCCGCCGGATATAGCCATCCCGCGTGTACCTATGGGGGTCTCGATCCCCTGTGGAAAGGTGGCGATTTCATCCCTTAGCTGCGAAACCTCAATCGCCCACTCCAGCGCCGCCTCGCTGACGTTTTCCCGCCCGAACAGGATATTGTTTCGAACAGTATCACTGAACAGCGCCGGCTCCTGAGGCACATAGCCAATACTGCAGCGCAGGTCTTCGAGCTTGAACCGACGCAAATCATGACCGTCCAGCTTGATCATACCGCCGGTAGGGTCAACCAGACGTGGAATCATGTTGACCAGCCAGGTTTTGCCGGAACCGACCTTGCCCACCAGCGCCACGGTTTGGCCTGCCTTGATGGTGAACGAGATGTCGTCAATAATTTTCCTGTCCGAACCCGGGAATGTAAACCTGACGTTTTCAAAGCTGAGGTTGCCCTTGATGGAACCGTCGCCGGCGACACTGCTGTCGTCAGAGACCATCGGTGACATTTGCTCCAACTCCACGAGCCGATCAATGGAAACAGCCGACTGACGCGACTTCACCAAGAACTGGCCGATGTTGAACATCGGGAAAACCAGGTAAACCACGTAAAAGATGAAGGCCACCAGCTTCCCCAGGGATAGGTTGGCGTTGATGACCATGTAGCCGCCGGCCAACAGCACAATGATAACTCCGATTTGCCAGATGTACACATACAGCGAGTCCACCACCGTACCCGCCTTGATGGCGAAAATCTCAGCGTCCCGTCGTTCGGTGACCGCCTTGTGGAACTTGGCCTTCTGGGCTTTTTCCTTGACGTATGATTTGACCACTCTTATGCCGGAGAAGCAGGCCTCCATCACATCGTTGAACGCCGAGATGCGCTTTTGGAGATGGTCGTACCGTTTATCCAGAAGGGTTGCGCTTCTAAAGAATATCAGGATCAGGATCGGCAGAGGTCCGGCCGACCAGAGTGTCAATAACGGGTCGATGGTCAGCATCATGGCAATCGTGAACGTCACCATCAGCAGCGCTTCATAAAGCCGGAAAATCCCGGAACAGGCAAACCAGGACAGCTTTTCGGCCACGTCATCGGTCATGCGCGTCACCAGATCGCCGGTGCGGAAGCTATTGAAAAAATCCGGGCCTTTGCACGTGATGCCATCAAAGGCGTTCTGCCGAAACAACCACTCCAGGCGCAGGTTCATCCACGCCCGGTGCGACTGCACAAAGGCATAGAGAACGGCGGCTATGAACCCCACGCTGACAAGAGCCAGCATAAAGGTCGCCGGAGTCGAAAGACCCAGCTTGTGCCCGAATATGATCAGCCACAGGGCGGTGACATTAGTCGGAATTTCGCCGCTCTCGATGTAGTCAACAGCGAACTGAATCAGGCGCGGGATCGACACCTGAAAAACAGTCTGTATTGGCGTGAAAACCAGAAGCACCGCCACGACGTATGGATACTTCCGATAATATCTCCAGAGCCATTGTATCTTCTTACGCATTGGCAACCACTCCCATTTGGGTCTTGAACTGCAAGTGAAACAGCTTCGAGTAGTATCCGTTCATCAAAATCAATTCTGTGTGCGTTCCACGTTCAATAATCTCCCCGTTGCGGATGACGAGGATTTCATCAACATCGAGAATCGTTGACAGCCGGTGAGCGATTATCAGCGAAGTCCGCCTGGCCATCAATTTCTTGAGCGAAGCCTGAATTGTCCGCTCAGTCTCCGGGTCAACGGAGCTGGTCGCTTCATCCAGAATCAATACATCCGGATCGGCTACCAGCGCCCGGGCGAAGGACAGCAACTGCCGCTCTCCACGACTGAAGTTGGCGCCTTTCTCGGAAACCTCGGTGCGGTAACCCTGTGGCAGTCTGCGGATAAACCGATCAGCCTCCACCGTACGCGCCGCCGTGACGATCTTCTCATCGGGCAGAACTTCCGATTCCAACCCGAGGTTGTCGCGGACGTCACCGGGGAACAGCAGGATATCCTGAAGCACCAGGGCAAACCTCCGACGCAGTTCCGCCTTTGGGATGTCGGGGAGGGCGATCTCATCAACCGTGATTCTTCCCTTCTGCGGGTCATAAAAGCGCAGTATGAGGTTGATCACAGTTGATTTCCCGCCACCGGTCACACCGGCCAGCGCCACGCGCTTACCAACCGGAATCTCGAATGTCACATCCTTGAGGGCGTAGTTGTCGTCCCCCGTATATGAAAACCAGACATGATCGAAGCAGATACCTTTTTCGAGCTTGCCCCAGTGAACAGGCCTGATTGGGTCGGGCAGTTTCTGCTCCTCGGACAGCAAGGCGAAGATTCGCTTAGCGCCGGCAATTGCTTTCTGGATGGTCGACAGCTGCTCTGAAACGCGCCAGATTGGTTCAAACGATCGCCAGATCAGAATAATAAACAGACTGATCGTACCGACCGTAAGAGCGCCTGACTTCACCCACACCATACCGAAAAAGAGCACCACTCCGATACCAACCGGCTCGAGGAGAAACACCGTGTTGAAAAAGAGAATCACGGCGATGTTCACGTACTTATCATCAACGAACTTGAGCTTATTAGCGTAGTTGACCCGTTGACGTGCATAGGCGCCGCGGTGGAAAATCTGGACTATCGACATGCTATGCAGGAACTCGGTCATTGTCGCAGTGATCTCAGCTATTTTCTTGCGGACTTCAAGAAAGCGGGGGGTGGTTTTCCGCTCGAAGATGAATGTCAGCAACCCGACAATGGGTACAATTGCAAGAAGCAGCAGTGTCAGCCGCCAACTGTAATAAAACATGACGGCGTAAATCCCTACTATCAGTAGCATGTCGCCCACCAACAAGACTACCGTGTTGGTGAAAAGCATCCGCAATGCTTCCGTGTCAGATTCAATCCGTGCCATCAGGCGGCCCACCGGATTGCGGTCAAAAAACGAGACATCCAGGGATAGTGTGTGGTCAAACAGCTTGCGCTTGAGGTCGACCATGACATCCTGCCCGATTGTCTCCAGCTTTATCCGCTGAACAAACTGCAACGCCAGGGCCGCTGCCTGAAGCAGCCCGATACTCAGGGCGGTAATCACAAGACCGCGATAATCATGCCCCTTGATATCAATGTCCAGCGCCCGTTTCAGCAGAATCGGCCAATATAATGACAACACCGTTGAACCGGCCAGAAGCAACAGGCAAAGCAGAAGTCGTTTTCTATGAGGTTTCAGAAGCGGAAGCAATTTTGCAAAAGCTGCCCGCGACCGAATTGTCTTCTCTTGAGAGTTGATTTGTTCGTTTTCGTAGAATTCGCTACTCATTGTACCGCTCTTGAATTCCTCGGTTTTAGTACCTTTGCTCAAATGGTTCGAACGGCTACAAAAAAACCCGCCGAACCTGGATCAGTTGCGGCGGGTGGAATCTGCTCTCTATTGCACTAGGGCCCAGATACAATTCTCCCGCCGCGGATCGCGCCGTTTGGCGTTACAGACATAATAAGTCGTATACTGATCATTCCTACAATGCCTCCAGTCCGCTACGGTTGAAATCTACATTTACTCGCTTTACGTACTTAATCTACCTTCTGTTGCATCAATATATTTGTTTTTCTCTGCTTGTCAAAGAAAAAAAGCCTTCTGGCCCGGATTTTTTCGTGTGTTACAAGATACGTGGGCCAGAGCCGCCCCGAGGCCAATTTGTTTATGACGGCCCATGACCACCACGCCCTGGGTTCATTTGGCCACTTTTTATTGCGCATGGCTTCTTAGGATACTACACTGTTATCGCTGTTCGGTTCTTGAGCGAGCCTGGAACTTCTATCCGGGGGAGATGAGGCGCGCGAAAATGTCAGCGAAGAATTATACCATAGGCTCTTACTGCTCCTCCATGGCTTGGGGCGGCCTGGAGATGAATGTCCTGAGATTCCTGCGGTGGATGCGTGATCGTGGATGGGACACGGTTTTGTGTACCTGTCCCGATTCAGCCTTGTACCGAAACGCAATAGATTCTGAAGTGAGCGTACGCCCCGTGAAGCCGACGGTCAAGTACACCGATTTCTTCAAGGCGCGGCGACTTGCCAGGCAGATCTGCAAGGACAATGTCAGAGTACTGACAGTGAGTCAAAGTCGGGATATCCTTTTTGGGGCTCTGGTAAAGCGGTTTTCTCGGAAGTCACTTAAGCTTATTTATTCTCAGCACATGCATATCGGAGGCGACAAGAAGGATTTTCTACACTCATGGGAATATGCCCACTTCGATGCCTGGGTCACGCCGGTGCAATGGCTTGCTGACCGGGTGCTGGATAAGACCACTGTCCCACTCAGCAAGATTCATATCATCCCACACGGCATTGAGCTTAAGCGATTTACCTTAGACCGCCCTGACAAGAAAACGGCGCGACGAAAACTTGGTATTGATGAGACCGTTACCCTAGCCGGCATCATCGGGCGGCTCGATCCCAAGAAATGTCAGCACGTCGTTATCAAGGTCCTGAAGAAAGTGCATGAGGCCGGACATCCGCTGCATCTGCTGGTAGTTGGCGATCGGACACTTTCGGAGTGGGAGGATTACGACAGGTATCTCGAACAGCTTGTTGACGAACTCAATCTATGCAATTTTGTGCACTTCCGACCGCATCAGCAGGACCCTGAGTACGCTTTTGCAGCGCTCGATCTGTTTGTGCTCGCTTCTCAGTCTGAAACGTACGGCATGGTGACAATTGAGGCTCTCGCCTCAGGCCTGCCGGTGATAGGCACCAGCGAAGGCGGCACGCTAGATTTGATCTCGCACGAGAAGAACGGTCTCCTGTTCACACCGATGAACGAAGACGAACTGACCGAAGCCATGCTCAGGTACATCACTGACAGCGACTTCGCTACCCGTATGGCAAAACAAGCCAAACAGGATGCTATCGAGCGATTCTCTCATATCCGCCAATGTGAAAGCTGGGAGCGGCTGTTGGATGAGATAGTTGAGTGATAAACTACCCTGCAAAGCTGACACTATCATTGAATTATATGAACAACAACAGCGTGACCATCCCCAAACGATTCAAGCAACGCTACCTCCCTCTGGTCGATGATCCTGAGGCGTTTTTCTCCAGCCTGCTGAAACCTCTGCCTAAGTCCTTTCGTGTCAACGTACTCAAAGCCACTCAAGAGGATGTAGTTGAGAGATTCAGAAGCTATGGGATGATTGTTAAACAGATGTTGTGGTATGCAGACGCCTTTGTTGTTGAAAGCGGCTCTATCGGCTCGACTCTTGAGCGTTTTTTGGGAAAGATTAACCTTCAAGAACTGGCTTCAATGCTTCCCCCTTTGCTTGTCAGAAAGGAGCTTATAAGCGCAAGAAGTGTCCTCGACGCCTGCGCTGCGCCTGGATCAAAAACCACGCAACTTGCAGCACTGATGAGGAACAAGGGACTATTGATTGCAAACGACAGTAACTTCAGCCGTATCCGCGCCTTGAAATTCAACCTCAACAAAGCGGGAGCGCTGAATGTTGTGATTACCAACCGTGATCTCAGGAACTTTCCCCTGAGCCAGTTTGACGTCATCCTTCTGGACGCACCCTGCTCCTCCGAAGGGACCACGCGCAAGAACCCGTTTCTTTTATCACGATGGTCGGAGCATCGCATCCGCACCTGCGCCGGATTGCAGAAACAGCTAATTCTGAGGGCCTTTGACCTGCTGGCGCCAGGAGGGACGCTGGTTTACTCTACCTGCACCTTCGCACCGGAGGAGAACGAGGCCGTCGTTGACTGGCTGCTTCAAAATCGACCGGCAAAGCTGCTACCAATTGACCTGCCCAACATAAAGCTGGCCCCGCCGGTCCGCGAATGGCAGGCTACTACTTTTCATCACGAGATCGACAAAGTCGCGCGTCTTTGGCCTCACCATAACGACACGGGCGGCTTTTTTCTGGCCAGGGTAGGCAAATGATTGACAAGTGCCCCCCAGAACGGGAAGAGTTTGTGCTGGACTATCTCGATCAGCGGTTTGGCCTCAAGCGGTATCTCTTCGATGGCTATTCGCTCTATGCCGGGTCCAACGGCAGGGTCTTCCTTGGACCGCAGGCGGTCTTTGATCTGTCTTTGGGTGAGACAATCGGCATACTGATAGCGCGGGTTCACAAAGGAGTCAAACCGTCAAGTATGCTGTTTCAAGTATTTGGCAGGCATGTCAAACGTAATATCGTTGTTCTCGATCGGTCACAGGCACAAAGCTACCTCAGGGGAGACGATTTGGAGCTGTCCCCAGACGAGATCGCCGATGCGACCCGTGGCTACGTGATGCTCACCTATCTCAATGAGCCGATTGCGTGTGGACTTCTGAAGGGAAATCGTATAGAAAATGTCCTGCCAAAGGCTGACCGGCTGACGGTAGAGTTTCTCTGACGATCAGTAATTGACGCTATCGGCGGCGAAACCACAGGTAATGAATAGCCCGTCCCTCCGCGCGCCATTTCATTTCGAAGAAGGTCGGTTCGTAATCGGCAAGCACTGAACCATCAACAAACGGTGAACCCATATTATGCAGCAATGCAACCTGGGTCGCGTTTTCAACCACCCATACGGCATAGAACGTAACGTCCGTAGCAATAAAGAGATCCCCTCCCGGTCTCAGGAACCGAGCCAGTAAGGAGAGGAAGTCTATGTTGAGCAAGCGCTTTGGGGCGTGGCGCTTCTTTGGCCAGGGATCGGGAAAAAGAACGTATATCTTTTCAAACATATTCTCGGCGAAGTATCTGGGCAGAACAATACGGGCGTCCCCTTGTATCAGGAGGATGTTCACCAGGCCTTTTTTCTCAATACGGGGGATCAGCTTGTGGTAGCGTTTTTTACCCAGTTCGATGGCGACAAATTTTTCGGCTGGGGACACCGCCGCCAGTGACAGCAGCAAATCTCCACGCCCCGGCCCTACTTCCAGAACATTGCCGGTAAACTCATCCGGTTTCTTCGGGTAAAAGAGCACATCCTTCGTTGACTCGAATTCCCAGGGAAAAAATTTCATATTTATACTCTGTGGTCAGTGTATGTTTTGAAGCTGTCACAAAAATGGTGTGGACTCGCGTAGGTGGCGGCCCTATGTCGCCACAAGTCTTTGTGCCGGGCGGAGACAAGCCCCGCCCCTACGCGACTCTATGGCCTCTTGGGACAACCTCTCTTCGTATGCTGACTCCTTATACCTCCAGGCTTTACTATACACAATTGATTTCTCATTGCAAACCGGCAAGCCGGTTTTGTCGATCCCAGTTGCGCAACTCTTTCGTTGGGAGGAGATCGTCACAACCACCTGCGGCGGGTTCGCGATGACGGTATTGCGACCGGGTGGCATCCCCAAGAAAACCCCATTTTTTGTTGCTTTCGGTTTTAAGCATTGTTATTATCCTGCGTAAACGGGTAAGCGCGAAGTGTGAGAGTTGTATACATGACCCGTTTTTACATAGATGTCGCAGTGTGAGAGGTGGCCTGTTACGGGAAAATAAACTAATTTCGCCCCTTCTTTTTAACCTTGACACGCTATTGGCGACAGTTTATTTTATCAGCCACTTTCGGCGGTGAGCGATGTATAAAACGGATTATGGCATAAGAGCTTAGGCAATACTGCCGATAGAAAACAAAGAGTAGGTTAGAAAAAGGATTTTTCACCAAGTTGAAGGAGGTTTTGTAAAATCGTGGGAGGACCAAGTCCGTAGCGATCATCACACAAAAATGTTGAGACAAAATTCACATGGACTTAACGGCGAAGGTGCTATTCGCCGTGGTGTGAAACCGAAGATGCACTTATTAACTAAACACAATAATCAAGGAGTTGAAGCATGAAGCGAAGCTCGAAGTTCCTGTTGCTGCTTGCAATTATCATGAGCGGCATTGTAGGAGTTTACTTCATTGGTTGTGAAGGGGACAACACAACCATCAACGAGCCCACCCCGCCGGACAAGGTCATCGGCTCCGTCCACGGTGTAATAGCGAGCGACTTTGACAATATCCCTCTGGCGAACGTGCAGGTCTGGTGGGTTAGCAGCGGTGAGACCCACACCGTTACCTCAGACTCTATGGGTTACTATATCACGGACGATATCCTTGTCTCGGGTGAATATGAAATGACCTACTCGGTGAACGGATACGCCGTTGCCAGAGAGACGGCGACAATTCCCACCGTGGAAGCGTTGCGAGGGGAACCCGGTACACCTGTCTCCGGGGATATCCCCTGGAGCGAGACGGAGGATATCTATCTTCTTCCTCTCAACGCCAATCTTACCGGCAAGGTTTACACGGCTCTGCCCAATCCGGCTCCGGGAAAGGATGACGAGACCCCGGTCGCAGCCGGTGATTCCAGTAATCTCGTGTCACCGGTGGCCAATGTCGAAGTTATTCTTGACTATGGGTATGACATTGTTCCCAACAGGTATCAAGCGTTCACTGACCAGAACGGTCAATACACCTTCACCAATGTACCATGGGCGTCTGCCCTGGTTCAAGTGGTGGTGATGCCGTTTACGGTTGGTGATTCGTCCTATGCAACGACAACGGCAGACGTCAACCTGGTTCACAACGGCACCGCCACACAGCCGAATATCTATGCCACGCTTGACTGCACTGAGCTGCCGCAGGTGCTGAAGACAAACTTCAGTCAGTATGTTGATTTCCATTATGATTCGCTTTTGAGAGTTACTTTCTCAGAGCCGATGGATACCTTTTCCTTCGACGTGACTCTGGACCCTGCCGGTGATACCGCCTGGTCCTACACGCTGGCGTGGTCGTTGAGCAACCAGGTCCTGGAGATTGACCCGGTAATGACCCTGATGACGGACGTCGAGTACGAATTAGGCCTTGATGGTCAATCGAAAGACGGCTGCCCGTTGCCCTCGACGACCCGTAGTTTCACCGTGCTCGACGGTATCGTGCTCTTATCCACCAACCTGGAGAGGGCTCCCACTCATTTTGACCAGTTCCCGATCGACTCTGTCATTAGATTGAATTTCGACATGGTGCCGGTGATTGACCCGCTTTACGGCTGGATAACTCTGACAGACGTGACTGACTCGATAACTCCGATGACTTACCCGGTTGCGTTTGATAGCACGGTCAATGGTAACAGCATTGTCATCACGCCGAGTGACTCACTTGAGCGCAGCCACAAGTATGAGCTGTGCTACAAGATTCATTCGAACATCGAGGGTGACTATGTTAACGGCTGCATCGATTTCTTTACTGAGGTTAACACAACTCCTCCGCCACAGGTGACCGGCTTTGCGGTTGATGTGGGTCTTATGCAGCTGGTTGATTCTACCAGTTGGCCAATTGACTGGAATGACACTTTGATTGGCTTCCGCTGGAACACTGTGCAGCAGGCCGATAGCTTCAAGATTTACGCCAAGGATAATAAGGCCAACTCCGACTTCATCCAGATTGAAGTTGTTCCCTGTTCTGAGCACTTGCAATATCAGTTTGATACATTATATCTGCCTTCTCAGTTTGATCTTTACCCGAATGACGGCATCCAGACTCCGTTCTCAGACGGTACAGAAGTAACTTTCGCAATTCGGGCATGGAATAATGCCGGTCTGGGGCCATTCTCGACATCGATTACTCTTGCAGACGTTGTCGCGCCTGTGTTCAATGTTGTGCAGGTCAGCGGCAGCGCCGACAATACAACGGGCGGTTCCGACGTGACTGATACCATCAGTCTTGATCGCTCTCTCGAATATGTGCAGGCGACCAACAACCCGGTCTTCTCTTTTGTAGAGGATGGCGGGGATGAGGCCTATGCGCTGTCTTCCACCGATGTTACTTGGACATGGAACAACTCGTACCGCGAAGACACCAGCGCTTATATCACCGTTCCTGCCGGCATGTGCGGCGCGGGTGACTCGCTGAAGGTAACCATTTACGATAACTCCGGCAACAGCAGTTCATATACGTGGAAACTGCGGCCATACATCACGATCACCAATCCGGTGGCTACCACAACCGATTTCGAAGCGCCGAGCCATACGGTGGCCTGGACAATCGCTCAGGCTACCGGCGCGACGCAGATCAACTGGATCGACTACATGGTGACCTTCGACAACGGAACGACCTTTATCGACAGCGTGGGCAACTTCGGTAATGGAACCGGCGGCGGCAGTAACACTGCGACTTTAGACGACACGCTGTATTCCACCACCGCCCGCGTGGGAATCATGAATCACAGCGGCGGCAATATCTGGTACAGTGAGACCTTCACTTACAACGGTATCCTCCTGACCAGCCCTGATTCTGCGACCTATGCAGATTCCACGCCGATCTACGATGCGCTGGGTACGGATTCGACCTTGATTCCGCTCGCCTGGAATTCGGCCGGTGTCGATACGGTCGTAATCTGGTACAACGCCGATGCTTGTGGCTGGACAGCGTTCGATACGGTTGCTAACACCGGAACGTATAGCTTCTGGCCTCCTGATCGTGGCGGCGACTACGCCTGCCAGGTGAGAGTCAGCGACTATGATGCCAACTTCCACCCGTGGGATTACACTACGTGGGACTTTGACGTGACGCACGACTATCTCACAATCACTTTCCCGGCTGCTTCCGATGATATCGAAGGCGGCGCCGACACCACTGTCGGCTGGACGAAGGTTGGTGAGGAGACTCAGAACGTCATCGTTCAGTATTCGCGTAACCTGGGAGCCACCTGGGTTGATATTGCGAATCCGACTCCGAACCTCGATACGGTGACCTGGAGTGTCGGCGCTAACGTACCGGCTCATCCTGATTCCGGCATGCTTCGCATCCGCGACAGCCATGGCCTGAACACTCTGGATTCGGTCGGTCCGTTCTCGATCTCCGGTCTGACTATCACCGCTCCCGACGGTAGTGAGGAGTGGCTGGTTGGAGACGGCAAGACCATCACCTGGGATACCTTCAACACGGCTGGTGTCGGCAATGTTGCGATATACTACTCCACTACTGATTGGGCTGATTCTATACTAATTGTGGCGAGCACTGCTAACGACGGGTCCTATCTCTGGACTGTAGATCCTACCACATCGACCAACGCTCAGGTTGGGGTGTATGGCAGCAATCATAGTGTTGGAGATCACAGCAGCACCTTCACCATTGCCGGTGTGACAGTTACGTATCCCAACGGTGCTGAGAACTTAGCTGTTGGTTCCTCTGCCAACATTACCTGGACCACAATCGGCACCATTGCCAACGTGGATATCCAGTATTCGGTCGACGGTGGACTATGGACCAACATTACCACTGATCTTGCGAATGCAGGTACCTACACATGGCCTTCGATCCCGAACAATCCGTCCAGCAACGTGAAAGTACGGGTTAAAAAGGCGGGAGTAGACCTCGGCTCTGATGCCAGTAACAACCCGTTTACTATTTCCGGTATCATCATTGCCCAGCCTGCTGCTGGAGTGACGTGGAATATCGGCACCGCCTACAACATTACATGGACCAAGATTGGGTTGATCGGTAACGTCATCATTGAGTACTCAAAAGACGGTGGTACCGTTTGGATTACGGTTCCAGGAGCCAGTACGGTCAATCCCGATCTTGGAACCTTCAATTGGAACCTGATTGCGGGTGACTTCCCCAGTCCTCCGTATCCCAATTGCCGAGTTCGGATTACAGAGATATCGGTACCGACTGTGCACTACTTGAACGGTGGTAACTTCACGATCCAGTAACCTGATCCGGTAATCTTAGACCATTATGCCGGGGATTGACTCAAGTCAGTCCCCGGTTTTATTTTGGGTGAAAACCATGATGGTTCGCAGCTATCACTAATAACTCACAAACCTTACGAAGCGCTTCATTGTGAATCTGTCGCAGGCGAAGTCAGGGACTAATGAGACCAATCTTATTTTGTCTTCACCAATCCGCGCAGGATTCTCAGGTTTTCGATATCCTCGGCGAGGTCTTCGCCCTTAGGGGTCTCGAGGATCATCGGGATTTTCTTGAGCCGCCTGTCATTGACGATATTGCGAAAGCCGTCCAGCCCGATGAACCCCTTGCCGATGTGTTCATGGCGGTCACGTCGGGAACCAAGCTCCTTCTTACTGTCATTGATGTGGATGATTCTCAGACGGTCAAGGCCGATGATCTCGTTGAATGATTTCGTCGTTTTTTTATAGCCATTGGGATCAACCAGCTCATATCCGGCGGTAAAGATGTGACAAGTATCCAGGCAAACGCCAATTTTGTCTTTGTTTTCCACACGGTCAATCATGTAGGCCAGTTGCTCGAAGGTGTAGCCGAGGTTGGATCCCTGGCCGGCGGTGGCTTCAAGCAGGAGGGTAACATTGTTATCGGTGAGCTCATCAAAGAGCCGGTTTATGTTGTCGGTTATCTTGTTCATTCCGGTCTCTTCGCCGGAGCCGACATGCGAGCCGGGGTGCATCACCAGGTTGGGGATTTTCAAGACTTCGCAGCGCTCCATCTCTTCTTTAAGCGACTGGTGCGATTTCTCGTTCAACGCCGAGTCCGGGGAGGCGATATTAATGAGGTAGCTGGTGTGAGATGTAGCTACGGTGACGCCGGTCTCTTCGATTAATTCAAAGAACTTGTCAATATCATCCGGTTTGAGTTCAGCGGCCCGCCACTGGTTGTTGGACTTGTTGAACATCTGGATGGTGTCGCAGGTGGCCTGCTTTCCACGCTCGATCGCCTTGTGGACTCCGCCCGCTATTGACTCATGGGCACCAAAAAGCATACTACCTCGTTATCTACAGGTATTCGGTTATCCACTAAAGCAAGATAAACTATTGTTAAAGCCAGAACAATACGGGATTATCCGGGTCGCACACAGAGTTGCTCTCACTCTATGTCGAACGTTACGCTGAAACCGTAGACGAAATCCAGCACCTCGGACAGGTCGTCATCGAGAGGGAACCGGAAGTTCAATCCAGGTCTGATGATTCCAAAATCGGCGTAGCCGGCTAATCCCATTTGATGCACAGTGCGCTCTCCGAAATCGAGATCGCTCTGGGTGGTTAACAGACGACCGGTGAAGCCGCTACCGATACCCGCACTGGCTGACCTGTACCACAGCTCTAAATTGTAGTCGATATACATCTCCGGGGCTCCTCCACCATTAGTGGGAACCATGAAGCTTCCTCCCATAGTAAACGAGAATGAAGTCCCACCCCGGGACGAGAATCGGTACCCGCCGCTGGCCAGAAGAGTAAATAGATTCGGTATGAATGCTTCAAATCTGTCAAAGCTGGTGAAGATGCCAATTGTCGCGGCGTTGAACCTGTCATCCTGGGCGAGTGGTAGACGGATGCCGAAGTTCGCAATGGCAACGGCTGACAGTCTTCTTTCTGGGCTTGTAACTCTGAGGCCAATGTATGGGTTCCCAATGATGTTTTGATCCAGGTAATAGCTTGATATGTTATCTATGTCATACCGCGCGAACGGGAATTCAACGACAAGAGCAGTCATCTGAGTCAGCGAAAAACTCCCGGACAGAAACCATGCTGAGTTCAGCAGAGAGAAGTCTCTGTCTCTGTCGAATTTTGCCTTGTGAGCCTCTAACGATATCTCTCTTTCTCCATACGTGTGCAACCAATAGTGCTGCGAGGCCACTGGTTCCGTAAGTCCAAAGAACGTCAAAACCAGTATCATTGCGATCGATGATATAACAGCTTTAATGTTCATCACTATTACTACCCTCATATTGTGCGAAAACCATTTAATATCCTTAAAAATAGAGAAATTATCAAGGTCTCAGCCTTACTTCGTTAGGTCGTGTTAAAGGTGTTCCGCTACCATAGCACACCTGCACATAAATACTGAATTACAAGAAACATAAGAAGCGGGTTTTTATATTGCAATATCCATTTGCAGAT
This sequence comes from uncultured Ignavibacteriales bacterium, assembly GCA_964416195.1. Classification (GTDB taxonomy): domain Bacteria; phylum Zixibacteria; class MSB-5A5; order GN15; family FEB-12; genus CAYQDB01. The sequence goes on from CAYQDB010000009.1 coordinate 112,763, forward strand.
TTGCAGGTCGGAGGGACATCACTGTATATATATATAATGAGTGCTGGAATCTGCTGTGATTTTTGGCCGGCAGGTATTACATTGTCTGCATGCGCAAGTATCTCAGCTGTATCTTGTCCATCCTGGTTATCTGTCATAGCAGTGCCTTGGCGGCCAAGTATGCCGGCGACGCCTTCTCGCTGGGTGTAGGTGGCCGTGCGCTGGCGCTGGGTGGGGCGGTAATCGCCGGGCCGTTTGACGCCACGGCGGCCTACTGGAACCCGGCGGGTATGAACCGGCTCGATGGCCGCTATTTGGTGTTCATGCACGCGGAGACATTCGGTTCCCTTCTCAACCATGACTATATCTCATATATAGATGCCCGAGGCCAGAGCGGGTCTCTTATTCAAGCGTTTGGTTTTTATGTCTACTATCTCGGTGGGGGCGGTATCAAGATTACCGACACTCTTGCCAGTGGTCGTCCATTTGTCGTGCGTGAGGAATCGCACGGCGACTTCTTGTTTTCGGCGGCTATATCCGGAAGAATCGCGGGCCGGATTGATTTTGGACTTACGGCCAAGATTATCTATCGTGACATTGGCACCGAAAGCGGCAAAGGGTTGACAGTCGACGCCGGGCTGCTCTATCAAGTCCATCGGTACATCAACCTGGGGCTGATGGTCACTGATGTCACTACCGGTTTCATCCGCTATTCAGGAAAGACCTTCGGTGACGGCCCGAACTATGAATCTATCTATCCGACGATCAAGCCGGGGATAATGGGGGAGTATTTGTATTCCGATTTTACCGGGCGTTTTGTTGCTTGCGGTGACATTAAGTTCGAGAACCTCAAGTCTGCCGCGCAGTACTGGAGCGGCCCGGTCTCACTTGATACTCATTATGGATGGGAGCTCGACTACAGAGCAATTGTCTTTGGACGTGCAGGGTTTGATATTGGGCGTTTCACTGCCGGTGGCGGACTCGATGTCCGCAACTTCACGGTCGACTTTGCCTACTTTCACCACAGCGACCTTGACGAAACCTACCGTGTAAGCGCCGGCTACCGCTTTTAGCCTGCAAAGCCATTTCGTTTGGACCCAACATAAATCCAGGATCATCCGCAGTTAAAGTTAAGCAGATCAGGTAACCTTGCGGGTCTGGTCAGCAGGAGTGGGGCCGGAGTCAGGAAGATGTCCTACAAGCGGTCAGTATATACAACCGGTAGGGAGCCCAGTAGCACCAAATTGTCGGGTAACCTGGATCAGCATATGGATCCGGCGGAACTCCCCCATGCCCTGGGTCAATATACGCGTGAACGAGCTGCGCATGACCAGTCTGAATGGATATCCCTGTTAGGATTCCAGCCAAGAGGAGAAAGACTAAAGTTCTGCTTCTAATTGAGCGCATCACTTTTCCTTCCTGTAGATGATATACGCCTTGTAATCATCGTTATCGAGGAATGCTATTTTCCTCCCATCTGGGGCGTAGACTGGCGCGCTACAGCTTTCAATTCCAATAAGAGTGTCAAGGATGGTAAATTCATTGGTGGTATAATCGAAGGTCCCTATCCTATCTACCACGAATTCACCGCCCGAGGGGTAATCGCCATCACACGTCTGATTGAACAGCATTTCGGTTGCCCTAGGATTGAAGGAGACGAACAAAAATCCACACCCAAAGGTTCCTGCTGGCCGATCACCGGCGTAATCCTGCAAGGTTATCTGAACGGAATCGCTCAACCGTGTAAGAATTGCGTGTGTAAAAAAGTACGATCTGTCTGGACTAATGACCGCCTCGAAAGCTTGCCGATAGGGGTCTTCCGCAAGCCAGATCGAGTCGCTCTGATCGAGGGTAATAAGGTCGAGGCCACCTGTCCCCCAGCAGATAAAGTGGTTGTCCTGCATCGCTGGAGCCTTGTCAGGAAAGAACCATCGCGGCTCGTCAATCGTCTCACCTACCGTAGCGCGAGGTAACATCCTTGAACGCCCGGTCATGGTCTTAAAGACATAATACGCGTTCCCTTCCAACGTCAAGAAGGGTCCCTCGAAGTAGGTGTTACCGGCTGCGTTGGACACCGTCTGCCACTCGGCCACAATCGTCTCCTGGCCGGTGTTGATGTCAACAACGGTTATGGTCTTGTACAAGGCCGAGTCAGATGCTCTGCGCCTAGGCAAGTTGATAGCCACCTTGTCGTTCGACGCCCACTCGAACCGCCGGGGCGTGATGCCGATGTCGATCTTCCAAGTCTCGCGGCTATTGCCCAAAGTGTCTGAGATCATCAAAAAGTTGTTGGCAAAATACGCCAATTTTGTCCCATCAGGTGACCACTTCAGTGGCCCCGTAAAAGGCACCCAGGCCGCCGGCCCTACCTCGATCACTTTAGTGACCTTATAGCCCGCAGCTAGGCTTAGGCTGTTAAAAAGCCCGGCCACTAGTAGAATTGTTGCAACAAACAAACGCATAGGATTTGCTCCTTTCTAAAGATAATGTTACAGGACAAAAACAACCAATACGCTCATATATACACCTCCCTCTTCGGTCTGTCATTATGAGAGCCACCACCACACGACAACCGTTGCGTATGATTCCATTTGTGCGTGTGCCTAAAAAAAGAAAAGTAATATCTATAGAATTTGTCAAGGGGAAAATTGGGATTTTTTAGATATCAAAGATGGAGCAGATGTGGACTCACCATTGGCGAGCCGTGTACAACACAATGACTTTGGTGATCGGATAGAAGGCAATCACATCAGAATGAGAAGCCCACGTTCAGGTAAAACCGTTCCTCATCCGTGTCGGCGACTCCATAACCAAATTCTACAGGGCCGATCGGGGCGTCAAGGGCGAGAGATATGCCGACTCCGTGCCGGAGATTACGAAGCTTGATCTGGTCTGTCGCCGTGTAGACCTCGCCCATGTCATAACGGCTGATGAAATACAGGCGGAGAGGAAGTTTTACACGTAGTTCGTTGTTCAGCAAAAACAGTTTATCGCCCGATAGCTGGTGGGTGCAAAACCCGGCAAAGGAATGTATCCCGCCGAGGTAAAACTTCTCTGATACCGGCAGGTCCGACCGGGACAATCCCAGAGACAACTTAGGATGGTAATTCAGATACTTTCCCAGGGCGGAGTATGCCTCCAGGGAGGTAAAAAAGCGCGTGAACTCGACCTCGCCGCCAAGATACTCGCCTGCAAATGCCAGTTCGAACAGATGCTTTTTGCCTGACTCAGGAAACGGCACACGATTGAAGGTTTCCACCAGCGATCCGATGGTGAAGATTCTCAGCCCAAACTTCTGCGTGGCGCTCTTGTCGGGATGTCGGTATTCGACCTCTTCCAAAGTAAGGCCTGTCGTCACGGTGCCGAGCCTGAATATCTGCTGACCAAGTCGCAACTCGATGCCGGTCTTGATCTCTCTCCGATCGCCAGTATGGGAACCTTCCATGTCAAAGAGGTGACGATCGAGCTGATAACGGTACACGTGAAACTTACTCGTGAGATAGGTGCTGAAAATACGGTCAGCCTTGAAACCGGCGAGATAGCGCTGACGGTCCGGAGCGTAGCGTGCATGGAGAAGAAACTGCAGCCCTATCCCACCAATATTGTCGTCCAGAATCTCAGCAAACTCTTCGGAGCCATACTCGTCATGCCAATGCCACCCAAGGCGCATTTGGCGGTGCTTCTTTTCCTGAACTCGAATGTTGACAATAGCTCCACCACGATACGGTTTGAGATCGACCATGATCTGGTCGAACAAGTCAGTCCCGTAAATGTTGGCGATTCCCTGTGAAGCCCGGGGGCTCGAATATGGCTGACCGACTTTCAGTGGGAAAAGGGAGCGGATAAACCAGTCTTTTGTGCGTTCGTTTCCATCGACGTCAATCCGTTTGATTATTGCTTCATCGATAACAACGGTAATCTTCTTCTGCTCTTGATCAACCGTTACCTCTCTGACGTCGGTCAGGTCGAAGCCATGCGCATTGTAGAGGTTCAGAATGCGATCAATCCCCTGCTGCAAGAGCTGAGGAGTAAGAAGCGAATCCTCGAAATTGAACTGGGATGCCAACATTGTGTCGTCAAAGATCGTGTTGCCGACAAAGGTGAATTCGATGTCAGACAACCGAAAACACCGATAGGCCGTTACCCGGAGCAGCGTCTTTACCCCGCCGTCGCCGGACAAACCAAGAGGCCTTAGGTCAACCTCCAGCCGGAATAGTCGAAGATCAACCGCCACTGACTTGAGAGCGGAGACAAGTTCTGCTCGGCTGACTGGTTCTCCCGTGAATCTCTTCATGATAGCAGCCCCAACAGCCGGTGGCAGGCTGTCTCCTCCAACATACACGATGGAGTAACGAGTTTGGTTACACTCCTGCCGAAACCGACTAACGATGCTGTCGGCGGCCACCTTGCCGGCCTGATAACCCATTTCTATAAGACTATCTTTGAACTTAAAGTCTGTTGAGCTAAACTCATCGATAGGCGGTGCGATAACGAAATCAGCCGCCTCCAATTGGGTAGCCAGCTTGTCGGCTGTCATAATACTCGTTACCTGGCTGGCAATATCAATCGGTGTTGTCAGTTCCTCCTTGGGAAGAAGTCGGCTGGCCGTGTTGATAGCTACTACAAAGGTAACAGAGTCACTCATCTTCTTAGCCAGTTCGACGGGGATCGGTGTGATAATACCCCCATCCATAAGAAGTTGCCTATCCTTCTCCAGGCCGGTGAAAGCAAGTGGGAAACCCATCGTGGCGCGCATCGCCTCGGCCAGTGACCCGTGGCCATGTATCACCTCATGTCCGGTGACGATGTCGGTACTGATGGTTTTGAAGGGGATCGGCAACTTCCCGAAGTCGCCCGCACAGTGATAATTGGCTTTGGTAGTAAGAGTCGTCAAAAGCGAGGTGAACTTCTGCCCGGCGGTCAACCCCTGGGGTATTACCGGGATAAAGCCGTCGAAGCGAACAGATACAAGATGCCGACCTCGCTCTTCACGCTGAGTAAGGAACATTGTTTTGCGAGCCGGCGCGTTGGAGAGAAATTGGTCGAACGATATGCTATGCACTAATGAGCGGAGTTCCTCGGGGCTATAACCTGCTGCATACAAGCCACCCACGATGCCGCCTATAGAGGTACCGGTAACAGCGGCCACACTAATGCCTTTTTCCTCGAAGGCTTGGAGGATGCCGATTGTGGCCAGCCCTCGTGCCCCGCCGCCGGACAGGGCCAGCAGCACCGGATAGTGCTCAGTGGTGTCAAGAGGGTCGAGACCATCCAATCCGCCGACGATGATGCGGTCGCCGGCGCACGCGGATGCGGTGACGAGACAGCAGACCATCAGTGTGATAGTGACAATAGTTTTCACTTGCCAAGCGGTTACAGGAATGAGTTCATTGGCTCCCAGTAACTTATTCACAGGTAATAAAAAGTGCCGTTATCAAGGACGGAATTAAAAAATGTCAAATCGTTGCTGATGAAAAAGGGGCGAAGGGAAAGCGGTATGTTTCTGGCCGAAGGTGTCCGGCTCCTTGAAGAGTCAGTGCGACTGCATTTCCTGCCTCGTACGGTGTTCTATGCCCCCTCAATGTTGTCCAAGCGCGCCGAGAAGTTGATAAAGCGGTTCGAAAACCGCGCTGTTGAGACGGTAAAACTGTCGGCCAAGGACTTGCGGTCAGTGTCGGACACGGAATCACCGCAGGGCATAGTGGGACTTTTTGCCATACCAAGCACCAACCTGTCCAAACTTTACCAGCCAAAACATCGTAGACTTGTATTGTGTGAGAATATGTCCGATCCAGGCAACCTGGGAACACTGGCTCGTTCTTCACTGGCTTTTGGCTTTGACTTAATACTCCTGTGCGGCGACTCGGTCGGGCCATACTCGCCGAAAGTGGTACGAGCCTCTGCCGGCGCGGTTTTCGGGCTTCGAATCGCTGTTGTTACTCTGAAGGAGGTGTATGCGTTCTTAGCAAGGGAGCGAGTGATGATCATCGCGGCCGATCTGAGGGGAGAGAGTGTTACTAAACTACCGAGGAAAGCGCTCCAGAAGCGAAAGGTTCTGCTGGCTGTCGGCTCCGAAGCAACCGGCCTTTCAAAGAACCTCCTGGAGAGATCGGACATTCGCGTTCGCATTGAACATTTACGCACGGTGGAATCGTTAAATGCTGCGGTTGCGGGGTCGATAATAATGAAACAGGTCTATGACCTTACGCATTGAGGGTGAACCATGAGACTGCTGACCACTTTTGTACTCAGTTTCGGTATTTTCCTGTCGGCATACTTGCAGGCCTCTTCACAGGAGATATTCGAAGAAAGCGAAGGGTTGTTTTCTACCCGGGAGTTGACGGATACGATTGCAATGGGCGCCGACAAAAAGGTCGTGATACGGTCGGCTTCCACTCTGCAGGGTTCAATCTATATTACTACTGCGGATAAGGATGAAGTTTCGATTTCCTACCTCAAGAAATCAAAAACCGATTCCAGATCGAAGGCAATCGATTTCATTGACCTCATTGCCGTTCATCTTGATCGCAACCCAGAGGGAGTGAGGCTTGATCTGCGAGCGCCCAACCCGGCGCCGTGGACGGATCCCGATATCGTACTGGTTAAAGTGGAGTTGGTCGTTCCGGAGAACTGTGTTATCGAGGTTGAAGCTCCGTACTTTAACCTGACAGCCGATGGACCATTTGAAGCCGTTATTGTGCCCTCTTCTCTTGGTAAACTCGAGATATGCGATGTCACAAAACAGTTGAGACTGGAAACGGCCAACAGCCGTGTGTCAATTGAGAGAATATCAGGGGATATTTCGGTGACTACCAGCAATTCCCTGCTGAGCGCCAAAGAGATTTCCAGCACCCGGAAACAGGCTCGTTTCAGAAATGACGGCGGAGATATTGAAATTGACGGTTTCACTGGTGAAATCAATGTGAAGAACAACTACGGACGTATTGAGATTGCAAACTTCGAGCTGCACTCCGGAAGGAATATCATTCGGGGTTTCTCAGCGCCTATCGTTATTGGTATAACGCGCATCACTGACGCTCAGGTAGTGATAAGCAACCGCTTTGAGGACATCGAAATAGCGGTACCGGCCGATCTCTCGGCGAGACTTTCTTTGTCAGTTGAAGAGGGAGAAAAGATTGAAGCCAACGGCTTTCCGTTCAAAACCGATCTGGTACAGCCCAACCGGTTAAACCTTGTTACCGGCGATGGCGAAGCGCTCATCAGCGCTGCCGTCAGAGGCAAGGGGAACATCTATGTCCGAGCAGAAGAAGAAGGAGATTAGACGTGAGGTTCATGGCTACTAGAACTGCTGTTGCTGCAGCGGCACTGGTTGTTTTTGTCGGTTCGTCAGTTTGCAGCCAGCGGGTTCCCTTTCCTGAAGGAGTATTCTACTACAAACCGGCGGCATCGGTATTCGGAGCCGAGGCGGCCTGGGTGAATCCGGCCGGGTTGAGCCGCTACGGTGCCTCCAGCTTTCAGTTCATGGGCGACTGCGCCGACGAGAAGTATTTCAAAAGTTGGGGCGCCGTAGTGAATCGTGACCAACTGGCCGTGGCCTATCGGAACCTTGATAATCCAGACGGAACGAACTACCACGAGTCTCTGATTGGGGCCGGCATGGCGCTGGCAGGGAAGCTCCACTTTGGCGGATCATACCGCTACTTCAAAAAAGCCCCCGACGTATATAACAAGCGACACTTCTGGAATATCGGATTTATGGGTCAAGGCAGAGGCTCGCTTAGCTGGGCGGCCGTCTTTTCAAATCTCAACCGAGGAAAAATTGAGGGTGAACGGACCGAAACCGAGCAGAGGTATTCGCTTTCCTACCGTCCGCTTGGGAAAGTCGCTACATTTTCGGTCGATATGTTCCTGTCGACCAAAACCAGGCTGAGCAACGCCGATTATGTCTATCACCTTGAGGTGGCGCCTCGTCGGGGTCTCTATGTTGAGGGATATGTCGATTCTGATCAGAACTTCCGAATCGGCGTCAGGGTTAATCTGTCTCAGGATTTTGTCGGTTCCCAAAGCAGTTTCCAAAAAGATGGCGACCACTTGCGAACGACACTCTATCTTGGCGCTACCAGTCTGAAAGGGCCATCTATGCTCTCGTCGTCAAGGCGCAGGCTGGCCGTTAGTCTTTCCGGAAAGCTGAGGGAAAATCCACCCCGTCCACGGTTCGGATTGCAGGAGACGTCGTTCATTACGCTACTGACGACAATTTACCGAGCTGCTGAGGACCCTTCAATCGGTGAACTGGTCATGAGCCTCAAGGGTCTCTCTCTGGGATTTGGCCAGGCACAGGAGTTGCGTGAAGCCTTGATGTACTTCCGGAGTACAGGCAAGACCGTTGTGTGCCACCTGTCGTACCCCAACAACATTGCCTACTTCGTGGCTTCTGCCGCCAACACGATTCTCATTCCGCCTGTCAGTCAGCTCAATCTGGTGGGACTGAGGGTGGAGTTATCCTTCTATGCAGGCACTCTTGAGAAACTCGGTATCAAAGCAGATGTGCTGCGTATCGGCGACTACAAGACAGCAGCAGAAAGGTTCACGGAAAAAGCTGCCACTGAACAGAACCAGCAGCAGATAAATCGCATGCTTGACGACATCTATGACCAGTTTGTAGCAGCTACAGCCGAGGGCCGAGGCATCTCCTCTGATTCGGTACGGAGAGTCATTGATAACGGCCCCTATACCTCGGCGGAAGCGATGGAATATGGGCTGGTGGATGGACTGAGCTACAGGGACAGGCTGGCCAGAGATTTCCTTTCCGGTTTGCCTGAAGTATCGTTCAAGCGTTATCTGGGCGACACTCTTCTCAATGACGGTTGGCCGGCTGAGCCGGAACTGGCTCTGGTGGTGGCAGAAGGGGAAGTTGTAACCAACGCAGGTAGACTATCCCCTTTTGGCGCAGGTGACAAGGTCACTCCGGCATCTATGGAATGTGCCTTTAAGCGTGTCGCCAAGCAGCCGCAGGTAAAGGGGGTAATTTTTCGAATAAGTTCGCCTGGCGGACTGGCGCTGGCAGGAGATAAGATCTATCACAGTGCACATGAAGCCGCAGAAAGCAAGCCGCTTGTCGTTTCGATGTCAAATGTTGCGGCGTCTGCCGCGTACTATGTGGCCATGCCATCGGCGCGACTGTTTGCCAATCCCGGCACAATCACCGGCTCGATCGGGATATATGGCGGCAAGGTCGATATGAGTGGTCTTTACAAAAAGATTGACCTGGGAAAAGAACTATACACCCGCGGCAAGTTCGCCGGAATGCTCAGCACTGTCCGTCCATTCACACCAGAAGAGAGAGAGAAGTACTATTCGCAGATGAAGGCTTTTTACGATCATTTTATCCAATTGGTTTCGGCCAATCGTTCGCTTTCGGCGGACTCTGTTGAGGCTCTTTCCAGGGGGAGAGTGTGGACCGGGCGAGAGGCATTGTCAAACGGCCTCGTGGACGAACTGGGCGGGCTGAAGCAATCCCTCGATTACACCGCCTCCCGGCTTGGTCTGAAGAACTATCGGATTGCCGTCTACCCCGAGAAGCGCCCCCTGTTCATTCTACCCGGTAGCTCTATTGTGAAGGCCATCACTCATTTCCTTTCGGATTACAGGACCACTGATGAGGTTTTGACACAGGGGCTTGGCCTTACAACTGACGGGGAGATTATCGCCCGTATGCCGTTTGACATAGCTATTGAGTAAGGCGCTCGTTTCCTATTGCAATAAGAAAACCCGCCCTTTCGGGCGGGTTTTGCATCCAGGTCTGCTGGTGTCAAGTAAGCTAATTGTTGTCGTATCCTACATACTGCTGCTGCCAGCCTGTTCGCTGGAAAACGCGTACCACTGGCGTTTCCGGCGGCAGTTTGTTGGGGTCATCAAGATCGGTATCATACGACCAGTCTCGATTCGGCGGTGAGTAGTAGGTACCATTCCAGATACCGTTGGCTTGGACAGAGTACCAGAGACATACTGCTGAACCTGTCCAGGTGAAATTCTTTCCCGACCACACCTCAAGGAAGCGAGGGAGGTTCTCAAAACCGCCGTTGTAGTCCGACGAGGTAGTCTCTATGTTACCTGTCAGGTAAGAAGCATTTACTACCGTGGGCACCGCTACGCGGTTATTTTTTGAGCCGGAGCTTTTACTATCGTCCCAGCTCGATGACAGAAACGTGATGGCGTCAGCAAGGATAGACGCTGACTTCTTGTCGTTGGAATTGAAGTCACCAAGCGTGTAGACCGGATTTTCACTGGCGATGGTCAATCCGGCATCGAGTTCTGACCCGTTATTGATGCGCATGGCTGGGAAGTCAGAGGTCTGATCAGAGCAATAGATTACTCCGTTTGAGGGAGCGTAGCCGGAATCATACAGTTTTTCGATGTCCAGTTCCATGCAGTCAACATTGGTCAGTTCCCGTCCGTCGTAGAACTGGTCATCGGTGAAGGTAATGACACTATCAGAAATCATATTGGCTGTTACGTTAACCCAGGCGCCGCCGACCTTTTGGTAGGCTTGGCGGTCAATGAATTTTAAAGTAGCCTTGCTCTCATACGAATCGACATTTCCTCCTGTTTCCCGCTCAATCAGATTGTGGGGATCTCCACCCGCCGTGGTGGAGAGCGGGACATTCAAAGGTCCCTGACCGTGGGTGGAATCCTGGACTCGTCCCTGCCACCGAGCCACCGACGAATCATACCAGTATGAGTCATTTGCATCAAGCCATCCAGAGCCGTCTTTCATCGAAACGTAGTTGCCGGCGGCATCTTTTATTTGAACGTCGGCGTGGTCTACCCCGCCGGCCCCTTTCCGTCCGTGTAAGATGTTGCCGGATGCAGTCACATAGCTGTCCATCTGCAAACCAGTACCAGCCTGCAGCCACAGGCTGCCGTTGGAGTGGACGCGTCCGATGAGTGTCATCGAAGGGCCTGGCGCGATTTCAAGGTCGTTACCGTAGAAAACAGCGAACTGAAAGATTGGCACCAGGGCCGATTCAAAAGTCTGTGACAATTGTACTTTGGCATTGTCAATTGGGCCTATAGCTGTAGAGGTAATCGTAAATGACTTAACCAGCGCATGGAGACCGGCCAGGGTGCCGTTGGTAAGGTCTTTCTGGACCGCAGCGCCGTTATCAGCCGTGCTGTAGGTTACCAGGCACCGATTTACAGAGTCGGACCCTGCCGGCATGATTGTCGGCGGCACGCCAGTCGTATCGTACTCGGTTTGCAAAACCGCCGCTGCCTTCTCCAGCCCCGCCTCAGAAGCATAGAAGGCCCGCATCTCTTGCAACTCGTTCCCTGCGATGTTCACCTCATCGTCGGATGTTGAGAGAGCGGCAAGGCCAAGCAGGGTCAGCATGGCTACCATTATGAGCGCTATCAGAGTGGCAATGCCACGCTGGGACGTAATTCGGGTTGTTTTCATGGTTACCTACTTTCTATATGCCAACATTTCTCAAATAGACCCTTGTCGAAAACACTCGGTTTCGATACTGGGACGAAACTTCTTGGGCAAGTTCAGGATCAGGTCTGGTCGATCTCCCCGTCACGGATATTAGAACCTCGCGAATGTCATCGACAATCGTTGGTACATCCAGGACCATCCCGTTTCTCATCCCGTACTGAAACTGGAGGTCGCTGATATCCTCTGCGTATACCTGTGGCGGCTGGCCGGCAAGTTGAACCATCAGATTCGGATGATCCGGGTCCGTGGTCGTATCCAAAAAGAACTTCACTTGTGTCATCGCCAGAACGATGGCATTCTCACTGTATGCCTTTGAAAGCGTCATAGTATTATGCTCGATATACTTCGAGGCTGTCTGGACATGTGATATCATGAACCATTCACCGCCGCCCGAATCCGGCTCAAAGATGTACACCCATTGGCTGTCTGAGAAGCAGGATACGTCGCTGGCACACTTCAGTACGGAAGAGGGTTGAGGCATGGCGGAACTCAATTTCGTTTCACAGCCGCTCGTTTGATAGGTGATGGTAATCGTATCCGGATCGGTGTTGGCGGCAACAATAGCCGGCACTCCCAAGGGCAGGTCGTATCCGGCCATCCTGATGTGACGACCGAGTTCGTCGATAGAGGCCCTGGCGTTCTGCTGAACAGTGGTGATATCGTCCTGGATCATGTAGTTTTTGTGTTGGGTGATGTAGAGCTTGAAAATCGCCGTCGTTACTACACCCATTATCAACAGAGCAATCATCACTTCCAGAAATGAAGTTCCTCGCTGGCTTTTTGATTTCTTGGTCCACGTACACATAGTGACACCTATACTGAATCGGTTTTGATGAATGCTGTCATGGAATCAGATACGCTATTGGCTCTGATGTCTTCCCATGTTACGAATATGTCCACCTTGCGAAGATGGTTGCCGGCGTTGGTGACTCTCCAGTTCCGGGTAACCCTTAAGATGGTATCGTTACCGCCGGCTGGTATCGGGGTGTTCCGAAGCTGCTCCAGCTTCTCCTGCATCACCTGATTGGCGATGGTGATTTTGTTGGACCAATCGTTGCCGTCGAGGGCCACCATGGCCATGTTAAGCAGGAGCAACAGGGAGATAGTCATGATGACCATAGCTATCATGACTTCAAGCAGGGTCAGGCCGGATTGATTGGTAATTCTTCTATTCTTCATACTTTCTACCCTTTGTTTTCTGCAAGTTGTGTAAATCCTGTGCCGCAAACAGACAAATCTTGGTTGGCTTGTAAGAACCCAGGCTAACTTATTGCACAGCAGGGAAAAAGCTCCACCCCCAGCTATCTCCTTCGATCAAGTACAAGATATTACCCCTTAGTTGCGGTGCGGAAAAGGTTGAGGAAAGTACTTCTATGCCCATAAAGTATGGGGACAAACCCATATTTAGATCTGTTAGACCTCTCATTGGACAGGAACCCTGACTCATCCCCGATGTACGGTTAAGTTATTTTGCTTGAGGCTGATGCCGTATCCGGCTATACTTCAATTTCTAGGGTAGAGATCAAGACAAAAGCTTCTTCGAATAGTGGAGTTTGGCCATGACAAAGAACTATAAGATGTACTTAGGAGGCGGGTGGGTCGATCGAAAAAAGAAGATTCGGGTTTATTATCCTTTTGACGACTCATTGGTTGCTAACGTCGCAGCAGCATCAAAAGAAGACTACGCCAAGGCAATACAGATAGCCGATGAAACCTTCAAAGTCACCCGCGAACTGCCCTCGTACAAACGCGAGCAAACCTGTTTAGCTGTTGCCGCCGGGTTGGAAAAGAACATCGACAAGTTTGCGAAAACGATGGTAATGGAACTCGGCAAAGCGCTTAAGGATTCCAAAGGTGAAGTCAATCGGGCCATTGGTGTGTTCAAAACGGCAGCCGAGGAAGCCAAACGTATCGGCGGAGAGATCATCGACCTTGACTGGGCTACTGGAAACGAAGAACGCTTAGGGCTTGTGCGGCGCTTTCCGAAAGGTGTCATTGCCGGTATCTCGCCGTTCAACTTCCCGCTTAATCTTGTAGCGCACAAAGTCGCTCCGGCTATTGCATCCGGAAACACAATTGTGATTAAGCCGGCATCGAAGACACCAATCAGCGCCCTGCTACTGGCGGAATTGATTGACAAGACCGATCACCCGAAGGGCGCCGTGTCGATCCTTCCCGGATCATCGAAAGACTGCTCGCCGCTTCTTGAAGACAACCGGGTGAAACTGATCACCTTCACCGGTTCAGCCGAAGTCGGCTGGTGGATTAAAGAGCATTGCGGCAGAAAAGAAGTTGTGCTGGAGTTGGGCGGCAACGCCGGAGTGGCGATTGCCGATGATGCTGATCTCGAATATGCTACCACCCGTTTGGTGCCCGGCGCCTTCGGCGTGGCAGGACAGTCGTGTATCTCAGTGCAACGTATCTATGTACATGAAAAGGTGTATGACAAGTTCGTCACACTGTTTAAGGCCAAGATCGAAAAGATAAAAATTTGTGATCCGCTCGACCCCAACACCGATATAGGCACGATGGTTGATAAACAGTCGGTGGAGAATACGCTTGCGGCTGTTGATGCTGCCGTTAAGGGCGGAGCGAAGATTCTTGTTGGGGGGAAAACCCACGGGCGCATGCTGGAGCCAACCTTACTGACGAATGTGAAAACTTCGATGGATGTCTGCTCCAAAGAGGCTTTTGCCCCGCTGGCGGTGATGTTCAAGTACAAAGATTTCGAAAGAGTCGTCAATGAAATCAACAATTCAGAGTATGGTTTGCAGGCGGGAATCTTCACCAATCGCTTAAAAGACATCTTCTATGCCTTCAAATACATCGAATGCGGTGGGGTGGTGGTTAACGATGTCCCGACCTACCGCGCTGACCATCAACCTTACGGCGGCATGAAGGCCTCCGGCCTCGGCCGCGAAGGCATCCGCTATGCCATCGAAGACATGACGGACGTGAAGATATTGAGTGTGAATTTGAAGTAGGCAGGATCCCTGCGATCCTGCTATGTCTCGAGATAAGCGTGCCTTAGCGCCGTCACTCTGAGCGGACTTGAGAGGTACCGGGCGCAGGGGAATGGAATGAGCAACATTCAATATTCCCGGTTGGTTTTCTTGAAAACGGCAATCTCAAAGTTCTTGACCACGCGTGTGAATGCGCTTTGGTATGGCGATGTTTTCTTTAAAAGTCAGCCGGTCTTCTCCAGAAGAAACCAAGTCAGATCATCCTGTGGAAAATGCGGATCCCGGTGGTAGGTGAACCCATAGTTGACCAGCTGGAGATCATCGAAGCGATCCAGCATCTCGCCGGCAAAATCCCGTTTGAAAAGGTAACCATGGTGCCCGTGGTAGGTGACCTCAACCGGAGTCGGATTGTAGTACTCGGCCAGACAGATATATCGCCGGCTCGTCTGGTACAGCTTGTCGTAAACTCTCGGTAGCATGTCCGGGTTCATGTGAATCAGGACCCCTTTGGTGAATACCAGATCTCTGAGGGTGTCTGGCTCAAAGTCTAGTATCGATATTGCATAGACCTTTATTCCCTTAATGAGCTCAAGCAGCGAAACTGCCCTGGTGTTAATCTCAATAGCAGAAAGCTCCATATCCGGTCGCAGCCGGCGGATAGCTATCAAATTCAGGCCGGTGTTGGCGCCGAACTCGATCAAAGAGTCCACCGACTTGGTACAGGAGAGTATCTTTGCAAACAGGGCGGTGTCGGTAGCAACGATGGCCTCGCCCTGATTCCTATCGGAGTAGTGATCACCAAACTGACTGGCCCAGAATCGTTCCTGCTCCGTTCGGTAATCTTTCGATATCTCTTTCATATTCCCTCCTTCGACTCTGCCTCAGTCAACGACCATCTACCTCACCGGTGACAAGAGACCGCGCCTTAGGTCCCTGAGTGAGTGGGTTGACGTACTCTATTATCTCTAAACTTGCGAATACCATCGATCTTATCAATATTAAACACAATAGTCTCAACCCGGCCTCGGCCGCGAAGGCGTCCGCTACGCCATCGAAGACATGACTGACGTGAAGATATTGAGTTTGAATTTGAAGTAAGGTAGGATCCCTGCGATCCTGCCATTTGCGAGCAAAAGAATTGGGAGCCTCACAGGGCTCCTTCCCTATAGCCTGTACTGCACTGGCGGGCTTCAATCACCCCGCAGGAACATCCACGACATGTACCTTTGATTCTTCCAATTCCTCATAGACATGTTAATCTCACTATTTATGTGGGCCATTGTGTAAGCTTTGAGTATTTCTCCAGCTTTTTTATAATCCGACTCATCCCCGTAAAGGAAGAAGCGTATAGGGTATCCCCCAGTTGCGCGTTTATATGGAATAGCGCCATAATCTGGATAGGTGAACTCCACGAGGTCAATTTGGTTCATTAAAGTGTCTACAAACTTGTTGCATATAGTAGAAGTTGCAGTGGTATCACCACAGTGAAAGGTAAAAGAGCTGGGTTTATATCTCCAATAAAGCGTGTCCTCTACCCGTGTAAAACTGGTTTTGATTGGGTTTATTATTATCAGTGAGTCATCAATGATCAGCTTGTAATTGTCAATCATCGATCGGTATTGAAAAACTAACTCGTATTCATGACCAGGCAGATCGAAATATGTATTTGTTTGGGCAGGACCGAAGCAGTCCAGCATCGCATTTGGTTTTAGTATTCCCTCATAGCGAATGACAATTCTATTAGCGCTCAGCTCTTTGGTGGAAATAAGGGAGAGATTGCCCAAGGGGTAGATCCGATCTGTACGTTGTAGGATTAACACACATGGTTCACATGGGGCTGTGTGGTCGGCAAATCCCTCACGCACGGCGAAGACAACGGTGCTGTCAATACTTCTAATTGAACCTGTCAGATCGGACTGCCGGGCCTCCGGATTCTCGTCCTTTATCAGGCGAGGCATTGGTGGGGACTGAGCTCTGTCAGGATCAACCTGTCTCTCAAAGGATTGCACTTGGCCACAGGTAAACAGAACAAGCCATAGAGCAAGAATTGAGAGAATGGAAGATCGTGCCTTAGCTTCAGAAAACTCCGCCTGAGTAATTCGCATTGTCTTTTCCTTCCACCGCTCATAAGTTTATACCCCCTTTGTCACCAAACGCCCCAGAACCGTTCGGGCATAAAATGAGAAATAATTTTTCAGGTAACAAGGTTTTTAGATTCAGATGCAGTCTTGTAGGTCGGGTTCTGAGTCCGCCTTTAGTGGACAAAACACCCGACATTTATTGTCTAAGCTACTGTCGGGTTTCTCATTCCGCTTCACTCCATTCGGAACCCGATCTACCATACTCTCACCAAGTGAAGTCACAGCTCACTAACTCCGCGTAGCGGCGGGCTTTACGTCTGCCGGTGGCGTCGCCACGTTTATGCGGGAGACAAGCCCCCGCCCTACGCGAGCAGGAACGGACACCTTTTGAGTGAAGTAGGTCAAAACCCCTGCGGTTTTGACACGAAAAGGAAGTCGAAACCACGAGGGTTTCGACCTACTGGATTCCTACTTGCGCGGTAAAAAGTAGGGCAGGATCCCTGCGATCCTGCCAGTTGATGGCAAGTCTCTACGAAACATGCCCTACTGAACACAGCCAATAACGGGAGCCGGTCCTCCCCGAAATAGGTAGCTGACCAGATAGGTCAGGTCGTCAATATTTACCTCACATGAGCCGTTTACGTCGGCAGTGTTTAAGGCTGGTGGCGGTAAGCCGCCCTTGAACAGGTGGAAGACGAGATATGTCAAGTCTGCAACGTTCAACGACCCGTTGGCATCGATGTCGCCGGGGACAGGATTCGTGGGGGCGACATGAATCGTAAACTCAGCCTGATTGGAATAGCTGCTGCCGTTGTCATCAACCAGCGCCGTGAACGTGAATCTGCCCGTGTCGCTCGTGCCGCCCGTAATGATACCGTTGTGGTCGATTCCATAGCCCGCAGGAAGGGCGCCATCGATAACCGACCAGGTGTTGGCTCCGGTACCGCCTCTGGCTTGAATTGTGTCACTGTATGCGAAATGCTGCCGACCGCCGCTCAGATCGTCTTCGATAGTTACGATATAGAGCTTCCATGATTGGTTAGTCTGATACTTCAGTACCCAGCCGGAAGGGTCAAGCTTGACTGTGTTCA
>CAYQDB010000010.1:0-93567 GCA_964416195.1 uncultured Ignavibacteriales bacterium
TATTAAGCACGCCGCCAGCGTTCGTTCTGAGCCAGGATCAAACTCTCCACAACATATTATGTTTTGAATTTCCTTGTCCTGTCTCCTGAAACGCTCCTATTCGGATACGTTATTCAAGATTTACAAGAACCTCGGATATTGACGTCCCAAGATTTCATCAATCTTGAGATTGCGACATAATCCAAAGGCCCGCTTCTCTTGCATTCAGAGTGGCTATTAAGTTGTCAAAGAACAAAGCTTCCGAAAAAAATTGCCTGACATTACGCCCGGCAAAAGGTACAACTAACGCTTGCTGCCGCTAATGTCAAGTCATTTTTTTAGGTATTCGCATATCTTTTCCTTCTTAATATACGGCAAATCGTTCGAAAATGCAAACATAAATCGCTAAAATTCTCTTCGCTAACTCTCTCTTCGAGCCAATTGGCCATCATCTGATATCGGCAGCCAATGATGAAGCTTTACCCCCATTTCACCATCCCCCCGCCGGAACCTGCGCCAGTCAGGTAAGAACCCGCAACTAACTGCTCGCCCAGCGGAGCCCTGGATCATCCCCCAGACCCTGGAGCAAACCCAACCGTACATCCGGTGCAGTTTCTACAGACTTGCTTTTCCCCTAAACAAGTGGTATGCTTAAGTCGTTCATACAGTAGACACAGATATCGCCGATGAAGGAAAGTGGGAGGTAAATTATGTTGAGAACATTTACACTGTTGGTTGGGTCATTGCTCTGCCTCTTATCAACCGGCTGCTCAGAGAAAGCCGTCAATCCCCCGGACAATCCCCCGCGCAAACTGACCGCGGTCGAAGAGAGTATAGTTGAATCCGATAACAAGTTCGGGCTCAAGCTCTTCAGGGAAATCGTCAAAGGGGATGAAGACTCTAATGTCTTTATTTCACCTCTGTCGGTCTCGATAGCTCTCGGTATGACTTACAATGGCGCAAACGGCGCTACCGAGGAGGCGATGCGGACCACGCTCGAGCTGGCCGGCCTGACGGAGCAAGAGATAAATGAGTCGTATCAAAGCCTAATCGATCTGCTAACGCAGCTTGATCCTAAGGTGATCTTTGAAATCGCCAACTCAATCTGGTGCCGGGAGGGGTTCCCGGTCAAAGAGGAGTTTATCAATCTCAACCGAACGTATTTCGATGCCGAAGTCGCGTCGTTGGACTTCTGCAAACCGGATGCCTCGAAAACGATTAATAGTTGGGTCGACGAGAAAACGCACGGGAAAATAACGAAAATCGTGCCTGACGAGATCGATGCAGAGACGGTCATGTTTCTCATCAATGCCATTTACTTCAAAGGCACCTGGACATACGAGTTTGACGAGGAAGATACGCGGGAGGATTGGTTCACCCTACCAGATAGTTCTCGAGTCCGGTGTCAGATGATGACACAGGAAAACGAATTCTCATACTTTGAAAATGATCTTTTCCAGGCAATTGACTTACCTTATGGCGACGAAAAGTTCAGTATGACTGTCTTTCTCCCCAAGCCGGATGTTGGCGTTGATTCGCTTGTCAGCAAATTCAACCAGGACAACTGGTATATTTGGCTAGGTAGTTTTGCAATGGATACAGGTAATCTGTATTTGCCAAAGTTTACACTGGAGTACAAAATCACACTGAATGACGTCCTCACGGCATTGGGAATGGGAATCGCCTTTGATAAACTTCAAGCGGATTTTGGTGGAATCGCTGACCTGACTGAGCTCTTGGGGAATCTTTATATCAGCAAAGTACTACACAAGACATACATAAAGGTGGATGAAGAAGGCACAGAGGCCGCGGCGGTTACGTCTGTAGAGGTGGGTGTTACAGCATTTCCACCGAGACCGAGCGGTTTCGTGATGCGAGTCGATCGGCCGTTTGTTTTTGCGATTCGCGAGAATCATTCACAGACAATACTGTTTATGGGCAAGATCGTAGAACCGGTATCCTAGCTACAGACTCATTTTAGCATCTGAGGCGTCACCATCCAGCCAACCCGCCAGTTGCCTGAACTATCTGCTGTCAGGCAAACAACCCCACTGTTCTGAAATGTTATGACACTTTTGGCTTTATCCCTGCAGACCAATGTCGCTGACAGTTTGTCAAGGTGCGGAAGATGCCCGACCAGCATGATATCCTCGGTCTCCCCCGCTATTCGGTTTTCACAGATCGAGGGATCGGCAAGTGGTTCCAGACCTTCGATTGCTGTAACGCCATTTGGCGGATTCAAATGCTGTGCGAATATCTCGGCTGTCTGTTGTGCTCTGGTTTTGCCGCTGTGAACAATGCGACTGACCTTGATGGTAGTAGACTCAGCCACGAAAGCGGCTACCTTCTCAACGTCCGCCCGTCCTTTGTCCGAAAGAGAACGCTGAGGATCTTTCTCTGCTGTTTTGGCTTCGCCGTGTTGTACAAGGTATAAATTCATCGGTACTCCCTCCGAACTCGATGTTTAGTTTTTACCTACATCCAGGGTCAAATAATCCTTTCGGTTGGTGGGTTGAAAGCTTCTTTCAAGGGCTCATTCTCTGGCTGAAGTATATAATGATATGGCAATGTACTTTAAGAGCTACTCTAAGATTAGTCGGCAGCGCTGTAGTCACAAAATTGTCCTTAATTGTCCACAGATTACCTTGAAAAGCTCGCGGGCGATGAGAAGATGCCCCTCAGCAGTTGGATGGCAATGATCGATAAAGAGCTTGTCGCCTCCGTTCTCTCTGAAGACGCTCGGAAGGTCAACCACCACCACGTTCGACCGACCCTTCAGCTCATCGATCTTATCCCAGTAATCCCTCTTGATTCGTAACGAGAGGTAATCGGCCTGCAAAGCTGAATCAAGGTACTTGAAAGCTGTGTTGCTCGTGTCCTTTAGCAAGCTCACATCGGCGTCATCCATGAACAGGTAGTTGATGCCAACGTTGTACAGAAACGGCGAACCGGCGGCCTCAACAGCAAGGTCTGAACCACGTGGTGGCCGCTCAACGAAGATTTCGCGAGCTCTGTGCAGGTAGTAGTCTGCCTGCTCAAATTGCCCATTTTCCCAGAATGAAACGCCGAGGTTGTTGAAAACGATCGGATTGTCACGCTCCATTACCAGCCTTCGAATGTAATGCTCAATTGCTTGCACTGGACTTAGCGAATCTGCATGAGCAGAGCGATAGACCGTTCTGGTAAATTTGTCTCCATGGCCGTACAATTGATGGAAAAGGTTGTCACTCAGACAATATTTGATCTCTCGACCCAAAATATCCGCCATTGCATCTGGCAGAATGGCTCGACCGCTCCCACCGGTGATATGGGTAAATACCTTGAATTGAAGTCCGGCTGGCCACAAGTATCGTACTGGCGGTTTTAGAATTACTAACCGGCAGTTATGCTTAGCGCATCCATCAGCGATTCTCCGCAGGTTCTCACCGAATCTGTCCGGCCCGACCCTGACCTTAAGCAACCCGACATCCTCACTCCTTCCACCGAAATGCTCAACAAGAATGCCCCTCAACAGCCTGTAGATGGCAAGATGGGAGGCCAATCTCCGGACATCCTTCAGCTGTTGGGCTTCCAGCAGTTCCCTGTCAGAGAACGGTCCAGAAATCGAGGCGTCATTGTTGCCGCAGTAGAGTATGACCAGGTCCGGCTTGTAGACCCATCCTTTGAGATTGAGAAAGCGGGCTAACTGCTCACTGGTGTAACCTGAAACAGCCGCGTTGACCACCTCGACTTCCTTGCCCTCCTTATACTCAATTTGCAGGAAGCGCTTGAGCAGCTCACCAAAGGCAAGTTTGCGTGACTTGAGTCCTATGCCAACCGGAGAGGAATCGCCCAACAGGAGGATGCGAAAGGTATGTAGAGCCTTTTCGCGAGATACTTCGTCGCCGATAAGATGATCCGAGTTGGTCTTTATCAGGGGATTATTCAAGTTTGCTTTGAATCTCCAGAGCAGGTCCGGATCCGGTTCGTTCCAGTCAAACAGCGATGCAAAAAACTCCGCTTGCCAACCTGCTTGATGAGCAGGAGCTTCGACACTGGAAGAGAGATTAGCTTCGAGTAATCGCGCCGCAGATTCAAGAAGCACGAAAACAACGACAAATACGAGCGCCGAGAAAACGAACTTCCTCTTCACCATTATCCTCCGAGGTGGACAGCGGTCGATTCAACAACAGTCAAAGTAGGAAACGGGCTTCTGTTTGTCAAAGTCTACGCGTATCGACTGCGGAGCATATCGCCTTGCTCATGAGGTGAAGCTTGTGACTCTCTATATAGTGACGTATAATAGTGCGAGGCCAGAAACCGGAGCAGTGATGATCCATTTCCCAATAAGCGACATTGAGACCTTCTGGTGGCTGCCGCCGGTGGTAGCCTTCGTTATTTCATGTCTGACAGCGACTGGCGGACTCTCGGGGGCTTTTTTACTTCTACCGTTCCAGGTGAGTATTCTGGGGTTCACCGGACCAGCCGTTAGCCCAACCAACCTGGTGTTCGGTGTTATCGCCATTCCTAGCGGTGTTTACCGTTACTATCGTGAAAAGCGGATGGTCTGGCCTCTGGCAGGAACAATCATTATTGGGGCTATGCCTGGGTTGTTCCTGGGGGCGATTATCCGCGTCACTTACCTTCATGAACTCGGATCATTCAAACCGTTTGTAGGATTCGTCCTCGCTTATATCGGCTTTTGCCTGTTCAAAGACGTTCTACTCAAACGTAAAGAGCAAATGGCAAAGCCGGCCACATCAGCTCAATTCACAGTAACTTCCCCTTTTTTCAGCATGCGGCAGGTCGGCTATGAATTCAATGGAGAAAGGTACGCTGTTCCAACGTGGGGCATATTTGGCCTCAGCTTTATCGTCGGGATAATCAGCGGCGTCTACGGCATCGGCGGAGGCGCCATCATAGCTCCCTTCCTTGTGACTATTTTCGGCCTGCCGGTGTATACTGTAGCCGGGGCGACTCTGTTGGGCTCGTTTGTAAGCTCGATCATGGGGGTGGTGTCTTATGCCATTGTTGCCCGATTGTATTCAACTTCTGGGTTAGCTATAACGCCCGACTGGTTACTTGGAACGCTTTTCGGAATTGGAGGGGCAGCGGGAATGTATGTCGGGGCGCGGCTGCAACGCTTCGTGCCTGCCAGGCTGATAAAGGCATTTCTGGCATTGTGCGTTCTCTCCATTGCGATCACCTACATTTCACAACTGTTTTCATAGGTTGCTCGCTCTCTTGAGCTTCATCTCATCGACATACAGTCACATTTTTATCCCCCATGAAGCTTGTCGTGCTACTGAAACTTCAGTACCTTAACTACGTTTACAGAACATAATGGTCGATATACCGGATCTTCCGGTGGATAACATTCTGGAGGAGTTATGAGGAACCTGTTGGTAATCTTGTGGGTATCTATCATCGCCGCAGGCAATGCGTTCTGCGCCGAAGAAGCGAGACTGCTTCGCTTTCCTGACGTCCATGCGGACAGGATCGCTTTCGTCTATGCCGGGGACATCTATACAGCGCCCCGCAAAGGTGGGCAGGCCATGCGCCTGACCAGCCACGAGGGCCTGGAGCTTTTCCCCAAGTTTTCCCCTGACGGTAGACAAATCGCGTTCATTGGACAATACGATGGAGATGCGGCGGTCTATGTAATGCCTATTGAAGGCGGCGAACCAAAGCGTCTGACCTACCATCCGGGTATCCAGCGTACGAGCGAGCGCTTTGGCCCGGAAAATATCGTCATGGGGTGGCATCCGAACGGGCAGAAAGTTCTCTTTCGGTCCCGTAAGGAGGCCAACGACTGGTGGGATGGTCGGGCATACCTGGTCGACACGGCAGGCGGTCTTCCGGAGCCGCTGCCAATGTATTCAGCCGGTTTTACCAGCCTTTCACCGGATACCAGGAAAGTCGCCTACTGCCCCATCTCCCGTGATTTTCGGACATGGAAACGATACAAAGGCGGAATGGCGCAGGATGTCTGGATTTTCGATCTGAATAGCTACGACGCCAAGAAGATCACCGACTGGATCGGCACTGACAACATGCCGATGTGGTACCGGGATAAGATATATTTCAACTCCGACCGCACCGGCACTTTGAACATCTTTTGTTACGATGTAAACACTGGAGAGAGCCGCCAGGTGACCAAGTTCTCAGAATATGATGTCCGCTGGCCAAGCCTCGGCCCCGACGGCATCGCCTTCGAGAATGGAGGCTTCATCTATGTGATCGATCTTCCTTCGGAGGTTCTGCACCAGGCGACTATATATCTTACCGGAGATCGTCATACGATGCGGACTGAATTCGTCAAGGTAACTGATAAAGTCCGTGGCGCAGACATCTCCCCTGACGGCAAGCGAGCCACCTTCTGCGCCCGGGGTGAAATATTCACGGTCCCGGCCAAGGAAGGAAACACCAGAAATCTCACTAACAGTTCCGGCTCCAATGACAGAAGCCCCGAATGGTCCCCTGACGGCAAATGGATCGCCTACATTTCCGACAGCACAGGTGAGGAAGAGCTATACATCGTATCCCATGACGGCAAGGAAACCGTCAGGCTCACTACCGACGGTCACTGCCACAAGTACCAACCCCAGTGGTCGCCCGACAGTAAGACGCTTGCTTTCTCTGACAAGGAGCTCAACCTCTACTATGTCAATGTAGAAAGCAAGAAACTTGTCAAAATCGACAAGGCCGACCGCAACGAGGTACGTCGCTTCGCCTGGTCGCCCGACAGCAGATACCTGGCTTATACCAAGAGAGGGGAAAACAGAATAACGTCAATTTTTATATATTGCTTCGACGACGGGTCGATCCATCAGGTCACGCCCGGATTCACGGATGACTACCAACCGGCTTTCGACCCTGACGGCAAGTATCTCTATTTCCTTTCAGAAAGGAACTTCAACCCGATAATGGGTTCCTATGAATCCCAGTTTGTAAACAACGCTATCACGAACCTTTTTCTGATTCCCCTGACCGCCGATGAGAAATCACCCTTTGCCCCCAAGAGCGATGAAGTGGAAATAGTGGCTAAGGAGGATGAAACGAAAAAGGACGAAAAGGAGGAAGAGAAGAAAGAAGAGAAAGAAAAGAAGAAGGAGCCGGTTGAGGTCAAAATAGACTTTGAGGGAATCTTTGACCGGGAAGTGGCGTTTGACCTTCCGGCCGGGAACTACGGATCGCTGTCAGCGATATCCGGCGCCGTTTTCTACACCTCGTATCCAATCTATGGTCTCCAAGGCAAAGTGGGCGACGCGCAGACAACATTACACAAATACGATCTAAAGGAAGAGAAGGACAACGAGTTTGCCTCCGGTGTGGACGGGTGTCTCCTTTCAGCCAACAGGGAAAAGGCCTTGCTCCGGAAGGCTGGGGACTTCTATATCACGTCGACCTCAGATAAGAAAGCGAGCTTTGAGGATAATAAACTGGACCTCTCGCACCTTGAGATGCGCCTGGATCGCCGGGCCGAGTACCGCCAGATGTTCGATGAGGTCTGGCGAATGGAGCGCGATTTCTTCTATGATGAGAACATGCACGGGGTCGATTGGAATAATATGTACAAGCGATACAACGTGCTGTTACCTTATGTGAATAATCGCTTTGATCTCACGTACATAATCGGTGAAATGATCGGTGAGCTTGCCTGCTCGCACACTTACTGCGGCGGTGGAGACAGACCAAGGATTTCCGGAAGTAAGATCGGTTTGCTGGGGGTTGATTTTGAGGTTGACCCCAAGAACAACCGTATCCGCATTGCGCATATCCTTCAGGGCGAAAACTGGGACGAAGCCCTGCAGTCTCCCCTGCTTGAACCGGGGCTGGATGTCAAGCCGGGCGACTATCTTCTGGCCATCGACGGCAGGGAAATCACGGCCGATGTCAATCCCTATTCACTGACAGAAAAAACCGTCGGCAAGACAATCACCCTGACAGTCAACAGCAAACCTGAGACGCAGGGAACACATGAGGTGACAGTTAAACCAATCGCTTCCGAGGAGGCGCTCCGCTACTACAATTGGGTAAAAGATCGGCAGCGGCACGTCGATTCGGCATCTAACGGCCAGATCGGGTATATACACATTCCGGATATGGATAGCTACGGGCTGGTACGATTTAGTAAAATGTTTTACCACCAATTACGCAAGCCAGGGTTGATTATTGATGTCCGCTACAACGGCGGGGGCTGGGTATCGGGCCTTATTCTGGAGCGGTTACGGCGGAAAGTGGTCGCCATGCACGCCTCCCGCACCTTTGCCGAAGGCCCTGGGCCGGGAACAGGGATCAACGCCCATATGATTACCCTGCTGAATGAGTTCTCTTGCTCCGATGGGGACTATTTCCCATACTTCTTCCGCCAATATAAGCTCGGCCCACTCATGGGGAAACGTTCGTGGGGCGGGGTTATCGGGATTCGAGGTTACCGCCCACTCATTGACGGTGGCTACTACACGGCGCCTGAATTCAGCATCTACAACCTCGAGGGAAAATGGGTTATGGAGAATCATGGGGTCGAGCCGGATATCGAAGTGGAGAATTTACCAGGCCGGTTGGTTCGTGGCTATGATGACCAGCTTGACCAAGCCATCGACTACCTGCTCGCTAAGCTCAAAGAAGAGCCAAAGACCTTACCCCCCCAACCGGACCCGCCAACTCCGCGGTAATTCTTAACTGTGCAGGGACAACCGGGGAAGGGTCGTGTTTTTCGCTGGGCAACGGTTTGAAGCCAAGTCCGTTTTGCTGCTGCGCAGTGGTGAGTAGCTTGTACTCACCGCTGCGTCGGTCGTTGCCTCAATGAGAGACTCTTAAAACGTATGGGAAGGGAATATCTTTCTACTAATTACACCACATCCGCAGACCGCATGGCGAATGCATTTACCCTGTCACAGTCACGGGCAGTCTGGGGGCGGTCCGCTCAGAAACAGGTAAGTAACAAGATAAGTGATATCGGCCACGTTTATTCCACCAAGGCCGTCAACATCAGCAACGCTTAGCGGATAGGGGGCCGGTCCACCGCAGAAAAGGTAACTGACTAGGGAAGTCAGATCATCCGTGAAAGGTCCAAGGCCATTGCCGTTAATATCGCCGCATTGGTAGAACGCCACCTGACCTGGAACAACGAAGGGCTGATACTCCGTATATCCGGCATCCAGAAAGAGCGACTTGCCGATGTGACTCGTAGTATCAAGACTCTCGGCGCCAAGCCCTGAAACATGACTGAAATACAAGTTGACTATCGGCCCATACCCCGGCTCAAGCGGTGGTGCGCCTGCGCCGTCGTCAGGAATGAAATCCAGGATGATCTTCTGGTTCGCCGGATCAAAAACGCTCAGCCACACCCTCTCAAAGTAGTCTGAGCGACAGGAGTCAGTGTTAAAGCTATCGTAGTCCAGTTCAACCGACCCATTCCAGGTTACGGGAAGAGTGAAATGATACATGGGGTGAGCGTTCCTGAGGTACACGGGAATCTTGATCGTCTCACCATAGATGATAGCGTAGTTTGTATCGGGAAATCGGAGAGTATCGGCCAGAAGTACGATCATATTTTTGTTTGTCCGATTGTGCCAACCATCGGGCTGAACGTTTTCCAAATAAATATCAAAAGCCCCTCCATCATAAAACGTGTGCTCCGGATTCTGCATGAAGGAGCTATCTCCGTCCCCAAAGCGCCAGAGCCATTGAGAGGCCCCTGCGGAGCTATCGGTGAACTGTACTGCCAGAGGAACCCAGCCAACTGTCGTGTCGGCATAAAAGTCAACGAACGGCAGATTCGTATTGCCATAAAGAAGATTTGATACATCCCAGTTGGCCACGGCAAGGTCATTCTTGAATGAGTACTGGTAGCAGATGATGATCTCAGCGGTGGGTGCCTGACCCAGAGAAACCCACCCGGAGACCAGATCGTAACAGTAGTCCCCATCGCTCAATGGAAAACCGTCGACAATTACTGAATCGACAGAATAGAGAGGGTGGTGCTTTACGTAGAAGAGCTTTCGCGAGGCGGGCGGATAGATAGTATCCGCTCTCATCTCTACTCCGTCACGGTCGATATCAACCCAGGCCAGTTCCTCAACAACCGTTGACAGAGCGGCCTGCCAAACGGGAGCAAAAGTAAAGCTGCCACCGACGTTTTCATAGACACGGGGTCTGTCCCACCACCTTCCAGCAGCCAAATCATCATCACCATCATTGTCGTAGTCGTAGAGGGAAAGGGCCGAGCCATAGCCGCCGTTAGAAGACTGCCAACCATAATCAGGGTCCAGGGTGCCGGCGCCGTTATTGTAATAGACGCGGTAATAACCCCCTCCCCCACCTTGATTGTTGTAGGCTATAATAAGATCAAGCCAAGCGTCGCCGTTAACATCACCGAATATCAGGGTGTTGGCTGGGGCCACATCGTTTGACTGCCAGGACGGAGACGTTTCCAATGTCCCCGAATTGTTGTAATAGATCGCCGCCGCAACATCATCGTAGCAGAAAGCTAAGTCAAGGTCACCATCGTTGTCAACATCACCCCACGTAACATCCATTCCTTCCGTGGCAGCCGCTGACTGCCATCCCGGTACTGCCTGTAAAGCGCCGTCCACATTGAAAAAAACCATGTCCCGCTCTTGAATAGCACCATACCCCTCGCCGGTTGCAAAGGCTAAATCAAGGTCGCCATCACTGTCGACATCACCTAAAGCACACGAAAAAGAATAAATGCTGTCCGTATACCAGACGGGAGCAGCGCTCGGCAAACCGCCAAGATTAAAGTAGAGATTGGATAGACCTGGAGTATCAAAGCCGTACACACCGAGATAGTTGGCGACGGCGAAATCAGGAAAACCGTCATCATCGATATCACCCACGGCGCAATGACCGGAGTATTCCGCGTTGGCCGAATACCAGGAGGCTCCAACGCTGGAAAGCGAACTATATCGAGAAATGTAGATTGTGTTTGTAGCAAGAGCCATATCATTGCCATTGGAAAAGAAGACATCAATATAGCCATCATTATTGCAGTCGCGCCAGATCATCCCAGTCGAGTACACACCGGATTCCAAAGACTGCCAAAAGGGATCATGGTCTATTGGTACTTGAGCAATGGCTTGACCGGCCGGCATCGCAAGCAATATAAAAAGCGCTGTGATCATAGATTTGTTTATCTGCATAAGCACTCTCCGCCGAGATTCTTCTGGTGTACTAAGAAGTATCCAATGGTAATATAACAGTAATGCCCAGATTTCCAAGCCCGATCTCACTCAGTGGCTCTTTTGGATATTCATACCGCCGATAGACGGTCATTGCCTTTCATCGACATACGTTGCCGACAAGTATTTGCCCACCTGGGCAAGGTTTTCCCTCAGTTGTGGCGGAGATAAGACCTCTGCATCTGCCCCAAATCCCAAAAGCCAGCGCTGGATTTCCTCAAGCCCCCGGGTAACAACTTTGTACATAACCTCATCTTGGCCAACTCGTTCGATCGACTCACCGGGATGATGCCTGCCCGACAACACCACACGAGCCGCGACTCCCCTAAACCTGACAGCCACCTCAACAGGCTCCCCGCTGAATAGCTGCCAGCTTCCTTCGAAATAGGTTTTCGGATTGATGTCGTCGCGCTTGTTGAACTTTTCATCGAGAATCCTCAGGTGCGCGACCCGGTCAATTCGAAAGGTCCTGAAATCCTGCCGCAGCCGGCAGAAAGCAACAAAGTAAAAGGCCCTGCCCCGAAAGATAATGAAGTATGGCTCTATGATTCTCTTGCTGGCACCTGACTGAATCGAGTCATACTCCAGCTCAAGACACCGCCAGGATGTAATGGCTTCTTCGATGATCCCGTAGAACTTTTCCCCTCTTTTCTGCTCCGCTGAAGTAGCGATCTCAATGCTCATTGTCTCGGGTGTGAATCTCTCCTTCTTTTTCACCGAGTCCGACAAGCCGGCTTCCACTTTGGCCTTCACCCTTCTCAGCGCAGCCTGATATTTGGCGGTTCTGGACAGAGGTGAGGAATCCAGGGCCAGCTTGAGAGAATGATACTCATCAAAATCAAAGTTAAGCGGCGGCAGGAAGTTTCCGGACGCCAGCTTGTACCCATTGTCATAATATATGGGAACATTGGCCTCCGAGAGAGCCACGATATCGCGATATATCGACCGTTCCGTAACCCCGCATTCTTCAGCGAGCTTGCGCGCATTCAAGTTCCTGCGTGCTCTCAGCAAATTCAGTATATAGAGCAACCTGTCATACTTGGACATTCTCACGGCCACTACCTCCAATGGGGATAACATCAATATAGCTAAAAAACACTCTCAATTCAATATGGGAAGTTCCCCACTGCGGTGGCTGCCCCGCAACGCAATAGTCTATGGAGCCGCCCCCATACTCGCTATCCAACGCCATGAGCTTCAGGCGGTTACAATGTCTTACCAGCTCCGGCATCCCCTTTGCACAATCCAGCAAAAGAAACACAGAAGTAACCCAAAAGTAGCAATTGAGCATCGGGGGAAACTATGGCAAGAAAACGAAAAAGGAAAACGGGCCTAACAGAGGTTTTTTGGGATTCCCTCCTCTTCAAGTTCGGCGCCAAGCTCTTTCTGGGTCTGGCCGTTATTATCACCTTCCTGACCCTGGCGCAGTGCACCATAAAAAAACCGGAATCCCCACAGTGGAATACCAAGCTGACCGTCCCTGTCGTAAACAGGACCTACCCCATGGAGGAACTGATCGGCAAGATAGATCAGGAAGGGCTCGATATCGACTCCTCCGGGGCGGTTACTTACTCCATCACCAAGGACCTCGATACAGTCCAACTCGATGAAGATCTGCTCTCGACCTCGGATATATCATATGTAGCATCGGAACAAGTGGGAACCGTCAGCCTTACCCCTCCAGACATCGACCCGGTTACAGTGAGCCTTTCTTCGATCGGCGGTCTGGCCAGCTCGCTGCCTGGCGACAGCGCCTTTGTGCCAAGCACAGGTTTTGACCTGTACAACGACATGCCTACAATCGCCAGTTTCCTTCAAGTCACTATATCAAACGGACAAGTAGACATAGTGGTGGACAACGGCCTGGGCATCAGTCTGGACACAGTGATCGTGGAAATCTACGATGTCGCCAACGGCGTCACAGTGGTAACCGACACCTTCTCAGCAGCAATCACAAGCGGCACAACCGGCTCACTACCCATATCGTTGGACGGGAAAACGGTCTCGGGCTCGCTGCGAGTCAATTCCCACTGCTACACGACCGGCGGCACTGTCGACTCAGCCTCGAGCCGGTATGTCAGCACCGACCTAGTCTTTAGCGACAGTCTCGAAGTCTCATCGGCTATTGCAGAGATACCCGCGCTGACACGCAACTTCTCCCAGCAGGCGACACTCAGCGAAAGCGATCGCATTGACACCGCCAGTCTCACTGACGGAAACCTGGACATTACAATCCTCAACAGCACGAATC
Source organism: uncultured Ignavibacteriales bacterium (assembly GCA_964416195.1). Taxonomy (GTDB): domain Bacteria; phylum Zixibacteria; class MSB-5A5; order GN15; family FEB-12; genus CAYQDB01. Next base: position 13,417 of record CAYQDB010000010.1, read on the forward strand.
TGAACGCCAATCTGACAGTCACTATTCCCGACATTGTCTCACCATCAGGTCAGCCGCTGATGATTGACCGTAGTGTCCTTCCCCAGCAAAACACGGTAGTGAATCTGAATCTCGACGGCTACCGCCTGATTCCCAGCGACCTCATAGTTCCACAGGACATTGACATCAATGTAACCGCTTCAGTGCCCGGAACAGGGCAGCAAGTGGAAATCGATCAATCGGATAGCTTCCTCGTGCAGGCCGATTTGTCTTCGATGACATTCGGTTCAGTCACCGGTGTTTTTGATAGCGCCACCGCCAGCTTTGAGGAACTTGAACAGGACATTGATGTACCTACGGGATTCGATTCGATACAGTTTGTCTCGGCCATTGTCACTCTTGAAATTGAAAATGGTATTAACCTGCCCGGCTACCTCGATATTCAACTACACGGTGACAATGGTAAAAACCTGAATTTTACCGGGCACATCACCGCTGGGGGACAGGATAGCACCACTCTCAGTACTATCAGCGACAGCACCGTCGCCGACTTTCTTTCACCTCTCCCTTCGCACGTTGATCTTTCCGGCTCGGCGATTCTCGGGGACGGCGCCTACCAAGGGACAATAGAGATCGGCGATTTCATTTTTGCCCGAGTGAAGATATTCGCTCCGGTGGAAGTGATTATCAATGACTCTCGCATTGAGACGGATATCGAGAGCGAAGAGATCGATCAGGATGATATTGATATTATCACCGATCACTTCATCGAGGGACGCTTCATATACAACATCATCAACCATCTGCCCCTTGGCGCCTATGTCAATATCTCTTTCAGCGGTGACTCAACCAGCCTCTATACGAACCCTATAAAGACGTTCGACTCTCTGTTTGTCACGTCCGCACCGGTATTACCCACAGGAATAGTCGGTGATACGGCATCCACCGGTTACCAGGAGATCTTTCTAGATAGCGCCGACGTGCGCCGCATCCTTGAGAATGACACCCTCTACATCGGGCAAGAGCTGTTCCTGGAAGGTTCTGGTGGCCAATCGATCAAACTAACGCAGGATGATTACATCACCGTAATCGGCCGCATCGAAGTCGAGTACCGCTTCGATGGAGAGTTCTAAGGAGGCGGCTATGAAAAAGCATACACATCACAGACAGTGCACCAGCCCCATGATCCCATCGGCTGCCGGGAACGAGATTTCAAGCGCTAAACGGCTGATACAAGCTATCATAATCCTGGCAGGAATCCTCGCTGTTCTTGTTCCGGCCAAAGTTGCTGCCGGCGGACGCGCCTCAGCCAAAGGCGTCGCGATGGGAGAGGCGTTTATCGGCTTAGCCACAGGCATCGATGCCGCGCGCTACAACCCGGCGAATCTCGGACTCTCTGGGTACCGTCAGACGGGACTGGAACTGGTCAGCCTTGGGGCCAACATCTCGAATAACTCTTTCACGCTTGGCGATTATAATAACTATTCGGGCGCTTTTCTAACAGATGGCGACAAGAACGATATCCTCAACGGTGTCCCTGATGAGGGACTCAGTATTGTAGCGGATATTGAGGCCTCGGCTCTGTCGTTGTCGGCAGGATCGTTCGTGTTTAGCGTCTCCGGCGTCGGTCTGGCTGACGCGAATGTGAATAGAGATATCATCGACCTGATCCTGAATGGCAATTCGTTCGCGGACACGATCCGCCTGACCGGTTCACATCTAGACGCAGTAGCGTACATCTCAGCCGGTCTCTCATACGGTACCTCTATTTACAAAATCGGTACCCGACAGTTGGCCGTTGGAGCCACGATCAAGTACCTCCGTGGTCTGGCTATTGAGCGCATCGTTGAGCTGGAAGGGATGACCGCCACTTATGAAACCGGCTTTGCCGGCAACGGTCGCCTTGTCTCCCGGACTGCCACGGGCGGTTCAGGGTACGCTCTCGATGTCGGTGCGGCGCTTCGGCTTAACGACAACTACACGGCAGGTGTACGCATCAAGAACTTCCTCAGCTCCCTTTCGTGGAGTAAAGAGACCGAGGAGCACGGCTACATCTTCAGTTTTGACACCATGACTGTGGACAATATGGAAGACGACTATGTAGTGTCAGACGACTACAGCAAGGATATACCCGGCTTCTCCACGAATCTTCCGTCGGTAATGACTTTAGGAATCGCCCGTACCTCTGGTTCCTTGTTGTGGGCGGTTGACTGGGAGCAGGGCTTCCGTCGGGCCGCTGGCGCATCGTCCAAGCCTCGCATATCGTTTGGCTTGGAATGGTGGCCGATTTCAGTCGCGCCGCTGCGAACCGGTTTTGCCACCGGCGGCAATAAGAACACCGCTCTCTCCTTCGGCTCCGGCATCAACCTGAAGCCGTTCTACCTCGATTTCGCAATGGTAACCGGCGCCTCGCTTTCTCCTTATTCGGCCAAAGGGTTAAACTTCGCACTCGCAACCGGACTACACTTCTAAGCAGGGATGGTCAGAATGCAAAGGGAAAATGCGTCGGGCATGAAATATCGGAGAATCCTCTTCAGTGGCATAACCGCTGCTCTTGTTCTAGCTGCCAGCGCAGCCGCGATGCCACCTCATCCTGGTCTGCTGGAGCGAGCCGCCGCCGGTGAAGCGCCTCTCCCCTACTACATCACACATCTGGATGGAATGCACAGTAAAGGAATCTGCACCGGCCGCAATATCTTTCTTCCGAAGGACACATGCAGCCTGGCTTCAGGTGCAAAGTCGCCAAATCTACCCGGTCAATTCAAAGCACTGGCAATTTTGGTTGACTTCACTGATCACCTGAGTTCGGTTCCCGCTTCATTCTTCGATTCCCTTATCTTCGGTTCAGTGGGCAACACGGTAGCCGACTACTATGATGAGGTCTCCTACGGACAGATAGATATGGTCACGGTAAACCTTCCCTCCTCCCTGGGCTGGCGTACAGCGCCGCAGACATATGATTATTATGTCAACGGTCGAAACGGAACAGGCGGGTACCCGCGCAATACCCAGAAACTCGTGGAAGAGTTGGTTGACCAGGTTGATCCTCTCGTTGATTTTGCCGATTATGACAATGACGGCGATGGCTACGTTGACATATTGATTGTTGTCCACAGCGGCACCGGGGCTGAGTACAGTGGCAGAAACGACGACATCTGGTCTCATGAGTGGGGTATTGTACCGCGCTATAAAGATGGGGTCTATATCTCCAGCTACACAGTGCAGCCTGAATTATGGTCCACCCCAGGCGATATGACGATTGGGGTCTACGCGCATGAGCTAGGGCATGGCTTCGGTCTGCCTGACCTGTACGATATCGACAACTCGTCAAACGGCATCGGCAAGTGGGGTATTATGTCCTACGGCAGTTGGTCGGGACCGACAGGCTTTGGTGAGTCTCCCGCTCATCCATGCGCCTGGAGCCGTATCCAGATGGGGTTAGCAACAGCAGTAAATGTCGCCGGCAATATCGATTCACAGGCAATCGGCAGCGTCGAGGACGGCGGGGCCATCTATCGCCTGTGGAACTCAGGCAATATCGGCGATGAGTATTTTCTTGTTGAGAACCGTCAGAAGACCGGTTACGATACTTATTTACCCGGGCCCGGACTGCTGGTCTGGCACATTGATGAGTCGAAATCGAACAACACCCAGGAATGGTGGCCGGGACAGCCAAACGACAACCATTACCTAGTCGCTTTGGAACAGGCTGACGGTCTTTACGAACTGGAACACAGATATGATCGCGGCGATGCCAGCGATCCCTTCCCCGGCACATTCGACATAACGACTTTTGATGCTTCAACTACGCCGAGTTCAAACTCGTATGCAGACAGCGTCTCCGGAGTCAAGATCGATAACATTTCTCCATCAGCACAGACAATGTACGCCGATCTGATCGTCGGACTCTCCGCCGGATCTGGCAATAATGACAATGAAACGCTCTTACCCGTGACAATAGAATTGTCACAGAACTACCCCAATCCCTTTAACCCGGCAACCACTATAAGCTTCACAACGTCACGGAGAACCAGGGCGACCGTTGAGATTTACAACCTTATCGGGCAAAATGTAAGAACATTGCTGAACGGAGAGGTGGACGCTGGAACAACAAGCGTCACGTGGGATGGGCATAACAACCACGGACACAAAGCGGCATCCGGCGTGTATTTCTACAAACTGACCGCGGGGAGCGCGCAACAGGTGAAAAAAATGATCCTGCTTCGATAAGCACTACGCCGTAGTCTCAATTGCGGGTAACTTCTTCCCTGGTTACCCCATTCAAAACCCCGGCCGGAAACGGTCGGGGTTTTTATCAGACGGATCGCTATTCACGGTAGTGTTCATCGGATGGGACTGCTTCAGAATGATAGCGGTGATTTCGCTGTGACTTCTTGTACTTTGTGTGGCAACTCTTGCACCGCTTAGGATCTTCCGTATATCCCCGCTCAACAAAATACTGCTGGGCAGCAGCGGTGAACACAAATTCCTGACCACATTCACAGCAGATCAGAATCTTCGGTTCAAAACCGTCATCCATAACTCCCCCTCTCTTTCACCTCAAACCTCTTCCGTGAAGTCTGAGACTAATCGAAAGATGTAAGGTACCTTGTCATTGGTACCAACAATATGAATGCCCTGTCAACAAAAAAAGCGCGAGATATATCTTATTAGTAAGCGTTACACGGAGGCGGGTTCCCACTCTTGAAGAGGTAAGCCACCAGACAAGTCAGGTCCGCAACATTGAGCTCAGCACTACAATCAAAATCCCCTGCTTCCACAACGGGTACCGGCGAAGACCCTCCCTTAAAGAGAAATGTAACTAAATAAGTAATGTCGGGAACCTCAATATGACCGGAAAAATCGACATCGCCATGCTGCAGCACAGTTTTCGCAACAACTGTCTGGGAGTCAGCGACTGCTGTATCTCCACGTGAACGAACCTTGAAAAACAGGTTCGACATCCTCCCCAGGAGCGTTTTCTGTGGGGGATGAACCGCAATAACAAAAATTGAGTCCCCACCGGGGGGTATGGCCTTGTCAATCGTGTCGGGGGTAACCCATCCCAGATCATCCCAGAAGCTGATGCCAAAGACATCATTCAAGGACGAGGTGTTAAACACCTGATATTCAAAGTCCCTCGTGTCGCCGGCATAGACAGCGGAATCCGTTGTCAGGACGACGGAGGAACACGCATATGGTTGAAGGATTTCAGCAGAGTAACTGAAAAAAACACCGCTGGAAAACTCGCTCAGATTCACAGCCATCAGAGTGACCCGGTAGTACGATTCAAAGTTAAACACGTCTGCCTCAGCGTAATTTGTTTCCGGAGCCAGTGCCAGCTTTTCAAACTCATGCACGTTGATATTAGTAGACTTATCCAGATATACCGCCCACTCCCGGGAATCATCACCGTTGAATGTTAGCCGCAAGATACCGGTATAGCTCTGTGGGAAGAACTGGATGTAACAGGAACCATAACCAGCCGGACTGGTTGGAGATGTCAGGAGGCTCACGGGATATGATATGTGCGACCTACCAACAGCAACGTATGGATAGTCCACAGCTTCTTCATGGTGTTGGCCGTCATCCCGGTAGTAAGTGCAGTAATTCCAGGTAGCAAAATCCGCAAAGGCTGAATCCTGTGTCCATCCGTACCTAACCAGCAGCGTGTCGGACAGAGTATTAAATACATCGTCGTAGCGGGCACCTTCCCAGATGGCAACCAGTAAGGAGGTATCGAATTTCTGCGCCAGGTAGAGGTCCCAGATGAAGCATGAGTACTTGTGGCTGGTGTTTTCCATCAAGGACTTCTCAGGGTAGTCAAAGAAGGAGTTCAGATAGTTATAATTATCATCAGAATGGTCAAAGATAATATCTTCCATGCAGACAGCGTCAAGCTCCATGAACCACGATCCCTCACTGATGTCGTAAGCGAACTGGACACAGTGGTGAAACTCGTGAGCCACGGTCACTTTGGCCGCACCATACTGATCTCCCTCGGGGTCGTTGTTGGGCGGGAAACCTAAAAAGTCGCTGTTCAGAACTATATAGCTATAATAATCGTTCCAAGGCTCGGGCCCGGGGCCCTCCGGTTGCGCATAGCCATAGTATCCCATATCCTCAAAATAGACATCAAAGGCGCTGTCGCCGCCAAGACCACCGTCTGAGGGCGGTTCCAGGTAACCGAGAGCCATGTGGACGTCGTAGGAAGTGTCGCAGTAAGCGGCACACTTCTCCACGAAGTCCGGCACTCCACTGAGATCATCGTCGGCCGATGGCACTTTGTCTGCACCGGTGGTATCATAGTGCAGCTTGAAAAAACCACCAGGGGAATCATAGGTGAAAGCAGTCTGATAACGGGCAAAAGCGTCACAAAAAGCCTGCTGCGTCTCTTCTGAGAGCTGCTCCCAGTTGACCCTTATATCCCTGAGCGCCATTGTGGCACTGCGCGACGCCGTTTTGCCAGTAGCCAAGTCGAATATCTGGTATTCCTGAGGAAGCTTGTCAGGACTCTTGATAGCTGCAATCACGAGCATAACCTTTTCATCAAGTGTCAAAGCACCTGCTCGATAGTCCTCTTCGATTGCCAATATCGGATCGTTGGACCTCGCAGCCGCACTGACCTCTGCAGCAACCACAGCAGTGAGAAGGCACAAGAGACCAATAGCTCCTGTTAAAACTCCCTTTCTTGACATTCGACTCCCTTAAAGCTTAGAGTTATTCTCTCCGCTCTTATCGGCGCCCTTGACAAGGTCTCCATCACCGGTCATAACCGCTCAAGACCATGCCCCTTAGGTGTCTCTTCCATTCACTGCTACACAAACTTAAGATCATAATCTTAAGGTTGGAAAGCAGTTAACGGGTTCCTTTCCAAAACTATCTCTGGCACTGTCTATCTATGATGCCATATGCGGCGTCAGTAATGTATGTCTTATAGGCTGGTACCACTACCTAACTGCAATTTATTGAATTTCAACGGGTTGTCAAGAGAAAACTGTCGTGCTGAGCCTTGAAGTACTGGTCAACGCCTATCGAAAGCTGCCAGCCGTTTTTGTCGGAATAAGCCGCGTCAATCCTCAGCAACCGGTTCTTTGAGGAGCGCTCGAAGGCAATGCGCAACCCGATCCCTCCACTCATATAGAAGTCCTTGAGCCCTACTTTCTCCCCCGTCTTCCAGGATCGCGCTACATCTGCAAAAAGAACCGGTGCAAAGAGAACCGAAAGAATCTTAACATTCGGGTAGAACCTTCCTTCGAGGTTGAATACGGCCTTCCTATCACCAGTCTTAAAGGTCTCATCAAATCCTCTAATCTCCCCTCTGCCCCCAACAACTACAGATTCGGCGCTACTGGCCTTTGAATCGGACATATACCTTCCCCGAGTAGCGATCGTCAGAAAATCGGTAGCCGCGTAATAGTAATTCAACCCCAGCCTTGCCATCCGTCTGATGTTCCGATCTTCCCTGAACCAAAGAGCCCTGTAGTACGTAAGAAAGGCCAGATTGGGACCATGATGGAATCCTTGAGAAAAACCGACATCGAAAAGGTCAAAAACATAATCGCGGAACTTGCCTGTCAGCGCTCTGGCAAAGCCGACTCGGAGAGCCTGCCCCAGGACGAAATCCTCAGTATAGCCAAAGCCGTCAACCTGTCTGAGCGTAATGAAATCCAGATTCGCCAGCCGGACGCTCAACCCCACCTGATGATACATTGAATCTGCGGGAAAACCAGCCTCAGCGAGAAGGGTATCGTTGGGACTTACCCTGAGTACTGTTCTATCGAAAGTTCGCTCGTAGCGGTAGATATATTGTGGGTTGATCTGGAGCTTGCGGTAGTAGGAGCCAATACGATAAGAACCGCGTATACCGAATTGGTCGCCCTCACTATTTGATCGGCCAATTAAAGAACTGTTACTGTGAATCTCCCTTCGACCGCTGGTGCCTGTTATCGTAATATCGAAAGAATAGGCCTGTGACAGATTGTAGAAAGGGTGACCGAAACTGACCCGGTGAAACTTGCCGAGGGGATCGTCGCCATATCCAACTTCCACAGCACACGGAGCACCGAAAAATCTGGCATCCATAAAGCGAGCGACGACATAATCCTCATCGGAAGGCTCCACGAAGTATTCCATAGACAAGAATTGGTTATTGCCAAGCAGATTCTTCTCCGTAGCAACAAGTCTGTACTGGGTTTCATTGCCTTCCCGGTTGAGGTCAAGGCCGCCGGAGAGACTCCACTCATCAATTGTCACCACTCTTACCAACAGATGGCCGTTGGCAAGCATCTGTGGCTCAACCCAGGCATCAAAAATAGACAACCGTTGGCGGAGATTACGGGCCGTCTCTGCAGCCAACTCAGGTGAAAACGGTTCACCCACTTTCACCAAGATTTCCCTCCTGATGACGTTTGTCCGGGTTTTGTAGTGCAGCTTGTTAGCCAATCGGAAGACAAAATGATGGTACTGCCCGGAATCAGCATCAAAAATGTTGCGATTTTCGATTTCAATACTGTCAACAACTATCCCCTGATAGCGGGACATCGATCCGGAAGAAACAGCCACAGGTGTGATACTTATGTCACTCGCGCCATTTACACAACGGGCGATAGATAGAAGAAAAAACACCAGTAGCACGGCACTGCCCATGTAGCGCAAGGAAATCATTGTTTACATTCGTATAGCAAAGCCAAAAACGCAGTTAATTTGACTGTCCAGTATCGGATAAACCTCACGGATGAAGGCTTCTTCCCTTCAGGGAATAACGACTAAAACCGATAATACAATGACGTTAATCATAAGACAAAACAGCGCTGATGGCAAAAAAGAAAATCGGTGAACTGCTGCTGGAGAAGGGCTTCATTTCATCCCGGCAGCTCGAAGAAGGATTAAAGGAACAGGCCTTGTCGGGGCAACGACTGGGGGAAATCCTAGTTGAAAAAGGTCAAATCACCGAAGATCAACTGATCGATACCGTCTCAGAACGACTATCTATCCCGAGAGTAACCCTTGCCTCAATGGTCATCGATCCTCAGGTGATTCGGTGTGTCTCCGTTGAGTTGGCCAGACGATACACCCTCATCCCGGTCTTTGAGATCGGCAATACTCTTACCCTAGCCATGGCCGACCCTCTTAACATCATTGCCATAGAGGAAATCAAATATCGCACTGGGCGCAATATCAAACGCGCCGTGGCAAGTACCACCGAGATCAAGGACGCGATCGATCAGTATTATTCGGTGGCCGACTCCTTAAGCCAAATCATTGGCACCGGGGCTGACGAGGAAGCAACGCAGGCATTGCAGATATCGTCAGTCGTAGAGGCGGAATCAGAAAGCGCCGTTGTCAAGCTTGTCAACCTTATAATAACCAAGGCAGTAAAGGACAGAGCTTCGGACATCCACGTAGAGCCGGCAGAGACCCGCCTGCGGATCCGCTACCGGTTGAACGGCGTTATGAGAGAGGAAGCCGCCCCTCCAAAATCGATGCAGAATGAGCTTATCTCCCGCATTAAAATAGCCGCCAACCTGGACGTTTCCGAAAAGCGCCTGCCACAGGATGGCCGGTTCATGATGAACGTTGATGGCGCCAACATCGACTTGCGTGTCTCCTCTCTTCCAACGATTCACGGAGAAAAGATTGTAATCCGCATCCTGGATAGACGCAATCTGCTGCTTACGTTGAAAGAGCTCGGTTTCAACGAAAAGGTGGAACAAACCTGGAATAACACAATCCGGAAGCCGGAGGGTCTGATTCTGATCTCCGGGCCGACCTCCAGTGGGAAAACGTCGACGCTGTATGCGACACTTCAAACCATCAACTCAATAGAGAAAAACATCATCACTGTTGAGGATCCGGTTGAGTACTCCTTGCCGTTAATTATTCAGATCCAAATCAACGAAAAAGCCGGCTTGACATTTCCGTCGACGCTCCGAGCAATGCTCCGGCAGAACCCCGATATCATCATGATCGGCGAGATTCGAGACCGCGAAACAGCCCAAATAGCGGTTCGTTCAGCCCTAACAGGACACCTGGTATTCTCGACCATTCATACCAATGACGCTCCCTCGGCTATCGCCCGTCTGACCGACATGGGGCTTGAGAACTACCTGGTAGCATCCGCCCTGAAGGGCGTTCTGGCACAGCGACTTGTAAGAGTCAACTGCCCGGACTGCCGTCAGGCCTATCGGCCCTCCGACTCCACTCTTCAGCGAGCCGGATTGCTTGATCTTGCTGGTGTCTTTGAATTTCAACGAGGGGCAGGTTGTCCCCACTGCAAAAAGACCGGCTTCAAGGGGCAAACGGGCATATTTGAGTTCGTTGAGGTTACTCCTTACCTCTCTGAACTGATAATGAGAAATGCATCCATGAATCAGATAAAGGAAGAAGCTCGCAGAAACGGGTACACTCCTCTCTTTGAGATGGGTCTTGAGAAACTACGATTGGGCATGGTCAGCCTCGAGGAGCTGTTAAAAGAAACGTGCAACATTGAAGACTACTTTAACCCGGCGGAGAAAACGACGGTAGCCATAACTAATGCCAGCCCAGTATAAATATCGTGCCTTAGCTGATGACGGGAAGGCCAGGGAAGGTATCATCGCGGCGGAGAACACCGACCAAGTTGTTGAGTATCTCTCCAAGCAGGAGCTGATGCCAATCACAATAACCCCGTTCGACAAGCGAAAGTCGTTCTCTCTGTGGGGATTCTTCAGAAAAACTGACTATGAGAACCTTATACTGTTCACCAACAGCCTGTTGACCATGTACCGGGCCGGCATACCCTTCTTACGCATTCTGTCAATCATGCAAGTAGGGCCACCTGGCAGCCGTTTCAACCAAGCAATCCAACAGATCCGAATGGATGTACAGTCTGGGAAAACCCTCTCGCAGGCAATGGCACGCCGAGACAACCTATTTCCCAAAGTGTACATATCGTGCATCACGGCTGGTGAGGAGTCAGGCAAGCTCGAAGACATTCTGGGGGAACTGGCTTCCATACTGGAACAAGAGATGGAACTCTCACGCCAGATCAAAGCAGGGTTGCGCTATCCTCTTATCGTTATCACAGCCATAACGACCGCCTTTGTAGTACTGATGTCGTATGTGGTGCCGAAATTCATGGAGTTCTACACCGGCCTTGGCGCCGAACTACCACTACCGACCAGGATCGTGATCGGTATCAGCGACATCTTTTCCGAATACTGGGCTGTGCTTCTGGCCGTCGTCATTGGCGTTGTACTCTCCTTCAGAAAACTGGTTAGTACGGAACAGGGGAAGCTCTGGGTTGACCGCAAGCTGTTGAAGCTGCCAGTATTTGGAAACCTCATCCTGAAGGGAAATATAGCCCGTTTCACAATGATGTTTCGGATACTGTTCAAGTCGGGACTACCGATTGTCAAGTCTCTGGAGATCCTGCGCGAATCGGTCAAGAACAGTATGGTCGGGTTGGAGATCAGCATGATGGGAGAGCTCTTCCGAAAAGGCAAGGATACCGCCTTGGCATCCGATCAGTTTGCCTTCTTCCCGGAATTGGCCCTGCAAATGATGGCGATAGGCCTTGAATCCGGCTCTCTCGAAGGGATGCTGCGGGAGATTGGGCAGCACTACAGCAAAGAAGTTAAGTACACATCCCGGCAGCTCACCTCTATCCTGGAGCCGATTCTGACCCTTGTACTGGGCGTTTTCGTCCTAATCCTTGCGCTGGCGATCTTTCTGCCGATGTGGAATCTCGTCAGCGTATTTAAAGGCTCATAACCGATAATAAAATCTTAACATTTTCCGATACAGTTTACGAAGGTCGTAAACGGTAATTACTCTACTTAGGAGGTACTAATGGAGCGTATCAAACGGACGAGCGAAGGGGGCTTTACGCTCATCGAACTGGTGATCATCATTGTCATCCTGGGGATTCTGGCTGCTGTTGCCATTCCAAAATACCAAGATATTTCCGGCGAAGCCAAGGAATCTGCCTGCCGCGCCGCTCTTGGTGGTCTACGATCAGGAGCTACAATTTACTATGCAAACCAAGCCGTTACAACCGGTACAGCAACATGGCCAAGCATCGCTGCCCTTAGGGTAGTCGACTCAGTTATGTCTCAGTCGATTCCTAAGAATCCATATCAATCCGACTCCAACGCCCCCGATTCTATCGTAACGGGCGTGACCAAAGGTACCATCGTCGGTAGCAGAGGTGGTTGGGCATATAAGGCCAGCACGGGTGAAATCTGGCCTAATACAAGTGGTTCAGGAGAGAACAACTGGTAAAGCCTACTCAGAGCTATCTGAATATGCTATATGTATGGGCCGACCCACAGACGAGGCTCGACCAGGGTGGTTTCACTCTGATCGAGCTTGTCATCATAATCGTGACACTGGGCATACTTGCCGCTGTGGCCATTCCCAAATTTGGGAACATGGCTGAAAGCTCGAAGGTCAATGCCACTAAGAAAGAAATGATGGAACTCAAGCGAGCAATCGTAGGGAACCCGGACGTCATCTCCGGGGGTGAGTACGTCGACCGGGGATTCGAAGGGGACGTCTGTTTTCTGCCCTCCCTGCTGGGCGATCTGGTTGTCAAACCCGATTCGGTCACGACCTATAACAAGCTCACCCGCCTCGGCTGGAACGGTCCATACATTGACAGCTCTGGTGGGAATTACCTGAAGGATGCCTGGGGAGTGGTGTACGTGTACGATCCGTCCAACCGCCGTGTTCTCTCTGTCGGAGGTCCTGACACCATTACTATTACCTTCTAACCCGAGGGTGTCTATGCTTCACATCAAGGCCTATTTATGGAAGCTCAGAGCAGCCTTGAGTGGTAAGAAAATGCAGGACGGCAGCGATGCTTCCCAGCACTCCGAAGTTGCTATCCATCCCAGGACAACTTTCAAATTCGGTCGTCATCTATCTTTCTGTGTTGATGACAACTCGGTTCAGATGGCGGCTGTTTCCCACTTCGGTTGGCGAAAACGAATCCTGAACATAAGAAAAGTTTACATCCCAAACAAACTGACCGAAACATCGGCTCGCAGTGATTTCATCGGTCAGACAATCGATGAGTTTCTTTCCGAATTCGGTCAACAGCGAACACAAGTTTCAGTAGCAATATCGGGCAAAGAAACGGCCTTTCGCATGTTTTTCATGCCGGTGCTGAAGAAATCCGAGCTTGATTCAGCCGTGGCCTTTGAAGCACAAAAACAGGTCCCGTTTCCGTTGGAAGACTGCATCTTCGATTACCGACCGGTTTACAGAGTGCTCAGTGGAAAACAGGCACGATATAAAATAGCGCTGCAAGCCTCCACCAGGCGCCTGGTAGAAAGCGCCCTGGAACCGTTTCGGCAAAGGAACATCACTGTCTCGTCGGTACATCTCGTTCACGACGTCATCGGCCAACTTCTCAGACATTTACCTGATTTTCAGGAGAATACCCACTTCACTATCATCGATTTCAATCGCAAAGAATCCGAAATATCCTTTTACCGAGGTTCGAACCTGGAATTCTTCCATATCAACCCGACTGGTTCATCATCCTTAGGATCGCAGACTGAGGGGGACAACTTTGAGTACCTTTCTGAGGCGCTGTCAACAGAGATACAGGCTTCGCTGGACTATTACACTGGCCAGTACCCCAGAAGCTCCACAGATAGGATCTTCGTCTATGGTGACCTGTCCTACAGCAACGAGCTTCTGGAGTTTCTAAACGGACATACCGAACTGGAATTTGTGCGGTTGCCGACAGAACGGTTGGATTTTGTGACAAATCAAAAAAGTCCTTTTGTGGAGGCATTACCAGTCTGTTTGCCGGTTCTGGCGTCGTCTGCGTGCAACGCCCACATGGCCAACCTTCTCCCCGTGGCAGACCGGCTGAAACTGGTCACAAGAAAAATCGACAGACTCGCGCAGACGTCTCTGATTCTGCTGGCTGTTATGCTGATAGTCGGCTGGGCAATAATGAAACAGGACACTGTTATCGCACATGACAACCTCGCAGGACTGACCAGACAGGTGGACGGTTTCAAAAATTCTGAGGGGTACCATACCTATAACATGTTGAAACGAGAGATCACCGACTACCGTAGCTATATCGAAAAAGTGAAGAAACTACCGAGTTATCTCAGTCTTGATTTCAAAGAACTATCGCTTTTGACACCATCCTCGATAAGGCTGTTCGACTTAGCCTACGAACCGGAACATCCCGAAAAGAATTTCACGATTCAAGGAGTAGTCACTTCAAAAGATATTCCTCCGGAAATACTTTTGGCCGAATATGTAGAGAACTTGAGTAGTTCACCCTTTTTCGAGAACGTCACTCTAACGAGACATATCAAAAAGCATATCACCGATGGCTTCGAAATTGAATTTCAGATTGATATGCGAGGGATCGTATGAAGGCCCGGCTTATATCATACGCAGTAGCTGCATCGGCGTTAGCGGGGCTGTGGTTTTTTTTACTGTTTACTCCCTTGCACAAAGAGCGGGCAAGTATTGCCGTTCAGACCGAAGAAGCCCGTCAGCAGCTCGATGATTTCAAGAGAATAATGAGCGAGTTGCCCAGAATCCTGAAAATGCAAAAAAGCCTTGAGGCACAGAGAAGCACGCTGAATTCCAGACTGTATGCCAAGGAGGACATTCTCAGACTTTTCCGGCAGCTATATCAGCAAGCAGAAAGCAAAAATGTAGCGATCACTGAAATAAGTCCCCCAATAGAGGAACTGCTCTATTTGAACAGTATCATCCCCGATTCCAATCAAGCCCAGTTTCTAAATATCACCCTGAAACTGGAGGGAGGGTACATCGATTTTGGCCGCCTCGTGAGCGTGGTGGAACAGTCTGACTACTTCCGAGGAATAAACGGCTGTAGGATAAGCGGCGCCAAGACCGGAGATGGAGACATACAATTCCTGCTTAACTTCAATGCCCTGCTTGGCTGTTCGAAGGAGAAGGCATGAGCGGCAAAACTCGAAAGACGATCATCTACCTGGCGCTTCCGTTGGCAATCATCTGGGGCGTGTTCAACTTCTCAGGCAAGCGCAGCAAAAAAGTCGACCCCGAAGCCCCAACGACGCTACAGCCTCTGAGCCAAATCTCCGCCGTACAATCATCCGGCGACATGATCCACATTAAGGAGAAAGCCCGCGCCTCTTGGGGAGCCGACCCTTTCCGAGCGCGCAAACCAGTTAAGGCAAGCTCTCCCAGCGAGCCGACATGGAATCTTTCAGGAATAGTATACAACAGCCAAACGCCACTGGCGATAATAAACAACAGACCGGTTCGGGCAGGCGATGTGGTCAATAATGCCACGGTAGTGTCGATAAAGGCAAAAACGGTCACTCTTGAACGTGATGGGACGCGTTGGACGCTAACAGTTACAAAAGGGTAGAGACAATATGAAAGCCAAGACTCTTGCGACATACTTGCTTCTCACACTGTTTTCTCTCACCACTTCCGCCAATACTTCCAAACTCAACAATGCAGAAAAGATCTCGCTGGAACTTGAATCGGTGCCCATAACCATGGTGCTGCAAATGATCGCCCAACAGAATAATCTCAACCTCGTGGTTTCCGGGGAAGTCGTCGGCGAAGTGACGTTGCGCCTAGACCAGGTTGATATTCCTACCGCTCTAAAGGCTATCCTGTGGCCTCAAGGCTACAATTACTACATCACCAATGACGTCATCGTGGTAAAGTCAACCAGCACAGAGGTGACTGAGGAGCTGGTCTCCAAGGTGGTGACACTCAAGTATATAGAGCCAGTAACAGCTAAAAAGGCTCTTGAGTCGCGCTGTTCGCCCAAAGGGCAAATAGTCATCTTGGATCAGAGCGTTGGTGGCAAGGGCTCATCTGAAGGCTATCGGGCCAACAGTCTCCTCATAACTGATTTCCCCTCAGAGGTAACCGCGATAATGGCCTTGATTGATGACATTGACAAGCCGGAGAGACTGATTTCCATCGAAGTCAAGATTATCGAAAGCAAGGTTGACAGCAAATCCAAACTGGGGTTTTCCTGGCCGACAAGCATACAGACCACCCTTGGCGGAACTGATGATGAAGACAGCACATCCTCTGGCTCTTCTTCGATAGGCAACAATGCGGGCAGATTAGACCTCAATACGCAGAACTGGACGTGGGGAACCCTGTCGGTAGGCCAGCTCCAGACAGTTCTCGACCTACTCAACCAGAGCGGAAACAGCAAACTGCTTTCCGACCCCCATATAACCACCCTGGAAAACCATGAAGCGGAGATCAAAGTTGAGACGATTGTGCCAATTGCAACCATCAACCGCTTTACTGAAGGCGCCGGCGTTCAGGACATCGTTACCTTCCAGGACGAAGAAGTGGGAATTTCTCTTAAAGTAACGCCGCGGATAACCGGTGACAGGAAGATAACCATGGACGTCTTCCCGAAAGTAGAGGATATTATCGGCTTTTCCGGGCCGCCTGAGAACCAAAAGCCGATTACGACCTCCCGATCTATCAGGACAAGGATAACGGTCGCCGACGGAGAGACCGTCGCTTTAGGTGGTCTCCTAAAAGAAAATGAAATTGTTCAGGAACAAAAGCTTCCCCTGCTCGGGTCAATACCGCTTTTAGGAAAACTGCTATTCACAAACAAATCAAAAGAGAAGACAACCACCGATTTAATAATCTTGATCACACCCCACATAGTTCAGTAATTACGACTATGATAGCATCCAGCGTCTCGATCGGCTGAACAGCAACTGCAAGGTAAAAACAATCAATACCAGGTCAAACGACAAGGATTTCCAGGCTGACCCCGTGGCACCCTTAGCCGCCTTGAAACACCCACAGTCAATATCGATCCCTTTGACTATTGTCGCGCTCAAAGCAAAAATGAATATCACCGTCATAGCATTGGCCAGAACAACCGCTCCATTGTAGAATACTCCCAGAATTAGCGCCAGGCCACACAATAACTCGACCCACGGCAAGATCAGCGCCATAAGGTTTATCAGGTCTCCTGGAACAAGATGATAATACCAGATGGATTTAGCAAAGGCACCGGGATCCACGATTTTATACAGTGAGGCATAGATAAAGGTTGCTCCCACGCCCACCCGAACGATCAATGTCAGCAGGTCGTTGTCAATCACTCGCCGCACACACGTTTCCTCTCAATCGGTAACCCGGACTTCTCCCATTCCCTCGAGCCGCCGAAGAATATCAAAACTTTGGTATACCCGAACGCTTGAAGATTCCTGGCCAGATGGAGCGACAGGTCACACTCCTCCCCGGAACAGTAAGTGATAATGGGACAATCTTTGGGAACGCCGCAAAGGATGGAGTCAAAATATTTACCCAAATCCTCATCGGGAAGATAATCAAAGGGAATATTGATAGACCCCAGAATAGTACCGCATTCAAATTCTGCCGGCTCTCGGCAATCGATGAAGACGGCTCCGCCGGAAATAAACTCAAGCTGGGCGACATCAACAGCAATGAAGGGTGGGTCTCCCAGAGCGGCATTAGGTGGAACGATCGGGTCGCTGCCAGAAGATATGGTACGATATTTGCCGATATAGGCAATTCTGTTCGGCAACACAAAGTTAAACCCCAAGCCCAGAATTGCCGCCAGTAACAATATCGTCGCAACCTGCCTGATCATCCCAAATCCGATACGACTTCCTCGATCTCTCTGTTATACCCAGCGAAAAAGCAAAATGTTTGGGGAAATTCAGTCCGGCCCTCTTGCGCTTAGCTAGCCCGCCGACCACAAATCGCCTTTCAGGCTATCAAACCCGGACAGAGTTGACTCCTAATACATAAAAGCGTCATATAACCAGTCATCAGAGCACTAAAAAAGCAATTTATCGGGAAAGTGTCAAGGCCAATGTGCTGCTGGAAAGCAAAACCGCTGGTTAATCTTTCTTTCTCGAGAGCTATCTCTCGAGATTTATGCCTGCTGAAATAGAGAGCGCTCGTGACACTATGATTTAGAGAAACAGCCTCCTGCTGTACCAGATATCCATAGAGCGCCATTCGACAAAAAACGGGACTCACAATATTGTGAGTCCCGTTCAAACGTTTAGTTCGCTCTTGGGAAATCTCTTGTCGGAACAAGTCCGTTTCACCATTCAAATGGAGCGACTCTGCTGAATCCTCGCGCTATGGCTTGACGGAATCAGTTCGTATCTCCCCCTCAGAATCTTGCCCACTACTACCGAAAACCTTCTGGGATTGAGCCCTTGTAAACTGTATGGATGCCAGCACTCCTTCTCTCCCTTAAGGGCAAACTTTCTTCTGGGTTCTCTCTTTGGCACGACACTACTCCTTGCATTCCGGTTCCCCCCCCTCAAACCTGCGCAGCAGGTATTGCAGTCCCGTGAGACAGGTGAGGAAACAGGCGCGTCTCGTTCCTTGAGATATCACCTCCTTACAGAGCTTATTACATTTCAGCGCGTGAGACAACAGTGGGTACGGCTGAGTACGTTGCTTACAGTTGTCCTCTCATATAATAGCCATTTGACATACAGTTATGTTACCAGCAACCTGTGCAACTTCCTGATGGCTCTATGCTTATAGATATTGACAACCTGTTGCTTAACGCCAAGAATTCGGGCTATTTCCCTCTCCTTTTTGCCGGATAGGTAGTAGTTCATAACCTGTTTCTGGCGAGGAGATAGAGAGTGATTGATGTGCCATTTAAGGCGGTTGCGTAACTTGTCTAAAACAGAACTGAGTCGACTTTCACCATTGGCGTTATGGTACGCCGACTGCTCATTGGCAAACGACTCAAGAAAAAGCTTGTCAACCAATACCTCGGCAAACTCAAATTCTTTATGGGGAGCCATCAACAGATATGCCTTCAGTAATCCAACTTGTTTTCCGTTCTGATCTTGTCGAACTCTTCAAGTGATATCGAAAACTTCCTGGCTGTCTCATCTCTGATCTCCGCTAGGGCAACTTTCTTTTCGTATGGCGACAGGTCCTTTGGGAGGTCTCGATATCGCTTTTTGTAATAACCCAATATCTGCTTGTGCCTTAAGAGACCATCTTCTGTCAAGTGTGCATCCGAGTTGAAATCTACTTTTCGCGAGCCTGTCTTGCTTTCCTCGATGTTGCTCGCTTTTACCAGAGAATCGTACGCCGAGCGATAGGCAAGCTCCCTCTGCCAGACCAACTTCGCCGCCTCAACTTCTTGTTGTGCAATAGAATCCGCCAGCAAGTTATACCGTTTGTTTAGGCTCTCAATTTGGTGCGCACTTTCCTGTCGGCCATGCTCGTACGCGACCTGCGTCTGCTCCTTATGCGTGGAAGCACTATAATAGCTCAAAGCAACAATTATCGCCAAGAAAACAACTGCCAGAACAACCTTTTTCATTTCCTCACCCTTCAGAATCTTTGTCAGAATATCGGCAATGATTTGTGGAGTCAAGTTTGAACTTTTTTCACAGACTATCCACCAGATTCAGCATCAGAATAGGGGCCTGTTGAAAAAGTCCAGTTCTCGTCATTGCGAGTCCGCCTCAGGCGGACTCCTCGCTATGACGCTTTCTACGTTTTTCAACAGGCCCATAGCATAAGGGCAGAAAATGACTCACCGCTCGGCGCGCCGCCAAGAACGCATACGGATATTCAGCCCACAGAGAACATGCTACTTCCTGATACGAAGCAGCAGAAATATCCACGGGCGCAACATCGACCACCAACCGGAAAACGGCCTGATTTTGGAATAGGCCTTACTATCCGTCGGATAAACCATTGAGACCGGCACCTCGGCCATACGGTACCCGTGCTTGGCCACTTTGTAGTGAATGTAGTACTCCATCTCATATCGATCCAACCATTTCTGGCTCAAATCAATATCAGGTTTGTCAAACAGGTCAAGTCGATATGCCCGAAAACCGCACGTTACATCAGTTCCCTTGAACCCCAGAACAAGATTGACCAACCTGGTATAGAGCTTGATCGCAAGATTTCGGAAGATTGGCAAATTAGGGCTTTGGCCGCCCGTCAAGTACCGAGAGCCCTGAACATAATCAGCTTTGTCTTGCAGGATCGGCTCCACCAAGCAAGGGATTTCTTCCGGCAGCATCTTCCCATTGCCAGCCATAATGACAATGACACTCAAACCCCGATTCCTGCCGTAGGCGATAGCGCTCCTGATTGAGGTACCGACACCTGAGTTCTGTTCCTGCCGGATAACATGATGCCCTGTCGATTTGAGCCATTCGGACGAATTGTCCGTGGAACCGTCGTCAATGAAAATCAGATGGTAATCACTGGGAATAGGAAACCGTTTGGCCAGGCGCCTCAGCTTCTCCCCTTCGTTGAAGGTAACAACAGCAACCAGTATATCCCGATGTGAGATAGGCGACATTGTCATCGAGGGGTTACACGTCCGTCAATCAAGCTGTATTCACAGCCACAGGCAGTACAGCGGGCGAAGCGGGGTTCGGCGGTGCTGGCCCCTTCTGCCTGAGAGAAATCCAACCGCTTGGCACACGCACAGACGTAACCGATGAAGGCCGCCGGATTGCCGAACCACAGAGTAAAATCGGGAATATCTCTGGTTACGACGGCACCGGCGCCAACGAAGGCAAAACGTCCGACCGTATGACCGGCCACCACCACGGCGCCTGCGCCAATAGTGGCGCCTTCTTTAACGAGCGCTCTGTCAACCTTATCGTGGCGGACCTTGCTACGCGCGTAGATGTCATTGGTGAAAACAGCGCCGGGGCCAATAAAGACGTCGTTCTCTATAACCACTCCGTCCCATACGGAGACACCGTTCTTGATCGTGACACGGTCACCGATAATGACTCCATTTTCCACAAAGCAGTGGTCGCAGATATTGCAGTCAGCGCCGATCCTGACTCCTTTCTGAACGTTGCAAAAAGCCCAGATACGTGTGCCTGTTCCGATCTGTTCGGTCTCAACTATTGCAGTGGGATGGGTGGAGTATCCTTTGGCATGCATCTCAATCCAGCTCCACAACTTCTCCGTTCATCCGCATCGATTTATTGGCGGCCTCGAGTATCCGTACCACGCGCAGCCCGGCCTGGCCATCGGTCAAAGCCGGACGATTCTCACTGATACTGTTGTAAAACTCACGACTTACTTTCTTCAACGCTTCCGTCAAGTCAATGTTCGGCGCGAGCATGTCGCCGGTGCGGTACTGGATCAGAATATCGTAAATCTGATCCCTGTCACGAACAACATCAATCCCCCGATCGTAGATTTTCACCTTCTCCGACGGCTCCATGTCGTCATAGATAATCATTTTCTTCGAGCCGGATATAAGCGTTTTACGGACTTTCACCGGCGCCAGCCAGTTGACGTGAATATGCCCCAACAGGTTGTCATCATAGTAGGTCGAAATGTAAGCAATGTTCTCGATCTTTTTGTCGAAATGCGCAACCCCGGTGGCGGTTATGGCTTTCGGCTTACGGTCGAGGAGATAATCCATAATTGAAACATCGTGGGGAGCAAGGTCCCATATAACATTGACATCGTGCTGAAACAGACCAAGGTTCACCCTAACTGAATCAAAGTAATACAACTCTCCCAGCTCACCGGAGGTAATGAGCCTTTTGATTGTTCGGACAGCCCCGGTATAGACAAAGGTATGGTCAACCATAAGCTGCAGATGCTTCTGCTCAGCTTGTTCGATGAGTCTTTGCGCTTGCTCGGTGGTAGCTGTCAACGGCTTCTCTATAAAAAGGTGCTTGCCGTTAGACAGAGCTTCCATCCCGAGTGAGAAATGGGTAGAGACAGGCGTTGAAATGACCACGGCGTCAATATCCGGGGAGCGTAGTATCTTATCCGGCTCCATGGTGAGCATAACGATGGCCGGATACTGTTTGGAAACAAACTCCAGCCTCTCCTTCCTGAAGTCGCACACAGCCGTAACCTTGACATCATCGAGCGCGTTGAAATTGCGAATGAGGTTCGGTCCCCAGTATCCGCAGCCGATAACACCGATCTTCATCATACAACAAGCCTCCTATACCGGGCTATGGCTGAAAACGTACGGCACTTCCACCCAGCTATTCCGGCATTTCTTCAGTGGCCTCATCTCCCAGCTTCTTCAGCGATAAGTGCTCCTTTTTCAGGAAATAGAAACCCATTACGGTCACGACAATGTACTGCACAGCATGAAGGACCAGCGCACAGGATAAGGCATCCTCCTTTGAGACACCATACGCCATCAGCGACCACACAGCGCCGACGTGGTAGACGCCCACGAACCCGGGCGACGACGGCACCAGAATCGATATTGACACCACCACGAGAACGACATAGGAAGCGTCCAGCGAGAGTTTGAAACCGAAAGCCCAGAACACGAATATATTGGAAAACCCCATGAATAGCCAGATCAGAATGGTCTGAGCAGCGACCAAGGCAACGCTTCTGGGATTACTCAAGAACTCCAGCCCGCGTGAGAACTTCAAAACGACGTTTTTGATGAACTCCCGAACCGTGACGGGGGCAAAGAACAAATACCTGGCCAGCAGACGTCCCGCCTGATTCGGCTTGAGAGCCAGAACCAACACTACCAGGATGCCAAACAGAGCAATGGCGATGGCAATGTTCAACCCGAACTTCATTGACTGGTCAAGCGACAGATGCGACACATAGAGAACTGCTCCAAATATCAGCAGCAGGGCCACCAGGTCAAAGACCATTCTCTCGACGAAGATAGTCGCCAGTGACGCCGACTTGGTGATCTCCCTGTCCTGCGATGAGAGCGAGTACGCGCGCACGAACTCTCCCAGTCTCAGGGGGAGAACGTTGTTGGCCATGAATCCGATCCAGGTAGCCGCCAGAAGCTTGGAGAATTCCACCCGTTTTATTGGGGCCAGCATGTACCGCCAGCGAAATGCTCGCTGGTACATCGTTACGAAAATGAGCACAGCGTTCGGGATGAGCCACAGATAGTTCGCACCCCGCAGAGCGGCTTTCAGCTCCGTGAAATTGATATTGCGAAACAGAAACCACAGCAGCAGCAGGGAAATGCCCAGCCCAAGCATCAGGTAGAGAGTTTTCTTCTGGTTAATAGTCACTCGTGTCCACCAACAATCGTTTCCAAAAGGGCCTCAAACTTCTTCGCCGCCCTGTCCCAGTTGAACCTGTCAGCCCACTGAAGCCCGCCCTGTTCAAGCCTTGCCCGAAGATTCCTGTCGCTAAGGACAGTAACAATCTTGCGCGCCAGTTCAGAGATGTCGCCATAGGGATACAGAAAGCCGGTCTGACCATCCTGTACGGAGTCTTTCAAACCGGGCACGTCAGCCGCAATGACAGGCGTCCCCACGGCATTGGCTTCAATATTGGTCAATCCCCACCCCTCTTTCAAGGACGGCAACACAGCAACATGAGCGCGACGCATTCGCTCTACTTTGTTCTCCAGCGACACAAACCCGGGAAACTCGACATCAGCAGTCAATCCCAACGAGCTTGTAAGGTATTTTAATTTGCCAAGGTAGTCACCATTACCCACCACCATGAGACGGGCGTTGGGCGCCTCCTTCTTTACCAGAGCGAAGGCTCGAACAAGGTGCTGGATGGACTTGTACTTTTTGATCCGCCCCAAGTACAGGACAGTCGGTTGTTCGTACTTGAGGACGCCGGGGTCATGTGCATACACCTGCCGGTTAATGCCGCAGTGAATCACAGAGATGTCTTCACGCGGTATCCCTCGATCAGCGATGTCATCCGCCGTGGATTCAGAGATAACGTTGAATGGCATTCCTCGATAGACAAGGACCAGCGGTCGTTCAGCCAGATAGATATAGGTGCCGAGAATGAAATTGATCTCTCGAAAGACAGTAGTAGCGAAAAGGTGCGGCACAACGACCAGCGTATTCAGCTTCAGATACAACGGCGTATAGAAGGGAATCTTGTTGATATCCTCAACCAGAATATCAAACCGGCTTTCCCTTGCCAGTTTGCGAAGGTGAAAAGGAGCGATTAAGTTAAAATTGTAACGATTCCCCCGCCTGACAATCCGTATTCCCTCGATTGTCTCCTCCAGTAAGCATCCCCCATATCCGGAACAAAACAGGGTGACTTCATGACCGTAACCAACGAGTCGTCTGAGCAACTCTTCGAGGTGCACCTCGGCGCCGCCGGCATACGGGTTACTTAGATCATTCCAGTTCAGCGCCAGGATTCTCATTGTTTGCTTGGTCCGGTGGTATCCGGCGCCCTCTTCTCCTTCTCCAGTTCCTTCAGCATCTGCCTAACCTGGTTGTCGCGCGGATTGAACTGCAGCCATCGTTGTAATAATCGCCTTATGGGTTCCTCCCGTCCGGTTTCCAGGTACAACAGGACCAGATTCTCAAAAGCCGGCCGGTAGGAAGAATCCTTCGCCAGCACACCGCGAAAAATACGCTCTGCCTCTGTATACCGCTTCAGCTTCACCTCAGCGCGTCCGAGAAGTATTTCCAGCTTGCGTTTATCGCTGAGGGCGCTTTGTGCAATCAGCGTGCGCAGTTCGTCGACTTCGCCTCTGGCACTATAGAGAGTCGCAAGATACTCGACCGCACGCTTAGCATACGGTATCCGCTGCACCGCCTGCTGAATCAGACGGTCCGCCCTGTCATAATCGCCGGCTTTCCTGAGAGCGTCGGCTACAGTAAGGAATCCGTTAGCCCAGTTCCTGGTCAGACGGAGGGTCGTGGCATTTTTGTAGATAGTTGAGTCACTCACGCCCCGGCATTTGAACTTGTCCGGGTTGGTAAAGAAATCGACAGAAGATTCTATGTCAACCCCGTACTGTTCACCAGCCCGGCATACTCGCCACACCATGCCGTTCAAGATCAGCAGGGTGTCCATCGGTCTTCCCCGATATCGGCGTACTCCCGACCCCACTGTGACGGCAAAGTTTATCGGATGGCGTCCGTGGTTATTGTCAATGATAGCATCGATAACTTGGTCTTGAATACGAAAAACAGTGCCGTCAGCAGTGCGGTAGGGTCGAAGCTGATCAATATGTTGATCACTCCAACCCAATTCAATGTTCATAGTGCTTTTCAGTTGCTTGATATACCACGTGCCGTTTGAAAGAGAGAGGTTGACAACTTTCACGTCACGCCGCACTCCGTACACTTCCTGCAAACACCACAGGGGAAACGTATCGTTATCTCCATAGGTAAATAGGACGGCATCCGGGTCGGCAGAGGTTAGAAGGTTCCAGGCGTAGTCATAGGGGATATAGTTTCGGGAGCGATCGCACAGGTGATAGTTACCCGCCAGGGCAAATGTCGGCAGCAGGAATAATACCAGAGAGGAGGAAATGACGATTTTTCTAGAGACAGTACCGAATTTTGCCACTGCCTCCCGAATGTACTGAACGACTATGGCTGCCCCAATCCCGATAGCGAGTCCAAAAAAAACAAAAGCGGGCGTAAAAAAGTAATCCCGGTCGCGAACTTCAATATGATCCGCGCCGGAAAGGGGATGCTGCCTGGTACCGTCCGCGAAGTTCATATATAGGACCAGACCCACAGAGCAAACCAACAGCAATATCAGAAATGACGAACCGACATCAGCGCGGCGCCGGATGACCTCCCAGACCCCAAACAGTCCAAGCAGGAGAAAACACACGAATTTCGGACCGGTCAGCCCATACTGCTCGTTGAAAAAGCGCCAGAAACCCATCCGCTGGTAGTCCCCAAACTGATTCTCCCATTCACCACGGCGTTTGAACATCCGCTCTACCATTGACTGCGATCCATACTGCTTGCGCTCCAGGAAATTGATCATAGCAGTGACGCTTGACGATGGGTTATTTTCATTTATCGCAGGTTGCTTTGCCGACCTGATCGGGATAAACAAGTGTACAGAATACCCTGCCGCAGCACAGAGAACAATCATCAAGGCCGTTTTCCAGCCAGGTAGTTTGGCAAAAAGGCCCAGAATGAGAATGGCTACAGCCGAGCCCAGCGCGCCGTAGAAAAAGGGTTTCACCCCAAGCACGACCAGTGACACGCCCACAATAGCTAACAGAAGTGGCCAGCTAAGAACGCGCCGTAACAAGCACAGGAGAACAATCGCGGCAACAACACTGGTCACCAAGAAAGCGGTATACCCTCTGGGCACAAACAGAGCTGCCGTCATAACTGCTGCCGCCAGGATAAAGGAAGAGTACACCAGGTAATGACGCTCTCGCCGAGAGTCCTTTTCTCTGGATAAACGCTTGAAGAGGGAATAGAGCGCAAACAGAATAAGAGCCACAAAGGCCGCCTTCCCCACGTACTCGATTCCATGAACGGCGCTTTCACTCAGTATCTGGCGTGAACTGTTCGCTCCCCAAGCGTTTATTGCCGCCACCAGCAGAGGGGCCGAGGCCAGCAGGAACCCGGCTCCAACAAGCAGATATCCCGCAGGAATGCGTTCAAAAGAAAAAACATAGAACAGGTAAAACAAAAACACGATGAAAACAGGGACGTAGTACGAAACCTCACCGGGCCGGGAGGACAAAGCGAAAATCAGGTAGAACTCAAAAACAAAAAAGACAGCCATTGCAAACCAAGCCTGTGCACCCGATTTCTTTTTCATTATGAAAAAGAGAGCAGCTATCGGCACTACGACGAAGGTAGTCATGTGGACACCGATACCAAGAAAGCCCAAGTAGATAATCAGCAACATGATCCGATCTGCTGCTGAAGAGCCCTTCTTTTCGGCGTAGATCACCGTCAGCCATAACATGGCTGTCATCAGCATCATTGTCAGGCCGTATACCTCGGCCTCAACGGAGTTATTCCAGTTGGTCAGGCCAAACGCCAGGAAGAGTGCGCCCGAAGCGCCACCGGCATATGTAAGCCCTCGGCTCAGTGCCGAACGGTCCGGGCCGAACCAGATGCGCAGGATTCGAGCAACCGCCAGATACCCAAACAACGCCGTAAACGATGAGAAAAAAACTGAGAGATAATTGACTCTCACGGCAATATCGGCTGAGAGAGGAAGGATACTGAAGATGCGGCCGAGGAGGATATACAGAGGCGAGCCGGGAGGGTGAGGCACTCCAAGAATATAGCTGGCTGCAATGAACTCGCCACAGTCCCAGAATGAGAGAGTAGACGCTTTGGTCAGGGCATATACGATTAGAACAGTCAGCCAAACACCAAGGCCGACCAGAGCGTGAGGAATATCGATTCTATCGCCGATGCTTTTTTTCATCCGCAAAAGACCGGACTGTCATTGTGCAACGTTTCTCTCAGAACTAAAAGTGAGAAACCATTACTAACTAAAGTGTGAGAATATAATGGATTTCTACGCTAAGGCCAACCCCTTTTGGCGGCTCTCCCTTCATACAGAAAGTAGGGCACGGTCCCTGTGATCGTGCCAGATGGGTGTAGGCGACATGAATTGGCAGGAGCGGGGCTCCAGTCCTGCCGATTTCCCCACATTGCTTACCGGTTTGATTCGGGGAAAAATTGATTTGTTGTGAAATCCTCTTTACTTATAATTAGTGCGATATGAGAATCACCACTAAAAAGGAGAATGTATGGCAAAGGCAAAACTCGATCTGCCAAACGGTACTGTTGTACAAATTGAAGGTACCAAGGAGGAAATCCAGAGCATACTGGCATTTTACGCACAATCAACCAGTGGACACGGGCTCTCTCAAAAGAAAGGAACTAGGAAGAAGAAAAGGGCTGTCACCAACACCTCAAAAAGGAGGACGACAACAGGACCAACCTCTCTTATTCTTGACTTAAGAAACGGGGGATTCTTCAAATCTAAGCGCAAAATCACCGATATTCAGAAGAAACTAGAAGAGCAGGGGTACATCTATGCGCTTACAAGCCTAACAGCTCCGTTGTCAAATCTTCTCAAGAGAAAGGAGATTAGACGCATCAAAGAGGCAGATGGTTGGAAATATGTCGCGAACTAAAAAGAAAAAGACATTGCTGGAAACTTTTGAGACTTTGGAAAAGAGCACAAAGCTCAAACTGGCTTGTGTTAGTACGCCTCTTGATCTATGTCTCATTGCTCTTAACATCGCGAAGGAACAGACGGAGTTTGATCAATTGACAGCTGAACATATCGAGGCTTGTTTGGAAATTGCTGGAGTAGCTATTAAGAAGCAGTCGATCATAAATGCTCTCTCGCGCTCCGGTGGAAAAGTGAAGTCGTTTAGCTTCGGGCCAGACACGTATTATAAGATCATGACAAAGGGTGAAATTGAAGCAGAACAAGCTCTTGAACGAGGAGGTCTCTCGGTTGTCTGCATTTCGTCAGGTACACCAAGAACTTCTCGGCGAGGACTAGAGGACGTATTGTCGACACTCACCGGAGATACTATCATTTGCGATCCCTATTATGGAATCCGAACCTTAGATTCCTTGGAAAAAATTGGGAAGAAGACCCATGTGAGATTTCTGACTCAGAAAACGTCCGAATCAGGCCGAAAGCTTACAACTGCACTCAAAGATTTCAAACGTGAGTTTAGAAACATAGAAATCAGGGTTGCTGATAATACCACCATGCTTCATGATAGATATATTATCGACGGCAAGAAGCTATATATAATCGGCCATGGTCTAAAGGATATAGGGAATCGTGACTCTTTCGTAATAGTGCTCGAAAAAGACCTCGCTTCCGACTTGATCCACCAAATCCGAAAGACCTTTAATGCCTACTGGCCCAAAGCAACTGACTTGTAGAAAACCCAATTTGTCAGGAGTTGGAGATTTCTTATGCCTTACAGGATTATCTAATCCCCTTTCACCTTCTCCATCTTCTTCACATACCCATCCAAAATCCCGTTGACAAAACCTGGTGATTCGGAAGTGGAGAACTTCCTGGCTAGTTCTATGGCTTCGTTGAGAACGACCTTGACAGGGGTGTCCGGCATGTGTTGCAGTTCCACCAAGGCCATCTGAAGAATCGTGCGGTCGATTGCTGCAATACGATTGATGTCCCAGTTTTCAGCCAGACTGGAAATCAGCCGGTCAGCCCAGTCGCGGTGTTGACCGGTGAGAGAGAAAAGGGTATGGGCAAACCGAACGTTCTTCTCACTCAGCTTGCGATTTCTGACGATCTCCGCAAAGATCTCCTCAGACCGTGTTTCTCCGCATTCCGACGCATATAGAGCCTTAAGCACCAATTCACGAGTGAGGCGTCGTGGAGAGAGCTTTTCCGTCATCCGAGCGCCTTGTAGAGATTGACCATCTCGATAGCCGCCTCGGCGGCGTCCCAGCCCTTGTTGCCCGCCTTGGTTCCGGAACGTTCAATGGCCTGCTCCAAGGTGTCAGCGGTGACCAGACCATAGATAACCGGAACGCCGGTCTCAAGAGCGATGCGGGCAATACCTTTGGAAGCCTCGTTGGCGATGTAGTCAAAGTGGGGAGTGTCGCCGCGAACGAGCGCCCCGAGACAGACGACGGCGTCATAATTGCCTAACTTCGCCATCCTTGAGGCGACATACGGTATTTCAAACGCACCCGGAACATAAGCAACCGACAGCTTTGCTTCCTCAGCGCCGTGACGCTTCAGGCAATCAAAAGCACCTTCAAGGAGTTTGTCGGTGAGGAAGTTGTTGAACCTGCTGACGATCAACCCAAATGTCAGCCCGCGTGCATCCAGCTTACCTTCGTATACTTTGTATTCCATGTGAATTGCTCCCATTTATTTGAAATTCAATAGATGTCCCATTTTATCCCGCTTGGTTTCCAGATATGTCTGGTTATACTTACAGGGCTCAATCTCGAGCGCGATCTGCTCCGTTATCTCCAATCCGTATCCTTTCAGGCCGATTACTTTTTTGGGGTTGTTGGTTAGCAATCGAATGGAGGTCAGGCCCAGATCTACAAGGATCTGTGCTCCGATGCCATAGTCTCGAAGGTCGGCCTTGAAACCCAGATCGTGGTTGGCCTCCACAGTATCCCGTCCGTGCTCCTGAAGCTCGTACGCCAGGATTTTGTTGGCCAGACCAATCCCTCTCCCTTCCTGTCGCATGTACAGCACCACTCCCAGGCCCTCTTCTTCAACGCGCTCCATGGCATGGTGAAGCTGATCGCCGCAGTCACACCGCCGCGAACCGAATACGTCACCCGTAAGGCAACTGGAGTGAACCCTGACCAGCACGTTTTTCTTGTCTGCTACATCTCCCTTGGTCAAGGCAAGGTGATAATGATTGTCGATATCGGACTCGTATAGGTGGAGTTTGAAATCTCCGTAGATGGTAGGAAAACCAACGGTCGTGACCCTCTTAACCAGCTTTTCATGTTGGCGCCGGTACTCAATCAAGTCTCGGACCGTAATAAATTTGAGGTTGTATTTCTTAGCCATTTCGTAAAGCTTGGGCACTCTGGCCATCGTGCCGTCCTCGTCCATTATTTCGCACAACACGGCGATCGGCGTCAGCCCTGCCAGCCGCGCCAGATCAACCGAAGCCTCAGTATGACCCGCTCGCGAAAGAACACCTCCCTTCACAGCTCGAATCGGAAAAACATGACCGGGCCGGGCCAAGTCCTCCGGCCTCGTGTTTGGATCCACCAGAGTCTTGATAGTGATGGCCCGATCATAGGCCGAAATTCCGGTGGTCGTACCATGAACAGCATCAACGGAAACCGTGAAACGAGTTCCATGCTTGGCCGTATTGCGCTCGACCATGGGGTGTAGCTGGAGTTGTTCGATCCTCTCCTGAGGCATACAGACACAGATAAGACCGCGCCCGTGAGTCGCGAAGAAGTTCACAGCCTCTGGCATGATCTTCTCAGCAGCCATTATCAAGTCGCCCTCATTTTCCCGGTCCTCATCATCAGCTACGATGATGAACTTACCAGCCTTGATATCCTCAATGGCCTCAGGTATCGTGCTAAACTTCACGTTGTTGTTCATTGTCACCATCCACTTTCTATCAGATTCTCTTTCGTAAGAGTGTTGTTGTTTCTGTTTCCTTGTATCTTGAGAACATACTTTCCAATCATATCGAATTCAAGGTTCACTTTGTGGCCACTTTGCAGAAGCCCCAGTGTTGTCTCTTTGGCGGTAAACGGAATGAGGTTAACGCTACACCATCCCGTTCGAGTGGCGTTGACTGTGAGCGAAACGCCATTTATTGTGATTGAGCCCTTGTCGATCACCAGCCTGCTGAACTGCGGATCGAACTTCAGCGCCAATTCCAGCGACTCTTCGACAGGTCTCACATAGTCGATGACACCGGTGTCATCAACATGACCGCTGACAAAGTGGCCGCCTAATCTACCCCCAACTCTGAGCGCTCTCTCAAGATTTATCCGGGTACCGACCGTATAGTCGTTGAGAATTGTGCATTTCACTGTTTCCTGGGACGCTTCAACGGCAAATTGTTCCTTATCAACAGAGACAACCGTAAGGCAGGCTCCATCGCAGGCGACCGATTCACCCAGCGCCAGGTTATTGTCAGTAAGAGTGGAAGTAATAGTAAGTACCCTGTAATTTCCGCGTGTACGCAGGTCTTTGACAGTACCAATTGCCTCAATCAATCCCGTAAACACAGCTACACTCTCTTTCTTGGATAACCGACAAAAACGTTGTCAGTTCCGCTCCTCTGAAACCAATAGCGATCAAAAGAGATGGCATCAGCCAGCTTACGGGTATGTATCTCTCCAACGGCGCTGACACCGCTTCCCAAAATAAGAGGAGCCATCACGATGACGTACTTGTCCACCAGGCCAGCCTTCAGAAAAGATGTAGCAACACCGCCACCGCCTTCAACCAAGAGCGATCGCAATCCAAACTCTCCCGCCTTTGTGACAAAGTCGTGAAGGTCCAGCAGATCGTCTCGATTGGTACGCACGTTCCAGTAAATGAGGCCCTGCCTTCTCCCTTTTGATGTCCTTGAGAACTGTTGCAGGGCTCGCGGAGTAGTCGCGACAATCGTTTTATGATCGCTGTTATGATCCAGAAGCCGGCATTGCCGAGGGAACTTCAACGACTGTGACAGGATAATCCGATACGGATTCTTGCCTTTTACCAACCGTACCGTCAAGGCTGGGTTATCCTTTCGAACCGTCCCCATGCCGACCACAACGGCATCAACCTCGGTCCGGAGTTGGTGAACCAGCTTGAGTGACTGAGATCCGGAAATCCATCTTGAGTCGCCGGTCACACTGGCAATTCTGCCATCCAGGGTCTGGGCTGTCTTAAGGATAACAAACGGCCGCTTGTTCTTATAATAAGCGAAGTAGCTTTCGTTAAGCTGCAGGGCTTGCTTTCTCATTAACCCGCTTTCAACCGTCACGCCGGCTTTTCTGAGAATCCGCGCCCCTTTTCCATTAACCCTTGGGTCAGGGTCTCTGACGGAAAAAACAACCTTGCTGATACCTGCTTCGATTATGGCTTCAGTGCAAGGACCGGTCCGGCCGGTATGGCAACAGGGTTCCAGATTGACATAGAGAGTGGCACCCTTCGCTTTCACGCCGGCCTTCTTGATTGCAACGCGCTCCGCGTGATCCTCACCTACCCGTCGATGATACCCCTCGCCGACGACCTTACGCCCTTTAACAATTACTGCTCCCACCATCGGGTTGGGCGAGGTCCATCCTCTCCCCTTTTCCGCGAGATTCAAAGCTCGACGCATATAAGAGGCATCAGCCGTTTCAGTCATAAAAAAATCCCGAAACATACTTCGGGGTAGATGCACCCTTGGGCACACCAATCTCTATCCTTCTCCCATCCGGACTATACCGTCGGCGTCTGAATTGCACAGACTCAGCCGGGAACTTCCCAACTCGCGGGCTTTGACCGCCGGTCGAGGAATTTCACCTCGCCCCGAAGATTTATGAAGGCTAATATAATCTATAAAGTAGAAAAGGCAAAGACTTTTTTTGATTTTAGATTCAGTCGAACTATCGTCAACACAATGCAAGTTCTTGAATGAGCTCTTTCACCTCTTTCAGGTGAAAGGGCTTAGACAGGATAGCCCTGATCCCTCTCGAGGACACCTCCTGCTCAGACAACTGAGTCCCCCAGCCAGTGATCATAGCAATTGGTATCTGAGGGTGGGTTTCGTGCACTTCTCCGGCAAGGTCAAGACCGGACATACCAGGCATCCCCAGATCAGTAATCAGGATATCAAATGAGTCTTCATTTATAGTCTTCAGAGCGGCATTGGCATCAGGGCAGGCCGTGGCGCTGTAGCCATCCATAGTGAGCATGTCAGTCAAGATTTCCCTTATCTGGTCATCATCATCAACAACCAGAACCTTGAGCCGACCTGTTCGTTTTGTCCTTGTAGTTATCTCAGAGATATCCTGATCCTTGACGGCATGGCTAAAGGCAAGGTTGAAAACCGTTCCGGAACCCTCGTTAGTTCCAAGACTTACCTCTCCCCCCTGACGCGTCACAATGCCGCGGACCATGGCCAACCCCAGGCCTGCCCCAGGCGTACCTTTGGTGCTGAAGAAGGGGTAAAATATCTTCTGTCTGATTTCTTCAGGAATACCTGGACCCCGATCCGTAATTGAGATCGTGAAATGCCGATCGTCGACTCTGAGGCTAACGGTTACAGTTGAGTTCGCCGGTGAA
Source organism: uncultured Ignavibacteriales bacterium (assembly GCA_964416195.1). Lineage (GTDB taxonomy): Bacteria > Zixibacteria > MSB-5A5 > GN15 > FEB-12 > CAYQDB01. The sequence goes on from CAYQDB010000010.1 coordinate 46,876, forward strand.
TGCTCCACGGCATTCTCCACCAGCTTGTGAATGACTGTCTTAAGCTCAGCCTCACACCCGGAGATGATTGCTTCCTGGGCCGCCAGCTCGGAGACAACAGCGACACCCCTGATCCCGGCCAGTTTCTTCCAGCCGGCAGCGTCAGTATCAAGGCAGTCCCCTATTACACGGCAGAGGTCCACAGATTGAGCTTCCTCGGCTTTGGCGCCAGTGGCGAATTCCTGAATGCGCCTAATGGTGTGAGCCCCGCTCAGCACGAGAGACTCTATCTTGCCCAGGTCTGAAAGTATAGTTTCGTCGCGAATCTTCAGCCTCATCAACTGCAGACGACCGACCACGCCACCGAAGATATTGTTGAAATCATGGGCGACTCCTGTTGTCATATCTGCAAGCGCAGCGAGAGCCTCAGTATCGGCCATCCGCATTGAAGATTTCTCCAGAAGCCGTTTCGTTTTCCTCAACCTTCTCACCATGTAAGCGTCCCTGATCTCCGCCTTGGCAAACATGGCAAAGACCGAAAGCAGATTCAGGTCGCTTTGTGAGAACCCGCTTTCACATTCGGTCCATGCCACCAGTGAGCATCGCAGACTCTCGTCCGGGCACATATCCATCGCTACTACTCCAGTGTATTCGTCGGCATAGTAGCGGCTGAGATCATAGCAGGATTCTCTGCTCGCCGCCTCAGAAGGCGAACTCTCACAAGCTTGCTCTATGCGATGAAGCACTGAATTAAGGAAAGCCTCGGAGACAGGTCTATCGCAGAGAACTTCTTGACCGCTAAGCTCCTCTGGCCCAGATGACTCCGAAAACAGGCAAACGCTGGCCTCAGGCACGATCTGCCGGCAGAAACCGAGGAGTTTTGACATCAACTCGGTAAACGAATATTCCCCAAGTGGCGCCTCAAACACGGCCATCAACTTCGACAGACGCAGCGAGTAATCAGCAACCAATTGCGCTTCGTCAGTAAGGGTCATGCAATCGATCAGTATTTTCGTCAAGTATCCAAGTAACACCTGCATGTTTGGATGACGCGGTTTGTGCGGCTGGTGCCAGCAGGCCACGATCACCGCACGGAGGCGGTCATCTATATAGGTAGGAAACTGATAGATACCCGCAAAGCCATTGCTTTGAGCAAACTGGCCGGTTGGTCCGAGGTCACTGGGGTGCGTTTCTCCAAGGCCGACAAATGTCTCCTCTACTTTTGCACCTCGGTCAATCTCCTGGAACCAGTCCTCTTCCAACAGGTCGAAATCAGCCAGTTTTACGTCCGGTGCACTGTAGAATGACACCGGAATAAGCCCATCGCCGTTTTCCTTTTGGTAGAAGAGAGCCGTGAAGTCCGCTTCCAACAGCCCGGCGGTGAGCAACGTGACGGTATCAACAACCGAAATAATCCTATCGAGGGCGGAGCTTGTCCTAAGATGATAGTATTCTTGTACTTGATCGTGAGCGCTGTACATATTACGTTTAGTTCCTTCGTACACCGGAAGTCCTAACAACCCTGTTTCGATCGCCGGCATCGTTCGCTTTCGTCCGTGACAACCTTATCAGAAAGCTTTCACGTGAGGTTACACCATAGGTCAGGTGCAAACCGTTCAGGCTGACTCTACTGCGCTTGCCATCCTCGACAACGAAGGCAATATCCTGAAAGGCGAGGTGTATCAGCTCATTGAGTGTTGCGTCACCTATAATATCGCGGTTGAACTCAAGCAGTATTGCCTCATCAACTTTACCGGATCGAGCAGTTACCTGGAGAACGCCGGATCGCGTCGCTTTTTCCATCAACACTAGTACCAACGGCAAAACCGAGTCAAATAGAACCGATAGCGGCCACGAAAAATCATGACCAATATCGGTCTTTGCCTGTACTGTAACGGAGGTGTTACTGGAATCATTGATCTGTCGAGCATAGCCATGAATCATCGATGGCAGTCCTGCCAGGAATTTTTGAACCGATACATCAAGGGGAAGGCGTTCTTCGGATACAGAGCAGATATCTCTCAGGCGCTCAACCTGTTCGGCGATATTATCTACAGCCTGGGTGATTCTATGCATTCCCGCTGTTATCCCTTCCGATCGCGCGCCAAGTTCTGCCGAGGATAACGCGTTGCGGAGGATTTCCGATTGGCCAAGCGCCACTGATAGCCAACCGCGAATATCGTGGAAGTAACCTTCAGTGAGCTTGCGAATTGTACGAAACCGTTCCTTCAGGATAAGAACATTCTCGCCAGCTCCGGGCTGATCAATTGCCTGCAATGTGGTTTCCTTACTGTGAGCAAAACCGCTCCACAAACTGATAAATTTGGAGGCATAGGAAAGCAGAGGCTGCACTGAAAGAAGGTACTCTCCTTCCACCGGTGATCCGACAGCAACCAGACCACGGGCGCCAGCGCCAAATCTAATAGGAAAACACGCTTCAGATTTTATATTCTCAAGGAAGTACCACTTAGCCTCCTCCTTACTGAACCCCTGGTCCTGAAGAGTCTGTAGGAAACGCGGGCTGTCCTCACTCAACACCTGCTGCACCTTAGCCACAACAGGGCTGTCGTTATGCCTTACCTGCAGCTCTGATCGAGGCCCCCTCACAACTGTCCGTGACGAGCCGGAAGGCAACACTATCGTAAGACACGATAGAATCATTTGTTGGTCAAGCAGTCTGAATACCTCTAAGATTATGTCATCAACTGTAGCTGGCAAATCAATCATATTGTCGAGGCGCGAAAACAACGAAAGGAATTCTGACGAGGTGCTGAATTGAGAATCATGCAGCATGGATGACAACCGGGCGATTTCTCTGATCCAGGACGCCACCTGCAAGGTGATGTGGCCGCCGAAAACTACAGCGATGATGTACTCCGTCCTCTCCGAGTGAATCCCAGGATGCACGAATAGGAAATTCGGCGGGGAATCAAGAAATGTGGGGTGATCCGGCAGCAAGTCAACAGGCAGAAAAAAACGCTCTTTGCGCATGGACTCAATCCATTCCCGCGCGGTTGCCAGATTCAACTCTCCGGCAAGCTTGTCATATAGATGGAGGTTCCCCACAATGAATCGTTGCCTGTAGATGCCATCGCTCTCACTGTAAAGAGCTGCCAAGCTATCTGGCTGCTGTTCCGTCAGTAGATCTAGCAACTTCTTGGTAAAAAGCTCAAAACCGTTGTCCCGCTGAAATAGAGTAGAAATGAAACACGAAGCAGTCGCCCCATCCGATTTTTCGGCGCTGTCTTCAAAAGCCGAGAGACTCTCAATAAGCGCAGTATCGGCGGAAGCGCTAATGTCACATGTCTTTCCTGATGTCTCTACAACGACAGCTCTGATATGCCCGCGTACCAGAACGGGATACAAATTGTATCCGTTGACTGTATAGCAGTGTTTAGCCACGTGATTGAATAACGGGTCACTACCCTCCACAACCAGCGATTGTCGGATTGATCTCACCTGCTCCCAAGGAATGTACAACCAGGATTCTTCCATGTGCTCCTGTGGTTGACTGACAACCCAGCGGAAGACCTCCTGAAGGCCTTCGGATACATACAGCCGTGCCGTCACCGGAAGGCCCAAGCCTTGAAGGCTACCCTGCAGGATCCCTTCTTGCCTTTCGGAAAGCTGTCTCATGACATTTATGCGCCCCAACTGCTTAACCACGACAGGAGGGGTACACTCTCATGGGGAGATTTCCTCAAAGATAAAACCATTTATCTTCTGAGCGGAGCGGTCTATGATAGAAAGATACCTGTCAAGACCGGTGATCGTGTCCGGTTTATGGGACTTAATCATTTCAACTGATCCCATGATGCTCGATAGCGATGACTTAATGCGGCTCTTCAGCATGGGATCGTGCAGGACCGTTGAACCAGCAATGTTCCTTTCGAGCCGAGGACGGGTTTTACTCCTCTTGCCGAGCGCTAACTGAATCGCCAGGGACAACCCCGACGCCACCGAACCTGCAAACAGAACGTCAGCCGGGCTGTATTGATAACGAGTCCATCGCCGCATCTCGGCCAGGCTGACAACCGCGAGGACCTGACGGCCCACTGTGATCGGAATCAGTAAGGCTGATTTCAAGTCTGCACTGAACACCTGCCCGGCCTCAGCCTCGGCCATTTTCTTATCCGTGTGTTCCTGATTTATCATCATTAGGCGACCCGTCTCCCGGACTAAAGTATGATACGGCATCAACGACAAGATCATGTGGCCGTCGGTCGGCGTTAGCCCCTCAATAGGTCGCAAGCAGACCAGTGCCCTCGATTTCAGAAAGGCGCCGTCATACTCGTAAGTCGAAATCCTGACCACGGATGTTCTGAGTTCCTTAGACAAGAGAGTCGCCGCCTGCTGGAACAGGTCTTGAAGATTAACAACACATCCACAGTCGGCAAGGAAAGAGTTAGCCAGAGCCACGCGTCGCTCATGAATGCTGGAGTGATGACGATAGATTTCTTCGGAGACAAGGTGGCTTAAAAAGGGAACAGCCACATTAATGAGCTCAATCTCCCGGGCTCTGAAACGATTGGCCTGTCTCGAGGCAATAACTACAGCTCCTCCAGTCCTCTGGCCATAACCCAACCGAAAGGCAACCAGAGATTTCATCCCACTGTCGAGAATCATCTTTTCAACCGGTACTGTTGTCTTGGCTCGCACGTCATTGACCACCACCAACTTGTCGCTGTCAAGAACATGGTTCAAAAAAACACGATGGGATGGATCGTTGACACTTTTCTCGTTAAGAAGAGCGCCATCTTCACTAACGGAATACCTCTGTGTATTTTTCTTCTCGTAGGTAATAGTGAAAGAAATAAGTTCTGTGTGTAACACTTCTGTAAGCCATCTGGAAATTCTTAAGATACTTTCTTTGATAGGTTTTCTGTGATCGACAGCAGTGACCAAAGACTGTAACCAATCGGCCTGCTGCTTCCGGAATGACTCATCCAGTTGCCGCTTTTGCAACTCAACTTCGCGGGAAATGATGCCGGCAGCTATTTTTAGATTTATTCTGTCCTCGACATCCAAGACCGATTTCTCGCCCTGCCATAATAGGAACACGGCAGATATCTTGCGGTTTACGGCTACCGGCATCGTCATGTCAGGTCGCGTGATACTTGCGGGGACTCCTATAACTATGCTGTCCATAGGAGAGGAATCGTTTTCAGGTAGGTTGTCGGCGACGTTCTCATCGAACGATATTGTCCGAAGCTCTTGGTCCGTTATTGGCGCCAAACCACACGAGCACAGAAATACTGGCTTTTGCTGACCTTGGGAGTAGATGTAAACGGCTCCACTTCGAAGGTCAAAGTGCTCAGCCGCATACTGCAACGTCTTACTCAAAATCACCGGCAACCTTCGTTCCACCCCAACGAGTTGCTCAACCCTCTTGATGAAATCTAAACGCCGCCACTTCTCCCGGTCGAATTTCCGGTAATCCCGCGAAAGCAGAAGCCATCTGGACATACCACTTACCAGCATCGTGAGTCCTGTAATTGTACCAATCCAGAAGATCAGTCGGTAGAAAACAGGATCGGAAAGGAAAGGAATTGAACAAAAAACGCCAATCTTGCTGTAAAGGCTGGATACCGCCATCAACGTAAGAATGACTAGGCCGGCCGAAATGTAACGGTAGCCTTCCCTGCTCTCTCCGGAGAGTTGTGTTCGGCATCTGGCGACCAGGACAAGGGCAGAAAGGAAAAAAACAGCCACCACCAGGTCAGCCACCGGTATTTCCATAGGACCTCCTGATCGGCTAACTTGTTGTTGTCTTATTAATAGTCGACAGAATCCGTCATCTGCTTAGCCCAGAACAGTGACATGGTAACGGACGAACGATTATTAGCAGCCTTAGGTTCTCTCCCTATCACCATAATATATAACTTTAGATGATAATGGTTAATGCATTGTTACCTTGCGGCTTACATGGTGTGGGTACTGCTCCGTCTCTGTACACTATCTCTGACAGAAAACAACAGATAAACAAGTGGTTTCATTACCTATAGCTTGGAGAGAACAAACATCGATTCGATTAATCACCGTAAACGCAGCAACAGAGTCAGCAATTCTACCCCGTGTACTTCACGCCGAAGGCGTATCTTCGACTCTCTCACTTGGCAAACAACGCAGGGTTGACAATGCGGCGATAGTTCTTGAAATGGATTTTGGCAATCTTACCAAAGAGCGAAACCGGGTGGCGTTTTGCCAGCTTCCTACCGGCCTCATCCACAATGGAACCGGCTCCCCTCGGAATATCAATCTCCAGTAGGGCTGACAGCTTCTCTATCTCCCTCATGAAGGCCGCCCGCGCCAGGATTGAGGCTGCAGCCACCTGAGGAATCCGCTCACCGCGAACAAGCTGCTGAAGGTCAATTGTCACTCCCTTCTTGCGAATAGCCCCTTCAACCAGCTCTGTTTTTCCGAACTTGTCCGAAACAGCAAGGTCGACTCTGTGCTTAACAAGAACCGCCGCAATTGCCCGGGCATGGCCATCAGCCAGCAGCTTGTTCAGATTCTTGATCGACGCATACTGCCGGTTGTACTCTTCCGGACTGAACATAATGATAATGTGGGGGAAATAAGAACGAAGCTGCTCGTCTATAGTCAGCAGCTTCTTGTTGGCAATCAGTTTGCCGTCGCGGACCCCAAGTTCCTGTAACTTCTCCAGATCACTATCGGACGCTAACAAAGCACCCACCACCAGCGGTCCGAAAAAGTCCCCCTTGCCGGATTCGTCAACGCCGAGTATCCGACGCCCGCGGGGCATGTCCTAATTGGCCCGTTCCAGATACTCACCGGTGCGCGTGTCAACCTTGACCTTGTCCCCTTCTTTGACGAAAGGAGGCACTTTTACCGTCAGACCGGTTTGCAGCTTGGCCGGCTTGGTGATGTTTGTAACAGTGTCACCCCGTGCAGACGGTTCCGTCTGAACGACTTCGAGAATCACCGAGGCCGCAAGGTCAACTGAAATGGCCTCGTTATTGAGAAAGACAACTTTATATTCCTGGTTCTCCAGAAGGTACCACTTAGCGTCGCCGAGATTGTCGACCGGAATAGAGACCTGCTCGAATGTCTGGGTATCCATAAAGGCAAACTCACCGGTGTTTTCATAGAGGTACTGCATCGTCTTGAATTCCATATCGGGAGGCCGGAAAGAGTCATTTGAGGAAAAAACCTTCTCAACCATGGCGCCCGTTTTGATATGCTTCAACTTGGTGCGTATGTTGGCCTTGCCTCTTCCCATTTTGAAGTGCTGATACTCCACTACGTAATACGGCTGGCCATCGACAATTATACGCAAACCCTTCCTGAAATCTGACGGTGTATACATCCAAACCTCCTGAGCAATTGCCCGCAAATATAGCAAAAAATAGGTCTCGCTCAAGAGATTTCTCAGGGCTTTGATCGGGCTTCTCCCTACCTGTTATGCTGAAGCAGGTGAAAAGACATCCACGGGAACGGCGGACGAAGATATCCGCCGTGCACGAATAGGGGGCATGGGATACACAGAGCAGGATTGGGTGCAAGCTCAATCCCGTTTGCAGTTATCGCAAGTCCTCGCTAAGCCTGAGATTCGGAGGGTATGTTAGCTCAAAGAGGGCAGATGTGGACATCTGCCACCCACGAAACGTCTGCTTCGAATCGGCAACGAAATCGTAAATGTCGTTCCCTTGCCCAACTGAGACTCTACGGACAGCGAACCCTGGTGCAGATCGACAATCTTGCGAGCCAGAGGCAGCCCCAAGCCGGTCCCTAAGGGACGACACGAGAAAAACGGTGTGAAGATTTTGTCAAGGTCGTCTTCGGCAATACCACAGCCGAAGTCCTCAACTTCAATTTGTAATTGTAGGGCAGAAGTCCCCGACTCCTGCCAATTGTTGGCAGGTATCAGAGATACCTGCCCTACCCTGATTTCAACCCGGCCCTTTCTATTCTCATACGCATTGAAGGCATTTTCTACGATATTCGTCAATGCTTGCTTCATAAGCAAGGGATCCAGCCCAATCGTGAAATCATCGGTTTGCCTGACCACAAATTCGGCCTGTCGACAATCCGGACGGGCCTCAAAAGTACTAACGACTTGGGCTACAAGCTCGTTGACAGACGCCGGTTCGGGCTTAAACGCCAGCGGCCTGGCAAACTGGAGAAATCTCTCCACTAACTTCTCGGCCTCGGCGGTTTCTTGAATCAGCGCCTCAATACTGCCGATCTCCAACCCGCTTTTTCTCAGCCTTTTTTTCAAAAGAGCACAGTAACCGGTAATAGCCCCCATCGAGTTCCGCAATTGATGCGCCAGCCCTCCAGCCATCTCCCCCAAAGCCGCAAGGCGATTCTTTGTCTCCAGTTCGGCGCGAAGACGCCGCAGCTCGGTTAGATCATTAATGAGCATAGAAGCGCCTATCGGTTGACGCTGGTCATCGTATACGGCGGAAATTGAAACACCAAGGACTCGTTTCTGCCCGTGTTTGGGGGTGAAGTCAATCTCCTGATAATCGGCGCCTGTCCCCTGCACCAAGGTACGCTTCAAGGCTTGCGCAGTTGCGGAGTCAGGTTTGAGTAAGTCGGAATACGGTTTCCCCTCATGGTCAACAGGCTGAATGTCAAGAATCTCGCCAGCTGCCCGGTTGATCGACAGCACCCGCCCCTGCTTATCCACCGTGATAATTCCGGAGCTCATCGAGGTCAATAAATACTGATTGAACTGCTCAAGCGAATCGGCCTTTCGTTGAATAGCTTTGTTGAGTTTAAGAAGTTGCTGTTCCTTATCCTTCAGTTCCTCGATGACTTGGCGGTAGTCCCGGACCATCGCCTCGACATCATCTTCTGTCTGGTCGACTACCCGCCCGGCATCCAGCGCCTGTTTTCTGATTTTCCTGAAAGGAGAGAAGATGAAGCGTGAGAGCAACAGATAGATTATGGCTATGGCCAACACAGACGCAATATCAATAATCAATACCATCCGTGCCGAGTCGTCAAGGTAGGCCAACCCTGGGGCGTTTTTCGACAGAATCGCCAGGCTTTTAGCTGCGCTGAAAGGAATTGGATAGACATAGAAAAATTCATCGTGCTCGCCACGTGTCAGAGTTTGAAAGTCCGAAGCCAACAGCTTACGAGCAATATCAGGAATCTGTCCGGCTGGAAGACTCTGGACAACAGAGGCAAACCAGAGTCTCTTTGACTCGGTCGAGTTATCCGGCGGCCTTGAGGGAATCACCATCAATCCGCTCAGACCATACTGTAGCATGAGCTCTCGCTTCTGGGACTCTGTCAAATCGGGCGGAACCATACCGTGCACTACCCGACTTACTGCCAGCGCCGCTGAGTTGAGGTCTGCGGCGATCCTGCTCCGCCTGGATTCCCGAGCACGGTAGAGGATAAAGTTCGATGTGAAATTAAGAAACAGGAGGATGCAGACTATGACTAGTAGCCCCAGGTGGACCTCTGATTCAAATCTGTGGCTGCCTTTTTTCATCGTCCCTGGTTACTTATCGGCAGTTCCGGAATTTGGCTGAAAGGTAGCCCTTCAGTGTAAGCCGACGACGTTGGTAAGGTAAAGGTTGATGAGTTGATCGCCATAGGCAATGGAGAGCATCGCAGCGGTCGCAAGGAAAGGCCCAAACGGCACCACTCTGGTTTCACGGACGCGGGCCGAGAAGATCATTATCACAAGCGATACGACCAGACCGATTACGGCCGAGGAGATGAAGATCAAGATAATCTTCTGCCAACCCAAGAACGCCCCTAACATCGCCGCCATTTTGATATCGCCTCCCCCCATGGATTCTTTCTTGAATAGCCAGTCCCCAAGCAAAGCGACCAGATACAATGAACCTCCACCAACCACAAGTCCAATAACAGCGTTCACGATGCCGATTCCTCCCGGCAGCAACGAGATCGCGAGACCTGCCAATATACCGGGTAGGGTGATGACGTCGGGAATTATCTGAAAGTCAAGGTCAATGAAAAAGATGACCAACAGCGCCGAGGAAAGAAAAGCGAAAACAGCGAAGTTTAGGCTGAGACCAAACTGCCAGTAGAAGTAAAGGTAAAAAAGTGCGTTGATGACCTCTACCGCAGGGTATCGATAAGATATCTTCCCTCGGCAGAAAGCGCACTTGCCACGCAGAAAAATGAAGCTGACAACGGGGATGTTGTGGTACCACTTAAGCTGTGCGCCACAATGCGGGCACACGGAACGTGCCACAACAAATAGGATACGGCGCGGCAGACGGTGGATCACAACATTGAGGAAAGACCCGATAGCCAGACCGAACAACCCGACCCAGATAAGTATTATCTTATCCATCTGTTCTTTTATCGGACGAAAGAGGGACTATCTCAACTCACCCAGCATATTCATCAGGAGAGCGCAAACCACTGGGCCAGCGGTTTCGGTCCGCAGTATTCTTGCCCCCAACGAAACCGGCACAAAGCCGGCCTTCACTGCCAGATCAACTTCGTCTTGCGTGAAGCCGGACTCGGGACCAACTAACGCCGTTACCCGCCTTAACCCCGTAATCTCCGGCAATTCCACTGATGAAACCGGACTCCCACCCGGATGGAAAATGAGCCTGAGGCTTTCCGCATCAACCTCTTTCATGTACTGGGCAAAAGTGATCGGCAGGGCAATCTCAGGTCGATAGCTGCGGCGGCATTGCTTAATAGCCGACAGCGCCACCCTTTCGAGGCGGCGAGTTCTGGCCGCCACTTTCTTCGAGTCGTCTAATCTTACCTTGGACCTGGCAGCAATAACGGGAACAAATCTTTTCACCCCCAACTCGGTTCCCTCCTGAACAACGGTGTCAAACTTGGAACCGACCGACAAACCGGCGACCAGTGTCAGCGCCACCATCGGTTCACCGAAATTACGAATCTCCAGATACAGGCGGACGGCAACCTTCTTATTGCCGACAATTTTTGCAACCTCTCCCCTGTACGCGGTCCCAACCCCATCTACGACTATCAGCCGATCCCCTTGCGAAAGGCGCATGACACTGACGGCGTGATGGCTCTCATCAGCAGGGAGTTCGACGATGTCATCGTGTAGCCGCCGGGGCGGACAATAAAAAATCGGAAGTTCCTTCATTCAACCCTTATGCACAATGTAGGTCAGCCATTCGTTGTCCCGGAGAACTGAAAAGGCGGTCTGTTTCTCCTGCTTCAGTATCGCCGAGACCTCCGACTCATCCCGATCAAGCAATCCCGATAATATTAGAATCCCTTTGTCTGCCGTGAGGGCCACCAGGTCACCTAGCATGAACAGTATGGTGCTCTTTATAATATTGGCGCAGACAAACTCATAAGGTATGTCGTCTTTGCATAAGTCAACCGATCCCAACAAGATTTCCGCAGGGGCGCTCACACAATTTATCCTGAAATTCTCCTGACAGTTTTCTACCGCCGTGATATCGCAGTCAATTGCCTTGATGAAACTCGCCTGCATCTTGTCGGCAAGAATGGACAGAACACCCGATCCGCAACCAACATCGACAAACCGCATCCCTGGTTTGAAGTTCTCTCGAATGATCTTGAGACACGACCGGGTAGTTTCATGGCTGCCCGTGCCAAATGCCATCTTCGGCTCAATGATAAGGTCGTACTTGAAAACCGGTTCGGCAACGTACCAGGGAGCACGTACAATAACATCATCCCCGATGCGAGTCGGTCGAACGGACTGCCTGTACTGTTCTCCCCACTCGGTGTTTTTAACCACGCGTTCCTCGATATCAGGGACAGCCGGCATGGAGCTGCTAACCAGACACGAAAGATAACCTGTCAGCATGCCACGCCAGTCCTTCTCGTCATCTTCGGCAACATAGAAAGCAATTCCGGTAACGGCGGAAGCCTCCTCTTCTTCAAGGATCAGGCCCGAACTTATGTTTTCGATAACGAAATTGCAGACCGCGTCGGCCAGAAGTCGAGGCACCTCAAACTTCACTTCAATGTAAGCTTGGGGCTTGGGTTCACCCATAGCGTGCTCATACCCCGAGGGTTTCTCTTAGCTTTCTGAAGAATGATTTGTTGGCGGCAGGCGGTTCAAACGCCCCTGAGCGGGACAACCTCTCAAGCAGCTCTTTGTCCTCATTGCTTAGCTTGGTCGGCACCCAGACGACAATGCCGACAAGTTGATCCCCCCTGCCGGTGTGGTGTAGGTGGGGGATCCCCTTACCGCGCATTTTCAATATCTTGCCTGGCTGCGTCGCCGGAGGGATTCGTATTGTTTCATGCCCATTCAGAGTAGGCACCGAGACCGTTCCCCCCAGCGCAGCGGTCGTAAACGAGATCGGCAACTCACACACAATGTGATCGCCACGCCGGGTGAAATATTCATGGTCGGCTTCATCAAAAACAGCAATCAGATCACCGGGCTCCCCATTGTGGGAGGCAACATTGCCCATATTTTCAATTGTCATATAGTTACCGCTGGAAACACCGGCTGGGATCTTCACTTGAACCGTAGTAGAACCTCGCACCCGGCCTTCTCCACCGCATACCCGACATGGGTCCGCAATGACCTCCCCTGTACCACGGCACATGTTGCAGGTCGTGACTTGCTGGACAGTTCCAAGAAAAGTGCGGGTGACTGTTCGCACTTGGCCGGAACCCCTGCATTGAGGACAGGTTCGACGCGACGATCCGGCCGCCACACCCGTACCACCGCACGTATCGCAGCGCACCAGTCGCTTGACCTTAACCGACTTCTCAACACCGGATGCAATCTCTTCAAGGGTGAGCATGATTCTGATCCGCAGGTCTTCGCCCCGATTTCGCTGCCGGCGAGGACTGCCCATTCCCATACCGAAGAAATCATCAAAGATCGATCCACCGCCGAAATCACGCATGAAAGCACGGAGGGCATCGCCAAGGTCAAACCCTCCAAAGCCACCAAAACCAAAACCCGCCCCTTGCCCGACACCGGCATGGCCAAACTGATCATAGGCGCTCCGCTTCTGTGGGTCCTTTAATACCTCGTAGGCTTCGGTGGCCTCTTTGAATCTCTCCTCGGCCTCTTTGCTGCCGGGGTTGCGGTCAGGATGGTACTTCAGTGCCAGTTTACGGTAGGCAGACTTGATAGTATCAACGTCAGCTCCCCGATCTACACCGAGGACTTCATAGTAGTCTCTTTTTGCCATAGATCAGCTATTTCTTGTCATCGTCGACAACCTCGAAGTCAGCATCAACCGCACCTTCTCCCTTGTCTTTCTTTTCCTCGCCAGCACCAGCCCCGGCCGTGGACCCTGCTTCAGCTCCAGCTTGAGCGCCAGTTGCCGTTTGCGCCTGCTTGTACATTTCTTCGGCGAGCTTGTGGGAAGCGGCGGTGAGAGTTTCCTTGGCAGTGTTAATTGCTTCCAACGACTCACCGGTAATCGCATCCTTAAGATTCTTGACAGCTTCCTCGATCTGCTTCTTTTCATCTTCGGCGATCTTGTCGCCGTGTTCCTTCAGGGTCTTTTCCGTAGCATAAACAAGTTGGTCAGCCTCATTGCGCGCCTTGATCAGTTCACCCTTTTTCTTGTCTTCCTCGGAGAACTTCTCAGCGTCGTTCACCATTTTGTCAATTTCCTGCTCGGACAGGCCGGAAGAGACTTCAATCTTGATCGACTGCTCTTTGCCGGTAGCCAGGTCCTTGGCGTTTACATGGACGATTCCATTAGCATCGATATCGAACCCAACCTCGATCTGAGGCACGCCACGTGGAGCCGGGGGAATGCCAATCAGATCGAACCTCCCCAAGGTGCGGTTGTCGATCGCTATTTGACGTTCACCCTGCAGGACGTGGATGGAGACCGCCGGCTGGTTATCATCTGCAGTCGAGAAAATTTGGGACTTTTTGGTCGGGATAGTGGTGTTGCGCTCGATCAGCCTGGTCATAACGCCGCCGAGCGTCTCGATACCAAGTGAAAGCGGGGTAACATCCAGAAGCACTATGTCCTTCATTTCCCCTGAAAGAACACCGCCCTGTATCGCCGCTCCAACAGCAACTACCTCATCGGGGTTGACACCCTTGTGCGGTTCTCTTCCAAAGAGCTCCTTGGTAAGCTCGATAACTTTCGGCATCCGGGTCATCCCGCCTACCAGCACCACCTCATCAATATCAGACATAGACAGCTTGGCGTCAGCCAGCGCCGCTTTGCATGGCTGCACCGTCCGTTGAATAAGGTGGTCGGTCAACTGCTCCAGCTTTGATCGTGACAGCGTCAGGTCTAGATGCTTGGGGCCGGATTGATCAGCCGTAACGAATGGCAGATTGATATTCGTCTGAAGAGTCGATGAGAGCTCAACCTTGGCTTTCTCCGCCGCCTCCTTAAGACGCTGAAGAGCCATACGGTCTTTGCGCAGATCAATCCCCTGTGATTTGAGAAACTCTTCAGCCATCCAATCGATAACGGCCTGGTCAAAGTCGTCGCCACCGAGATGGGTGTCGCCGTTAGTGGAACGGACCTCAAAAACCCCATCGCCGATCTCAAGAATGGAGATATCAAACGTCCCGCCGCCAAGGTCAAAGACGGCAATCTTGGCATTCCCTTTCCTCTCGAGGCCATACGCCAGCGAAGCTGCCGTCGGCTCGTTGATGATGCGCAACACCTCCAGGCCGGCGATCCGCCCGGCGTCCTTGGTGGCCTGGCGCTGGGAATCGTTGAAATAGGCCGGTACCGTAACAACCGCCTGCTTGACTTCATAGCCAAGATAACTTTCCGCCGCCTGCTTCAGGGCGCGGAGTATCAACGCGGATATCTCCGGCGGTGAATACGTCTTATCCTGAACCTGGACCAGAACAGCGCCCTTTTCATTCTCGGTGACCTTGTAGGGGACTATCTTTTCCTCCGAAGATACTTCACCATGCATCCGCCCCATGAAACGCTTGATGGAGAAAACGGTGTTTTCCGGATTCGTCACCGCCTGCCTTTTGGCGGCTGCGCCGACAAGACGCTCGCCATCCTTGGTAAAGGCCACAACCGACGGTGTCGTGCGGGCACCTTCAAGATTCGGTATGACAACCGCATCCTTTCCTTCCAGAACGGCCACGCACGAGTTGGTCGTCCCCAGATCAATGCCGATTACTTTTCCCATGTTTTTATGCTCCTTTATAGTCTACTACGATATTTTATACCACTTTCTAATTATGATATGGCAAATTGTAGCCAATTATGGCAAGTCTCGGAAAGACCTGCTCTACTCCTGCTTTTGTTGCTTCTTTCCATCGGTTTTCCCCCTACTCACCCCCACCTTGCTATGGCGCAGTACTCGTCCGCCCTGCATATACCCTTTGCTCATTTCTACCGCCACTGTCCCTTCCGGGTACTCCTCCGATTCAACTGGCATCAGAGCTTCGTGAAGATTGGGATCAAATGGTTTGCCCAAAGCCTCTATAGGTCTGACATCATGTTTATTCAGCAGCGCCGTCATCTGATCAAAAATCAACTCGGTGCCTTTGCGAAAGGATTCAAAATTGCTATTCTCGTTGTCGTGCTGCAAAGCACGCTCGAAGTTGTCCATAACGTCAAGTAGCTCAATCAGGATTCTATCATTGGCGGTACGAATTATATCATCGTACTGCCGCGCCATACGCTTCTTGTAGTTATCAAACTCAGCCGCCAGGCGCAGGAGCTTGTCTTCCAGCTCTTCTACGCGCGCTTTCAATCTGTCCTCTTCGCATGGTTCCTCCTGCGGCTCAGTCTCGGTGGCCTCCCCGGTATCCTCTGAGACCTCGTCTGCGGGCTGCTCAGTCTCCACGTGAGCTTCCTTGACGGCGCTTTGATCACTATCCGATTCAGTACTGGTTACTTCGGTATCCTTCCGTTTCTTCTTGGACATCTTTTACGCATCCCTCTTTCTATCAATACCAGAGAGCACATCCGTTATCGTTCGTGCTGTATGCTCGACAACCGATGCGAGTTTGTTGTACGGCATTCTGGTGGGGCCAATGATACCGATTTTGCCACTGATGTTCCCCACCCTGTAGGAAGAGGTGACCAATGAACACTCCATAATTTTGGTAAACTTGTTCTCGCGGCCGATCGTTATGATCAACCCCTCCTCCTGAGCATCACTCAAGAAGTCAGAGAGAGTTGAGCCATCTTCCAAAAACCTCACCAAGCCCGATATCTTCTCCATGTCGGCAAACTCAGGTTGTGCAAGCAGATTGTCCACACCCGACAAATGAATATCCTCCACCCTTCCGTCAGTCCAGATTTTGTCCTTGGAATTAACAATTAGATGTACCAGACGACCATGCCCGGATACATCCTCCAACCGCTCGGAGACAGTCTCTCGAATCTGACCAAGCGTAAGCCCTACCAGCCGTTCGTTGAGGACAGATTCCATTTCACGCAAGTCCTTCTCGGGAACAGCAGTTTCCACTTCGAGGATGACGCTCCGTGCAAGGCCGGACTGGACTACCACCACGACCATGATGCGACCTTCGGAAACCGGTATCAGTTCGAGTCGCTTCAGACTCCCACCCTCGAACTTTGGGGCAATGGTCACGCCCAATTGATGCGTAATATCGCCCAGAACCTTGCATGTCTGACCCAGGATTTCATTCACACCGCGACCTTCTTTGAGGATGGAGTCCCTGATTGCATCCTTCTCGGACTGAGTAAGAACCTCTGGTTTGAGCAGATAGTCGACATAGACACGGTATCCCAGATCAGTTGGAATCCTGCCGGCAGAAGTATGCGGCTGTTGAACCAATCCCATCTCCTCTAAGTCCTGTAGAGTGTTGCGGATTGTGGCTGACGAAATCCCCATCCTGAACTTACTGGCAATGACCCTCGACCCGACCGGCCCGGCGGTTGCGATGTAGTAATCAATAAGATTATATAGTATCTGCTTCTCGCGTTCGCTCAGCTTTTCAAATGCCATAGCAACTCAACTCTTCCTCTGCCGACTACTGCCATATTGGCAGTCACAGTGTCAGTACGCCTAACAATTTATACATTTTACGGCTGTAGTCAAGTCTAAGTGACTCAAAGATTGGTGGATTTTTTGGGGTGGGGAAATAGTAAAACTGAACCGATAGAAGGCTTATTATCACACTAATCGTGACTCAAAGAACTTTAACCTGTTCTGATTTTGGAGCAATGGCTCTTGCGTCCCTGAAACGAAAAAAGTTAATTCGACAGCCTCAATTTCAGGTTCTTGGCAGCTATCGCGGAAAACCTGTGAAATGGATAGTTCCGCAAAAAATCTCCACGAACAACCAAATATTCCAAAACCTCGACTGGTGTGCTGGGGTCCTCAGCAATGGCGTGGATTTCTCCTGCGTTCAGAGTGTTTAGAGCTAATTGTGTTTGCAATTCTTTTAGCGCCATGAATGCCACTCAGTGGGTGGCAGATGTCCACACCCGCCTGATAATCCTATTGCAACCCACGAAGACCCAGGGAGACCTAATAATGGCAGGAGTTAAGGACTCCTACCATACAAGACCTCCTATCACTTGCTGTCAAGTGAGAACTTGACTGGGTATGTTACCCAGGTCTTTACCACGTGACCGCCTTGTATTGCCGGTTTGAATTTATTCTTGAAAGCAGCCTTGACTGCAGCTTCATCGAGCGAAACTGTACCCGATGATTTGGACACATTAGCTTTGAGCACATTCCCATCTTCGCCAATCAACGCATGCACCCAGACTGTTCCTGTGATTTTAGCCTGTCTAGCAAGACGCGGATACTCCGGCGTCTCCTCGTAAATCATCTCGGGCATAATTTGTACCGGCACTAATTTATCAGCGGTCAGCTGGGGATATTCGGTTTTATCAACACTCTTGTCGGAATGATCCGGCGCATCCCCCTCATTGTTATTGAGTGTAAACTCAACCGGGTATGTAACCCAGACAGCTACCGGTTTACTATTTTGGATGGCTGGTTTGAACATATTCTTAACGGCGGCCTTAAGCGCTGCCTGGTCAAGCAATTCAGAACCAGAGGATTTACTGACTATTGCCTTTTGAACAGACCCCTGCTTGTCTACGAGAGCCTTGACCCAAACCTTACCGGCAACACCTTCATTTTTGGCTTCAAGTGGATATTCCAGCGCAGCTTGGTAAACCATTTCAGGATAAACCTCGACTTCAATAAACTCGTCTGGTGATGGCATCTGCTCACTGGTGTTAACAGGTTCAATTGCTCCTGACTGAATACCGCTGAATATGAGTGTAAAGGTTAGAGTGATAACTGTAATAATTGACCGGGACTTCATCTTTTATCCCTCCCACTAAAGGTTAACGATAGGAATCGTGGACTCCTGTTTCTCCGCACAATATCTCGCTGCCACAGGTTGCACTTACAGTGGCCATCAACCTACGACATCTAATCAATACAATGACGCCTCTATGCTCATCATTGTTCAATTTTTCTTTTTTAGGTGGAGATGAAACGTGTCACGTAGATGGTTGATATCCGTTTCTGCCCTCAGAATCTTATCGCGACCTATGGAACCTTGAGGGACCTGACAATAACAAGAATCGGTTACCCTTGCCCTGAATAAACTTACTTCTTTTCCTTCTCTTCCTTCTTCGATGCCTTGGCCGCTGATTTGTCCTTCAGGTTCTCCTTGCGATCGTCGATGCCATTCTTGTTCTTGTCAATGAAGTTATCGTACTTCTTCTCTAGAGTTTCGGTTCCCTTTTTCACTTTCGGAACAGGTTTCACCTCCTTGTCAGCAGGGACTTTCTGTTTCTGAACGACCTGCGTTTTTACCGGCTTTTTGTCTTTCTTCTCAACCGCCGTTGCAGTCCCGCCAACAAAAACAAGGAAAATCCCGCATACAAGATATGTGATTAGTCTTTTCATTTCTGCCTTCTCCTATACGTAATAACGCACTTATCCCCGGAATTGTCAAACGCCGACATCTTCTACCTCTTCCCCTTACCTCCCGAGGAAGCCTTCTTACCTCCGGTGGAGCCGCTCTTGCCACTCGGTTTACTGATCGAAGGTGACGACTGCTTGCTACTGCTGTGCGACTTATAAGAGGAAGAGCTTTTCTTCGAGTCACCCGAGTTGCCGGTTGCTTTCGTAGGCTGGTAGGACTTGGTTGCCTTAACCTTCTGGCTTTGGTCCGATTCTTTCTTTATGGTTGAACTCTTGATCTTCGAGCCTCTCTTGTGGTCAGAGCCGGATTTCTTCTTGTAATAACCGGACGATGTTTTGGAATCAGTGGTCGATTTACTTCCAACATAGCCCTTGCTGCCGGAGGACCTATCTTTACCTCCGACAATTGACGACTTTGTTGAGGAGCCTGGGGAATCAGTTGTGATGGAACCTTTTATCTTACCCATACTGGTTGTGCGGGAATGGCTGCCTTCTGCATTCTTATTGCTCTTGGTCACACCGTAGACCGAACCGGTCGTCTCCAGACCGCGTTCTGTTTTGACAATCTTCGTATTCCCACGGGCGTACTTCTTGTGGCCCGACAGAAAAGCCTCGGTCTTTTTGGACACCAGAAAATCGTCCGCCACAGCAGCCTTGGAAACGACGGATGCCGCCTTCATGATGGCACTGCGCTGTTGCTTATACTGCGGATAGCCGTTCGCTACCGGGTTGCGGTAGCCGGCATAACGGACTTCCTT
The DNA here is from genome assembly GCA_964416195.1 of uncultured Ignavibacteriales bacterium. GTDB lineage: Bacteria > Zixibacteria > MSB-5A5 > GN15 > FEB-12 > CAYQDB01. The sequence continues at coordinate 66,426 of CAYQDB010000010.1, forward strand.
GTACTTGGACACACCCGTCTGCGAAGTACGTATGACCTCGTGGCCCAACACTACCGTGTGATACCTGGTAACGTGAAAATCGGATTCCCAGCAGTAGCCGTAGTAATCATATATGGTGATGGTATGCCAGCCGACATAGATACGCGGAATGTACAGCGGAGCGCATCCCCAGTAGATCCCATTGATGTATACCGAGGCCCCGATAGGATAATCGATGTACACATTACCGCACACAGTCCAGCTCGGATATGCAGGATAGTAGACGGGCTGGAAGTAATATGGCTCCCACTCGTCGACATAAATTGCCGTCCGATCGTAAGCGAAGCGCTGACCATCATATCGGACGAAGTAACGATTGTTCAGGTAATCCATGTAATCATGGCGGTCATCCCAGTCGCAGATCAGACCAGACGTCGGATACCAGTCGGGAATCGGAAACCGCTCCCGTGAAGCGATTACCTGGATGTTTTCCGCACCTTCCGGGCCGGTCACCGCCAAGTCAAAATCGTCGAGACCGCTCGGAAGACGGTAGCTTACACCACCCCTGATGAAGTTATCCTGATCGGGTGCACTCGGGAACAACAGATCAACCCGCCCGCGAGTGTCGATGGAGTAGATAGCTACAAAGGCGTCACGATTCGCCCGGTAGGAAATGACGATGTTGTCTCCTTCGTAGTACTCGCCGTCGGAATGATTGGTCCACACCTCGACATCAAGGTACCGGTCAATCCTCGAGCGGTCGGTATATTGATACTCGTCGTCGTCATAGTTAGGCGAGACATTCTCTGACAGCACCAGACCGGCGCTTATGACCAAGCCTACTGCAGTCATTACCAGCATTCTAAAAACTCTGCGTACCATTTTGCTATCCTCTCTTTCCTGTTTATTTCAAGGAGTTTGGTTTGTTATCTCTGCGCAAGTACCCCGGGCCATGGACCGGCTTTTCAAGACCGTCCATGTGAGCTACCAACTCCTGATTGTTCGGAGCAGTCTGGTAGGCCCACTGGAATAAGATAAAACCTTGGTCATAATCTATCGATTTTACGCGCATCTTGGCGAATCGAAAATCATCAGTCCAGATAACATAAGTATGTCCGACAATGATCTCAGCCCATCCGTTCTCCGACCAACCATCCGGCGGAGCCCATCCGATGTCGTCAAACGCCTCGGTGTACCCCATATCTTGCATGTCAGTACTGTCATTGGTGACGTTAATATAGAAAATGCTCTCCACTCTATCGACATACACATCAGCCAGAGAAGGATCAAGTCTCGAATAACTGGCAAAGTGATAACCTGACAGCGCCTGCTGAACCGCTACATCGTACAGCACCACCTCACCTTCCGGGCGAGGGGTATCAAACACTTCTTCAGCCGACAATTCCGATACCTGACCGGTGCGATCAACAGACGAGACGGCATAATAGTAAGTGTGACCATTCTGAAGGCCTTGATCCACATATTCGTAGGTAATAAGGTCAAGGTTTGGGTTGGCTTCCGCAGCACGCCGCCCAACTTCAGTGTAATTGTGTACAGGTTCGTCAGAACGCCAGATGATGTACTCAACGATATCCGCCTCATAAGGACCATACCAGTAGAGATACACCGCTCCATTCCCTGTAATGGAAAAAACCCCCTGCGGCGATGCCGGCACCGGGTTGAAAACACAGTCGTCGTCACATCCTCCGAATAACAACAGACCGAAAAGAAAAAGTGTTGAAAGCAGTCTCGATCTCATCATAATAACCTCAGTTTTACTGTCCATAGCCTTTTTCCAGTAGAAACTGCAACAAACACCATGCCTAACTGCGTAATTGACTGTGTTACAGTTAGTTGTTGAAATCAGCCCGGTGGTAGCGCCAACCTCTGCGCACATTTTCTGTGCACAGAATCATAAAAGCGCACTGTTTTTGTTATGTTCTGATTAGCCCGTGTTCTTTGATCTTAGCCCGGAGGGTATTTCGATGGATACCAAGTTCTTCGGCGCAGAGACCGATACTCCAGTCCAAATGATCGAGGCAAAACTTGATATGTCGTTTTTCCACTTCTGAAAGCGGCATAATGGCCTCGGTAGTCTGACCGGTTGTATATCGTGAGGTAAGACCTGTCAGATCGTTTTTCGTGATCAACTCAGAACGTGTAAGTACTACTGCGCGCTCAATGATATTCTCAAGCTCGCGAACGTTGCCGGGCCAGGCGTAGCTGATTAGAATCTCTGCTGCTTCCGGATCAATCCCCTTTACGTCCTTGCCCACTTTTCTAGAACAGGTCTTGATGAACTTGTCCGCCAGAAGCAGGATATCACCGGTTCGTTCTGCCAGAGAGGGGAGATGAATCATAATGACGTTCAGCCGGTAGTAGAGGTCTTCCCGGAACTTGCCCTCAGCAACCAGCTTTCCCAGGTTCCGGTTGGTAGCGGCAATTATCCGTATGTCGAGAGGGATTTCCTTCACTGACCCCAAGCGTTCGATTTTTTTTTCTTCAAGGACTCGCAACAGCTTAACCTGCATAGTCACGGGCATCTCCCCAATCTCATCGAGAAACAGGGTACCTCCGTCAGCCAGCTCAAATCGCCCCTGCTTGGTCTTGTCCGCGCCGGTGAAAGCACCCCTTTCGTAACCAAAGAGCTCTGACTCCAGCAGATTCTCAGGAAACGCAGCGCAGTTAATCGCAACCAGTCTCCTGGATGCCCGAGGCGACAGTGCGTGAATGGCTCGAGCCACCAGCTCCTTCCCTGTGCCCGAGGAACCTTCTACCAGCACTGTAGCATCCTTGGACGCAACCAGGGATATCAGCTCCTTGACCTTCTGTATTGCGGGCGATTCTCCAATGATCTCAGTTGTAGGAAATATCTCAGCCAGTCGCTCACTCATCACCTGGTTGTCTACTATCAGACGGTTTTGAGCGGTAGCTTTTTCGAGCTTCAGGAGCAGTTCGTCGAGATCCTCAACCGGCTTAGTCAGGTAATCATTAGCACCCGCCTTCATAGCGGCCACAGCCGTTTCAACCGATCCAAACGCCGTCAGCATGATGACCTGGATAAAGGGATTAATTCCTCTAAGTCGAGAAAGCAATTCCAAACCGTTCATCCCGGGCATCTTCATATCCACCATAGCCACGGGAGCAAAAATCTTGTGATACTGCTCAAGAGCCTCCTCACCACTACTGGCGGTGTAAACTTGATATCCCTTTTTGGAAAGGAATCCCGACAGCAGGTCTCGCTGCCCCTGTTCATCGTCGACAACCAGTAATTTTGTGCCACGCATGTTACTAAGTTAAGAGGAGTTACCCGTGAGGGCAAACACAAAAAAACCCGCCACCGGGGGCGGGTTAAGAATACTCAGCAAAGGCATCATCCTCCAGAGCCAAAAAGTATGCGAATACCCACATGGATATCAAACAGGCTCAGGTTTTCTCCAAACTTGTAGTCTACGTGCTGGTAGGAAGCCTCCACATCCTCTGTAAAGGCACGATGATAGTTGACTTCAAGAAATATCCCGCTGTAATCGGCAGTATAGTAAAAGACCCCGAGACCCGCTCCCAGCGCCAAGGCGGGGTCATAGGAAAGCTCCCTAAACCGGTTTCCGGAAACATTCGTGGCAAAGGTGGAGAACTTCGGATTCTCAATGCCGACATGCCCCTTCACGTACGGAACCCAGTTTGATTCCCCTTCGAACAAATACTTGACATATAGATTTGGATTGTAGAGGTGGTGCTTATGATCTGACTGCTCGTCGCTGTCATCAATGGGAAACTGGGTATATGTGAAACCAATTCCCACGACAAGTTCAGAGCTCAAAAAATAGCCGGCCTCAAGACCAAAGTCAAAGCCGGTCTTTGCTGCACGTTTCATTCCCCCGGTCTCCCAATCCGTCAGACCGCTACTGGGAACACCCAAGCCACCGAAGGCGCTCATCTCAACGATATCTCGTTCTTCATCTTCATCCTGTGCCATGACAGTGAAATTGATGGTGAGGAAAACCAAGACGGCAATTAAAAGTGACCTTTTCTTCATTCCTTAATCCCCAATGATTAGTCTTTCTTTATTGCTTACCTAATTGCAGACCTATTTGCCCGCTCGTTACCACATACACGCATTATGTCTCTCAATTTAAGACGCAATAAATGACTCTGTGTTTATCTTGTCAACAGATTAAATGCTACGAAAACCAACAAAAAGGCCGGTTCGAAAGCCTGCCTTAATGTCATTAATGCTTTTTTCTGCTACGGGCAATCCGGCGCTGGGCCACCCATAAATAGATAATCCACCAGGAACGTCAGATCACCAACATTAATAGAGTCAATGCAATCCACATCCGCCAGCGCCAAGGGATCAGGAGCCGGACCTTCCAGGAACAAGTAGGTAACGAGGAAAGTGACATCTGCAATATTGATTGAACCGTTCCCATCGACATCCCCGATAAGAAGCTCATCATACGCGGCCGTGTGGGCTAGATTGGAAAGGCGACTTTTCTGATCCTGGGCATCGGTGGCTGTCACACGATACCAGTAGTCACCGGCAGGCTTGTCAACAAAAGCATAGGATGTGTCGGTGATGTTTGAGCTTATCTCTATTTCGGATCCAAACAAGTCGACATTCTCAATATCATCAAGGTATACCCCTTCCTCGGTGTAATAGTAGTCGGTGAAGTAAGCAAACCGGAACAGCACCCGCTGACCGACATAGGCAGACAGATCAAACCTCGCATAGACCCAGTCCCCTGAGATGCCGGTAATCCCGTTACCCAGGTTTAGCCCGTTGGGATCGTCATTGGTTGTGAGATCATTAGCAAGATTAGCATAGGTAAAGCCGCCGTCAGTGGATACTTGAACGTAGAAGTAGTCCCAACCATCTTCAATTGCATACCAAGTCCAGAACTTCAAGGAATCGTCAGGCAGCACCTCGTAAGGGGTAGCGGATACAAGCCAGTGATGGGTACGGTCGACAGTCTGAGTACGCCAAGAAGAGGTCCCGGAATGTTGTCTGTATCCACTCAGCCCCATCCGGGTAATCTCCCAGTAGCCATGGTTAGATTCTGCATCGTCCGTCACCGTCTGCTTGTCAGTTAGTTCCATAAGGCGATACGACACCGGATGATTCACTGAATCCACTACCTGCCACTCAACAGTGAAATCATTCCCGGCTGAATCAGGGCTGGTTATTGTCGGTGCTTTCGGTGGTGCTATCATGTACGGGTTGTCGGCTATCTTGGCCAGAAAAACATTCGGCCAGACATTTTCCGCAATCAGAGTCGGGATTCGGCTCAGAGGCGGCCAGAAACCGTCGGATGGGCCACCGATTTCACAGGTCATGGAGATAATCCGTGGCTTTGAAATGGTGTCCCCCCAGCCCCAGTCGTCAGAGTCGCCATTTGTGGGATATAAAGTCCAGCCGATTTCAGGACTATACCCGTTGAACATGGTCATAGAGTCGCCCAGATTGCGGAAGAAGTCTTCCTGGTCTGTAAAGAACCGATCGTAGCCATACGGCCACAGCTCAAGGTTGGAATAAGTATGAAAGTTGTGTACAATTACAAAGTTACGAGAAACAACAAAGTCTTTGACCCGGTCGGTTTCCGGTTCAGAGAACGGACCCGTGCCGCGGTACGTTGCAGACCCTGTGCTTGGGGATGAACCCATATTATTGTATCCCCATTTGTACCCGTAATTTCGATTGCAATCAACCCCGTACTCTCCATCCCCATTGTTGCGGCGGTTCTTACGCCACATGCCGCCGCCCCCAGGACTGGTCTGCTCATTGTAGACATACCCATCCGGGTTCTGCACCGGCAGAAAATAAAGCTCCCGACTGTCAACCAGATCGGTGATTTCAGGGTCAATGCCGTAGTTGGAAAGGAAGTGCTCCATCAAATGCAACACCGCCGCCCCGGCGCAGGGTTCGCGAGCATGGATCAACGAGACATAGAGAATCTCCGGCTCTTCTTCATCGATATCAGGATTGTCGGATATCTTCACCACCCACAGGTTGCGTCCCTCAATTGAGGTTCCAATAGAAAACTTGCTGGTAGTGATTGAAGGATAGTCGGATGCAAGCGTATCCAGATAGGCAACGATTTCGGAATAGGTTCGAAAACCGCCCATTGTCTCCCCTTCTCGGAAGCGGGATTTGTAGAAAGCCTCTATGTCAGGTTCCTCGACAATAAACGGTATCCCGGCCTGCTCCAGCCGCTGCAAGTCCGCCGGTTTGGCAAGTACCCCAAACTCTTCACCTTCCACTTCAATAATATCAAGGCCCATTTGGGCCATTGTTAGAAACTGCTGCTTGGTCATCTTCTGAATTCGGACCAACGAGATTTTATCAGCAACAACTGTTACGGATAGAGCCATCAGGCTGATAACAATAACGGCAACTTTTGATAGGTTTGTCATGCGAACTCCAAAGCCGATCTAATGATTGTCCTTCCCCGACTGGTTCTTGGGCAGTAAAGACGGGAAAATTAACTCAGTTTAATATACACTCTTTTTCTATTTATGCAACTGAATCCGTGATAAAAACACCGGCGTTCTACACACGAGGCGCCGCGCCTCATAACACTATTTATGGACCCTTCTTAGAAACTCTTCCACCTCCGGGATGCCGCCCTGAAATACAAGATAACCATTGTATGGCTCGCGGTCGGTAGTTTCACTGCAGACAGGCGTGAGCATGATCTCTTTGACTTTGTCCAGATCATCTGTCTGCCCCAGCGTCCAACCAAGTTTCACATATGCCACTTCGGGAAGCATATTGGCTGCAGGAATAATACCTTTAGCCATCAGATCGCGACCAGTGTCGTAAACGAACATGTGCACATATCCCCATAGCGTCTGCACGGTCATGTATATCGCCACGCCTTTGCTGGTGGCGCGTTCAATCGCGGGATAGACCGACTTATTGACATGGCCCAACCCTGTACCGGCGATAACAATGCCTTTGTAGCCGTTATCAGTGAGAGAATCGATAATGTCCGGGTGCATATCAGGGTAGTAATACACCAACGCGACTCGCCGTTCAAAATAGGGAAGGATATTCACATTGCGATCCTGACGACGTCTGCTATACTCCTGACTAAGCGGAGTAATCTCATTCCGATCAACCATAGCCAACGGAATGTCCCCAATAGTGCGGAATGTCGAACGATAAGAAGAGTGCATCTTGCGGACTCGCGTTCCACGGTGCAGCAGGCCATATTCGTCCGAGGTTGGCCCGAACATGCAAACCATCACCTCGGCAATATCTGACTCTGCAGCGGCTTTGGTAGCATGGATCAGATTTAATGCGGCATCCGAAGAGGGACGATCCGATGAACGCTGCGAGCCAACAAGAATGATCGGAACAGGCGATTTCTGCACCATAAATGCCAGAGCGGAGGCAGTGTGATGCATGGTATCCGTGCCATGGCCAATAACTATGCCATCGATACCCTTTTTGATTTCCTCCCCTATAGCTATTGCCAGAGTTTTATACTGCTCAGGGCCCATATTCTCACTGAAGACAGCAAACAGCTTTTCTGTAGTCAGATTGCATATATCAGCTAACTCCGGGACAGCGCCGTATAACTCACCCGGGGAAAAGGCCGGTATTACTGCGCCTGTACGGTAGTCAAGCCTTGACGCAATAGTACCTCCCGTGCCAAATAGTTTGATATTAGGTTTACCTTCCGAAATTGGGAACTCTCTTTCCGGTATTTTATAGTGTGCTTCTTTGTAGCCGCATTCCCTCATATCAGTAATAGTGTCAGTGGCAATACCAATATTGTAGCCATTAGCCAGCTTCAAAACGATATGCTGATCATCATCATTCTCAGCTCTGGGGAGGATGATACCGGCGAAGTCACCGCGTGTTGTTTTTATACGCGCTTCACTCCAAACTCTCACAATATACTTTTTCAATACTGCAAGCGCATCACCCTTGTATCCCTTGAACAGGTCAGCCACGTGAAATTTCCCCTTCAACGTAAGATCTCAATTCAGCAAGGGGGATATTTCCTACTGCTCGTTTTCGCAAGTTGCCCATAATCCAGCGGAGCTTGGCCTGGGAGGCGTTGGAGGTATTTATCTCATCGAACTTTTGGTTCAAAGCCGGGATGGATGAGAGAATCTCCTCCCTGGTTAACGGAATATAGTCAATCGTGGTCAAAACAGAATCGAAGTCCATATTGGGATGTTGGTACACAATGGGTAACATCTCCTTAGTAATCTCATAGCTAAGCTTCTGTTCCTTAATGAAAGCAAAAAGGTCATAGATGCGCTGGTAATCAAATTTCGTTGAAGAAGAATCAGTTCCCTCAATGTAGCGTAGGGTATGCCCGATGAGATTGCCAATGAATTTAGGATCGATGTCAAAATCGTCACTTACTTTCTCGATCAAATCCGCCAGGTTGCGCTTAAGGATATAACAATAGGTGTCAACTGGTATGCCCCATTTTTCAAGCTGTGCTTGACGGTCAGACACCGGCAATGGCAAGTTCAGGCGCTGTTTCTCTATAAGCTCGTCGTTGATAGGAATCGGTGCTGAATCAGTATCGGGATACATTCTATCAGGCCCTGGAAGAACTCGCTCAAAGACCGTTGTTCCATCAGCATTAGCCTTACGAGTTTCGTTAGGAACACCTTCAAAAGCCAGCCTACACCGCTCCTCAATTGTTTCTAAGGCTGTTTCGATATCTTCCTCTGGTCCCCACACCAAAACCTGAATGTCATCCGGGCCAGCCTTTAACTTCTCCCCTATTCGCTTAAGCGTCGCCATGCCTATGACAGGCTCAATTTGTTCGGTATGAAGCATATTTGGCTTTTCAAGACACGCAATCACTTTCAGGCGATCACTTAATTCATCCGCAAACATCTTACCTGGCTGAGTAAAAAACGACAGGACACCCTTAAAATGCGGTAGGTTGATTACTACCAATCGATGCTTCTGTTTCCTTGCCTCCTGCAAAGGAGGGTAAGATATATCTACGCTACTGAAATCAACATCTGAGAAAAATATATTCCAATCAGCCGGATCCCCGACTTGTTCGCTAAGCCTCTTCTTAATATGGAGAAGAGCTTTCTGGCGGAAAGCCTCGTTATGTGTTAGCTCCGGTATCCATTTGATGTGAGACACCCCCTTTATTTCAACCCTGGTTCCTCCAGCTATACTGACATTGACATCTTCCCGGGCAGCGCCTATGCCAGTGCGTACCTGGCTGGTACTCCGAGTAAGAAATCTCAGGTAGTGACAAACTTCTGCCACCTCATCCGGGGTCTTCATATCCGGGTAAGTTACAGTTTCAATCAGAGGCATGCCCAGTCGGTCCGTTGTATACACTCGCCAGTGACCAATATCAGAAACTTCACGGCAGGCATCCTCTTCAATACTCAACTGCATGATCCTGATAGTACGACCCTTAATCGAGATATCACCTTCTATGCCAACAATCGCCGTGCGCTGAAACCCCGTTGGGATGCTGCCGTCAAGATACTGCTTACGTGTGATATGCAGTTCCCCGACAATGTTAAGATTCAACAACAGTGATATTCGGACCGATATCTCCAACGCCTCTTGATTAAGGGGAAATGGCGGAGTATCGTCAATATCGTAAGTGCATGCGGTTTCGTACTTAATTCGGTAGAGAATGTTCTTTCTGGTTTTCTTCTCCATCAAGGCTGTGCCATCGTACTCCCCCATTTCACTCAAAGTGGGACGCATATGCCGGATTACTTCAGCATCATATTCGCCATCCTTCTGGTATATTCCCGAAGGGCAACGACAGAATAATTTCTCTTTCGTTTTGAGCTGCTGGTGTATCTCGAGTCCGGACCTAAAACCCAACTCGGCGTACGTCTCAGGGGTGGCGCTTTTTCTTGGCACGTAACCGACCAATTTCCGGGCGTATTCGTAGTTCTTGATCGGATCGAAATCTTCTTTACTCGTCATCTTGCCTGCAAAAGTACTAATATCCTCCCCGTTTTTCAAGCACTTCCTGGCAATTCAAGGCATATTGCAGCCTTAGGTGGCAAGGGAGTAGAGGCTGTCCTATAAGGTTTGTAAGTTCTGTTCAGGACATGTAGGAAGTCATGGTGAGCCGTCCAGCTACACCCTGAAGGTTGCCTTTGAATCGGCAGGGAGACAGAACCGAGCACGAAGAGTAACTACTTGGGTCGACTAACTGTGGGCTATCGGCGACATGCATCACTTGTCCACCATCCCCGCAAGATACCGCCGTGGCATTCTACAAATTGGCCACTCTGATGATATTGCAGTTATCCCGCCTTATGCGGGTACTTTTGCATGATCTTGTGTACTGTCTTGTCGATCCTTTCCTGAATGCATTCAGCATCACCAACCAAGCCCGTTGCCCAACCGCGCCATACAAGCTGTCTGTTCTCACAATCGACAACGTCCAAGATCAACATCCCCGCCTTCTGGCAACGCGCCCCTGTATCTGCTAGTGCATGTGGGCCTCGCCAGGAACTGTATCTGCAGGTAGTGAAGGCAACTTTCTCGCCAACGCCCATGTGACAGGCAATCAGGAAATCCGGCTTGCCACATTGCGCTTTCCTGTATCCTCTCGACACCAGCTCCCTTTCGACAGCCCGCCCAATACGGGTATGCATTAGAGAATTATCAACCACCGGCTCGAGACCGACACCTTCCCTGGGCTGTATAAACTTGTAGGTATAGTACCGGGTGAGATTAACCTCCCGGTCGCAGTCGTAGTGTACAGCAACTGTAGCGCAGCCAGCTATCAGAAGGGCCAGCCCCATGCCAAGCAAAATAAAAAAGGATTTCACGGTGCGTTCTACCCCCTTTTGCACGTTGATATCCAGTCTATTTCCTTTGTCGGCAGACAGGTTCTGTCAAGCCAGTCTAAATCAGAAGTTTTTTTGCGCCACGTTTACAGGCACTTAGTTCACAAGGATTCCCACGGTATGATCTCAGTCTGTCTATCACAAAAAGAAAACCGGCACGACTGTACCGGTCTCTATCAGTATCGCATTGTTAAGAACGATTAGAACCTCTCTATATCCACCTCAATCTTCGGAAATACTTCGGTAGGACGATTGGTTGGGGTCTCATTATACATATCGAACGACTGTACATCCGCGATAGCAGTACCGAAGACACTATCACGAGTGACGGGAATCTTCCCGATGAGAACAAACAGCGGGAAGTTCGTTGTGTCGGTCACGAAGTTGACCGGTTCCAGGGTGATAAAGACAGTGCCACTGTTATCGTCTTCGTCAGGGACCAGCCCCTGCCACCCCTCAAGGCCGGGCGGCAAATCAGTAAGAAAGTCTTCACCTGGGATCGGTGGCACCCGAGGACCTATGCAGTAGGGGTTACTGTCGTCTGGTGCGGCAATATCGTTGAAGGTACCGACAGTCAACAGGCCGCCTTTAATACCTGGAATCAAGGAATCGTACTGATTATAGTTGATGGCATATGCAGGGGGGGTTATTTGGCCAACTACCGAGACAGGTACCTGAGGAGAGACTACCCATCCCTTGTACTTCCAACCGTAAGCAGAATAATCGAGCAGACCGAAATCAAATTGCACGAAATTGTCATAGTGAAAAGTGTCAGCGACCCCAGGGGTATCAGGGCTAAAAGAATAATAGAAAATCGTCTTGCCTGCGCCATCATCCATTACAACGTACGGCCATGTGTCGCTGGTATCGAGCACTGAGTCAAACCTCACGATTGTGTCGCGCGTGGTATCCAGGCCAAATACTCGAGTCGTATCGAGAACTCTAACGTTTATTGTATCAACAAGATACGTTGTAAAGGTATCGTGGGGCAAAGATGAGTCCGGTTTTGTGACCAGCTTGAAACTGTCAAGGCTTACTGTATCCCGAACTGAATCTTGCGACCAGTAGTAAGCCGAAAACCATACACCGTAACCTCCACCGGTAGTCCGGTCGCTGTCTGATGGCGTCTCCATATTGAATATCGCGGTAGCATTCCACAGACTGTCACTAAATGGGAAACGTAATTCAATTGGGTTATTCGACGGTTCAGTCACGTCATCTATGAGCATAACCGGTCCCGGCACCCCCGGCAAGTCATCAGGATCAGTCTCAACTGACACGAAAATGTCGGAGTACTCAAAAATATCGCCATCGAGGACAAAATGATTGGAGTCAAGTTTTTCGTCCCCGTTTTCGAGGTGGTATGTCAGCCACATCTGGTTGTAGCCAAACTTCCCCAGAGACACTGTATCCTGGTCGTTTGCAACCCACAGCTCATATATCATCCCGTTGGGATTCGTGGGCAAATTCTGCGCAGTGAGATACATATCCGTTTTCGTAACCGGAGTCAGTATGTCGTTCGGCTGTGTGCAACTGAAGTAAAAGGTTGCCGCGCACACGGCTAAGGCAATTAAGATCAGTCTATTTCCGCGCCTTGTCATCTATGTCGTCCTCCTCAGAGACATTCCGGTAAAAACTCTCTGTTCTACCAATTTTCTAACTTGTAAGTATAACAAGCTCATAAGAGCAGTGTCAAGCCATTATTTGTCAGTCAGTTCATCTTTTCATCTGACGTTTATACAGGTCGGTTTGTCTAAAGGAATTCTTCCCCTAAGTCGATAAACGAAAAGAAAGCCAGGAATCAAAGATGTGAGGTAACGTCTGTGAAAGACCGTTCTAACCAGAAGAATAATGGTATGAACAGCAGCTCAGACCCAGACCGCGAGGACAATCGTAACTCGGACAAAGAACCATCCACTTCATCAGGGGAAACGAAAAACGACGACGATCTGGATTTCGTAGTCACTGAGAAGGATGAAGACGACAGAGAATTCGTCGGAGGGCAGAGAGCATTTCCCGATAAAGATGATGAACTCGGTATCGAACAACCCAGCGACTTGATGGAAAAAGAGGCACTCTCAGCCCAGGACAACCCAGAACCGATCCCCTCATCTACCAACGACTTCCAACCGATCGGCACCACCAGTCCACCGCCTCCGCCGCAACCCGATCACTCTGATTCCCCAGACGACACGTCTGCAAGGGCAGCCGAGGATCAGACTTCAGAGGAAACCGCAGGCAGCCACCAAGATGAAGTAAAGAAGCTCTCACCGGAGGAAGTCAAATCAATAGAAAAGAACCTCTACGGCAGTAGCTCCTACCTGACCGACCGGGAAAAAGAGAAGCTGATCAGCAAAATGAACAAGCTGGAAGACCCGACAGAAAATCTTCAAGAAACAGCGTCGGGAAAGAGTGATCCCGCAGACACATCCCCTGATTTGAAACCCGATCTACCAGCGCCAAAAATGGCCAAGAGAGGCAAAGGAATCGCTTACTTTTATAGGAATTACATCCAGTTAGTCGGCGGTCAGAAGCTACATGCGGAAGATGAGTTTGCCATCAACAACCGCTTCTATCAGCTTAAGCCAAAGCGATTCAACACAAAAGCCATCATCGGAGCCGGCGCCCTCCTCTTTGTGCTGCTGCTGCTGCTTGCAGGTTCTCAGTTCGTTTCCAATCCCAGCACAGATAAAGGAGAGATCATTGGAGTGGTCCTGGACGAAACCGGACAGCCATATGTTCAAAAGGCGATGATAAACTTCCCTGAACTGGGCAAATCGATCTATTCTACCCCTCAGGGCTTCTTCAGGTCCGGTCCGGTTCCAGAAGGACCCCAGAAAATTGAGTATTATGCCGGTGACCGGCTACTGAAAGTCGACTATGCCACCGTGGTTGGCGGCAAGATTACGATGCTTTCCCTGGAACCAGATGAAACGGAACTTGCCCTAACAGGGCAAGATAAAATCAAAGAACAACCGCAACAGCCCCTAGCCCAAGCGAACTCAAAGCTCGTCCAACCCGAGATAGCGAAAGCCACCTCCAAGGCCAGCAAAAAGAAAGTAACCGCTAAGCAAACCAAATCGTCCGCCAGAAAGCAACGTGACAAAGGCCCCGGTAAGATCACCCTGGCAGCCAATGTCCAAGGAGCCCGGTTTACCCTTGACGGCAACGTGGTTGGCGCCGGGAACCTAACGTATTCCAAGATAAAACCGGGAAAGCACGAATACACCGTTTCCAAAGATGGCTTCCGTTCAGCCAGTGGGACAATCAAGCTGGAAGCTGGAGAGGACAAGACGCTCAGAGTCGATCTCGCCCCTATGAGTCAGAATGCAAAGGCAGAGGTATTCTCAGAAGAAGACTTCTACCATTCAGGGGTTGCTGCGCTCAAAGAAGGGAACCTTGAGGCTGCCTTAGCCGATCTTAGCCAAGCAATAGACAAGCGCCCCAGCTACGCTGAAGCCTACCTCGCCCGAGCCGAGGTGTACACAACGACGCGGGAGAAGGAGTCTGCATACAACGACTATGTACGCGCGGCGGAGATTTTCCAGGTCAAGAAAGACTATAACCAGGCCATAACTGCCTACAATAATGCTATCAAGCTAAACAAGAAATCAGTCACAGCTTACCTTGGACGGGCCAATACCTACCTTGCCAAGAATGAAGAGATCGCCTCTATCGCCGACTATGAAACCGTTTTGAAACTTGACAAGCGGAACGCCCAGGCCTACTACGGTCTCGGCGAGGCTCGCTTCAGGCAAGGGCGCTATAAGAATGCCAGCAAACACTTCAAGGACGCCCGATCTCTCGATTCGGAAAATCCACTGGTTTACCAGTACCTTATGCTTTGCTACCTAGCCATGGATGATATCAAGAAAGTCAGAAAGAGTTATGATAGATATAAGGCTGTGGCGTCTGAGGAACAGATGAATCAACTGCGTACGGACACCAGATTCAGCGCCGTGCTCAGAATTGTCGATAGCCATTGACCATCACGGAAAATGTCAAGAAAACTTAATTGCTGGCAATTCAAGAACTGCGGTAGAGAGAGAGGTGGTCTCATAGCAGAAATCCTCGGTGAATGTAACGTACCCACAGCGATGGAATTTGACGGCCTCAACGAAGGCATTGGCGCCGGTCGAGCCTGCTGGATGGTACGGGGCGCCGCCTGCCAGAACGATGCCACCCGACAGTCGCGAATCCGGAGCTGCCTTGACTGCGAATTCTACCACCGAGTCGTCTTCGAAGAAGAGGAAAACGTTCGGTTCAAATTTACCGCTACCCACGTTTAGCAGAACATTCTAAAGAGCCGCATTCCCCTCATCGTGAGCAAGACAGGACAACCCCCATGTTTGCGTGGGTCAACACGATAGAGATCCCTTTACCCCTGTCTCCTTATAGTGATACTGCGCTTTTTTCAACACTATCCTGATCCGCCGCGTTGACAACATTGCCTCTTGCCAAATCCTGTTCTTCGCACTATCTTCGAGACAAAAATCAAACCAGAAAAACTTAAAGGAGAACAGAAATGGATCGCCAGATGCTCGCTCGCTCAATCCTGTTGCTGGCAGCGCTGCTGCTCATTGGCTCTGCGGCATTCGGTCAGGAGAACCCATCACTTCTTGATACTGGCAGGTATATCCCTGACATTGCGACTTTTCTACAGATAGGCGGGTGCAACCCGGCTGGATATACCTGGGACGGCAAGGATGTCTATTTCAGGTCGTCAATGTCCGGAACTTCACAAATCTACCGCATCAACGAACTCGGTTGGCCGTACCAGTTGACAACGTTCGAAGACGGAATCGACTTCTTCACTCTGTCGTACGGCGGTGCAACGGCTATTGTCGGAGCGTCCACGGGCGGGTCCGAACAATCTCAGTTGTACTTGATGGACACCCGGACCGGTCGCGTGCTTCAGCTCACCTATGCCGAGGATGTGCAGTTCGGCTCAGTAACCTGGGCCAGAGACGACAAATCCATATTCTTCCGCTCCAACGAAGAGAATAGCCGCGACTTCTTCATCTATCGGATGGATATCGCATCCGGGAAGTATGAGAAGATTTTTGGGGACACCGCGAGCGTACACGGCTACCTCTCCATTGCCGACATATCCAAGGACGGCAACAAGATGGTCATATACCATCTTACTTCCAACGTCGATGACGACCTGTATCTGCTTGATCTAACAACAGGCCAGTACCAAAAACTTAACGAAGACGACGGTGACGTTCTCTACTATTCCATTACTCTGATGCCCGACAACAAAACGGTTTGGTTAGTGTGCAACGGTAACGAGGATGGAATTGCACGCCTGGCAAAGATGACAGTGGGTTCGCCCAAGGTTGAATTTATCGACGACGGTTGGGTTGACCCGAAGTGGGAGATCGAAGGTCTCGGCTTTTCTCGGGACTACAAGTACATAACGGCAATAGTCAACGAGGATGGGTACAACCGGCTGAAAATACGTGAAGTCGAAACCAAACAAGAATTGCCCAGCCCACCACTTGAGGGCATTCTCGGAGGCGGGGCATTCGATATGAACGGCGGTTGTCTTGTCTCATTTACCGGTCCGACGCACGCCCCTGACGTATGGAAGTGGAATCCCAAGACGTTGGAACTGAGACAGCTTACCTTTTCGATTTATGCCGGTATTGACCGAACTATGTTTACTGAACCCCAGCTTGTCCATTATAAAAGTTTTGACGACCTCGAAATCCCGGCTTTCCTTTACCTGCCGCCTGATTACAAGAAAGGCAACCCGATACCCTTCATTATTCATGCGCATGGCGGCCCCGAAGGTCAATTTCAGCCATACTTCCTTCGCAATGTCCAGTACCTTCTCTTGAACGGGTACGGTATCTTGGCTCCCAATCCGCGTGGTTCATCCGGTTACGGGCGTGAGTACATGAACCTGGACAACTACAAGAACCGGAAAAACTCGCTGAAAGACTACAAGGCCGGAGTGGACTGGTTAATCGAAAACGGCTACACTCAGAAGGGTATGATCGGCATTCGCGGTGGCTCTTATGGCGGCTACGTGGTTCTCGGCATGATAACCGAATACCCGGACCTCTTTTCAGCCGCATCGGACGCTGTGGGTATTGCCAACTTCAAGACCTTCCTTGAGAATACCAAAGCCTACCGTCGTGCATTGCGAGAATCCGAATACGGCCCTCTCACTGACCCTGAATTCCTTAAAGAGATATCCCCTATTCACAAAGCCAATATGATCAAGACGCCCTTGCTGGTCATACATGGCGAGAATGACCCGCGTGTGCCAGTCGAAGAAGCCCGCCAGATTATCGCAGCCATCAGCTCGCAGGGCGGTGTTGTTGACTCGCTAATCTTTCCTGACGAAGGCCATGGCACCTCCAAGAGGGTTAACATCATCAAGGAATATCGTAAGCAGGTGGGGTTTTTCGATAAACACCTGAAACCAGGAGCTGAATAAAGCAAACGCGGAATAGCAAGAGATGGGTGGAACCCATTGCGGTTCTGCTCCGATCAATAAGGGCCTGTTGAAAAACATAGAAAGCGTCATGGCGAGGAGTCCGCCTTTGGCGGACGACGTGGCTATCTCATTGTCATTCAATAGTTGAGATTGCCACGTCCGCCTGAAGCGGACTCGCAATGACGAGAACGGGACTTTTTCAACATGCCCAATAGCAGAAGGGTGACACCTTCTGAACCCCAGAGTCAGCAGAACTGCAAACTGTCCAGACCTCTTGTTGTTCCTGCATTGACTCCAGCGTGTCACAGAAGAACCCAGCCACCGGGTGAGGGACTGACGTCGGTATAAACAGGGGAAAAGTGAAACAAAAACAGTTTCTGCCGCCAAGCTATTTCTGGGGATGCTTCCTTCTAATGATCGGCTTACATTTCTTGTTTCCGCTTGCGGAGGTAATCGCCTCACCATATAACTATTTAGGTGTCATGTTACTTATCGTTGGGCTGGTATTCAATGTCTGGTCTTCAAATTTCTTTAATAAAGTAAAAACCACAGTCAAACCGTTTGAAGAAGCGAGTTATCTGGTTACAGAAGGTCTGTTTAAGTATAGCCGACATCCTATGTACCTCGGAATGCTCTTGGCCCTCGTAGGATTATTCCTTCTATTGGGAAGCATCACGCCGTTGTTCGTCATACCAATCTTTGTATGGGCAATTACAAAGAGATTTCTCCTCATCGAAGAAAGGGCTCTCGAAGAGAGATTTGGAGAAGAGTATATAAAATACAAAGATAGGGTAAGGCGCTGGCTATGAGCTCATTTAGGGACGACCTCACTACAGCACCATTTCTTACACAATTCTTGGTCTGAATTGTCTACCAATAGCTGTTGGAATCCAATTGAAGATGACAGACCATTTATTTTAGTTTACTTGCCAGTGCCGCACAACTATCCTTGGGTGCTTGAAAATGATAGGGAAATCATAATAACCTGCAAGGCAGGTAGTTCAAACAGGCAACAGGATCAAACAATGCCGAAGCTGACCGCACGACGGAAAGCGAAAATCGCAGGGCGCACGGTTAACAATATTCTTCTGGGGCGACCAGTCACTGTTTCATTCGAGGTAACCTACAACTGCAACGCCCGCTGCGAACACTGCGATCTGGGGGATTACGTCAAGGAACCCCATCTGGGGCCGGAGGAGTTTGCGCGATGGATCACCGAGCTGCGCCCATCTGTAGCGCAGATCTCCGGAGGGGAACCTCTCCTGCGAAAAGACCTCATTGATATTATCCGAGAAATGCGGCGGCGCGATCCGGTGGCAGTCTTTATCATCACCACAAATGTCTCACTTCTTAACGAGGAGAAATACCTGAAACTGCGTGAGGCTGGAGTAGACCAGTTTTCGTTCTCTCTCGATTATCCCGATGAACGTCACAACGAGTTTCGGCATCTCAAGAAGAATTTCGAACATATTCGAGAACTGGCCCAGAAGCTGACACGGTATGGAAACAGAGACATTATCTTAGCCTGTGTGGTACAGAGCGACAATTTTCGTGATCTCCCCCGCATTGCAGAGCTGGCCAAAGAGTGGGGCGTGGCAGTCAATTTCAGCACCTACAATGCGCTCCGAAACGGCAAGAAGCATTTTCTTATCAGTTCGAAAGAAGATCAGGCGGAACTCCGCCAGGTGGTCAACAGGCTGGTATCGATGCAGAATGACAGCTATCCCATTCTGACCTCGGAATGGACGCTTCGGCAGATGATTCGTTTCTTTGAAACCGGTCGCCAGCCCCATTGCCAAGCGGGGAAACGATTCTTGATTGTCGGTCCCTGGGCAAAACTAACTCCGTGCGGGATGTTTCGTGATACCTACGAATCTCAGGCAAACATGAAACGGGAATTCTCCGCACACAATCGCTGCTCTGAATGTTTTACTGCTATCCGGGCCAATTCGGAGAAATCACCTTACCGTCTTTTCACGGACGCCCTCCGAGCGGTACGCCAACGTTAGATAGCCTTGCACACATAGCAGTATCAAGAGCGTGAAGCTTCTGACCTGTAAGCTTGCTTGCCGTAGTCTGGTACCTTCAGCCCCTGCGTTGTCGGTAAGAACAAAAAAACGGCCGCCCCTTAATCAAGAGACGGCCGCTATTATATTCAAACTGCTAATCAAACCGCTACGGACAGAGCGGCGGCGGAGAGCCGAGCTTGAACAGGTACGTTACCAAGTACGTCAAATCGGAGACGTCAATCGGACCGCCAACACCAACAATACCGTCGACATTAGCCTGTTCCGGACATGGGGGAGTCAAGCCACCGGTGAAGAGGTAGGCAACCAGATAGGTCAAATCGGATACATCGATCGGCCCACCGACACCAAGAATATCGTCAACATTACCACGATCCTGGCAGCAGCAGGCATCACCAACACCATTGTTATCTGTATCAGCCTGACTTGGATTGGCCGTGTCGGGACAATTATCCAAGGCGCATGTATTAGCGGGGAAACCGGGATTTCCGAAGCCGTCGCCGTCAGTATCAGTGCAGACATCGCACGAGTCGCCCATACCGTCACTGTCACTATCCTCCTGTTCGGGATTGCACACATAAATGCAGTTGTCGCAGCTGTCACCAACACCGTCTCCCTCTCCATCTGATTGGTCGGGGTTATAGACCGTCGGGCAATTATCATCCGGGCACGTATTCTCCGGATGCCCAGGATCGCCGTAACCATCGCCGTCGGCATCAATACAGAAAGTCGAAAAGATGCTCAGATGCTGTATATCAGTAAGAGAAGGACTGTCGGAGTCGGTAACTCGGATAGTGAAGTTGAATGTGCCGGAGGCTGTTGGAGTACCGGAAATCTCACCTGTGGACGGGTTCAAGCTCAATCCATCTGGCAGATCGCCTGCCGTTATATCCCAGCTATATGGAAGCAAGCCGCCTGTAGCTTCCACTACCTGGTTATAAGTCTCACCAACCTCTACTTCAGGTAAGGAGGTAGTGGTGATGGTAACCGCTGGTTCGGAGGGATATTGGACCACCGCCCTGATCAAGAAATTGTAGTCCTGTCCCCAGTAGTCATAAAGTGTGTGCCAGCTTCCATCGCGATACAGGCTGCTACGGTGCTCTGTCTCCGGCTGTCCGTCATCCATGTATATCCACAGGGTATCTCCAGGTCCGGGTGATAAAATATTAACGCCGATGTGAAAATCTTCATTCTTCTGGAAGGTGATATTCTTACCAGAAAAATCGGCTACTATCGTCCCGTAGATGGGCAATGTTCCCTGTGGAATATCGACTGAATCAACTAACGTAGTGGGATAGGTCCCATCGCTTTCCCAGACATACACCCTTGCCCCTGGAGCCCCGGGGAAGCATCCTCGTATACCTGCAACAGTCAAGGTACAGGCCTCCGCAGCCGTAAATCTAACGTTATATAGGTCTCTCCCATAGGCATTGGGCAAACTTATCATGTATTGATCATTTCCATCATCATATTGAACCAACCTACTCGTTGACTTCTCTCGCAAAACAAGAGTGGGATCGCCGATCAGGGTCATACCATAGAACCAGCATACTTCCCAATCTTCAAACCCGTCAGCAGCTCTGGCAACGAACCAATCGAGAAAGGCTTCCCCTATCGTCTCTCCTTCTCCGAACGGCCGGTAGAAATCGGAGAAATACAGCATTGAACCGCTCTTGGTGCTGCCTAAGGCCGCCAGCCCATAAGTGTTACAAAAAGCATACCATCCTGCCATGTAGTCCGTCTCCACATACCTTGCATTGGAGCAGGCAAAGAGATTGTAGAAATAGGCAATCGGGTCGATGGCTATCACTTCTGAATTGTAAGTATAGCTCCATTGTTCATAAGGTTTCTTGAAACTGTGACCGCCGGGCCAGGAGTGAGCGCATACCTG
This sequence comes from uncultured Ignavibacteriales bacterium, assembly GCA_964416195.1. Lineage (GTDB taxonomy): Bacteria > Zixibacteria > MSB-5A5 > GN15 > FEB-12 > CAYQDB01. The sequence continues at coordinate 87,589 of CAYQDB010000010.1, forward strand.
AATAAACTCGTAATTCTGGGGAAGCCTGCTTTCGTAGTCGGGAGCCCAGGTTGTCCATTCGTCATTAACGAATGTCCTCTCGCCATAGGCACCACCAACGCTTAAATTCCACCAGGCGGATGATGGAACCCAGTCGTCATCAATGTAAACTAAGCTGCGATTGTTTAGAGGAAGCAGCCCGCTTCTATAAATATGATTTTTGTAAAAGTAATTCTGAAGCAAAGAGACCTCGTCAGCTCCACCCATGGTGAGAGGAGATGCGGTTAAGCGGCCAAGCCATATTTCCGGAGCAACATGACCGGTATGGGAGTCATACTTTCCGTCCATGTCCGAGTCTGTGAAGGCTCCATCCATGTCCATATAGAACAGGTCGGTGGGAAACTCCTCATGTTCAGGGGGGTCCCAACACTCAGCCTCATACCAGGCAACCGGCAGATCGCCGATCAGAACGCACCCTTCCATGCCCGAAGAATATCTTCCCTGAAGGAAAGTACGCAGATCCTCTGGAGTGCCCCCAGAAGTTGTATACACCTCAACATCATATCCCTCTCCAGTAAGGTCGAGCACGTACAGGTCTATTGAGGACTGGATTTGGCTGTACAGGGATGAATTTATTACGACACAGAACTTTGTCCCGTTGGCGGTGCTTTTCGGCCTTGAACTCTCCGCCGCGAGTTTAATCTGGAAGGGGCCTCTCACTCCGGCTCTTGCCTTCCACTCCACGTAACTGATCGGCGTCCGTCCCTCAGGATCCACCCATCTGGTTACCGCAACCCCGTGGCTACACTGCTGTTCAATAGTATCTCCGATGGATGCGGGATAACCGTTCTCTTGAGCAGTTGCGCCTTTCTCGCCATCTTGCCCATATGCTACATTCGTTGAGGTATAAGCAATGAGACAACATGCGGCCAAGAAAACAAAACCGCACAAAGCAACCATCTTTACTGAGTTGTTGATAGACATTCTCTGACTCCTTCGCTTACTTACACAGCACCCTGCTGTTTTTCTGTAGTATCTGTAGTCTATTATAACCCTTTCACTTCACTCTGTCAAGTGAGATCTTCTGTTATTCTATTTGTGCAAGGATGTGCTAAACGAACAAGGTCACTATTGCCGACAACCAGCCAAACAACGGCCGTCCCTTAGTCAAGAGACGGCCGTTGAGGTAGGCAACCAGATAGGTCAAATCGGATACATCGATCGGCCCACCGACACCAAGAATATCGTCAACATTACCACGATCCTGGCAGCAGCAGGCATCACCAACGCCATTGCTAACTGTATCAGGATAAACGGCGTACATCTAATATCAAAACCCCCGATAGGTGGGGTACAGCGTGTTCCCGTCATCGCGAGGAGTCCGCCTCAGCCGGACGACGTAGCGATCTCGACGGTTAGGGTGTTGGGGTTGTTGCCGCTTTAAGTGGCTGTGGAACCCGACCAGAATCCGTCATCCCCGCGCCTACTCTGTCATCCCCGCGCCTACTCTGTCATCCCCGCGCCTACTCTGTCATCCCCGCGCCTACTCTGTCATCCCCGCGCAGGCGGGGATCCACAGTCTCCTGCAATTTCATCATAAAGGTCCCGCCACTGAGCATTCGATTCTTTAATGAGATTGACTTTCTATTCCCTGCGCCACTTCTTGATTCGCTTTTCGCGAGTAATCACCTCATGTGGATCATCAAGGACCTCGTAGTACACAAGCCGAGTGACTCCGTACTTCTTGGTGAACCCTTGTACCAAGCCATGTCTGTGCTCATATACTCGCCTGATAAGATCATTCGTGACACCAACGTACAGTGTCCCGTTCCTCTTACTGGCCATCATGTAAACATAATACTGTTTCACGACAGGTTCTGTGTCACTCACACCCTATCTAACCTGGATTCCCGCCTTCGCGGGAATGACATTATTGACTTAGAATATCGCGAGTTTGCCAAAGGCGAACGCCGCAGGCGGACGACGTGGCGATCTCAACGGTCAGAATGTTGGGGTTCTTGCCGCTTTTAGCGCCTGCGGAAGCCCATTTACCAAGTCTCAATCTGCGCGACGTTATTGCAATCCATCAGACTAAGTGTTGAGTCGATTCCCAAGGCAATGTCATAGCACTTTAATGCTCGACTAGTGTCTCCAAGTGATAGCAATAGACAAGCCTCCTTCCACTTTCAAAGAGCTGCCCAAGGCCAGACCTCAATTTCCTTAATTCTCGACAGGGCTCTTCCACTCTGAATGTTGGCTATGAGCTGCTCAAGACATTCAAATGCACGCCTATATGCTTTGGCAGCTTCCGATGGCTTCCCATTCTGTTCCAAAAGTCCGGCTGCCCACCCCACCAAGTAACCTGCGTAGGGCCACTCCGCAAAACGCTTGTCTTCACGTGACAAGCGCTTTATCAAATCTGCTGCACGTAGCGGATCCTTTGCACTGACTTTGCTAGCCAAAAGAGGCACGACGTCAAGGATGACGTTCCGAGCGAGAGATGGTAGGTTGTAAGTGGAATCACCGAATCTTAATGGATAAGTCGGATAGGAAGACACCCAAAACGCAACCTGCAACACACCTGTTACCGGGTGGTGGACCCGGAAGCTAGTTACACCTGTCTCAAAAAATCCTCTGATGGAAGCGTTACTCTCGAGTTTCGTTGTGCTTCCCCAAAATACGGCTGTCGCATTGTACTTCTGCGCCAGACGTTGCGCTTCACTCTCCGAGTCGGCTACCCACGATACTGCATGAGTCGAGACAAGCGTATCCAGCTCCAGCTTTCTCAATTGAATTCTCAACTCGATTTCAAGCATTTCGTTCAGCTGCTGTGTACCGAAGTGTTCACTTAGTCTTGCGCCGGAGAGCCGGGGGAGGAGAACACCAATTGTGGTATCCGGGAACCTCTGAAAATAGGGCACCACTGATGCCACAATAACTCCGTATATAAGCGCAAGAGCAGTGAGTACCCTCATCAATCGAACAAAACCCACCCAAGTCCTGATAAACTTGACTACCCACCTGATGTTAACACCTGCAATTACGAATATTAAACCAACAATTACCAAGTCTGAGATTGACTCAGGTTGGTATGCTCGTTCAATTAAGTCAAGCCAGTCCATACCCCCACCTCCACACCTATATCATCACAAAACAATCCACCAGCATACATCCCTGTGACAGCGTGAACATTGAGGTCTTGCTCCCGGTTGCTAATGTGTCTCTTTGTAGGCCTTCAGCACACCAATTACGTAGTCGATGTCGGCTTCAGTATGAGAGGCGCTGACCTGGAACCGTATCTCTTCATCGCCTTTGGGGACTACCGGGAAGTTCAAGCCGGTGCCCAGCACGCCATTCTTGGTCAGATGCTTCACAAGATCGGTTGTCTTTTGTGTGTCTCGGACCATCAGCGGCACCACGGGATGGGGGCCTTCAATCGTTTCATAGCCTGCATCTTTTAGACCGGTCTCGAACCTCTTGGTCATTTTGCCGAGGTGCTCCAGTATCTTTAGACCTTCCGGGCTGTCAAGAATCTGAATCGCCTTCATTGCAGCGGATGCTTCTGAAACGGTTATCGGGTTGGAATAGATATACATGGGGGCTGTCTCGCGCAGGTACTCAACAATAGCCGAAGAAGCTACCACAAACCCGCCATTTATGCCGAAGGCCTTACCCAGCGTCCCGATAAGGATGTCAACTTTCGTATTCAGGTACTGCTCAGTTCCCCCACCGGTCTTTCCAAAAGCGCCAATACCATGAGAGTCGTCCACAATAGATATGACGCCTTCCTCGAACTCACTGTTGTACTTTTTGCAGATCTCAACCAGCTTATCCAGAGGGGCATTGTCACCTCTCATGCTGAAAATACCGTCGGTAACAACCAGGGCTCTCTTTCCTTTACCAATGCTCTCCTTGAGCTTAGCCTCAAAATCCGCCATGTCGTTGTGTTTGTAAATGAACTTACCGGCCGGCCTGGACAGTCTCATCGACTGGATAATGCAGTTGTGGTTCAACTCATCGCTGACAAGAACCGTCTCACTTGTCGTCAACGGTACGATAACACCCATGCTGGTTACGTATGCCGAGCTGAAGAGCATGGCCGCTTCACGGTCAAGGAACTTCGCCAGTTTCCTTTCCAATGCAATATGAGCTGCATAGGTGCCGCTTATGAACCGGACAGCTCCCGGCCCGGCGCCGAATATCTTGGCCGCGTTTTCTTCAGCTTCAATCACGTCTTTGCGAAGGGACATGCCCAGGTAAGAGTTCGAATTCATCTTGATGAATTCCTTGTCTCCTTCGCCTTCAATAAAGTATCGGGGTCCGTTCTTACCTTCCGCCGGCTTCACGCCGGTAATGACCATCTCTTTGCCTTTAGCGGTACCTTTTTGCTTGAGTTCATTCAGGGCCGCATTAAGAGCCGTATTCAGACGTTCTACTGACATTGTTACTCCCGAAAGTTAATCTGCCGCGAAACAGTCTGTCTGTCCCGACGGCTTGTTTATTGTTATTTAAGTTTTCTCGAAAGGACTTCAATCATATCTTTTGTCATCTCTTCAAGGGTATAGTCAGGCTTCCATCCCCATTCTTCTTTGGCTGTAGAGTCATCCATATTGTTCGGCCAGGAATCTGCTATGGCCTGTTTTACCGGGTCTACATTATAGTCCATAGTAAATTCCGGTATTATCTTCTTGATTTCAGCAGCGATAATCTCCGGATCAAAACTCATAGCAGTGACATTAAACGCATTTCTGTGTTTTAACTTGCTTGGATCAGCTTCCATAAGATCAATTGCGGCTTTGATGGCGTCCGGCATATACATCATGTCCAGGAATGTCCCGGCCCCAAGGTTGCAGGTATATTTCTTGTTCTTAATCGCTTCATAGTATATCTCAACTGCGTAATCAGTAGTACCGCCGCCGGGTAGTGTTTCATTAGAAATGATTCCGGGATAGCGAACACCACGCGTATCAACGCCAAATCTTTTGTGGTAGTAGTCGCAAAGCAATTCCCCGGCGACTTTGGTTACACCGTACATAGTATTGGGACGCTGAATCGTATCCTGAGGCGTGTTATCCAAAGGAGTGGACAGGCCAAAAGCACCAATTGAACTGGGAGTAAAAACGGCGCATTTGTTTTCACGAGCCACTTCCAAGACATTGTACAGCCCGTTGATATTAACATCCCAGGCAAGTTGGGGGTTGGCTTCCGCCACCGCTGAAAGTATGGCCGCCAGATGAAAGATAGTATCTATGTCATATTTTTTGACAACATTCCTTACGACATTTATGTCTGTGCAATCAACGACCTCAAACGGTCCTGAATTCAGCAATTTTTCACTTGGCTTGGTCTTGCGTCCTCCGGCTACCACGTTGTCATTGCCATATCTCTTACGTAATTCCATTGTGAGTTCAGACCCGATCTGCCCTACTGATCCTGTTACTAACAGCTTTGTCATGTCGTCTTACCCTCGATAATGTGAAATGTGTATCCGGCTATCTACATCTTCCCGCTCTCAGACAACTGTATCGCGAGCGCGGCCTGTAATTTTAATTAGTATCCGAGCCGATGTCAAACGAAAAGCTTACGTTTTCCCAGCCTTTGTAGGGAAGGTCTGGAACAGACCTGCCGTTTGTCACATCCGGATTCCTGCTTTCGGGCTTGTTGAAAAACATAACAAATGTCATGGCGAGGAGCGAAGCGACGTGGCTATCTCATTGGCACTCAATATTCGAGATTGCCACGTCCGCCTGTGGCGGACTCGCAATGACGAGAATGGGACTTTCTCAACATGCCCTTTCGCAGGAATAACCCCATTAGCCTGGTTCTGTCATGCTGAGCGGAATCGAAGGGTGGCGTGTTTATTTTGGAGAGGTCATGGTTCGACTCCGCTCACCATGACAGAAAACTTGTAGGCTAGAAGCCTTTGTGCTTCTGCCTATTATGGATTGGCAGAACCGCTTTGGGTTCTGCCCTACGACACTTGAGTTGTGGCAGCCTGTC
>CAYQDB010000011.1:0-77140 GCA_964416195.1 uncultured Ignavibacteriales bacterium
TCAATCGCCCATTCATCCGACTGTCAGCAAACTAACCCTAAACTCAACCCGGCAGGCAACCGTCAGGTTATACCAGTGATGGCATTGGAGCAACCTATCGTCCAGTACACGGCACACAACCGGGGCAATATCCAACTGGCCCTTGCCAACAACGGCACTTTTGGAACCATGGGGAGCAGCGTTCCGGACCCTTTCACCGGAGAGGCCATTCCTTCGTGTATTTATCCTAAGGGTAGTGATATCGTCTATCTCTGGGTAGCTGCTGTCTGGATAGGTGCTGTGGTCGGACGCGATACACTTGTTTCATGTGCTAATGACGACTGGTACCGTACCATGGAATTCTGGCCTGACATCAGACCCTTCGGCGACTTTGTCTACAAGTCCATGGATATAAACAGCCCCTTCTATGACCCCAAGGCGCACTCCGAACAGGACATTCTCTGCGAATATACCGACACCATTACCTCACCTAATCTGGTGGAACAGGACCCCTCTGACATGAGGCCTCATAAACCACTGAACGTCAAGGTTACCCAGAGATCAATGGCGTGGAGCTACTCCTACGCTGACGACTTTATATTATTCGACTACCAGGTTCAAAATATTGGTGAGAAAAACCTCAAAAACGTTTACATCGGAGTTTATGTCGACGGAGATGTACACCACACTTCTCGGGAATCGGGATATATGGACGACATTGTCGGCTTTTATCGCACCCACCCCGCGCCCGAGGGCTGCGGTTTTGTTGATACCATCAACGTAGCCTACATAACAGACAACAATGGTGATCCCAACACCTCTTCCGGTCAATGGGACTTCAAATCTGCTCGGGGCGTCGTAGGCGTCCGAGTCGTACGCACTCCCGCCATAGATCTAAAATACTCTTTTAACTGGTGGTATTTCTCCTTCAGTGATCCATGTTACGATTTCGGACCACGACGTCAGGGAACTCCAGAGGACCCTTACCGGAATTTCGGTAGTCGCATGGGCACTCCAGAAGGCGACCGGAATAAATATTACATTCTGAGTCATGAAGAATTTGATTATGATCTCTTGTTCATGGCTATCGACCACACTCTGGAAGGCTGGCTACCACCTCCCGAAAACGCTGACGAGTATGCCGAGGGTTGGGATGTGCGGTACCTGCTTTCCTTTGGACCTTTTGATATCAGCCCAGGACAGAAACTACCTGTCTCCTTTGCCTGGGTGGGGGGCGAAAACCTACACGTGAATTCCTCAGATTTTGTAAACCTGTTCAAAGATCCATATCATCCTGATGTTTACTACCAATCTCTCGATTTTTCCGATCTTGCTACCAACGCCCGCTGGGCCTCCTGGGTCTACGATAATCCCGGGGTTGACACCGATGGCGACGGTTATTATGGCCCGAAAAGAATCTGTTGTGACTCAGCCACCGGAATTTGTGACACGTTCTACTCTGCTGGAGATGGAGTTCCTGACTTCTGTGCAGCAGGACCACCACCAGCTCCAAAGCTACGAGTTATTCCGTCCGAGGGGAAACTGACCGTGCGCTGGAACGGCTTCTATTCAGAAACTACAAGGGACGTTTTCTCCCAAATCATCGATTTCGAGGGCTACCGCGTTTACATAGGTCGGGACAACCGCCCCACCAGCTTTTCCTTAGTCACCTCGTATGACAGGGAAGATTACAACCGGTATATACTTAAAGAAATCCTTCCAGGAGTTTCGGAATGGTTCCTTGAAGAAACCCCCTTCCTACTGGATTCACTGCGCCGAATATTTGCCGACCCCGATTTTGATCCACTCTTTTACACTAGAGAGAGACCCTTCACTTTCGAGGGTGAGACCTATTACTTTGAACCTCAAGACTACAACGCCTCCGTCCTATCTTTCGCTTGCGGGATACATAAAGTCTATCCTGACGCCGTTAACCCCGGTACTGACCCTGCTTTTTGGTCACCCGAGAGCGTCACCGAGGAGCACGGTCAGCCGCTGCCGAAGTTCTATGAGTATGAGTACACCATCGAAAGGCTCCTTCCAACCGTGCCCTACAACATCGCCGTTACCAGCTTTGATTTTGGTTCGCCTGTTGCCGGCCTGTCTGCGCTGGAAACCGACCCAACAAACAACACTATAGCCGCTTATCCCCAGGTCCCGGCCGACACGGTCGATACATATCGGCTCGACGTATACGTGTATCCAAACCCATACCGCATCGACGGACGGTACCGTTCACTGGGATTTGAGGGCCGGCTTGACACGGAACTCCCTGACGACAAAGTACGCGCCATTCATTTCGCCAACCTCCCGGCTAAGTGTACCATCAACATATACTCGCTTGATGGCGACCTCGTAAAGGAGATCATTCACGACAGAAATCCATCGGACCCCCAATCATCACATGACCAGTGGAATCTGATATCGCGCAATATGCAGGCTGTTGTTTCAGGTCTCTACTACTACGTTGTCGAATCGGAAAGCCGCACTCAAATTGGCAAGTTCGCTGTCATCAAGTAGTCATTTTTGAGCATTGAACTCCGCTGGGAGGAAGTGTCCAAATATCAGGTAACCCACCGCTGATAATACCGCCAGCGATGAGATAGCGAACCATGCCACAGCCGGAGTACCGCCCAGATGGTCGAGAATCAATCCGCCATACAGCGGCCCAAACGACCATCCCGCCGCCATAAAGAAGCCAAAAATGCCCATGTATCTTCCCATCCGCCCCGTCGGCGCCAGACGTGAGGTAAGTGTTAGTGAGGGCGGGGACATGAACATTTCACCAACTGTTACCACGGTAATAGTTAAAATAAAATACTCGAACCCAATCAGCATCCCAAGCATGCCGTAACCGATGGCATACAGAAAACCACCCCAGGCCAGTTGAGTGGTCAGGGCAAATCTTGAAAGTAGACGCGTAATAGGAATCTGCAAAAAAACCACGAGCAAACCGTTGAGGCTAAACAGGAAACCCAATTGCGTTTCTGAAATACCGACCATTTCCACCGTGTAAACAGAAAACGGCAGGATTAGCTGGGCTACGACGAGATACAACATGAAGATCAAGATAGAATGCTTTACCAACAGGGGATCGTCTTTGATAGCAACAATATCCGAAAACTTGAAACGATCGGTTTGCTGCTTTGTATGCACAACCTTCAGAAAACGCTGGAAAATCCAGGCAGACACTAATAAAACAACAGCCGACATCAGAAACAGCGAGGAGTAGGAAGAAGTCGCCAGAAAACCCCCTATAGCCGGCCCTGCTGCCCAGCCAAGATTACCCGCGGTACGAGTTATGGCATAGCCGTCCAGTCGTCGTTCTGTCGGCAAGATGTCAGAGACCATGGCATTGGCTACCGGCTGGAAAACTGCTCCGAAGGCTGAATTGACCATTAGCAGCACGGCACACCACCAGAAGCCCCAGTGCCAGTGGATAGCAGCAGCCAATAGCACAAATATGACAGCCCGTCCGTACTGAGCGGATATCAGCAGCCAGAGACGCTCAATCCGGTCAGAGACTTCCCCCCCAACCGCCTGAAACACCGACCGGACCACAGCCATAACACCGAAAAATAGACCGATCTCAGTAAGCGACATACCGAACTCGGCGTAGAAGTAGATGCCAATAAACGGAATGGCAGCAGCGAATCCCAGTGCACTGACAAACCAGCCAAGCGAAAGAATCCAGAGATTTCGGTCAAATTGACGAATATAGGTAAGGCTCTTGTTCCACATTCTCAGGGGATATTAAGGCAAAGATGACCTGAAGACAAGTACAGTTCAAGTAGGGAAGAACCCGAAGCGGTTCTGCCTAAGGAAGTTATGAATTGACAGAACCACATGGAGGGTCTGCTTTACGGCTGTTGCAAGAAGTTAACTGGTGAGTTTAGCTAAACGGGCACGGGCATCCTTGATTTCTTTTAACTCAATCTCCGGATTGCCCCAGTACTGAAGCATCTCCTCGTAGTTTTGGATCGCCTCCTCTGTATTTCCCAGGCCTTCATTAGCCACACCAAGCAGGTACAAAATATACGGGTAGTGAAAGCCACTGGTCGTTTCATATCGGCCAGAGACAAATTTCTGCAGGATCTCATTCCCGCTCTCATACTGACCGGACAATACCCTGAGATAGCCGGCTAACCTCACATTGCCGCCACCCTCTTGTTGTTGCTGCTCTGCCAACTCTTCCCTTGCTTCAATTATGGCTGCGGTATCAAGCTGACAGTAAGCTTCAAAAAGCTGCTCAACAAGGTTAAGGAGCGGCCACATCTGCGAAGGCATTCGAGATTTGAATTCGTCCAGAGATTTCTTAAAGACCGGTCTGGCCTCAGCTTCGGTATTGTGATCGATAGTTACCAATCTAAGGGGATAGGTGAGACGCTCAAGGGGACTAGCCCATCGGTGCGCCTCCCGGGCGTAAAACAGCGCACTGTCAGGCAAATCGTACCTCTCGTAATGGCTCGAAATTGCGTGCAGAGCATTGAAGATGATGCTACTATCACCAGTCAGCTTTGCCTGTTCTAGTGCTCGGAAGCGGAGGTCTAAACTGCTTCTGAACTTTCCCGACCAGTTAGCGAGATTGGCATGAGCGTGGTAATAGTCTTCCATCCGATAGGGATCGTTGTGGTATCTTTGCGCGAATTTCTCAAGATACTGACGAGAACTTTCGAAATCGCGCTTGCGGATATACAGACTACTCAGGCCGCGGAGGGCTTGAGGATTATCCGGAAAGCGAGACAGAGCGTCCGTGTATTCATCAATAGCATCATCGAGTTTCATCTGCCTTAAGTACAAATCAGCCAGCCGGAGAAAGGGGGCAGGTGATTCCGGGTGATACCTCCGAATGAGTTTCACATATTCAACAGCCTTTTCGAGGTCGCCATACTCTTGGTGTGTCTGGGCATAGAATGACAGCGCCAGTTGATACTGCGGGTCGATCTCCAACACCGTGTCAAGATGAGCAAATGCTGACGCCGTGTCCTGAGCAAAAGCGACGAAAACGAGTGCATAGAACGTACGGCCCTCCTTGTCGTCAGGATAGTGGTTGACGAATGTTTCCAGCCTGACAAAAGATTCGTCGTACCTTTGCTCCAGCCAGAACCCGGAGTAAATATCCAGCAGGCTCTTTTCACGGAGAGGCAGTCTGCTTTTGTACTCCTGGGCGAGCGCAAAATACCTGGCGCCCTCGAAAAACATTCGCCATACCGATGCGCATGTACGCCAGGGCGAACCCGGGATCGATCTCCAGGGCCCGGTTGAACTTGTCAATTGCCTCCTCGTATAATTCAAGCTCAAGTTTTTTCATGCCATCATGATATAACCGGTAAGCTTCCGGCGAAGATGAGGTCAGCTCGGAAACGCTTACTGTGGCTGCCCTCAGTTCGGAAATGTTGAGTCCGTCAGCTATTTTCTCGGTCATACTGTCAACCAGCGCAAAGGCATCTTTGCCCACCACTTTTTCGCCAAGGATTATCTTTCCTGTGGCGACTTCCTCGAGACGAGCGTCAATCCTTATCTTGTCCCCAAGCTTGTACAGCGACCCCGACAGAAGATTGACGGCTCCAAGGGCTCGGGCTGCGCTGAGCATCTCGGTGTGAGTGTACGAATCAGCATCACCCTCCTTTTCACGATGGAGGTAGTCGAGCAGGCGCTGCCGGCTAACAAGATTGATCGCCTGACTTTGGGCCAGGTCGGTAAGAAGTATCTCCGGCAGGCCGGTTTCCATCCAGTCAAGTTCCGGATCGCCGGTCTTGTTCTCGAAGCTGAGAATGGCTAAGCTGTTCTCGCCTGCACGCAAAGCAGGAATGTACTCCCCGTCGTCTGTCCGGAACCAATTCGTAACGATGGCAACAAGCGCCATGAGGGCTATCACCAGTAAAATCAGGCTCCCTACGCCCAATTTGAATGCGCGTACCTTGGGAGTTTCGGTCGAAACAACGCTCACCGATGAAAGGCTCTCTGAAGGGCCGCTGTCGTACTGACGCCGCAGATTTCGCAAATCTACCACAAGGTCACGGGTGTCCTGATACCGGTCACCCGGGTCTTTCTGGAGACACTTGTCGATGATCCTCTCCAGTTCGGCCGGAACGTTTTGGTTTTTCAGACGCGGCGACTCCGGCCTGGCCTCGAGAATCTTTGCTAGAGTCGAAACGGGGGATGAGTCTTCAAAAGGCAGTCGACCGGTTGCCATTTTGTACAATAAAACGCCAAAGGAGAAAATGTCTGACCGGACGTCTACGTCTTCCCCCCGCGCCTGCTCCGGAGACATGTAGGAAACGGTACCGATAATTTTACCTGCCTTGGTCAACTGCTGGGAAACTGTTTCGGTGCCGTCATCCTTTTCGCCCCACTGCAGCACATCAAGCGATTTGGCCAGACCAAAATCGAGGATCTTCGGCTCACCGTCCTCGTTAACCATGATGTTGGCGGCTTTGATATCGCGGTGAACAATGTTGATCTTATGGGCCGCGGCAAGCCCCGAAGCGATTTTTTCAGCTAGGCGGACAACTGTGGGCACATCGTTGGGGTGACGTTGCAGGTAGTTTGCAAGGGGTTCACCCTGAATATACTCCATCACGATATAGTTTATCTCTCGACCTGTGTCAGGCTCGGTGGAGGTACCGATATCATATATGGCCATGATGTTGTGGTGGGATATCTGGGCCGCTGTCTTTGCTTCCCGCTGAAAGCGCTTTTGTCTTTCGACGTCACTGAAAAACTCCGCCGTAAGGATTTTCAGCGCCACCTGGCGATTGAGTTTCTGGTCTTCAACCAGGTACACTTCGCCCATACCACCTTCACCGAGCTTTTTTACTACTTTGAAATGATCAATGGTTTGACCGGTATTTAGCATGCCAAATCTTTCTTTATTAGTAGCATGGTAATATCATCTGATCGGGGAGCATCCTTCACAAATGCCTTGATGTCGTCCACCAAGCTGCGTGCTATTTCTTCAGGTGATTTGTCTCTGAAATCGACCACCAAGCGCTCGACTCTTTCATCGCCGTAGAATTCCTCTCCTCTTGCAGCCTCAGTGACGCCGTCAGTGAATACAAACAGCAAGTTTCCCTCACCCAGTTTTACCGTCTCCTCAGCCCATCCACCGAAATTGAAGGCTCCTATCATGGTACCGGATGCCTCCAGGTACTCGATCTGGCCGTTGGCTCGAACCAGTAAGGGCGGGTTGTGCCCCGCATTGACGAACGTCATTGTGTCTTCCTTGGGATCTATCAACCCGATAAACAGAGTGGCGAAATTTTCTGAGGTGCTGTAATTAAAGAGTTGCAGGGAAACCTGTTTAACCGCCTTGCATAAATCAAACTGTTTCTCATCATATAATATCCTGAAAGAGGCAAGGATATTCGACATCAAAAGCGCCGCTCCCATACCTTTTCCGCTTACGTCGGCCACCAGGAATAAGAGACGCCCATCAGGTAACAGGGTTAGATCGTATAGATCGCCCCCGACAGCACGGCACTGCTCCTGAAAAGTATATGTTTTGTAACCGCTAAGGTTCGGTGTCTGTTTTGCCAGAAGGTTACGTTGAATCAATGAAGCACGTCTAATCTCCGACTCGATCACCTGTTTTTCCTGTCGCTCGGTCAACAAAGAGTAGTTCAGCAGCCGAAAGGCGATGAGATTGCCAAATGTAGCAAAAAGTCTCAGGTACTCGTCAGTGTATCGCTGCAACGGATTCGATGTATCAGCATAGAGTATCCCCAGAACCTTACCCTCTACAAAGAGCGGAACCGCCATCGCAGATTTGAGCTGTGACATGATAATAGATTGCTGTGCGGCAAAACGCGGGTCATCCCTGGGATCGCCGATCACGACCGCATTCTTGTTAGTCAGAATCTCATTGACAATTGTTCGAGAAAGGGTGAAGGAACCAGGGTCGCTTTCACCAGGCAGAAGGTAGGCAGCCACATACGGGTCCTTTCGACCATCAGTCGTGAGCAGGACTGCCAGTCTCTCTGCAGGTATCGCTTTCATCACCAGGGCCAGCGAGCGTTCCAACATAACCTCTTTTGGTTCAGGTAGGATGAGCATCTTGGCCATTTCAAAAAGCGTGGACATCACCTCCGGACGGTCGATAACCTTTGCCGGCAGAGGCTCAAGTGCCTCTTTTATAGAAAGGAACACCGACTTCTCCGGCTCCACATCAGTATAAAGACTGGCTGTCGGCATTCTCAACTGGCTTGACGGCTGGGGAACATCACTCGCCATCAACTTAAACTCGCTAGACCCAAACATGATGTAATCGCCCGGTTTGATTTCAACGCGCGATGTTACCCGTTCCCCATTGACCACGGTCCCGTTATGACTTTCTAGATCGATCAGAAAACAGGGGCCGTCTAAGGTCTCTACCTCGAGTTCGGCATGCCTTCTTGAGACCGCATTGTCAGCAATATAGAAGTCGCATTCAAGCTTGCGACCAACTATCCATTTCCCGGGCTCGAGGTTCCAGGAGTAGTAGCGGCGACCATCAGTTCCAGTTAGTTTCAGCATTAGGGGGAAGCAAGCTCCTATTGTCTTGTTCTACTCAGACATGTGGTAATATACACCTTAACCGGCAACGTAGTTAATCAAAAACTCGGCAATATTGTCGAATCCATCAATGCGATATTTCGCCCACCCGGCTCTGGCCATTGCAGTAAGACTGCCGGAGTCCCTCAGACAACTCAGGTATCCTCCGAAAGCGTCAGCCGCAGCATTGGAATCAATCTCCTCAGCCACACCGGCTTGCATGAGACACTCACTGTTCAGTGGCGCAAACGGGCCTATAGGCGGGCCGACAATAAACATGGGCAATCCCAAGCCGAGCGCCCAGTTGGTGCGTTCGTGAGAGGGGGCTACAAAATAGTCAAACGTCGGAAAGAGTTGAGCCGTGAAGCCGTTTTCTTCCCGACGTGAAGCATGCTGCACAATAAGAGCTGGGGGTAAATCATCTGGAACGAACTCGCGCGAATCTACCTCGACGAATTCGACACCGTGCGCCCGAAAGCAGGAGGCCGCCCCATTGGCCAACACCCCGTTTTGTTGTGCAAACAAAATGGCTTTCCCACTGTGAGCTATCGCCGATACGGCTGCCCGGACCATCTTTTCAACGTGCTGCTCAGGTTCGGCGCCGGAGCTGAAAAACGCCCCGATCAGAGGTTCGCTGCTGCTCATTCTCTGCTGACGTGCCGAAAACGCATCAACCGCCTGCTTGACTAGGGAAGGCTCGATACAAAGACCGGTTACGATGACATCATCGATGCTGTAACCGGAATCAATAAAAGGACCGGCAGCCCCATCGGTGGGCACCAGTACCTTAGAAGCTCCCGCCACAACCGCCTCGGCAGGAGTAACAACTTCCCCATGCTGATATATCAGTTTCTGTCTGTCTTTCAAGATCGCTACAAGGGTGGGATGAGCTACAACGACGGGGTTGGGATCAGACGAAAACCTGCGTCGCAAGTCTCGACCCATCAGATTGAGTGTGAGACTGGGCCGGTTATAATCGGCGCTGGAACGGAGCCTCTCATAAAGCATCGCGACAATGCCGGGCGATGAACCCTTTCGATACATCCAGCACGCTACTTGCCAGGCTAGTCTCGAAAGGCCCCTTGACACCTCAAAAACATCGGACTCTCCCCGGACCATGCCCACGTCGCCTCTACGAACCAACGCTTCCAGAATACCGTCAAGGTAAAACGGGTGCCCTCTCCCAATGTTGGTGTAGAGGAAGTTTATGCGAGGTGGTATTACCATCTTTTCACAAAGGGGCAGATGTGGACATCTGCCGCCCACATAATAAGTCTTCGCGTAACCGCAGGGCTTGTCCCTGCCAGTAGCAAGGGGCGTCTACTTAGCAACCTGTATAATAACAATAATATGGGGGCCGGACACATAAGTCAAACCAGTCAATCCGCAGCCCGGACAATACCTGTTGAATCCGGGAAGGTTATGTGGTTTATTAAAGGCAGGATATCCGCCCCTGCGAAACTGCTGAAGCACACAACGGAGGTAAGCGAAAATGACTCGCGCTGTCAATAGTGCACCCGTACTGCTGATTCTCTGCACACTGGTTGCAGGTTTCGGGTCTTGTCAGGCACAGTATGGCAAGAAAACGACCGATCTCGCAAAAGCACGCCGGGAGATGGTCGACTCACAGATAAAAACCAGAGGGATCAATGACGAACGGGTCCTGAAGGCCATGCAAAAGGTCGAGCGGCATTTGTTCGTACCAGAAAAAATACAATCGCTGGCCTACGCTGATCAACCATTACCTATTGGGGAGGGCCAGACCATCTCGCAGCCCTATATCGTAGCCATTATGACTGAGCTATTGAATATCAAAAGTGATGAGAAAGTGCTTGAAATCGGTACCGGCTCCGGCTACCAGGCGGCGATACTGGGGGAACTTGCCGGCGAAGTATACACCATCGAGATTGTCAGGCCTCTGGCTGAACGAGCCGACAGCCTTCTGACTGGTCTAGGCTATGAAAACATAACTGTGAAATGCGGAGACGGCTATGTCGGCTGGAAAGAACATGCTCCGTTCGACGCCATCATTGTCACCTGCGCCCCGCCCAAAGTGCCCCAACCCCTGATTGAGCAACTGGCTGACGGCGGCCGAATGGTTGTGCCGGTAGGGACTTTCTGGCAGGAGCTACTGCTAATTGAAAAGAAAGGTAACAAACTAACGGAAACGACCGTCATCCCAGTGCGTTTCGTACCCATGACCGGAGAAGGCGTCAAAAAGGGGGACTGACTCCCACTTCGTCAAGCAGACTATGTTTGGATGATCTCAAAAGGCTGCATTCGTGGATGTGAACACTTTTTTAAGTGCGGCCGTACGGGTAGACCGCAACATCCTATCGCATAGCGCATTGCACTTATCACATAATGGGTTGCTTTACGTCCCGAAGGCTCATCGTACAAACTAACTTGTAGAATGAAGCTGGCAGCACCGGTTGCGGATTCATGTGAAATGTAATATCTTTGGCCCTAAATTAGCTCACAGAAAGGATTGAACAATGAAGGATAAGCGCAACGAAATCCTCGCCCGTCTGCTCATTGACTACTCGTGTGAACTCAAGGCGGGCGAAATCCTCTACCTTGAGATCAAGGGTAAAGAGACGCTCGAACTGGGCAAACAGGTTATCCGTATTGCCACGGAGAAAGGAGCTATCCCCTTCTGGTATTACAACGACGAGTCCCTTCTCCGCCAGTGGGTCAGCACAGCGACTGACGACCAGTTCAAGAAACAGGCCGAGCTGCACCTTGAGCTAATGAAACGAGCCGACGCCTATATCGGTCTGCGAGGCTCTGATAACCCCTTCGATTTGGCTGACATCAACCCCAAACAGTTGGACAAGCAGAAGACTCTTTTCTACAAACCGGTGCATCTCGAAGAACGGGTAAAGCGCACCAAGTGGGTGGTGCTGCGTTACCCCAACAACGCCATGGCGCAGCTTGCTGAGACCTCACAGGAGTCTTTTGAGGACTTCTATTACGAAGTCTGCTGTGCGGACTACCTTAAAATGTCCAAGGCGCAGGACAAGCTCAAGGCACTTATGGAGGCCACGGATAAAGTCCACCTCAAGGCCCCTAACACCGACCTGACATTCTCGATCAAGGGCATTCCGTGCGTCAAGTGCGACGGCACGCGCAATATCCCGGACGGCGAAGTGTACACCGCCCCGGTGCGGGACTCCGTGAACGGCACCATTACGTACAATACCCCTTCCCTGTACGAAGGCGTGGTGTACAACGGTATCTCTTTCACATTTGAGAAGGGGAAAATCGTCAAGGCGACGGCAGACAGCAATGTCGAGAAGCTCAACAAGATTCTTGATACCGACGAAGGCGCCCGCTACGTGGGTGAGTTTGCTATCGGCGTCAATCCGTTTATCCTGAAGCCGATGAAAGATACTTTGTTCGATGAGAAGATTGCCGGGTCTTTCCACTTCACTCCCGGCCAGTGTTATGACGAAGCTCCCAACGGCAACCAGTCGGCCATTCACTGGGACCTGGTGCTGATACAGCGCCCCGATTATGGTGGCGGTGAAATATGGTTCGACGATAAACTGATCCGCAAGGACGGAGTCTTCACCGATCCGAATTTAGAGAAGGCCTTTTCGGCAGACAACCTGAGGTCGAGCGAGCTGGGGTAGTCGGCACGGCTCATGTCCTGCTCGCGTAGGGCGAGGGCTTGTCTCCCGCCATCTGACGGCGGACATAAAGCCTACCGCTATGCGGAATTGATGAGTAAGGAACTTGGACAGACTGAGACCGCGCATTCAGAGCCTAAAAGCAGTATCTCCAACGCGGCCCTTATTCCCTTTGCGTTAGTCATCGGGCTCCATATCATCGGCGCGCTTTTTCCATCATACTCCACCTGGGGGTTCAACTACTGGAGCCTTTTCCCCCTGCCTGTGGCTCTTGGCATCCTCGCAGTTGCGCTGCTACTCATTATTCCCTCCGTCAGTTTCTCCATAGCAGCTTTTTTGGGGCGGTTGTTTGGTCCGTTGACGAGGTTCATACGAACTGGCAACCGAGTCATTCAGGCAGTTACCGTCTCGCTACTGTTGTTCTGCCTGTTCTTTCTGTTCCGTTCAAGAGCGCATGTCTACGGAGATGGCTTCTTTATTCTGGCTGCTCCCGCCAATTCCGAGGGGTTGAAATTTTTTGGCCAGTTGTATCTCCAGCCTCTCTCTATGCTGCTGGATTACTATTCGACTCCAACATTGTCGAGTCTCTTCGCCCTGTCGACAGAAACCGCCTTCGCGATTGTCAACTGCATTGGCGGCATGGTGGGTATCTGGGCCCTGTATCGAATATCCCGTCTGCTTGCCACAGATACGACAAGTGGTTGGTTTATTTTTCTGGGTTCCCTGACCAGCGGTGCGGTGGTCCTTTTTTTCGGATACGTTGAACACTATACATGGGCGACATCGCTTGCGCTGTGGGCGCTGTACTTCACGATTCGGCATGTCCAAGGGCACAAGAGCGCCGGAAAGGCATTACTGTTCTCCCTTCTGGCGGCTGGTTTCCACTTGATCGTGTTGCCATATCTGGCGGTTGTGATCCTGTCGATCATCATCAAAAAATCGCCCTTTAGCAAACCGCCGTTCAGAATGTTCTCAGCGATCGTAGTGTTTGGATCCGCAGCGCTCGCCGCTTTGGTGCAATTTACCAACCTGCCGAATGTGTTTGTTCCCTTGTGGCCTCTCCCGAATAATCCATATAGTGCCTTATCGTGGGCACATCTAAAAGATGTCGTCAACCTGACAATCTTAGTGGCACCTCTTGGTGCCGCTTTCCTGATTACAAACTTTTTTATCAAAAGACCAGATGTCGACACACCCAGCCATGAAGAAAGAATCCTTGCCAGCATTTCATTACTCACTTTTCTCGCCTCCTTCTGGATCGACCCTACACTTGGCGCTGTGCGTGATTGGGATCTTTTATCGTTTTTCGGGTTTCCTTTATCATTATGGGGAGCATACCGTCTTTCCCACGCAGTTGCCTGCCCCCTGCTTCCCGGCAGATGGATAGTAACCGTTATTGTCGTCGGAGTGATCCATCTTGCCCCCAACCTGGCCGAAAAAAACAACCTTGAAACCGCGACCCATTACCTCGACCGGATGCTGTGGGACAGCCCACAATATCAGGTTGATTATGACAAGGCATATCGCGCCGAGGTCTGGGGATCGATTCTACGCGACGCTGTCAGCGAACCGGACCTTGCCGTTAAGTACTTTCGGCGCTGCATAACCGCTGATACTACAAGCATAACCTCGTGGTTCTGCATCGGCGACTGGTTTATCAGCCGGAAGGAATACGACTCGGCCGCATTCTACTTACGCCACATGGCTGCTCTGAACCCATCCAATCCAGGGTACCTGCTCAAGCTGGCTGTCGTTGAAGCCGAGGCACGCAACTATGGTACAGCCCAAGCGATCATGCGGAGCTGCGTATTTCTTGCCCCAGAGGACTATCGGTTTCAATTGGCTGCCGGACTCATTGCTTCGGCAGCTGGAAACAACGATAGAGCCTTAATCTATTACCGGACAACTCAACGGCTGGCTCCGGATGCCGACGGGTTAGCATTGAACATGGGATTGGCCTACTCCCAGTTGAAACTGTACGATTCAGCCTACGTATATCTGAAGTTGGCACAGGAAAGATCGCCCCGAGATGAATCGATCTACCGCCCCTTGCTTACGGCCGAGATCGCATTGGGCAAACTTGAGGAAGCCCGCCGCACCTTTGAATTATTTCAACGACTGTTTCCTAACGCGCCCGGATTAGACAGCCTTATACCTGAGAACCGGAAACCGTAAGCCTGTGCCATTATTATGACCGGCAGAACCGCTACGACGCTGCCCTACACTCGCTATATCAGCGCCTTGACTAAACCGCCATCAACGGGAATCGAGGCTCCAGTTATATACGCCGCTTTCTCACTGGCCAAAAATGTTATCAACGCCGCCAGTTCTTCCGGTTTACCGATCCGTCCTGTGGGACTGGACAAGGCAAACCCGTTTATGATTTCATCAGCGGTCTTGCCTGACATCTCGGCGCCCTTCCGTGCCAGGTCCCAGAGTCGTTCCGTTGCTGTATAACCGGGGCACACACAGTTGGCAGTGATGCCAAAGCGGGCATAGTTGTTTGAGATCGTCTTGCAGAGCGCTACAACTCCCACCCGAAAGGTATTGGACAAAATCAAGTTGTCGATAGGTTGGAGCACTCCTACCGACGTCATGTAGACCAGACGTCCCCAACCACGTTCCTTCATACCACTGATAACGGCCCTAGTAAGGTTGATTGCAGAATGGAGAAGCGCCCTGTCTGCTTCCTCCCAGCGCTCCTGCGGATGGTCCATCAGGTCTCCAGGGGGTGGACCCCCGGTATTCGAGACAAGAATATCAACCCGCCCCGCCTCGCGCGTGATTCTCTCGACGTCCTCCGGTTTTGAAACGTCTCCAACCGCCAGACGGG
This sequence comes from uncultured Ignavibacteriales bacterium, assembly GCA_964416195.1. Classification (GTDB taxonomy): domain Bacteria; phylum Zixibacteria; class MSB-5A5; order GN15; family FEB-12; genus CAYQDB01. Next base: position 14,977 of record CAYQDB010000011.1, read on the forward strand.
GCTCAACTCCAGTGGCCTTGCGAATGCTCTCCCCCGCCTTCTGAAGTCGTTTCAGATCACGCCCGTTGATAGTAACCTCTACTCCTTCCTGAGCCAGAGCCAGAGCAGCGGCGGCCCCAAGACCTGCCGATGAACCGGTAACCAGAGCCTTTTTTCCTTTTAGACCAAGTTCCATTATCGCCTCACTTGTGCCAGTTCAACAGGGAGTGTCGCCGCCGTCCTGCAGCCACGCTCAAAATCGACCACGCGGAAGCGCTCATTAGGTGAGTGAATATTGTCATCGCTTTGTCCGAATCCGATCAACAACGTATCCTGGCCGAGGATCGATTTGAAGTCAGCCACTACCGGTATCGATCCCCCTTCCCTCATGAAGACGGGAGCCTTGCCGAACCCGGTCTTTATCGCCCGCCCAGCCGCTTCCAGCCACGGACCGTCGGTCGGTACCACCACCGCCCTGGCGCCGCCGTGCTTGTCCACTTTCACACGAACTGATTTTGGAGCAATCTTCTTCAGATACCTTTCGATCTTGTTGCAAATGTCTTTAGGGTCCATGTTCGGCACCAGCCGCATAGTGATTTTACAGGAGGCCATCGACGGGATTATTGTCTTGCCGCCCTCTCCCTGGTAGCCACCGGTAATACCATTGACATCGAGCGTCGGGCGCGCCCATGTCCGCTCAAAGGTAGTAAAGCCCTTTTCTCCTTGTAAAGCTGACACACCGAGAGACTTTTTGTATGCGGCCTCACTGTAGGGAAGCTTTTTGAACTGTTGCTTCTCCCACTTGCTGAGAGGCTTCACATTCCCGTAAAACCCCGGGATGGTTATCTTCCCGTTTCTATCATGAAGCTGGCCCACCATGGCACACAGGACATTTACAGGGTTGGCTATTGCTCCTCCAAAGCCTCCAGAATGAACATCACGATTTGGACCATAGACAAACAGCTCAACAGAGGCGATACCACGCAACCCGAATGTCACCGCCGGCAGCTTCTTGCTGAACTGCGCTGTGTCGGAGACGACTGCAATGTCGGCTGCGAGCATCTTTTTGTTTTTGCGGATAAATACCGGTAGGTTCCCCGAGGCCGTTTCCTCTTCTCCTTCGATGAGCATTCTCACATTGATAGGGAGTAATCCGGTGCTTTTCAAGACAGCTTCCAGACCCTTTATCTGAGCAAACACCTGCCCCTTGTCATCGCAAGCCCCGCGGGAATATATATATCCACTGCGAATTTCGGGCTTAAAGGGAGGAGATTTCCACAGCTCTAATGGCTCCGGCGGTTGCACATCGTAGTGACCGTAATACAGGACCGTGGGAGCTTTCTTGTTAGCTTTGTATTCGGCATAAACCACAGGGTGCCCACCGGTAGGCATAACTCTGGATTTGAAGCCGATCCCTTTCAGGTGATCGCTCAACCACCGCGCGCAGGCCGCAACGTCCTTCTTGTGCTCGGACTTGGCCGACACCGAGGGGAAACTCAAGAACTTGAATAGGTCCTGCCTTCGCTTCTTCTCTGACTGCTTAAGATACTGAAATGGTGTCATACCCGGCTCTCCTAAGTATTACGGTTACATTTTTGGTAGAATATATGGAGAAGCAATGACAGTGTAAAGAGTGATAAGATAAATTCCGATTCGTAAAAACGGCACAGCTTCGAGCAGTCACCAATTTCTTATACTTTTGAGGTTGATTCTATCCCGTTTCTCCGCTATAATTCGATAAAGATACACATTCAAGTAAGAAATTGGAGAATCTTAATGAAGACTCCGCTATTTCTTTTCTCCTTTATGATAGCAATCTATTTCATTTCCTGTAGCGACAATGGCCCCGGCCCGGATGGTAGTGGGCCATTGTTCGAAGCCAAAGTTGTCGATACAGCAGGTACGCCTGTGGCGGGCTTACGCATTGGAAGTATTAATCATTTCGATTACTTGGAAAAGCCAGCCCAGGGACCAGTAGCTTGCCCCACTACAGGAATCTCGTTTGCTCTACCTAGCTCTGGTTACGTGACACTAACAATCTTCGACTACTATAGTAATTTGGTAGAAACGCTTCTGGATAGCGCTCTGCTTGAAGCCGGCGAACACCTGGTAACATGGGACGCCAGTGGTGCAATAAGTGGCTTTTACCGCTATAGCATGTCAGCCTGGAACAATGACACCCTTACACTCTTTTCAGAAAAGTGGATGTTATTAGAGTTTGGCCCGGATGCTGTCAAGACACTTATTGGAACAACAGACAGTAATGGCGTATTTGTTACGGACGACACCTTGCTGTTCCCTTGCCTACTCGGTGCTCCACCTACCATTACCCGGACCCATGAGTCTGGCCACATCATTGATACAATCTACGATTTCTACGAAGATACGGTGACTATCACTCTATCCGACTCCACTGAACCTGAAAAGTTTATGTATTTTGAACGAGCGCTGAAAGTAAGTCAAAATAAGTTCGAGCTTATGTGGGATACGACACAGGCTCAGTAGCTCTTACGCTTAAAAACAATAAGAGCAAGAATTACAAATAAGACGGCGAAAATGAGGGAGCTGTACAACGGCATCCAGCTTTCGACCGGTTTCCCCAGAGCCAGAGCATTGGCTAAGTTGCTGACCTCTCCGGTCTTTGGCACAATATAGTACAGCGTATCGACAATGTACCCGACTGGTTTGGAGTCATAAAAGCTCTTGATCTGAGTATGGTAACTCAGGATGAATTGTGCCACCCAGGCCAGAAAGGCGCCCATGATACTGATAGCACCGGAACCTGACACTATTCCTACTGTAACGATGATACTCAACCAGATGAAAAAGCTTACGAAATTGAAAGCAAAAAGGTAAAACACCTTCCAGTCAAAAAAGTTGCTCCTTAACAGCATTGTCACATATATAGCTATTCCACACAGCACGACCATTGCGCCATAGACCACCCAGATGCCCAGCATCTTATGTAACAACAGAGCTGTCCTTGACAGCGGTTTAGATAGAAAGAAGTCCGCCCGGCCTTTGACCAGCATGTTTGGTACCAGACCGGCTGTCGCCAGCACCGCCAAAAAGAGCACAAACGAGAGGAAAACGCTCAACGCCTTTGTAAGCGGATTCCGTAACCAGTCGGCCATGGGGGTCATGTCCATGTTCCCCTGCATCTGTATCTCAATATCAGGCTTTGGCGAAAGAAGAGAGATAACAATAGAGACAAGAACCACAGCCACAAACAGGTAAACCGTCTTGCGGTCGAACATCTCGACCACACAGTCTCTGGTGATACCTCTCATGGCGTCCCTTCCCCGGAAGCGGTGATGGTCTCAATGAACGACTGTTCCAGCGAGACCTTCATAGGTTTAACTGATCTGATACTAATCCGCTTCATTCGCAATCGATCTATGATATAGTTTATGTTCTCCTGTTCTACAAGTTCGACAATGAGGCCCTTGGAGGAAATAGAGATGATCTTGCCCACTTCTGAGGGAACCTCGATAACCTGGCTACCGATATCTGCTTCAATCTCAAACTGGCTGGCGCGACTCGTCAGAGCGTCCACTGTGCTGATCCGTATCAACTTGCCCCGGGACAAAATAGCCACGCGATCGGCAACAGCTTCCACCTCGGACAAAAGGTGTGAATTGAGCACGATTGACTTCCCCTCATTCCGCGCTTTTTCAAGCACCCTCCGAATATCAATCTTGCCGACCGGGTCCACACCGTCGGTCGGTTCGTCCAGAAGGAGAATTTCCGGATCACACATCAACGCCTGCGCCAATCCTATCCGCTGGGACATCCCCTTGGAATACTTCTTAACCTTGGTGTTAGCCCACCTGTTCATACCGACCAGCTCCAGCAGGTAATCGGCGCGAGTATCGATGTTCGACTGCGCCATTCCGTGAAGGCGACCCGTAAACTCCAAAAGCCCCAGCCCGGTGAGGTAACCTGGGAAGCGGTGATTCTCAGGAAGGTAACCCACTTTCTGACGGGATCGTGGTTCCGAGGGGACAAAACCAGAAATGCTTACACTCCCGGAAGTTACCTGGGTGATACCCAGCAGAACTTTGAGGAACGTCGTCTTTCCGGCTCCGTTTGGTCCGAGCAGCCCGAAGACCTCGCCTTCCTCGACAGAAAGAGTAACACTGTCGAGCGCTACGACACTGCGTCTTCTCGTGCTACCTTTGTAGACCTTGGTCAGTTCCCGGACATCAACAATATTCATTTCACAATCTCATAATAACCGCAAAAAACATCTATCATTACAAATACGGTACCACACCATTGGAGTTTCGCTTTTCAAAACAGGTTTATATGACTATGTTGTCAACTTAAAAAACAACAGCGGTCAGGCTCTTTGTGCAATCTGCCATACTTAGACTTAACTACAGAAACGCAAACAGTGCTGACTGCGAAAGCTCCAGCAGCCGCTGTGGAAAGAAACCCAACCCGAGCGTTCCGATCACTGTGATCAAAAGCGCCAGCAACATGCCGGTAGAATACCTGACCGGAACGAAGGTACCTTCCAACTGGTCGAGGTAACTTGCCTTGACAACGCGAAGATAATAGTAAACAGAAAGAAAGGAGTTCATGACACCGATCACAGCCAACCAGATATACCCTGCTTTCACGGCTGCCGAGAAAATGTAGAACTTGCCAAAAAAGCCGGCTGTCGGTGGAAAACCGGATAGAGAAAACATGAACAAAGCCAGGATTGCCGACAGGTAAGGGCTTGACTTGGACAGACCGACCATTTCAGAAAGATCGGATTTACAACCGGAGCGGGTTTCCAGAAGAGTGATGACCGCAAAAGCGCCGAGATTGAACATGGTATAGGCAACCAGATAGAAAATCGCCGCTGAGATGGCATCCGACCCACCAACGGCAAGCGCTACCAAGATATAGCCAGCGTGGGCAATCGAGGAATATGCGAGCATTCGTTTGACGTTGCTTTGCCTCAACGCTAATATGTTGCCCACTGACATTGTCAGAACAGCCAGCACCCATAAGACAATCCACAGCACAGTCACATCGGCAAAACCAACTGCAAAGATACGCAGAAGCACGGCAAATCCGGCAGCTTTCGGGCCTACCGAGAAAAAGGCTGTCACCGGTGTCGGGGCCCCCTCGTAAACATCAGGCACCCAAGTATGGAAAGGCACTGCCGCGATTTTGAATCCGAAGCCAATCAGGATCAGTGCCATCCCAGAATACATGTAGATACGAAAGTTGACAATGATGAAATGGAAATCCGCCATGATCCGACGCAAGTCGGTGGTCCCGGATGCTCCAAATACGAAAGCGATGCCCATCAACAGGAAAGCGCTGGCAAATGCTCCCATGATGAAGTATTTGATGCCTGCTTCATTTGATTCCAGCGACCTCCGAGCGAATCCCGCCAGGACATAGAGCGGGACCGACATAATCTCAAGCCCCAGAAACATAACCACCAAATCGGTGGTGTTGGCCATAACCATCATCCCCATCGTGGAGATCAAAAGCAGCGCGTAGAACTCGGGGCGAGCAATTCCCTTGACGCCGAGGAATCGATGGGCAATAAAAAGGGCTAAGATAGAGATCACAACAAAGATAATCTTAAAGGCAATACCGAAGTTGTCACACGAAATCATCCCAAAGAAGCCCGACTGCTGGTGCCCCCACTGGCTGACAGCAAATGCCAGCGACATCGCCATGCCCAGCAACGCAATGACAGGGCTCAGTTTGTCAAGATTTCTGATATGGCCAGTCAAAAGGATCACAGAAGCCGCCACCAGGAGCACCATCTCCGGGTAAATCAGCTTGAAGCTTATTGCTGCCGACGTATAATCAATCATATCCTTAACTCAGGCGGCGACCGCCGCTCTTATGTTAAAACCCTCAGCCTCCGCCAAAACCAACCGTCACAGCGCCGTTTTGCACAATCACAGGCACTATCGCCTTGCCCCCGGTCAACTCGATAATCTTCTCCTTTGCCGCCGGAGCACGATTAATGTTGATTTCCTCGAAAGCTATCCCCTCGTCGCTGTAGTGCTTCTTCGCAGCGGCACAGTATGGACAACCATCTTTTGTGTAAATGGTAACGTTATTCATTCGCCTTCTCTTTTCACATGGAGTGTTTTCACGGTTGTCTCTGGTTTAGCGCTTACCAGACTAGCTTGTCCATGAAAGCTATCGTCTGCTTCAACCGTAGCGGCTCGGTTGACCTGTTGCAGAACCTGTTTGACGGCCGGTTCGATCCGTTCAAACAACGGCTTGGGGTAAATACCAATCCAAAATATCAAGACAACCAGCGGGACCAGAATAATCCTCTCGCGCCAGCTTACATCCTTCAAGTTCTTATTCTCTTCCCTGGTGACCTTTCCAAAGAACACCCGCTGATACATCCATAACATGTAGCATGCGGATAAAATCACGCCGGAGGCGGCAATCACGCCCCAGAGGTTGCTGGCCTTAAAGGCCCCCAACAGGATAAGGAACTCGCCAACAAAACCATTGGTAAGAGGTAGGCCGATCGACGACAGGGTGACAATCATAAAAAAGGCTGCATAGGTCGGCATCACTTTGGCTATCCCCCCGAAATCCTTAATCATGCGGGTGTGACGCCGTTCATAAATCATGCCCACCAGCAGGAAGAGAGCGCCGGTTGAGACACCATGGTTGATCATCTGCAGCACCGAGCCTTCCATACCCTCGAGATTGAGAGCAAACATCCCCAGCATAATAAATCCCATATGCGATACCGAGGAAAACGCCACGAGCGACTTGACATCCTTCTGCACCATAGCGACCAGCGCCCCGTAGATAATTGAAATCAACGCCAAAATGCAGATGTACGGCAGATAAGTCATTGTTGCCTCGGGAAACATCGGCAGACATATCCTTATAAAGCCGTACGTTCCCATCTTCAACAGAACGCCGGCCAGGATTACCGAACCTGCTGTGGGCGCCTCGACGTGGGCATCGGGAAGCCATGTATGGAAAGGGAACATGGGGACTTTGATGGCAAACGCCAAGGCAAAAGCTCCAAAAAGCCACAACTGTGCATGATACGCGATTGGCATCTCCATCAATTTGAGCATATCAAACGAGTACTCGCCTGAGAAATCCTGGTATGCAAACAGCAGATACAAGACGGCAACCAGCATCAACAGTGAGCCGAACATCGTAAACAAAACGAACTTAATAGCGGCGTACACCCGCCGGGGGCCGCCCCAGACACCGATAATGAAATACATAGGAATCAACATCACTTCCCAGAAGACGTAGAACAAGAAGAGGTCCAAAGCGCAGAATACACCGATCATACCGGTTTCCAGAAGCAACATGGAGATGTAGTAACCCTTAACGCCCGTTGTAATGGAGTTCCACGAGCACAGAATACCCAACAGTGTGAGAATCGTAGTCAGCACTATCAACAGCAGTGAGATGCCGTCAATACCCATGTGGTAATGGATACCCAGCGACGTCACCCAGGGGATGTTGACTTCAAACTGCATACCCTGGGCAAGCGGGTCAAACATCGCGTAGAGCATAAATGACAGCAACATCGTGACAAAGGCAAGGATGAGGCTGATCGACTTGAGGCTATCGTGTCTACCCGAAGGGACGAACAAGAGAAGAAACGCCCCTATCAGCGGGAAGAAGGTCACCAGTGTCAGAATTTCATTCTCCACCACTTACCTCAGCACCACATAAGCCACCAATACAACTACCCCTATCACGAACACCGTGGCATAACTTCGCACTTGACCAGTCTGAACATGTCGGAGAGATTGCGAGATATCACTGTAGAATCTTGACGCCCCATTGATAAAACCGTCAATGCAAACGACATCCACTACCTTCCAAAGGAAAAGCGAGAAGTAAACAACCGGTCTGACCACAGCCGTACCGTATATTTCATCCACATAGTATTTGTTCAACAAGAGCCGATGCAACCCCGACAGCTTCTCACGAAAACTCGTAGACAGCTCGGGTCTTTTGTTATAGAACATCCGTGCCAGGAAAATCGCAACCAACACCAGTGCTACCGAAGCAACCATCAGTCCAATCTCGGTGCCGACGTGACCACCTGTGGCTACCGGGGCATGCAACCCGGTTCCGTATGCTCCGTGCGATACAACCGGCTCCAACCATCGCTCGAAGTAGTTGGTAAAACCAAGCACATGCGGCATACCGACCCATCCCCCCGCTAAAGCAAGAGCCCCCAGTGCCACGAGGGGAATTGTCATCGACTTAGGCGCCTCATGAAGATGCGCTCGGACTTGCTTGTCCATGCGTTCTTTACCATGGAAAGTCAGATATACCACGCGGAACATGTAGAAAGCTGTCAACCCGGCAGTCACAAAACCAATCAGCCAGAATACGGGATGGCCGAACGGGGAGGAAAATGCTTTCCACAGAATCTCATCCTTGGAGAAAAAGCCCGAAAATACGGGGATACCGGAAATCGCCAATGTTGCGATCAAGAATGTCCAGTAAGTTACCGGCAGATACTTCTTCAGTCCCCCCATCCTGCGCATGTCGTGCTCATCGGACATGGCATGGATCACCGAACCGGCGCCAAGGAACAGAAGCGCCTTGAAAAAGGCGTGCGTCACCAAATGGAAGATCCCGGCGGAAAACGCAGCCACACCGCAGGCAAGGAACATGTATCCCAGTTGACTGATGGTTGAGTAGGCCAGCACTCGTTTTATGTCATTCTGCGCTAAGCCGATTGTAGCGGCATATATCGCCGTCACCGCGCCCACAATCGCCACCACGAGCAGCGCATCCGGAGCCATCATGTACAGCACATTTGTACGGGCAATCATGTACACGCCTGCTGTGACCATCGTAGCGGCATGAATCAAAGCCGAGACAGGTGTTGGGCCCTCCATGGCATCCGGTAGCCAGACATACAGCGGGATCTGAGCAGACTTGCCGATCGCGCCGACGAAAAGAAGAATGCCGACCGTTGTGATAAGAGCCCCTCCGGCAGCAAAGGCAGTTGGGGCCATCTCCGTCACCGTGCGGAAATCGAGCGAACGTACCTGCCAAAAAATGATAAACATTCCGATAAGAAACCCGAAGTCCCCAATGCGGTTAACGATGAAGGCCTTCTTGCCGGCATCTGACGCTGATTTCTTTTCAAACCAGAAACCGATAAGCAAGTAAGAGCAAAGGCCGACCCCTTCCCAGCCGACAAACATGAACAGAAAGTTGTCGGCAAGAACCAGGGTGAGCATGGCGAAAGTAAATAGATTCAAGTATGTAAAGTACCGGCCGTAGCCGGGATCACCGTGCATGTAGCCGACCGAATAGACATGGATCAGGAAGGCAACACCGCTGACGGCAAAGATCATCACGGCTGACAGGGGGTCGAGCAGGAAACCGATATTCGCATGGAAGGAGCCCGCAGGGATCCAGCTAAACAGAGTCTGCTCTATCAGGCGGGTATCGGGCGGCATCGCCTTTAGTTCGAAAAACAACAACGCAGATAGCACGAATGACAACCCTACTGAAGCGCACCCAATAAATGAAATCACCGCTCGGTGAAGACGACCAAGCAGCAGACCGTTAAGTAGAAACCCGATCAGAGGAAGAAGCGGAACCAAGAAAAGGTATCGTGAATAGTCTGACATCATCCCCTATGTTCCTACCATTTCATGATGTTAAAACGATCGATGTTTACCGTTTCACGGTTGCGGTAGAGCGTTATCACCATTGCTAATCCTACCGCAGCCTCTGCGGCCGCTACAGTCAATACCAAGAACACAAAGACCTGCCCGTCCGTAATATTGAGCGCTCGTGAGAAAGCAATCAGCACCAGATTGGCGGCGTTGAGCATCAGTTCTATGGACATGAACATGACTATGATGTTACGGCAGATCAGCACGCCCGCAGTACCGATGCAGAAGAGCACGGCAGCCACAATCAGATATGCCACAATCGGAATCATCTTAATTACCCGCCTCGTCGCCGGTAGTTCTTGCCGGTTTGTCCCCTCGCGTCCGTACAGAGGGGCTACTGTCACTTCTGTCTCGTTTAGCCATCACCACTGCGCCGACTATAGCGGCCATAATCAGAACAGATGTCAATTCGAACGGGTAGAGATAGCGGGTAAACAAGATCGTCGCGATGTCTTCGACTGAGCCAAATGTACCCTGCTGCTCCGCCATAATGCCCCCTCCGACAGTGTTGGGGAAAAAGCCGCTCTTCACGATAAACCACATCTCGATAAACAGCAGCACCGAAACCAAATATTTGGTGAAGCGACTCACCGGCGGCGAATGATCGGCAAGGTCCTCTCTACCGCGAAGATTCAACAGCATAATAACGAACAGGAACAGGACCATAATCGCCCCGGCGTAAACGATAATCAGCACCGCGCCCATAAAGAGCGAACCCAATTGCACGTACAGCACCGCCTGAGCCACCAGCGAGACAATCAGGTACAACACTGACGCCACCGTATTGCGCTGGATAATCACCATCGTGGCTCCAAACACCGCCACAATAGCAGAAACGAAGAAGACTACTACATCCAAGCTCATTTGCCCTTATCCGTCACTCCATACACTTTTCGTACTCGGCGGTAGAGCTGCTTGAAGGGGTTATCTTTTCGAGGATGAACCACCAGCATTTGCTCCTTGGTCCAAATGAACGAATCGCGGTTGTCGCTGGAAAACTCGTAGTCCTGTCCGAGAAAGATGGCCTCCTCGGGGCAGGCTTCCTCACAAAAGCCGCAGAAAATGCACCGCAGGAGATTTATCTCATACACCTTTGCCCGCCTCTCTCCCTTTTCGTTCTCTTCAGGCTCCATGTAAATCGCATCAGCCGGACAGGCTGCTGCGCACAACCCGCAACAGACACAGCGTTCAGTACCGTCATCATAGCGCTCAAGGTAGTGTCGTCCGTGATAACGTGGAGCCATCGGCTTTTTCTTCCGTGGGTAGTCAAGCGTAACCGGTTTCTTGAACAGGTGTTTCAACGTTACGTAGAAACCCTGTGGCATTTTGAATACCACATTACCAAGTGCTTTTATAATCTCTTTCATCCGGTTCTATCCTGACATCAAACCTACAGCATCACAATCGCCGCCGTTACCATCGTGTTCAGCAAGGCCAGCGGCAGCAGCACCTTCCACCCGAACGACATTAGCTGGTCATAACGAAACCTCGGAAAAGTTGCCCGCAGCCAGATGTAGAAAAACATGAATAAAAACACCTTGATCAGGAACCAAAGAACCGACGGCAGGTACGGTCCCTGCCAGCCGCCAAAGAACAACGTGGCACCTACTGCAGACACCGCCAGTATGTTGCCGTACTCACCGATGAAAAACGCCGCAAACCGCATCGAGGAATACTCCGTATGGTAGCCACCAACCAGTTCCGGTTCGGCTTCTGGCATGTCGAACGGCAGACGGTTGGTCTCCGCTATGGCACACGTGAGATACAGCAGGAATCCTAACGGCTGTCTCCATACAAACCAGTCGAAAACTGACGACTGCTGCTCAACAAGCTCGCGCAGAGAGAGGGTGTTCGCAATCAGAATCACCCCGATGATGGAAAGACCGTAGCTCACCTCGTAAGAAACCATCTGTGCCGACGAGCGCAGCCCTCCCATCAGCGAATACTTGGACCCTGAGGACCAGCCTGCCAGGACGATACCGTACACACCTAACGACGCCACCGCAAATATGAACAAGACGCCGATATTCAGGTCAGATATGACCATTTTGATTTCATGGCCAAATAGAGTGGCGTCGGCTGCAAACGGCACCACTGCAAAGATCAGCATCGCCGGCACAAACGAAATAATGGGCGCCAGCGTGTATGTCAACTTCTCAACATTGTTCGGGACAATATCTTCTTTGAAAATAAGTTTGATGCCATCGGCGATAGGCTGTAGCAAACCGTACGGCCCGGCATAGGAGGGGCCGATTCGGTGCTGCAGGTGTGCCAATAGCTTACGCTCCATGTATGTAGCATAGGCACAGGCGGTCAGCACCACGAGTATCACCACCACAATCTTGACGGCCGATATGAGAACAATCTCAAGCATAAACGCTACTCGTCTACCTTGCTTATTTTCACCCAGTCTATCCTTCTCTTGCGCATCAACAGCGAGGTGACTGTTGTTGCGGAAAAATTGCGGGGGATCAGTACCACCTCGGTGTCAAGGTATTCCGATATTTTCGCCGGAACGATGATCTTACCCACCTCAGATTCCACGCGTACAGGAGCTCCGCCCACCACACCGTAGCTTGCAGCCATATCCGCCGAGATTTCAACATAGGCCTCCCCCGCGAAGTTGGCAAGCGAGGTTGACTTCTCTGTGAGGTGACCGCTGTGATGAGGGTCGTCCACAACAAACAGGGGGTTGGGAAATGCATCGTTGCTTTCCTGGGTGGACGCTTTCACCTCCAGGAACTCCCTAGGCATCTCCACCGAAGGCCCTACGCCCAGCACCCGCTCGATTTCCGAAGCCATTTCGTCCTCAGATACGAAAAGCTTCTGACCGAATTTCTCCGCCAGCGTATTCATGATTTCAAACCCTGGCTTCGATTGGCCGATCGGCTTGATAGCTCTTTCAGCTCGCTGTACCCTACCCTCAAGGTTGACATACTCGCCGGCGTATTCCGCCCAGCTTGAAAGGGGAAGCACAACGTCGGCAAGAGCAGTGGTTTTGGTTTCGAACAAATCGCAAACCACAAGAAAATCGAGCTTCTCAAGACCCTCTTTCACAAACTCCCGATCGGGACACAACATCACCGGATTAGCGCCCAGCACAAAAAAGCCGTGCAGCTCCTCTTTCTTCATGAGTGCCAGCATCGCATCGGTCGTATGGGGCTGGTGGTCGGGGAACTCTCCCCAAAGAGAAGCAAGCTCTTTCGTGACTGCCTCGGATGGGGAAGGCATCAGTCCCAGTCGCTCTGCCCCTACGGAATTCGCATAGCGCGCCAGAACAGCAAGCTGCCCCTTGTTCTCCAGACTGAAAAGCAGGTTAAGGTTGGCAACTGCTGCGGCAACTGTCTCCCGCGCCTGAGACTGCGTAACCAGCTCCCCTATCAGAAACGTTACCTTAGCCCCCTCAGCCAGGGCTCTGGCGACAATCTTCAGGCCATCTTCACTCACGCCACACAATGCAGCCGTTTCTGTAAGGGTCGACGGCACGAGTTTCTCAGACAAACGAGAGGTGCGCTGCGGCTCAACTAGATTCTCTTCAATTGCGGCCAGACAGATGCCATTTATGACAGCTTCATCAGTACCTGGCTTGTAGACCAGTTCCAGATCAGCAACGTCAGCCGACTTCACAGAATACGGGTTGAGAGTAAATATCTTAGGGCTGCCGAAATTACGCGCCTTGCGGATGTGCAGATACTCATTCGGATGTTCTCGCACCAAATCGGAACCAAAAGACACGATCACATCAGAGTCATCGATATTGGATATTCTGAAAAGCCTTGAGCACAGTTTTGAAAAGAGGCTGTCCGGTTTTCCCGGTAGCATTGCATAGTCAGTGCGAAAATCAATGTTATTGGAGTGGAAAACCTTCCTGAGAAACTTGGAGAAGCTGTACAGAGAGGCATTGTCCAGATTGGGCGCGGCCAGCCCGCCTATGCAGACACCTCCTTTCTTCTCCCTGATTTCACTGAAGCGTTTGTAGATCACCGCAATCGCTTCATCCCACGAAGCAGGAACTTGATTGCCTTCTTTCTTTATGAGGGGCGTCTGCAGGCGTTCTGGAGAATTAGCGATCTGGTACCCGTAACGCGTGATATCAGCCAGCCAGCCATCGTCGATATCATCATTGCGGCGAGAGGTAACCCGGTAAATCCGATTCTTGTGATCTTCCTTATAGAACATAAGATTACTACCGGAGCTGGAGAAGTTGCAGACGGATGGTGTGGTCCTGGTCAACCAGACGCGTATCTTGTAGCGCCAGTCACTGTTCGTCAGAGCTCCCACGGGACAAATCTCAACCAGGTTACCGGAAAAGGGGTTGTCAACCTGCTCACCCGGGGTAGCGTTGATCTCGGTTATGTTCCCCCGTTCGAAGGCCCCAAGATCATACTCGCCGAAGGCCTCCTTGTTGGCGCGGACACACTTGTAGCAATGGATACACCGGTTGCGGTTGAGGATTATCTCCGGGCCAATCCGGATATCATCGAAGGTGGTCGTTACACTCTCGCCCGTGAAGCGATGCTTTACAAAATCAAAGCGGCTGTCATCGAATCCATGTTCGAAGGTAAGGTTTTGCAGCTCGCATTCTCCACCCTTGTCGCAGGTCGGGCAGTCGAGAGGATGGTTGAGAAGGATAAACTCAATGATTGCCCTGCGACCCTGCTTCACTCTGTCAGAATCGGTGTAAACAACCATGCCATCCGTCGCTTCGGTGGCACACGATACCTGGAGCTTAGGAACCTTCTCTATCTCGACGTAGCACATCCGGCAAGCGCCAAGCGGTTTCAATTTCGGATGCCAGCAGAAGGTAGGAATATGGATACCCAGTTGGGTAGCGGCTTCAAGCACCGTTGTTCCCTTGGAAACCGTCACCTGTCGCCCGTCGATAGTAAGTGTAACCATCAGAGTTTGGCTCTTTCCCACCGCTTCTTCTTTATTAGTCCCAGCCATCGCTTCCGTCATTGAAACTCAAAATTGGTCTTCACCAAGCACTTCTTATTATCGATATGATACTGCCATTCATCGCGCCAGTGTTTAATCGCCGACTGAATCGGCATGACTGCAGCGTCACCGAGAGGGCAGACGGTTCGTCCAAGAATATTGCCACAAATTTCCTCAATCAGTTCGATATCGCCTGGCTGCCCCAACCCCTGTTCAATCCGCCGAATGATCTGCTCCAGCCAGGCCGTTCCTTCGTGGCAGGGCGTACATTTGCCGCACGATTCGTGCCGGTAGAAGCGAATCAGCCTGAGAGCAACCCATACGATACAGGTCTCCTCATGAAATACTATCACGGCCCCGGAACCGAGCATCGTGCCGGCATCAGCGAGCGATTCGTAGTCAAGGTCAACGTCGATCATATCCGGCGTAAGCATTGGTGTTGATGAACCACCCGGAATAACTCCCTTGAGCTTTTTGTTGTCTCTAATGCCACCGCCGTAAGCCGGGTCATAGATGAGTTTCTTCAGTGGGAAACCCATCTCAACCTCGTAGTTCCCCGGGCGTTTCACATGCCCGGAGAGAGAGAAAATCTTGGTCCCGGTCGATTTCTCAGTTCCCATCGAGCGATACCAGTCCGCTCCCCGATTGATGATATGTGGCACCGTTGCCAATGTCTCTACGTTGTTGACAATCGTGGGGCAGGCATAAAGACCCTCAACAGCCGGGAACGGCGGGCGAATACGGGACATACCCCGTTTCCCTTCAAGGGAGTTCAAAAGCGCCGTTTCCTCGCCGCAGATGTAGGCGCCGCCGCCGGTATGAACGACCATATCAAGATCGTAGCCACTGCCGTAGATGTCCTTTCCCAGATGCCCCCTGGCGTAAGCTTCTTCTCGAGCCGCATTTATCCGGTCAATGCAATGGTTGAACTCTCCACGAATGTATATGAACATCTGGTGGCACCCAATGGCATAGGCGGCAATCGCCATCCCTTCGATCACCGCGTGCGGGTCGCGCTCCATGAGAACCCGGTCTTTGCAGGTACCCGGCTCTGACTCATCGGCGTTGCAGATAAGATAGCGGGGTTTTGATGAGCCTTTCGGTATGAATCCCCATTTCATGCCAGTCGGAAAACCCGCTCCTCCCCTGCCCCGCAGACCCGACTTTTTGACTTCTTCCCTGACTTCGTCAGCGGACATACCCGTCAGCGCTTTCTTCCATGCGGAATAACCACCGTGCGCCTCAAATATCTCGACCTTGCTCTGGTCGGGGTCCTCGACATACCGAAACAGATGCAGCCGGTCGCTGGATGCCACCTCGGCGGCGTTGGTTATGACAGGCGAGTAGAACATCAGGCCTTCGCTTTCAACTCCTCAAGAATCCGGTCCACCTTCTCTCCGGTCAGATTTTCATAGTAATCCTGGTTAATCTGCATCATGGGCGCCGTGGCGCAGGAACCTAAGCACTCCACGGTTACCAATGTGAAAAGATTGTCCGGCGTGGTTTCACCTTTTTTGATGCCCAGCTTTTGTTCGAGATAGGCAAGCAGAGAATCAGCCCCAAGCAGAGCGCAGGATATATTGTGACAGACCTGTATTAGGTACTTGCCCACCGGCAGTTTGGGAAACAGCGTGTAAAAGGTCGCTGCCTCGGCGATCTCGACATGCGGCACTCTGATAACCTGAGAAATCTCCCTGTATATTTCATCATTCAAGTAACCGGTCTGGGAATAGGCAATTGTCAGTGCCGGAAGAATGGCCGACTTGCGATCCGGATACTGCGAAACCTTTTCGCGGATCTGCTCTCGCGATGCCTCGGTAAGAATCATCGATCAACCTCTCCCAGAACGATATCAACTGAACCGATTGCGCACACGACATCAGCAAACAACCGTCCTTCGACAAGCCGGGGCAGCGAAGCGAGGTTGATGAAAGAGGGCGGGCGTACTCGCACCCGGTGGGGTTTGTTGCTGCCATCGGAAGAAATATAGAACCCCAGTTCTCCTTTAGGGCTCTCGATAGCTTGATATACAGCCCCAAACGGTACTTTGAACCCTTCTGTGATGATCATAAAATGGAATATCAGCGATTCCATTTTGTAGAGCACATCCTCCTTAGGCGGTAATACCACACCCGGCACATGGGCACGGTACGGTCCCTCCGGCATTCCATCGATAACCTGCTCGGCAATCCGTAGTGACTGGCGGATCTCTTCAAGGCGGAGCAAATAACGGTCATAGGCATCGCCGTTTTTGCCCACCGGAATGTCAAAGTCAAAGTTCTCATAGCCGCTGTATGGATTGGCCTTGCGCATGTCATGCTTGACCCCACTGCCGCGCAACATCGGCCCCGAGAGTGAATAGTTAATGGCCTCCTCGGCCGAAATGACGGCTACCCCCTTGGTCCTGCGGATAAAAATCTCGTTGTTGGTCAACAGAGCTTCATAGTCATGCAGCCGTTCTCGCACAACCGTCACTATCTTCCGTACTTTCCTGTCAAAATCCTTGGGAAGCTCGTGAGCCAGGCCACCGATACGGATATAGCTAGTCATCATGCGCTGTCCCCCGCAGGCCTCATACACATCGAGGATCAGCTCTCGTTCCCGGAAAGCATACAACAACATCGACATAGCACCCAGATCGATGGCGTGGGTTCCCAGCCAGACAAGATGCGAGTTTACCCTTGTAAGCTCAGCCAGACAGGCTCGCGCCCATTTGACCTTTTCGGGTACCTCGATATCCATCAGCTTTTCAACCGCGAGGCAGTAACCGAGATTGTTGGACATTGGAGCCAGATAGTCCATCCGATCGGTCGCCGGAAGAGCTTTGTAATAAAGCTTTGACTCCATCGTCTTCTCAATGCCGGTGTGCAGGTAACCGATGACCGGTCGCGCTTTCACAACCGTCTCTCCATCCAGCTCAAGGACCACACGCAACACCCCATGAGTCGCCGGGTGCTGAGGCCCCATATTAAGTTCGATGGTTTTCTCTTCGGGCACTACTTGATTACCTCTGGCGGTCGATCCTTATTCCAGCTAAACTGCGGCTGTTCCCATGTGAGGGGGAAATCCTTGCGCAAGGGATGACCCTCGAGCTCGTCTGGGGTCAATATCTTTGTCAGATCCGGATGTCCCTCAAACCGAATCCCCATCATGTCGTAAACCTCCCGCTCCAGCCAGTTTGCCGCCTGCCAGAGGTGGCTTAGAGAAGATACTTCTGGATTGTCACCTGGCAGACGCACCTTCAGGAAAAACCGGTACCGATGTGAAAGAGAATACAAGTTGTAGATTACCTCAAAGCGGCCGTTTTTTTCCTCTTCGTGACCAAGCCAATCCAATGAGGTAATATCAGAAAGATACTTGATGTCAAGTTCGCTGTTCTGTAAAAGCTCTTCGCAGATTGGAGCAAGGGTTTCCGGTGTTATATAAAGTGACTGCTGTCCCCGGAAATCGTCTTCTCTGATAATGGCATCACCAAATGAGCTCTTCAGGAAACTTCTAACTTGTTCTTCCATAGAAAACCGCTTGTTCCAGAATTCACAAGAGCAGCTTGAATCCAACCGGTCGGGAGGGTATTTCTCGCACCATCAGACCGCCTTACGACCCCACTCTTCGTGTTGATCTTTTACGGATCCTTTATTTACTTTTTCCTGAAGTTTCAAAAGCCCGTCCATCAACTGTTCCGGCCGTGGTGGGCATCCCGGAATGTAGATGTCAACCGGAATAATCCTGTCCACACCCTGCAATAGGGCGTAGTTGTTGAACACCCCGCCGCATGAGGCACAAGCCCCCATCGCAATGACCCATTTAGGGTTTGGCATTTGTTCATAGAGCCTCCTGACCACCGGAGCCATTTTCATCGACACCCTTCCGGCTACAATCATCAGGTCAGCTTGTCTTGGTGAGGGACGTGTAACCTCCATTCCATAACGAGCTAAATCGAAATGGGAAGCGAACGTTGACATCATCTCTATAGCGCAACAGGCCAACCCAAACCCAAACGGCCAAATCGACCACTTTCGTCCCCAGTTGATCATCTTGTCAACCGTGGTCAGCAGAATTGAGTCCGGGATCCTTTCCTCTAATCCCATTTCAATGCCCCTCTTCCTAAAATATAGAAATATCCGACCAGCAGAATCGCAACAAAAACCAACATCTCAATAAAACCAAACGCCCCAAGCTTGCGGGCAATGACTGCCCACGGATACAAAAAGATCACTTCGATGTCGAAGAGAATAAATAAAATAGCAATCATATAGAACTTTACCGACACCGGGTTTTGGGTGCCTCCGGTAGGCGGTATGCCGCACTCATAGGGATCACCCTTGTGACCCAGCTTCGTTCTTCGACCAAAGAGAATAGACAGAACAACAAGAGCAGTAGCTATAATGACAGCAAAGACAAGCAGCAATAGGATCGGGAACAGCGTTTCAAACATATTAAAACTACTTCCACAAAGTATCAATTCGCTAATTTTATCCTATCCACGTGTTATTGTCAACTAATTTTGGCAGTTGTGAAGGCACATCTATAATCAAATGCATGGGCTATGGTCTGCGCACTCCTGCCGCAACTCATGCAATGTGAGCAACCTACGTGACCTCTTGTCGGGCCCCTCCTAAAGGCATAAACATGAGCCCAAACGCTGTCACGCTCTTCTGACTACTGAATAACTGGAGAAGGCAGTATAAGCGGTAACAACTATACTCTTTCCTGGCTCGTTGAGTTTTTCTCAGGTATGCTTACACTGTCCCGGCTATACCGCTCCCATGCAATCCTCAGCGTATATAACATTGTCGGACAGCGGGTGACCACACTGGTTGATGAAGTCAAGCCAGCCGGCAGTTACCAAATCAATTGGGACGGCAAAGATCAGCACGGTAAATCGGTCGCCAGCGGTCTCTACCTGTATGCGCTGCAATCGGGAGACCTTGTGGATACGAAGAAGATGTTGCTTCTGAAGTAAACGGCCTTTCTGTGGGCGCCTTCAAGCATCCATGCGATTTACCGCCAATGATGGAATATCGATAAGTACTTGAACTTGAGAGCCGACCTGAGTATATTTAACAGCTATGAAGATTATTTCGAGCGCCGACGAAGCAGTAAATTCTTCCATTATCAAGCCGGGAAGTGTAATCTACACCGCTGGAAATGCCGCCACACCACAGGACTTGCTGGCACAGTTGGCCAAAGACACATCAATAAAACAGGTCGATCTGTTTAGCATCCTGCTCCTGGGTGACAGGCTTAAACCCCTGGTCAGTGAAGAGCGGTGTCAAGAAATAACACATCGGGTTATCTTCAACAGTGACCTTACAAGGACACCCGCAAACAAGGGCTGGGCTAAGTACCATCCCATGCACCTATCTGAGGTCCCCAGGTACATTAGAGAGAGGGAAGGACTCGACATTGTTCTCGTTTCAATAAGTGGCCCTGATACGGGGGGAAATTACAGCCTGGGCACAACTGTCGAGAGCGTCCTGGCAGCGATTGAAACCGTTAAGAAGAAGGATGGGATAGTCATAGCAGAAAGGAACGCAAAAATGCCTTTCGTGCTGGGCACAACAATCCCCGAAAGCTACATTGATTACCTTCTTGATTCAGACTATGAGCTCCCGTTGAGCCCCATACATGAACCGGATGATTCAGCCAAGCGAATCGGTGAAATCATTGCTGCTTTGTATATTCAAGATGGTTCTGGAAACAAGCCGGGTTCAACCTTACAGTATGGAATCGGTGAGGTTCCTGAAGCCGTCACTTCAGCGATTCTACGGAAAGGCGTGGGTGACCTCGGAATCCACACTGAGCTTTTTGCCGGCGCGATGAGAAAGCTGGTGCAGAAAGGGGTTGTCACCAATAGATGGAAGAAAAAAATCAACTTTTCAATCTCATCTATATTCCTGGCCGAGAATCAAGAAGGATATGATTGGCTGCACCAAAACAGCTCAGTCCAAAGCAGGCCCAGTGACTATACCAATAGTGTGTTCACAATAGCTGAGCAACCCAAAATGGTCTCCATAAACAGCGCTATAGGAGTAGACCTTCACGGCAACATCTGGGCTGACTCTCTTGATGCCAGGAAGATTTATAGCGGCGTAGGTGGCCAGAGCGACTTTTTAAGAGGGGCCCAGTACTCCGAAGGGGGTATCGCAATTATTGCCATGAAATCAACAACTATCGACGGTATCTCAAAAGTCGTTGACAAAGCCCCGGCGGGCATCACCACCACGGCTACCCCTTCTGATAGAGTCATCATTGTAACTGAGCAGGGCGCCCTCGATCCAAAAGGGTTGAGTTTAAGTGAACGCGCGGTCGGCATAGCTCACTTGGCAAGGCCTGA
Organism: uncultured Ignavibacteriales bacterium; assembly: GCA_964416195.1. GTDB lineage: Bacteria > Zixibacteria > MSB-5A5 > GN15 > FEB-12 > CAYQDB01. Next base: position 35,896 of record CAYQDB010000011.1, read on the forward strand.
TGACAGAGAAAAACTGCTTAGGATTGTCCATGACAGCCCTGCTTTCCACAAGCCTCAATTAGATTCCAAGAAGGATATTCTTGGCTTCACACCCTACGAGAAAGCTGTCAGCCAGGGTTTCTTATAGAATAATCACCCGCTCCCTTTTCAGCCATTTAAGCAACTGGCTGGAGCTTTCACACACCTATCCTGATGTGATTGGAGAAAATCCAACCTCGTTTTCCTTTCCAGGCCTCAACGCGGTAGATTCCCGGCTGAGCCACTCGATATTCGAGCCTATCGGTAAGAGTCTGTAATACCATCTGTCCGTTATGAATCAGCTTCAGGGTTGCCTTCGAGGGAGTTTTCACTAATAAGCGGGCGCCGTCAACCGACGACAGACTACCTCCGCAGACTACCTGGTCTGACGCATTCTCGGCATAAAACTCAAACCTGTCAGCCGCTCCCCAGCGCATATTCGAGAAATAGAGACGGCAGTCCCGGATGGCATCGTACACTTGTTTTTTTGCGCTCTCAAAATCCTTCGACATCGGTTCCGGGAGAATAATGTGACAGCGCAAACACTTAAAGTGCACTTTGTATGGGAAAATCTCAACGGTAAGCGGACCGATCTTAAACGAGAAGGCATGGGCGTCAGGGCTTGCAATTCCAACGACCTTACGCTTCATGTTTAGTTCATCCCACTTCTTCAGAATCCTGTCAGTAGGGCCAATCATCGATTTACGAGGGGAAAAAGCCATGATCGGCAGGTTGTATCGAGTCAATTGTTCCATCCACTCGGACATCTGGTTCCACAGCTCGATGCCGTCATAGCCCTCAACCGACCAATCTTTCCACGGGTACGGGGGAAACCGTTTCAGTTTGTTTCTGATTTCGTCGGGATGCGACAAGATGCCCAGGGCTCCGTCGGCGGCACCCGCCGCCACATACTCTTTGGGCGACATCTCGGCCGGATAGACCCTCGGGACATCATAGAGCAAGTAGTGGTGAATATCGTCAAGATCATTATGCTCATACCCAATAACTACCAGCGTTTTCCCATAGAAGCCTTCCCCACCCCGGTCACGGTTACTGAGCGTCATGTGGTCGGCAAACATCATAAAGTCCAGACCGACCTGCCGACCAAGTGCGATTACCTCTTCCAGGCTTTTGGTGCCGTCCGATTCAGTAGTGTGGATGTGCACCGCTCCAGAGTAGTAGTACCGGCCGCCGATTTTCCTACCCATGCCCGAGTTCCCGCGTGTGGGGCACCTTTCTGAAAATGTACAAACCTATTACCATCATCACCGATAATGATAATATGCCCATTTTGTATGGCAGCTTAGCAAAATCCACTGCGTCCTCGCCAAAAAGGTCGATAACTACCCTTCCCAGCAACCTATCGGAATGAAAGAAGTATACCACGGTCGTCCAAATCAATGGCCCCACAACGGCTGCCGCTCGACCCGACAAAGAAAACAACCCGAAGAACCGTCCGAGGTCTTCGCGGGGCACCAGCTCTGCCAGGAGCGGTCGCGAAACCGTCCACAGACCACCAAGAAGAATTCCCACCAGCGAACCGAGGAACCAGGTCAGAATCATACTATTGGTCAATAAAAACAAAAACAGTGACACCACCCAGCCCCAGATTATCAGACTCAACAGGTTCTTCAATGACCAGCGCTGGGCTATTTTGCCGATGACCAACGATCCCACTACCGCTGAAATTGTCGAGACGACCAAGAAAGTCGTGATAGCCTGTTCCGCCAGGCCCAGGACAATCGAACAGTACAGTCCGATATTTATTATCACCGTGGCCACTGCATCCTCAAAAAAGTAGTCTGCAATTAGAAAACGCAACACGCCCGGATACTTTTTTGTTTCCTTGATTCCCTCCCAGACATCTCGGTAAGCTTTCGCCAGAGTCACTTTTCGAGGTTTGATGACCTTAGCTTCCCCTACCCAGAGGAAAAGCGGCAGGGCAAACAGCATAAACAACAATGCCGTGGGCAGAAACGAGGCTTGTTTTCCTCCCCCGCTCAGGAAAGAGATGTCCCACGAAAAAACGGAACCGGTAACAAACGGAAGAACAAGGACCATACCCAAGATGGAACCGACATACCCGAATGCCACACCGACGCCAGAGACAAACCGCGCCTGAGTGCCATCTGCGACTGAATATAGCAAAGCATTGTAGAATGGCTGGCCGGCTTCGTATGAAAAATTCGCGATGACAAACAGCACAATGGTCACCAGTATCAACGATGGAGGCACAAGCGCCATAAAACCTACGGCAATACAACAGGATAAAGTGAACAAGAACAGAAAGACCTTCTTCTTGGTGGAGTGATCAGACATCGCCCCCAAAGCGGGAAGCAAGACGGCTGCGACAGCCATTGAAAGGGAGAAAGGAATATCAAAACAATGATCGCCCCGCCCCAGGTCTTCGACTATGTAGCGCTTCAGGTAGAGTGACACGATGTTCATGGAATAAATAGTGTTGGCGAAGTCATATAGCGACCAGCCCAGAATATCCTTCCGCCAGAGGTACCGCGGTGGCGTCATCGATCACAGTCCGAGCTGATCGGAAATCGTCAACATCCCATCCCGAACCAGTAGCAGGAACTGTTCAACATCCAGACCGAGTTCTTCGCAGGCGACCATGTTCTCCCGTGAGGCTCCGGCCGCAAACCGCTTCTCTTTGAAGCGTCTGAGCATGAAGGAGCCATCAAGAGCAGTTAACCGCTTTTCCGGGTGCATTAGAGCACAGGCAACTATAAAGCCGGTAGCTGGGTCGACAGTGAACAGAGCGTAATCGAGACGGCTCTTACACGGCACATGCCCGGGATGAGCGTGAATGGCATACAGCATCTCTTCCGGTAGATCGTATTCGGCCAGCCATTCACGAGTGAGATAGGTGTGGCGGGCCTCATCGTCCTTGGTCTCATTGTAATCGAGGTCATGCACAAGGCCGGTCAAACCCCAATATTCTACATCCTCGCCAAAATGCTCCGCCAGTTTTCGCATTCCCGCTTCAACGGCCAGGATATGTTTAAGGAGGTTATTGACGCCTATCTTCTCCACAACTATCTGATAGGCTTGCTCACGAGTTAGCGACAGTTTTGTCATAAGAGCCAATAAAGGCACATGCGTGAGCCAAGTCAAGTTGTAGGGCAACCGCCTTAAAAACGCCTGACAAAGCCCTCAGTTGAGGAAAGTCCAGGTCAGACTATAGTAGAAATATCGGCCGGGGAATATAATGTACTCCCGTGCCTCGTAGACATGAGATGTCACATTCTGGAAAACAAAATTGAATCGGAAATCTTTTAGGCCGAAGGATAACTTCGCATTCGCAATCAAATCCTCACCCATGCCCTTTTTATCATACCCATCGTACGGCCCGGTATAAACAATCTCCCCGTAGGCATAGAGATCAAGCAGTCTTTGAGACCAATAGAGATGCAGCTCCATCCCGGAGAAGAACTGATACTCAGGACTATAGGCCTTATCCTCAAAGGCATCATAATCAAGATAATGATACGCTCCACCAGCGGCAAAACTCAGGAAACTACGTATTCTCAGTTTTGGCTCCAGGCGGACATCGACAAAGGTAACGTCATCGTTGATCGGAGAGAAAAACGTGTAGGACCCAAGACTATCCGTTAACGGCTGGTTTTGCCAATCGATGCCGTCAAATATCTTTCCACCGGTTACGGAGAGTCCGATATTGTTCTTCTGTGAACCCAACTCCACAGTCGCATTCGCGACCAACTGTCTTTCCAATTTGAGACCACTATTGCCACATTCAGCGTAAGCGGAAACGCCGCTGCCGTAAATCGTCGATTTCTGAAACGGAAGATGCAATTCGGTAAGCGACGGTTCCCGCTCGCTGTAACCGACCGAGAGCATCATGAAAAACTTGGTCCGCTCTCGGAAAAGAACTAACGCCACCGAGGGCAAAAGGCCAAGACTCTCCACATATTTGGCACCGGCAGTCAGCGCCCAGCGGTACCCCTCGGTGAGCCGAGCCGCGCTAAGTGAGAGTTCCGAGCTTAGACGATTTAGATTCTTGGGCCCATCGTCGTACTCCAGATAATCACCGTCAACCTGTGTCTGGAAAATAGTTCGTCCGGAGACCCACTCCCGCAATGCAAACACACCATGCCCGGTAAGATTCAGACTCCCCTTGTAGCTCCCTGTCCAATAGGAACCTTTTCTAAGGTGCTTGTAACCGACCTCGTTACGTGTCGTATTATCGCCATTGTGAATATCGTAAGACAACCTCGCCATCCGATCAAACCGTTCCCGCAACACTGCTGTTCCACCCTTCTCAGGTCGCACAACGAAGTTGCCGTCTCGGTTGTAGAGTTGACCCCAGGCCCGCAATCCCTGCCGATCCCCAATCGGAAAATAAAAGTTCCCATAGTAATGATAAGCGTCATCCTTGCGACTCACTGCGGGGCCGTCAGCGTCACGATAGCCTATAGACATATCAATCTGACGTCCGTGGACAAACTTCTTGGAGTATCGGCCGCGGACATACGAGTAGCCGAACGAACCCTTGTCAGCCAGCAACGCCGTTTCCGGCGAATAAGATGACGCGCTTCCTGGCCTGGTCAACAGCGTCGCCACCGAGCTCTCTCCCCCAAGGACCTGGCCGACCGGGCCTGGAAGAACAAAGATGCGGTCATCGAGCGCTATCGGAACATCATTGAGGTCAATCAGGCCGTCAGGTTCGGGAACGTGCTCGAAAGGACGGAGCCGGCGGTCGTTCACCAAAAGGTTCAACCTGTCGCCTGACAGGCCGAACGGCTGTACTGTCTTCCGCAACGGGGTTACCTGATGTTCGAGGATGAAAAACGATGGATCACAACGGAAATAGTCGCCGGCATCGTGAAAGAACGACTGGTCGACCTGTTGACGCCGATTTAATCGCTCCGACACGAAGTAGGTTGCTAGGCTGTCGAAAAATGAAAGGCGAGGGAGGCGTTCACGTTGCTTCTTGAACAATTCATATCGCTCCTCAAAACTGGCCAAGCTTGTATCGGTTCCTGTCAAACTATCTGCTGGCAACACCTGGTGTAGAAGAGTGTCCGCGAGACCAGCCGTGTCTTCTTTTGTCGGGATAAATATGGAATCAGGCTGCTTGTCATTTGCCGATACGGATCCGATCAGACAGAACAACGCATATATGGCTATTTGCTTGATCATTGCAGGACGCTCTCCCTTAGATATAAGCGGCGGGCAGCGCGGAAAAGCAACGGGAAAATCACGACATTGAATCCAAGAGAGACAGCCGCCCCGACCGCCCCGACCACGAACCGCGGCCAGAACGGCTGAAAGAGCACAGCATCTACAGTGTTTACCGGCAGGTAGAAAAAGACCGTGCACAGAAAGGCACAGAGAATGAGACGGGCTGCCAATAACAATGGTCGGGTCCGCTGCCAATTACTTACACGGAAGACACCCCCCACCAGGCCGCTGCCGGCAGCTCCAACAACTTGCGCGATTATAATCGGTATTGGCGCCGGGCCGTACGGATTAAACGCTGTCCACAGCCCCATGCCTATCAAACCGACAAGGACTCCGGGAATGGCTCCCCACAAAAGCCCGGCTGAGAAAACAATGAAAAATATGAAGTTCACGTTGGGAAGATAGGACGTCCCCCACGAAAGGACATAGATCAGAGCAGAAGAAAGCGCGATACGGGCGATGAGCAGATGCCTTCCGATCATCGAACTATGGCGACCTTCGCCTTATCCTCTGCCAACAACAGCCCCCCCTTATCCGGACAATACACGCGCCCCAACGCGATATATACTCCCGAGGCAACCTCTTCACGCCGTTCGTTCTTCATATCCCAGGCCATGACGAATTCCACCTGTTTATCGTGCCGATCAGGGGTAACGGTAGTGTCGAGCCTGCGGACAAACTCCCCTGCCACGTTAAAAATATCCACCGAGAAATTATGGTCAGTGTAGTATATGAAATTGCCGTACAAGTCAGTCGGTATCTGAAACTTGAACCTCAATGGAGCTTCTCCCATATTACTAACCACCGCCGGATTAGGGTAAGGAGCAAGAACGGCTGCCGGTATATCCACAAACTGGGAGTCAATAAAGATAGGGGTATCGATGCGCGTGGAGTCCAGCCTTTCCGGAATGTAATACCCGAGGCTGTAATCGTACGGAGGAGTCTCGTATGCCCCTCTTCGATACGAAGCGGGAGAGATGATCATAGTCACCGACCGATACTGGTTAGGATCGAGAATCTTAAGCAACGTGTAGTTAGGGTTGGATGGCTCTTGATATGGCAAAAAGAACTGATCTACAATAAACGAATCCGGGATGCTGTCAAGTCGGAAGACGATATTCAGACCCCATGGCTGAGGAGGGATCAAGTGATCGGGATGGCCATCCCCAAGGCCAATGTATACTGAGTACACTGAGTCGTCAATGTGCATTATCTCATAGCCAGTGGTGGTATCGGTCACCAGAGTGGAATCAACACACGAGGAATCAGAAAAAGAGCCGCTATCACAATTCCAAAAGGTCGTGTCATTCACTACGATCGCCCGCATGTGGTTGAGCCGCACATAAGCGGCAGAGTTATGCTCCGGCCTTCGAGGATTATCGTTGCCCAACACTAGCGTGGGATACTCCGTATTCTCAACAATAGCCGTGTCGTAAATGGCGGGATACATCTTTTTCTCGGAATAGCCGATCCCCTCCGGAGCATCCCAGGCTCTGTCTCCGGTAAAGAAATTCCACAGAGCAAAATCGCGAAAGGCAGATGGCCAGTTTTCGGCGCCCCCGCTTATGGAATCGATTGCCAGTTGGGCGGCTATTAGAAAACTGGGACCAGACCCCAATTCACCACAACGCAGCCAGATGTCCCTTATAATGCCCCGTCCAAATTTCTCCGAAAGAAAAATGGGAAGCACAACGGATGCATACGGATGATAGTCTCCAGTGCTGTTGAACTGCTGGATAGACAGCCGCGGATTACAAAAAAAGGCCGGAAGATAGTAATAGTAATCATTTATGTCATCGTAGATTTCTTCCTCCATCCAGACAGCCGACATCTCCATCCAATAGCGACGGGACAACAGCGGCGTTACCGGTTCGGCCTCTGTAAAATCGATACCGAACTGCACAGCGTGGAAGAACTCATGGGCGCAGGTCACCCGCACGGCATCCAACGGCCGATTCCTGTAGGTACTGAACACATCCTCCTGATAGTCATTTTCCAATTCGATAAACGAGGTAGCCCGGATGGAACCGGGACCGTCGATAGAAAGTGAGTCGAAGTAGGTTTGCCCGAAGACTGCTCCGAACAGGTTAGAAATGTAGATGTCGTACTTATCATCGCCACCGGAGGGATAAAAACTATCAGCAGGCGGAGGGGGGAAACCAAGCGTATCGATGATATGAACCCACACCGAATCCAGGATCAATGCCATATCCTCCACGTAATCGGGCACACCGTCACCATCCCGGTCATGTCCCGGACGATAGACCGCATCCAGGCCCACGGTGGTATAGTGAATCTTGAAATGTCCTGCCGGACTGTCATAAGTATGCTCGTCGGTATAGGTAGGTCTGTCTGCAAACTCAGCCCCGAGCGCTTTCAGAAGCACCGGATCGAGCTTATCCCTGTTGAGGATGAAGTCCACTAACACAGGCGTGCCGCACTTGAATGGCGGTCGGTCGGGATGACTCCATGCTGCCTCCAGCGCCTGCGGCGACGGCTGTGCGGTTTGCCCGGTTACATACATGTAGTTTTCGATGATCTCAATCTGTCTGCCTCGCGGTAACGTATCTGCCTGAGCCAGTGAGAGAGCGCTAACAATCAAAATCAGAGCTGATACCAGTGTTGTCTTCAATGCTTACCTCTTTTTCTCTGTGCAGCTTTCTGTTTCAGCTTGTCCAGACACTCCTCGGGCACATTTTGCGACCCAATCATCCCATACCTGTGCGAACGCCCGTGAAAGTCAGAGCCTCCCGAAACCAGCAATCGATACCGCTCGGCCAGGTGCTTTAATCTTTCGGTGTCGCTGTGCTTGTGCACCGGATGGTATATTTCTATCCCGTCCAGGCCAAGACCTGCCAGCATGTCTATATGGCGCGCAGTGTTATCGATGACAGGATGAGCAAGTACCGCCACTCCCCCGGCCTGATGCACCAACGAAATCGCTTCCTCCGGGGCAAAATTCATCTTAGGCACGTAGGCAGGACCGCCATCGCGAATGTACTTCTCGAACGCTTCCTCGTATGAACCGACAGCCTTTAACCGAACCATGGTATCGGCAATGTGGGGACGTCCGATAGCAGCCTGACCGGCTGTTCTTCCCACCTCCTCAAACTGGATATCGACGTCCATCTCATTTAACCGTTTAACGATCAGGCGGGCCCGTTGCTTGCGTTTACGTTGAAATACATCGAGCGCTGCCACCAGTGACTCATGACTTGGGTCAAAGAGATACGCTAGCAAGTGCAAGTCGCCTCCATCCACCATCACGGACAATTCCACACCCGAGATCAACTCCGGGTCAGTCTCGCAAATCAACTCCCGAACACCCCAATATCCTGCCAGCGTATCATGGTCAGTGACCGAAAAAGCGCTGAGTTTTTCCGAGCGGACAGCATCAAGCAGCTCCGCGGCAGAAAAAGTTCCATCCGAGTAATGGGTATGTAAATGCAGGTCAATCCGCTTTTTCATTCACAGTTTGCTTTCCACTCGCTCTCGAATAGCTGCTGCCAACTCCCCCGCCTTCTTACCAATAGCCGCAGCTTCTTCTCCTGTTGTGGCTACAAAGTCGCTATCCGCCAGTGAAGTCAGATTGATCCTGACATTGTATTGAGCGCCGTCGACAGCCGCCATTCCCATCAATGCAGCCACACCGGCGTCTGATATCGAATTATCGTTCCCCTTCTCAGCAACGATCTTGGCCAGTTTCATCACCTCCAACGACTTCTTCATCACTGTCAGGGGGACCCGCGCCGCTTCCTTGGTGGCGCACTCTATTTCCTCATCTCTGGCCTTTGATTCTTCATCCGTTCCCTTGGGAAGTTTGAACGCAGCCATGACCTTGTTGAAGGCCTCTTTGTCGGTTTCAATGAGCTGCGTCAATTCCGCACGAAGAACGTCAGCCCTATCTCGCACCTCGGACAGCTCATCCCTCACGTCGGCGTACTGCTTTTTGCCGACCGTGAGCCGACAGACCATAGCCACCAGCGCCGCCCCCAGGGCACCGGCCGAAGCCGCTACCGAACCGCCGCCAGGAGCGGGAGATGACGATGCTACTTCGTCGTAGAATGTCTCCCCCACAGCTCCGCCGGCACTCCCGCCGGCGGATCGAAGCTTCTCTTCCAGGATTTGATCCTTGGAGAAGTTCTCGAACCTCAGATAGAAATCGGCAGCGTCAATAATGGCATCGTTGGGTACCAGCCCGATGATTTCTGAGGAAGTAACGTTGACGCCGTAGCGCGCCGCCTCCGATTTAATCGTCTCAAAAACCCGGAAGATGGGTGTCTTTGTGTAGTCGACCAGGTTCATCGATATTTGCACCTGATCACGCTCCTTGATCTCAAAACCAAGCGCCTTTACGAACCGGTAGCCACCCCGCAAGCTGCGGACGGCATCAGCGATCTTGTCCGCTATCCATTTTTTGTTAGTATCCAGGTAAACATTGTACGCCACCAACGGAAACCTGACGCCGATCGCAGTAGCACCCGCTTTGAGGTTCATCTTAGCCGGGCCATAGTCCGGTTTCCGGGCCGAATCGATTTCAATGGCGTCGCGAATTCCCTCGTATTCACCGGTGCGCACCTTGGCCAGATTCCTCCTCTTCGGCGTGCTGGCGGCATCTTCATACAAATAGACGGGAATCTGTAACTCCTCGCCGACCTTCCTGCCCAGCCGGTTGGCAAGCTCCACCGTCTCCTCGATGGTCATGTCCGACAGAGGGATAAAGGGGCAGACATCGCAGGCGCCCATGCGAGGATGCTCCCCCTCGTGGGTTGTCATGTCAATCAACTCCGCCGCCTTCCTGTATCCCTCAAAGGCAGCCTCCACAGCAACCTTGGGATGGGAGACAAACGTTACAACCGCCCGGTTGTGATCGTAATCCATCTCCTTGTCAAGCAGTACCGCTCCGTCCACAGAGGTGATAGCATTACAGATTGCATCGATAACTTCTGGACGACGCCCTTCCGAAAAGTTGGGAACACATTCAACAAGCTTTGCCATGGCAAACTCCGAAACTGTCCTAGTTCTATGACCTAAACTTCAGCTTAAGGCCCCAGGCTAACAGCGGAACCATGATCTCATGGTGGCCAACGAAATTGAAGCCTTTGCCCGCTTGGAAGGTCGGGCGCCTGACCACATTTTCCGTTGGACGGTAGTGCGTAATCATGTCGAAGTTTGCTGTTACCAAGCGGCTTCTGCCCCGACGGATATTCCTGGCGACCGTCAGCGCTTTCAAAAAAACTTCCGGTAATATAACAGCTGAGCCGATATTTGCAACCACTCCTCCCCGATCAATTGATTCGCAAAGCGAGCAGAGAATACGAAAATCAAGATGGGAAGCAGCCGCGACCTGGGCGGCGTTATACTCGGGGTGTTGACAAACAATGTCTGTGCCCACACCAATGTGTACTGTCACCGGCAGGCCAAATCGATACGCCATACCGAAAACCGACAGCTTGCGGTGTTTTGCTTTCGACTCATTGATGAAACGCCCGGTGGCCTCTCCGAGACCGACTTGATTTCGCTCAGCCAGTTCACAGACTCCGGCAAACAACTCCGCGGTTTCTCGCACCATGCCAAAGGAGCCATCGGCAAGACCGGCCTGTACGTCCTCCGATGTGCCTCCAAAAAAGGCTAGTTCCAAGTCGTGGATTACGGCAGCGCCGTGGAACGAAAGCCCGGTGACGATGCCCCGTTTCATTAGATCAATAATTACCGGCGATAGCCCGACTTTAATGAAGTGAGCTCCCATTAGGAGGTGAAATGGGAAGCCGCGCTTGCGTGCCTTGACGACCAGTGCGATGAACTCTTTCAGATCGGCCGCCTTCAGGAAAGCGGGCAGGGACTCAAAAAAATCCACCCCGCGGAGCTTCTTCATGGGACGGCCTAAAGCCCGAACATCTGTTTTATTCATCCGTTGTGCGTAGGAGTAACGTTCGACCCGGTTGAGATCGATTGGCTGGGGTTTGGGCAACTTTTTAGACATAATCAGAACTCCTCGATATCGCCCAATCGGTAGTCGGTCAATTCCGCCGTGATTGACCCCACCAGTACTTTTGATTTCATCAGTACCGGCATCTTCAAACGGTCATCGGTGAGCCAGACTTTCAGTTTCCCCTTGTGCTTGAAGACACCAACCGTTTTCAGAAGCGGTTCCACCACAATGCAATCAAAAGTCCCCGCCTCGACAGTGACCCGTTCTCTCTTGAGGACTCTTACTTCGAGAGGGTACAGCTTACCATCCGTAAAGTTGTCAATACTCAGCGATATGCCCGGCTCAAGCTTCTGTGTGCGAACATAGAAGAGAACAGAAAGGGCATCTTGAACAAACGGAGGGACAGCAAGGGTATCGTCCTTATAGTATACTATATGGTTCCGCTGATCAAAGCTACAGGTTCGATCAGCGCGGTAGTTGCCCTCGCGAAGGTTCTTCTCAAACCGCCAACTGAACATCCCGACCGCATCGATGATAGACTCAACTCGATCTTCAACCTTGTAAAACGTAGAAAAGAACTTGTTGGACTGTGCCCGCGTTACTATCTGGTAGCAGGGTCTGTTCTCATACTCGATAAGACGCACGACTTCCATACTGGCAACGCCGGCATTGATGAAACCATAGTTGATATCAAAGGTGAGTTTTTCTCTCGTTCCGAAAGCAACGTTCTCTACAAAACGGTCAAACAAGTTTATCCCCTCCACTGCCTGCATCGTGTCTTCCGACGCCTGTGCAATGCCGACCTCTACGGACACAAAGTAAAACAGGGGGAAAGCCCCCGCCAGAACCAGCGTTATCCAAGCCATCATCTGCAACAGAGATCTACACCGCATCCGTCTTCTCGTCTATTCTTTTTACAATTTCCGGTAGATGCTTGCCCAGGTATTCACCGATTTCCAGGAACGTTTCATTGTATCTGTCGAGAGACTGTCCGATTGGATCAGGGATACCCTCTCCATTTGGGTTGGGATCGGGAAAACTCTTGAAGAGATATGTCTTGCTCTTTGCATCCCGCCGCATTCTGATTATCTCCTGCATATGGGAGGGCGTCATGGCCAGAATTAGATCGGCTTTGTCGATTAATGCAGGGATCAAAGGCTGAGATTGATGATTTGAGATATCAACAGCCCAGGTCTTAGCTGCTTCGATGGCATACATTGTGGCAGGATAACCAACGGCAGATGCAGTGCCGGCCGATATAACCTCATATTTCTCCGGACGCTCTTTGGACAACAACATCTTCAACGCCCCTTCGGCCATCGGCGACCGGCAGGTATTACCGGTGCACACAAACAAAATGACATACCGTTTGCTCATGCTGTCTGACTTCTCAAAGCTGCCAATATCTCTCTTTCACCAACTGCCCCCTTCCTTAGAATCCTTGGCCGATCACCGCTGCAATCAACGACTGTAGAGGGCGCTCCCTTGAGGATACCACTGTCAAGATACAGGTCGATGCCAGTCCCAAGAGACCGGGATATCTCATCTATAGAACTAAGCTCAGCCAAACCCGAAACATTGGCCGAGGTAGCCGTAAGCGGAAAACATACTCTTTCCACAATTGCCTGAATTATCCGCGCGGAAGAAATGCGTATGCCGACCTTGCCATGGCGTACCACCGGGCTGTCCCACCCTGGCAAACCTTTCAGTATCAGTGTCAGCGGCCCCGGCAGAAATATCTTTGCCAGGAACTGCGCCAGTGGGTTCGGTTCAGCATAATGCGTGATCATCTTGAGGTTGCTTATAAATATAGAGATTGGCTGTAATAAGGATCGTCCTTTCACCAGGTAAACTCTCTCGACAGCTTCCGCTTTGTCTGCTCGGGCCAGCAGACCGTAGCGGGTTTCGGTCGGCGCCACCACCAATCCGCCAGCGTTCAGGACATCAATCGTCTGATTGATCGCTTCAGGATGGGGAGTGTCGAAATCAACCGCAACAATATGGCGGTCAGTCATCAGGGCCTACATCTCTTAGGTAATTCACACTGTCCTCTACTGCCGGCGGCGTGCCTTCAGGATAGAGCGATGCCGGTTCCTTAACACCCACATTAACCATAACTACCCAGGCGTCGGGATACCCAGCGGCTTTGACCCTCTGCTGGTAATCCTCAGCATCCTCCCGATTGGCGAAACTGCCAACCCGCACTTTAAAGTACGGCACTTCGTAATCAAGGGAAACCGGTCTATCAAATATCTCCTCCGCTACCGCCAGTGCCCGACGGGCTTCTCCATACAGCTTGCTCGTAAAAAGTTGAATGCAATATGCCTGATGATTGAGCGTATCAACAGTATCGAAAAGCCCAACAATGACCCTACTGTCGGCTGTATCACTGAAACGAGATTCCAATTCAACCACCTCTCCAGCCCAGCGTATCTCGTCACTCTTCGGATACTTCAACGGCACAACCTCTGTGTCCTCTCGTAAATCCAGCGGGTCAAAACGACTGCCCTGATGCTGATTGCCGGACTCAGCCATCTCCCTCTCATCGCTCAGTTTCTGCAAACGGGAACAACCGATCCACATGACAATGCTAAGACCGAGGGTAATAAGGCTATAAATACTGACGAGTTTTCTCATTTTCTCCAAGCTGAGCCAGAATCCTCTTGACCTCCGCCGCTTTGGTGCGGTGCACCACCATCGTGATATTATCAGCTCTCACAATAACCAGGTCCGACACTCCCAAAGTCGCGATAATACCATCGCTATTATTGAACACCGTGGTCTCATACGTGTCTACCATAACGGCCTCTCCAACAACGACGTTGTTATCCCGATCCATATCCTTATACCGCTCCAGCGCACGCCAGCTCCCAACATCGTCCCAGGCTATATCCGCCTTGATCGTCAGCACATTGTCTGCCTTCTCCAGTACCGCAAAGTCAATCGATATAGAGACCGCCTTCTGATATAACTCCCTCCGGGAGGCGTCCTCACTTTCGGTTCCGATGTCCTTCGAACAGGCAGACAGCAACAGACCCATTTCCGGCCGGTAAGCACCGATGGCATCAAGGATCGATTTAGCCGACCAGACAAACATGCCGCTGTTCCACAGGTGCTTGTGGCTAAGGTAATACTCGTGAGCCACTTCCACCTTCGGTTTCTCGGTGAAACCAGAGATGTTGTACACGTCGCAGTCCCCCTCGCGCTTGTACAACTCGCCGAGCCTGATATATCCATAGTCCGTCTCGGGGCGAGTCGGCGTAATCCCGATCGTTATCAGCTTATCCTCAGCCGAGGCAATTGCCCCGCCCGCCTTGAGTATTTCCAACAACTTCTCGGCTGGTTGAATTAAGTGGTCAGCGGACAAAACCACCATAACGGCATGAGGGTCCTCTCTCAGCAAGTGGACTGCCGCCAGCCCGATAGCCGTGCAGGTGTTCCGACCGATGGGCTCGCTGAGGATGTTTTTCGCATCTATGTTGTCAATCGATTCCAGGATGAACTGGCGCATTTGATCGCTCGCGACAATGCGGATGTTTTCCATGGGGATGAGTGGAAGAACTCGCTCAATTGTTTCCTGGAGCATCGTCTTGCCAGAGGTGAGTTTCAGAAACTGCTTGGGTCGCCCTATCCGCGACAAAGGCCAGAACCTCTCGCCTTTTCCGCCGGCCAAAATCACACCATAAATCAATCCGACACCTCTTTGTAAGAACTCCTATAATGTTTTGATAATAGCAGAGCTAATGACTCCCGTCAAGATAAAGATAGAAGTTCTATGCGGTTATGAAAGCCTTTTAGGGACAATGTCTGCGGACTTAAGCCGAGTGGAGCCGCGCACCTCGCCGGTGACGGGTAACACCTTCAAACTCGAGGCTGTGTCGTAATTATGAATCCTAACCGCAAAAACTTCGGCAACCGTCTTTGCGAGGAGTCCGCCACAGGCGGACGACGTGGCAATCTCTTGCTGTGCAAATAACTACACAATTGAGATCGCCACACTCCCTCTGGTCGTTCGCGATGACGCTGGCTTTATGACACAGCCTCCCTTCTGGGACAGCCTCTGGACATCTGCCGCTGCAACCTATGCCGCCAGTACTCCCATAACAATCGAATGGAATTTCGTTTCAACCGAATCGAAGCTCCAATCGCCACCTCGAAGGCCACCTTCTCATTGGGCGACCACTGCGAATAGATCGAACGATACTGCGCCGCCAGCGTCTCCAGTATTTCAGTCGATGGCGTCCCCAGGTATGCGGCAGCCAGCTTAACTCCAGCTTCGTAGGCCCCTCGCGCCACCGCTTCATTTCCTGATAAAAGCTCTCTCATAACTGTATCACACTCTCTTGACGGTCTTCCTCAGCTTAAAGCCATCACACACGATGTACACAATGTGCACGACATGCGTGCAAACACTCTTGCAAAAATAGCAAACAGCGAACAAGAGGGCAAGGGGTTTTCAGGGTACCGTCACCAGACTAGTTTTCTGGCTGAAAACACGAACTAGTCTCTAACCAAGACGTAACAAGGTTTGTGTATCCTCCTTTATCTCGAGTCGATTGGCGTGCGTAGACGTTTAGCGACTCACACGCCTGGTCGGGCCGACGCTTCCCGCGGGTGGCTTGACACAGGAAGTGCTTTGGCGTATGTTTATGCCCTGTATGCTGCAGTTCACAATCCCCATAGGCAACCATTGGATAAAAAGCTCTCTTACAAATATGAGGAAGGATATCAATGAAATCCCCAATACAAACCGTTTTCCTGCTGGCTGTAGCCGGTCTTTTTCCGCTAGCACACTGCTACTGTCAAAATGAACAGAAAGCAAGTGACACACTGCGGAGCCTGGCTCCAAAGATTTATATCGATTGCATGGAGTGTTCTCGCTCAGACGAAGATCACTTCAGAACAGAACTCACGCTCGTCAACTTTGTTCGGGATCGCAAACAAGCCGACATCCACATTCTCATCACGACACAAGGCACCGGCGGCGGTGGCGATGAAATCACAATCGAGTTTATCGGTCAGCATGAATACGAGAATATGGTTGATACCCTGAAATTTTTCACAAAAGAGTCAGACACCGAGGATATGATCCGCAGCGCCGCCGTACGTACACTCAAGATGGGCCTGATGCGCTATGTGGCTAAAACTCCCCTGGCTGAGCATGTTGCCATAGAGTACACGCAACCGTCGGAACCTGCCGCCGTCGTCGACAAGTGGAACTACTGGGTGTTCGAGATCGAGGCCAATACCTGGTTAAACGGTGAGAAGTCACGGCGATATGTGAGTTTCTGGGGTAATATCTCAGCCAGACGGGTCACGAAACAGTCGAAAATAGATTTCTCTATCTGGGGAAACTATGACGAAAGCAAATTTGATTACGAAGACTATAAAGCCTTGAGCATTTCCAGAAGCAAAGGCGCCGAGGCAAGTTTCGTCTGGAGCCTGAGTGATCACTGGTCGGCGGGCTTGTCAAGTGAGATCTACTCTTCCACATACAGCAATAAGAAAATAGGTGTCTGGTGTGCACCGGGCATCGAATATAACATATTTCCCTACGACCAGTCGACGCGCCGCCAGCTCCGATTTACCTACCGGCTTAGCACCACCTATGTCGACTACGAGGAAGAAACCATATATGACAAAACCTCCGAATGGCTGCCGGCAGAGAGATTGAGCGTGTCGCTCGATTTAATCCAAACCTGGGGATCCGTACATACGTCCCTTACAGGTTCGCACTACTTTCACGACTTTGATAGAAATCGACTGCAACTATACAGCCAACTGTCGGTTCGCCTTTTTGAAGGTTTTTCTTTCAATATCAACGGCAGTATATCTCGCATCCACGACCAACTTTCCCTGCCGAAGGGTGAGGCCACTGAAGAGGAGGTGCTACTACAGCGACGAGAGCTTGCGACCAGTTACGACTATTGGGCATCTATAGGTGTCAGTTACTCCTTCGGGTCGATCTATAACAACATCGTCAATCCACGATTTGGGAATTAAGATATCTCGCTAAGCTGATCTTTCAAGTGTAACAAGCTTCGGGAACATCCAAACCACTACATCTCATCACTAACCGTATCTGAACGCCAAAAGATGTCTACCTTCATCTAGTATATAACCGAGGTGAATATCCCCTCGCCCCTCAGTCTACCAACATACTCTATTGTCATGCAATAGGTTACGGCAACTAAGCCCTAGCGGCTGGTCAATCTATCATTAATACGAGATAGACGAAATCATATGAAAACAGGGAACTGTTTTTTTATCTTCTCTGTTAAAGAAAATACTTTACAAATTTGTAATGTTTTTGTATAGTGGTTGATCGTAATTGATTATATGGTGCTTAGACAATGAGAATATCAGCTCTTGAAAGATACGGCCTAAGATGCCTGGTGGCTCTAGCACGGGAAGGACCGGACCGGCAACTATCTATTTCTGAGATTGCCGAAATGGAGGGACTGTCCGTCGCTTACGCTTCCAAGCTCATGTCGATTCTTCGCAAGGCTGGTCTGGTAGCAGCAGTTCGCGGACGCAGCGGCGGCTTCTGCATTATGCATGATCCCCGTGAAGTGAGCCTGTTTGAGGTGCTTACCTCGCTTGGCGGCCCATTGATTGAACCGGACCAATGCGCCCGATACACGGGACAACTGGGCAGGTGTGTACATTACGACAACTGCTCCGTGCAGAATGTCCTTGACGGCCTGGCAGGTTACGTGGGCAATCTTCTCTCCAATACCACGTTACAGGACCTGATTGACAGCGAGAAGCCCGGCTCCGTCGAGGGTGCTAATTCTCACCTTATAGCAGGCGGCTCCCTCTTGAGAGTCCAATCGGTGCAAAAGAGCAACAGGAGCGACAAGATAAAAGCGACGAATGTTAAACAATGACAGTTGAAGGGTACGAGACCAATGGCTGATAGAAAACCACTGTTTGGTTTTAGGGACATACATGTTGAGGTGGAAGGGAAGGAAGTTGTAAACGGCGTCTCTCTGGAGATATGCCCCGGTGAGATTCACGCCATTATGGGTCCCAATGGCTCCGGCAAATCCTCTCTCTCCAACGCCCTCATGGGGCATCCCGGCTATGCCATTGCCAAAGGTGAGGCGTATCTTGATGAGCATAACCTGTTAAAGTTGAGTGCCGATGAACGTTCCCGGGCCGGCCTGTTTCTTGCCTTCCAGTACCCGCTTGCAATTCCGGGTGTGACAGTGGCCAACTTCATGCGAACAGCAGTGAAATCACATCGCGGGAAAGATGCCGATATGTCTGACTTCCGCAAATCATTCTTCAAGGAGATGGAGGATCTGTCAATTGATCGCTCCTTTGCCACCAGATACCTGAATGAGGGCTTTTCCGGCGGGGAAAAGAAGCGAGTCGAAATCCTGCAAATGGCCATGCTGAACCCAAAAATCGCTCTGCTGGACGAGACGGACTCAGGACTGGATATTGATGCTCTCAAAACTGTTTCTGACGGTATCAACCGCTTCCACAGCGACAACAACGGTATCCTTCTGGTCACCCACTACCAGCGGTTGCTGAACTACGTCAGGCCACATCACGTTCACGTCATGATGCACGGCAGGTTTGTCAAGGCCGGCGGGCCCGACCTGGCTCTCCAGCTTGAAGAAAAAGGCTACGACTGGATAGAGCAGGAAATGCGCGAAGAGGCAGAGGCATAGCTATGGCTGACTCGACAAACCCACAGAACGAAAAGCTGTCTTCACTCAACACTGACTACGCTGCCAAGTATGGTTTCCACGACCCGGTAGACTACTTCCACAAGGGCGCTAAGGGGATCAATCACGGAGTCGTCGAGATGATCTCCCGGATGAAAAAGGAGCCGAAGTGGATGGCCGAGCGTCGCCACGAAGCGCTGGACATATTCCTCTCAAAACCGATGCCGCTGTGGGGAAACACCAAGCTATTGAGCGAGATCGATCTTACCGATATCTACTATTTCATGAAGCCGGTTGAAGAGCAGAGCAAGAGTTGGGATGATGTACCGGATTACATCAAGAGGACTTTTGACCGTCTTGGGATTCCCGAAGCAGAAAGGAGGTTCCTCGGCGGTGTCTCTGCTCAGTACGAATCAGAGGTCGTCTACCACTCAATGCGCGAGGAACTTAAGAAACAAGGGGTAATATTCCTCGACATGGACAGCGCCCTCCGCGAACAGGAAGAAACCGTGCGGCATTACTTCGGGACGATCATTCCTTCCACCGACAACAAATTCGCGGCTCTAAATACGGCCGCATGGTCGGGCGGTTCGTTCATTTACATACCACCGGGTCTGAATGTGAAAATTCCACTACAGGCCTATTTTCGAATCAATGCCGAGAACATGGGGCAGTTCGAACGAACGCTCATCATTGCCGACAAAGGCTCCCGGATACATTATATCGAAGGCTGCACAGCGCCGATTTACTCAACTGACTCACTGCATGCGGCGGTCGTGGAAGTGATCGCTCTGGAGGGTTCCTATATCCGGTATACAACAATTCAGAACTGGTCCCGCAATGTCTTCAACCTCGTCACCAAGCGTGCTTCTGCCTATCGGAATGCCACCGTTGAATGGATCGACGGGAACATCGGTTCTCGGTTAAGTATGAAGTACCCTTGTATCCAGCTCTTAGGTGAAGGGGCAAAAGCCGAGGTTCTCTCGGTTGCTCTTGCCGGCGCCGGACAGCACCAGGATGCCGGAGCCAAGGTAATCCATGCTGCCCCCAACACCTCGTCGCGCATCACCTCCAAGTCCATCTCGAAGGATGACGGGCGCGCCTCGTATCGCGGACTGGTCAAGATTCACAAGAACGCCGTCAACTCCAAGGCGTCGGTTCAGTGCGACGCCTTGCTCATCGGAGAACAGGCTCGCTCCGACACTTACCCGACGATGGAAATCGACAACGACCAGGTCAGGGTGGAACACGAAGCCCGTGTGTCTAAAGTGGCCGAAGAACAACTGTTCTATCTTACCAGCCGCGGTCTCAGCGAGGATGAGGCCCGTCTTCTGATCATCAACGGCTTTATGGAACCCTTTACCAAAGAGCTTCCGATGGAATACGCCGTGGAACTGAACCGACTGATAGAACTTGAAATGGAAGGTAACGTAGGATAGCTATGGATAATGCTACAGCGACAAAGGCAACCGATTCTGCATATCTGATCGATGAACTTGCTCCGGCGCTGAATCGCGGGCCCAAGTGGCTTAAAGAAAAGAGACAGGCCTCTCGCGAAGCGTTTAATAGCGCCCCTCTCCCCCGCCGGGAACTGCACCTATGGCGTTATACCGACCCAGGCAAGTTCCTGATCAAGCAGGGCAGCATAACAGACACACTTCCTGTAAAAGAGCATGATACCGTCGAAGAAATCAAACTGAGTAGCCTGAAGCGTGGGCACCTCTCCGGCCTGGTGAACGACCTCGGTGGACAAGAGATCAGATTCTACGGAGTCGATGATTTGACAAAAAGGGGCATCATCGTTTCACGCCTTTCAGAAGCCATTGACAAATATCCCGAACTGGTCGAAAAGTACCTCTACCAGTTGGTCAACAGTCAGACGGGTAAGTTCGAGGCGATGAACGGTGCTCTCTTCAACGATGGCATCTTTATACATGTTCCTGACAGTATCGCACTTGAGAGCCCCTTGCACCTGCTGCGTGAATCTGGAGGAGAAAACTCGGCCTGCTTCCCTCGCCTGCTGATTATCGTCGGGAAAAACGCCGAGTTGACCGTGATCGATGAGTACACTGGCGGCTCGCCAAACATCGAGCAGGGCACCAGCTACACCAACAGTGCTGTTGAGATTTTTGGTCTTGAAAACAGCCGCACCCGTTACGTCTCCCTTCAACGACAGACGGCAGGCACGCATTCGTACCTGACTCATCGGGCCAGAATAGAGCGCGATGCCACGATGCTGACCATCTCACTTGCCTTCGGGGCATCAGTATCGAAACAGAATCTCGGCATTATCCTTAATGGTAAGGGAGCCGAAAGCAATTTGTACGGTCTGTTATTCGGTTCGCAGTCCCAGCATTTTGACAGCCACACCCGGCACCACCATGTTGCCAACAAGACGCTGTCAAATATCGACTTCAAGGTGGTACTTCGCGACCGGGCAGAGTCAGCCTACACCGGCCAGATTCGAATTGAAAAGGGAGCCAGAACCTGCGAGGCCTACCAGGAGAACCGCAATCTATTGTTGAATAAAGGAACCAGAGCCGAGACCATCCCGGAACTGGAGATTCTCAACGAGGATGTGATGTGTACGCACGGCGCCACCCTCGGCCCTATCGACCCACTTGAGGTTTTCTACCTAACATCACGCGGGATTCACCAAGCTGAAGCTGTCCGCATGATTGTCTCCGGTTTTGTGGAAGCAACCCTGCGGAAAGTCCCGGGAGATATGCAAGAACGAATCAGTAACTTCGTCGCTCAACGTCTGGAGGATATATAGCACATGGCTCAATTCAGAAAAGTGGCCGCTGTGCAGGAGATACCGGCAGGGAGCATGAAAGCGTTTGAAATCGATCACTACCTAATTGTCATCTGCAACACCGGCGATGGTATATTCGCTGTTGCGGATGAATGTTCGCACGATTCGGCTCCTATCAGCACGGGTGAACTACGCGGAGAGGAAGTCGTCTGTGCGCGCCATGGAGCACGGTTCAGTGTTAAGGATGGAAGCGTAAAAACACCGCCGGCAGTAGTTCCGATCGACATCTACCAAGTCAGAGTCGAAGGGAAAGACATTCTGGTTCTGCTCGATTGAAGCAGGTGGTTTCAAAAGGAAGGCATACACAGATGGAA
The DNA here is from genome assembly GCA_964416195.1 of uncultured Ignavibacteriales bacterium. Taxonomy (GTDB): domain Bacteria; phylum Zixibacteria; class MSB-5A5; order GN15; family FEB-12; genus CAYQDB01. Next base: position 57,868 of record CAYQDB010000011.1, read on the forward strand.
TCGAAGACAAAAAGCACATCGACAGCCATCGATTTTGAAAGCTGCCGTCTGAATCATGAAAGCATCAAGGCGGACTTCCCAATACTCAGCCAGACGATTGGCGGCCATCGCCTGGTCTATCTGGACAACGCCGCAACCACACAAAAGCCGCGAGTTGTCATTAACGCGCTCCTTGAGTATTACCGCAAGTTGAATGCCAATATCCACCGGGGGCTCCATCACCTTGCGGAGAAATCCACCGAGGCATACGAGCATACCCGAGAGCATGTGGCTCGCTTTATCGGTAATGTCGATGCACACGAGATCATCTTTACCAGAGGTGCAACCGAATCGATAAATCTGGTGGCTTACTCCTGGGGGGAAACAAACATCAGAGAGGGCGACGAGATTGTCATCACCGAGATGGAGCACCACTCCAACCTTGTGCCGTGGGTAATCCTTGCTCAGAAAAAGAAAGCGGTGCTTAAGCGGATACCGATTACACTCTGTGGACATCTCGATCTCAGCGACATCGACAGCATCATAACACCAAAAACAAAGCTGTTGGCCATAACGCACATGTCAAACGTACTGGGGACGATCAACCCTGTTGCAGAACTGACAGAACTGGCCAAGAAACAAGGGGCGGTGGTGCTGATTGACGGCGCCCAGGCTGTGCCTCACCTGCCGGTGGATGTGAAAGCTCTGGGAGCTGACTTCTATGCTTTCTCCGCTCACAAGATGCTCGGCCCGACGGGTGTCGGCGTGCTCTACGGTCGACGCAAACTTCTAGAGGCCATGCCGCCTTTCAACATGGGGGGCGAGATGATCCGTCAGGTTCGGTTTGACCGGATCACCTGGGCCGATATTCCATACAAGTTTGAAGGCGGAACCCCGAATATCGCCAACGTCGTCGCCTTTGACGCCGCACTGACGTATCTTGAAGAGATGGGTATGGACAATGTCCGCCAGCACGAAATTAACCTTATACGTTACGCTATTGAACGCTTGTCGCAAGTTAAGGGAATCGACATTCAGGGGCCGCAGGAGTACGCTCAGCGAGGAGGAGTCATATCATTTACTGACGTCGACATTCACCCGCATGACATCAGTACCTTCCTTGATTCCAAAGGCATCGCGATTAGAGCCGGCCACCACTGCGCCCAACCGCTGATGGGTGTTCTCGGCAAGATTGCCACGGCGAGAGCCTCCCTGTATATTTATAATGATGAGGCCGATGTCGACGCGCTGGTGGAAGCCCTGAACGAAATGAGGAGATATTTCGGACTATGAGCGAACCGCTCGACGACATGTATCGCGACATCATCCTCGACCACTACCGTTCGCCACGGGGGAGGAAACCTCTGAAGAAAGTAGACGTCACCTCCGATGGCTCTAACCCCTCCTGTGGCGACGAGGTATTCATGGAGGTAGAACTCGACAACGGCACGGTTAAGGATATTCATATCGACTGCCACGGCTGCGCCATCTCGGTTGCATCGGCTTCCATGCTGGCTGAGATCGTCAAGGGTAAGTCGATAGCTCAGACCAAGATAATCGCCGAAACAGTCAAGAGAATGCTGAAAGGTGAGAACACCGAAATCCCTGACGACATTGGCGACCTTGATGCCTTGAAGGGCGTACGCAACTTCCCGGTACGCATCAAGTGTGCCCTTCTGGCGTGGGTTACCCTCCTGGAGGGAATCAAGAACTACGAAAAGGGCAACCGCAATGACCATGCCAAGCTGTCAACAGAAGATAATGAGTAACCGCTCCGGGGAATGAGCAAAACCCAAGAGAGCACAAAGAGAAAGTGTAGCCTCCTGGGAGAGTATGTCAGTGCCAACCAAGGAAGAAATCATCGCAGCCCTTAAGCAAGTCAAGGACCCTGAAGTCGGACTCAGTATCATCGATCTCGGATTAGTGTACGACGTCAGCATTGATGTGGACGGTAAAGTTCAGATCAAGATGACCCTCACGACCCCGGCCTGTCCCTACGGTAAAATCCTCATCGCTCAGGCGCATAGCGCAACCTCACAAGTGGGAGGCGTTAGGGAAGTCGATGTCAAGCTCGTCTGGGACCCACCATGGAACCCCAAGGAGATGTGCTCCGATCTCGCTAAGGATATCTTAAACATCTGGTAGCGGAAGTGCGAAGGCAGCACAATCAGCCTATCTCAAGCATCTTCTCAAGAGCCAGCAGAGCTTCACTTCGTACCGGCTCAGTAACCCTGATCGGTTTTATATCGGCCCAATTCTCCAGCGTATAGGCCAGATCGTTGAGGGTCGTTCGATACATATTGGCGCAAACGGGGCAGGTCTGACCGGACAACTCAAAGATCTTCTTGTCCGGGTACTGACGGGCCATGCGGTTCACGAGATTCATCTCAGTCCCGATAGCGATAATCGACCCTACCGGCGCCTCGGCACAGTATTTCACAATGAAACTTGTTGAGCCATGCGCATCCGCCTGAGAGACAACATCCGGGATACATTCAGGATGAACTACTACCATCACCCCCGGATACTGCCGCCGCACCTGCTGGACGTGCTCCGCTTTGAAAGTAGTGTGGACATGGCAGTGGCCCTTCCACAGGACCAATCTGGCCCGGTCAATCTGTTCATCGGTCAGTCCGCCATTATCACGAGAGAAATCCCAGATTACGATCTCGTCCGGTTTCAACCCGAACTTCATACCGGTGTTGTAACCGAGGTTCTCATCGGGAAAGAAGAACACTTTTTCTCTACGATCGAATCCGTACTTAAACGCGTTGACAGCATTCGACGAGGTACAGATTACACCGCCGTAACGACCGGTAAATGCCTTCAAGCCGGCGGTGGTATTCATATAGGAGATCGGCATGATCTTGCGTTCAGCTCCAAACCGCTTGAGGTACCCCCAGGCTTCCATGACATCAGCCCTCTCCGCCATGTCGGCCATCGGGCAACCGGCCAGCGGATTAGGAAGAAAGACGGTCTGGTGGTCGCCGGTTAGAATATCAGCCGCCTCGGCCATGAAAAGAACGCCACAAAAAACAATGATCTCAGCTTCCTTGTGCTCAGCCGCTATCTCGGATAAGCCATAGCTGTCGCCAACATAGTCACCATATTCAACCACTTCAATGCGCTGGTAATGGTGGGTCAAGATGCACAGCTTCTTGCTGAGTTTTTTCTTGGCGGCTGTAATGCGTTCTTGCAGCTCGTCAGTCTTTGCTTCGCGATACTCTTTCGGAAGGGAAAAGTACATATACCTAATCTTTCTGTTTCGCTCTCTTTGGCCGAGTCAGCTTCGTAGGTCGGGTTCCGAATGGAGCGAAGCGGAATAAGAAACCCGACAATAGCTTAGCAATAAATGTCTGCCATGACGAACAATCGAAACCACCTATGAGCTTTTTTGGCGCCTCTCTTGAAATTAACCCGCCAGAGGAGGTTGTATCGCTTGGGGAGGGGCATATTACAAATCCTTACAGCGCCTTGGCTCTCACTACTCTCGAGAAGTTCTTTCCCATCTTTCGAGCGTATCCATTACGGCTTTTTCTGCGCTTGCAGGAATATGTAATTTTAACCTTTGAGCGATTTTCTCTAAGTCTTTTTTCGCCTCGTTGCCCTGAATAGCAAACAAATAGTTCTCAGGATTCACCAGCAGCATTCTCTGAATGCTCTGAGCAAGAGAATTTAAGCAAGATAGATTAAAAGCAAGTTGATTAATCACATCTTGGGAAGAGCAGTCAGTGGCAATATCACACGAAATTGCATAAATCATTACCAACAAACGAGCTTGAGTAAGGGCATTTACTATTCCCATTGATGTGACCGTCGTAAGGGCATTGTCGGCATTCAAACCTATCGATAATATATTGTCATAATGTTTGTCTAAGATTGGAAGAATACTGTCCTCAACGAACGAGTGGGCATCTTCCAATATAATCGGTTGGTTAGCGATGCTTCGCCAGTTTTCATGGAAACTGCTATCGGTTAATGCGCTATTCAAATCGTCTTCCGCGCAGGCGGCTCGATTTACCAAGAATACTATCACCGAGACGACGAAGATTACCGGTAAGAGCCGTAGTTGTGCTTTCATTTGTTGATGCTCTGGCCTATGTAGAACGTGGCGCTGAACCCAAAACTGAATCTCTGATGGTCAGTTTTACTCCTATAATAGAAAAAGTTCTCTTTCCATTCGGTGTTACCGGCAGCAAACGCTAAGGCAAAATTGAGAGTCGCATTTTCACTAACAGGTAATTTAAGACCCGCGGATAAATCTATCTGTTCGGCATCTCCATCCTGATCGGCTACTCCCATTTCATAATCAAGAGAGGCCAACCCACCTGAAAGGCCAAGAGTGATGCTCGGTCTGCTGTCAGGATTCTCGGCCAGGGTCATGGCTGGAATCAGGACAAACACGATGATTAATAACGCTTGTTTCATTTTGCTTCTCCTCCGTATATATGTTCAACAACTTCAGTACTCCTTTCAAGGACATCATAATTTTAACAACAGCACAGGGTGAGAGGTTCACTCGCGACTATACTACCCGTTCAATTTCTCTAACTGCCTGAAAAGCTCATCGTTGTTGGGCAGCTCAAAAGGTGACAGGCGTTCAATCCAACGGATTTTACCCTCCATGTCAATTAAGAAAACGGTGCGCTCCGCATACCCTTTCTTATTCAGCACCCGGTATTTTCCGGCCACCTCACCGTGAGGGTAATAGTCCGACATCAACGGGAACGAAAGCCCACCCAGCGACTTCGCCCAGGCTTTGTGACACGCCACCGAATCAACCGAAATGCCCAGAAGCTGCGCGTTATTCTCCTCAAGCCTGGCAAACACTGCCTGATAGCCTGGAATCTGGGTCGCACAGACAGGTGTGAAATCACCCGGATAGAAAGCGAGGATGACATTCTTGCGACCCCTGTACCAGGCCAAGTTCAGCTCTCCCTCATTGTGAGTGGGGAGAGTGAAGTCGGGGGCGTAATCACCGACCTTCGGAGCTTTCACGTTGTCTTCATTGCCACCAGCGATCTCCACCTCCACTTCTGATGCTGCTATTCATTGTACTCCTCGTAATAGTCATCGATGTCATCTGACCTCTCCCTGAGATATTTGTCCGCTGGAGGATATTCTTCATCATCGTACATCTCAGAGAATTTGCTCTTGTGCTCCCCGCACACCGGACAGATCTCCGGCGGTTCGCCGTCGTCATGGATATATCCGCAGAAATCACATACCCATTGCATGGCCGTCTTTTCTCCTTAGTTGACAATCTTAAGTGCTCTTATATATTCCACTGCTTTTCTCATTCGTTCCACCACCACCGGTTTGGATAGAATCGCGAGAACATCAAAAAGACCCGGTCCTGCCGGTGTCCCCGTGACTGCCAAGCGAGTAGGATGAATCAACTCTGCTCTCTTTAATCCCCGTTCCTCTGCCAAAGTACTAAGGGCCGCTTCTGTATTCTCGGAGGTAAACTCCGGCAACGCTTCAAATCGATTAGTCAACTCCTCAAGCAGGTCAGCTCTTTCGGCAGTGAATTGCTTTTCCACAGCCTTCGGATCATATCGGTAATCAAACGAGAAAAAGTAACTACCAAGCGTAACGAAATCAGAAAGACGGTGAACCCGGTCTTTAAGAACACCCACCACGGCGCGGAGATAATCCCATCGCGTCTCAAGCCAGTACTTGGTGGAAAGACCGGCATTAACCAAAAACGGGGCAACCATCATGGCTAGTTCATGATCGGCCTTTCGGGCGATGTATTTCTTGTTGAACGCGAGCAGCTTCTCTTCATCAAAGATAGCGTTGGAGGGATTGAAACTGTCCGGATCGAAGATTTCAATCAGTTCGTCAACGGTGTAAACTTCGCGGTCAGTCTTGGGCGACCATCCCAGCAAACAAAGATAGTTGAACATCGCTTCAGGGAGGATTCCCTCGGCACTGTACTGGTTAATATCCTTGTCGCCATGTCGCTTAGAGACTTTCTTCTTGTCGGGCCGAAGAGTCAGCGGGATGTGCCCGAAGCTTGGCTCTTGAAAACCGAGAGCACGATAAATATGTAGCTGTTTGAATGTGTTGGTAATATGATCATTGCCCCGGATGACGTGAGTGATGCCCATATCGTGATCGTCCACAACCACCGCCAGGTTATAGGTCGCCGTGCCATCCGAGCGAGCAATGATGAAGTCCTCAATATCCTCATTCCGGCGCGTCAACCTACCGGATACCATATCTTCAAATGTTGTCTCACCATCCGGGATCTTGAGACGGATGGCAAAATCTAGACCTAAGGCAAGCTGGACTTGTACTTCCTTATCAGAGAGTCGCAGACACCGCCTGTCATAGCGAAGTGGTTTCTTTTCGGCACGGGCTTTGCGCCGGGCCTCGTCCAACTCCTCAGGAGTGCAGAAACATCGGTAGCCATACCCGATCTTCAGGATCTCCTGTGCAAAGCGTTTATAAGCATCCGTTCTCTGGGATTGGTAGACAATCTCCTCATCCCAGGACAGGCCGAGCCATTTCATGGCGGAGAGTATTGGCTCTATCAAAGATGCCTGAGAGCGCTCGACATCGGTGTCTTCAATCCTCACCAGGAACTTGCCGCCGGCGTGACGAGCAAACAAGTAATTGAAAATCGCCGTCCGTGCCGTACCAACGTGAAGAAAACCGGTCGGCGACGGAGCAATGCGAACCCTGACAGGCTGGTCACTCATCAGACATCACTCTGCCCTTCACTCCCCTGGTCTTTCCTTGAATTGTCCGACTCGGATGGCGGCGCCGGAGGAGCCGTGGGAGGGGGCGTCGATTGCGGTGGTGGCCCAGATTCAGGAGGGGGTACATACGACTGCGCGCCAGTGTAGCCGGTCAGGGGTTGACCCCCTGATGCCGCCGGTACCGGGCCGCCAACCGGTTCCAGAACCAGCTCATAACCACCCACCAGTCTGGCAATCAGGTTGTAGACCAGCACAATGATGACGCCAATGATCGTATAGAAGATGGCTCCCATGATAGCGAACATAATCGGGAGAACAACAAGCATGATACCCACCGGCATCCCCCCCATGTCAAGATCGAAGCCACCCGGTTGAAACTGGGAAAACCGGGACATGATGGCTATGATAAATCCTGCAAACAAGGCATAAAGCAACCCGAAGATAAAACCTACAATGAGATTGAAAAAAAACGAGACCTTAATAAAAGGCCAGATACCGACAGACTTCACTTCGTAACGCATTATTTCCCCTTGTCTATCTGTTAAATAACTTTCATTCTTCTCATGTACCGTTTGTTTATTGGCTTATTGTCAAAGATAGCGCACCCTCGCAAAATCTCAAGTCAATAGTTATGTTACGAATCCTACCCGTTTACTTAACCTCTTTCTCCCCACACTGTGCAACCATCTCGTTGAGTAGTCCTTTACGGAGTAGATTACAGACTTCTCCGGGTACACATTGTCTCATACCCCTTCTTCCCTCAAACCTCTGTGCTTCTGATAAAAGGTATCATCCATACTTAGAACTCCCCCCGGCATTCCTAACTCAGTCTAATAATCGACTAAAATTATTCGGAATGAACTTAGTGTTTGGCAAAAGTCAAGCGAAACTACCCACCAATATGCACTACGATCACTGAGCTAGCTCTACCTGCATGAAGCAGGTTCCTAAAGAAGGTTTTTATTTGGCAACGCCTACTTTACCCGTCAGCCCAGATTATACAGTTCCGTCGTGCAACCCTATTTCCTTTGACATCTTTTTGTCGCGCAACGCTGCCTGAGCCGCCGCCAAACGGGCAATCGGCACCCGAAACGGCGAGCAGGATACATAGTCCAATCCAACTTCATGACAGAACACGACTGAATCCGGGTCTCCCCCGTGTTCCCCGCAGATACCTACCTTGAGGTCTGGTCGTGCCTTCCTTCCCCTCTCGGTACCGATTCTTACGAGCTGCCCCACCCCAGCCTGGTCGAGCGTTATAAACGGGTCGTTAGGCAGGATTCCGTGTTCGATGTAGTACTTCAGAAATCTGCCTGCATCATCACGAGAAAAACCCATGGCCATCTGGGTCAGATCATTGGTGCCGAAACTGAAGAAGTCCGCTTCAGCAGCTATCTCATCGGCGGTAAGAGCCGCGCGAGGTATTTCAATCATCGTCCCCACAAGGTACTGCAAATTCTTAACGCGGTATTTTGCCATCACCTCATTGGCCACGCGCACCACCACTTCTTTCTGATTCTTGAACTCGTTGACATGACCGACCAGAGGAATCATGATCTCAGGAAGGACCTTTTTCTTTTCCTTTGTCAACTCACAGGCCGCTTGCATAATGGCCCGTACTTGCATCTCCGTTATTTCAGGGTACACAATACCCAGCCGGCAGCCGCGGTGACCAAGCATGGGATTAAGTTCGGTCAATTCTTCAATGCGCTGAATTACCTTATTCAACTTGGCCAGATCTTCCTCATAGTCCTCACCCTTCGGATCCAACTGTGCAATCTTGGCCTCAATCTCGTCTCTTCGAGGTAGGAACTCATGCAGAGGTGGGTCCAGTGTGCGGATAGTTACCGGTAGACCTTTCATAACGCTAAAGATTTTCTTAAAGTCCTTTTTCTGAAACGAGATCAGGTTTTCAAGCGCAGCCTGTCGCTCCTCGGGAGAGTCCGCCAGAATCATCTCCTGTACAACAGGAATCCTATCCTCGGCAAAGAACATATGCTCGGTTCGACACAGTCCAATACCCTCCGCACCAAATTTCAGCGCGTGGCTCGATTCGCGCGGCGTGTCGGCATTGGCGCGCACTCTGAGCTTGCGGACTTCGTCAGCCCACTTCATGAACTGGGAGAACTCACCTAATAGCTCCGGCTCAACGGTAGCGACCTCGCCAAGGATGACCTCGCCAGAGGTGCCATTAAGAGTAACGATTTCCCCCTCCTTAATAATAAGCTTACCCACCTGAAACTGCTTCTTGGCGGCATTTACACGGATCGCCTCCACACCGGTGACACAGCACTTACCCATACCACGCGCTACCACCGCAGCATGCGATGTCATCCCTCCGCGCGCCGTCAGAATGCCCATCGCCACGCTCATACCATCGATGTCATCCGGGTTGGTCTCCTCCCGGACAAGGATCGTCGATCGCTTGGCACCGTGCTGCACCACGTCATCGGCCGTGAAATAGACTTCTCCCGAAGCCGCTCCGGGTGAAGCCGGTAGCCCTTTGGCAATAACTTCGTATCCAGCGCTCGGGTCGAGATTGGGGTGCAACAACTGATCGAGTTGCTGTGGATCTATGCGCAGCAGCGCTTCCTCTTTGGTAATCAGCTTCTCCTTGACCATATCTACGGCAATCTTGATGGCCGCTTGTACCGTGCGCTTGCCGTTGCGGGTCTGGAGCATATACAGCTTATTCTCCTGCACCGTAAACTCGAAATCCTGAACATCACGGTAATGCTTCTCAAGGCGGGCAGTGATGTTTTTGAGCTCTTTGTACACAGCCGGCATCTCTCGGGCCAACTCGCTGATCTGCTGAGGCGTACGGACACCGGCAACGACATCCTCACCCTGCGCATTTACAAGGTACTCGCCGTAGAATTCCTTCCCGCCAGTAGCCGGATTACGAGTAAAACCAACCCCCGTAGCAGAGTGATTGCCCATGTTCCCGAACACCATTGCCTGAACAGTGACCGCCGTCCCCAACTCAGAGGGAATACCGTGTAAGCGACGGTAAGAAATGGCGCGTGGGTTGTTCCAACTGCGAAATACAGCGTCGCGAGCTACACGAAGCTGGGTATATGGATCGTCGGGAAACTCCTCCCCCGATTTCCGTTTGATGATCTGTTTGAATTTCTTGATAATTACTTTGAGGTCATTCTCCTGAAGGGAGCTATCCTGTTTAATGCGGTGCTCGGCCTTCTTCTTGGTAATAGTCTCCTCAAACAGCTCTTTGTCAATACCGAGGACGACATTGCCAAACATGGATATAAATCGTCGATAATTGTCCAGGGCAAAACGCATATTGCCCGTCTTCGTAGCCAGTCCTTCAACCGTCTCAGGATTAAGACCGAGATTCAGGATAGTGTCCATCATGCCCGGCATGGAGAACTTCGCACCCGAACGTACTGAGACCAAAAGCGGATCCGAGGGGTCCCCGAACTTCTTTCCTACTGCCTTCTCAATCATGGCCACATGTTTTTCGAGCTGCCGGTCAATTGCAGCCGGTACTTCTAGAGAATTCTCATAATAAAGACGGCACACCTCCGTAGTGAGAGTGAAACCGGGCGGAACCGGGACACCAGCCTTACTCATCTCCGCCAGATTGGCCCCCTTCCCTCCCAGAAGATCCTTCATCGAAGCATCACCATCAGCCTTACCAGACCCAAAGAAGTAGTAATACCGTGCTGAAGGCGCAGCTTTTCGAGACTTGGTCTTGGCTGCCTTGGAACGTGATTTCTTGGATGGCTTCTTGGTAGCCGACTTTTTGGAAACGGCCGTTTTCCTGACAGACATAATCTATCCCTCTTCGCTAAGTCAACTCATCAGAAAATCAGGGCAAATTTATCAAAAAATGCTGTTCCGAGCAAGATAAAAGCCGACTGAGAGTGAAGATGATTCTTAGATGGCCTCCATTTTCGAAAAAAGGGAACCTACATAGTAAAGAAACGCTCCCCATTGATGATCTTTTCCAGAATCCGGATAGTCTTCTCAACCGGCGAGTGCATGATGTCGGCAGTGTTAAACGTGGCGCGGACAACTTCCCGGGGGGCTTCCCGACCGGTCTTTCCCCGGCCACTGCGGAGCTTTTTCTTGTGTGTCAGGTTGTACTGGCGCTGGTACTCTTTTGCCTTCTCCTTGTGCATTTGATAGTACCGCCGTTGATATTCCCGACGCATCTCCTCTGTCGACAGCTTGCGCTTTTTCACACCCATGTCCTGTAGTGGATTTTGTGACGCTGCATCGGCCTTGGCCGAGGGAGATTTCTTTGGCCGTGGCATCCTACTACCTCACTTTCCCTGTGGTTCGCAGCAACTACCTTTGGCCCATTTCCCAAGCTAGCTGCTGTTAGGTAACTCCAAGAACAAAACCATAGGAAAACTTTACCGTATGTCAAGTATTATTTTCAATAAATCGAAAAATAGTTTTGGTAAGGGCTAGTGGTATTGTGACTTATATTTGAGGTTTTTATCTTTAATTATAGTCTGCTGCAGAACTGTAAGTTATAGGGTATTATTATAGATCGTCTAACACCTTGCCAATCAAGTCACAAGGCGAGAAGCTGCCTGAACCCAACATACAGTAAACATCACATCAATATTTCATACCAACTTGCCATCAAAGATCAAGTTTTGAGATTCGGTACTGTCATTCCTGCGAAAGCGAGCCAGGTCCGACCCCGCCCCAGGCGGGACGACCAGGCAGCCTGTCTGGCAGGAATCTGAGGATCTACTGGATTCCCGCTTGCGCGGGAATGACCATCTTTGTGTGTATACTCTACTTTTGACAGCAACTTGGTATCACTCTCAAAAAGCAGTCGATAGCCAAATCATTGTTACGTTGTCGCCAGAGTGACGGCCCACACCAACATTGTTGCCTTTCTGGCTAAACGCCCTGGGGAGTGGGTCCGAAAACTTTGGTCACTCCCCGAGTTACCAGGGAGTGGCCAGTATGAAGAAAGTACATTTACTATCGATCGAACGAGGCTATCAAGCCTTCGCCCTAGCAAACTTGACCAATTCAACCACTATGTAAGCCGCAACGCCCATAACCATTATCCAGAAGACAGCTAGAAACCAGCCGCTATGGTTTGGATTGGAAGCATTAAAGGCCGCTTCTCCCCACAGGCCCAGATCTTGAACCCGGTTGATGAACAGGGAAATTCGCCCCATAACCGTATACCCAAAGGAGGCTCCGAACCCAATCATCAAAATCCATATCCCAAATTTGGCCACTCCGCCAAAAACACCTGTATGAGACTTGGAGAAGAAGAAATAAAACAAACCGGCGATAGCTCCTGCAAAAATGATAACTTGCGAGTAGCCGGCGGTGGCATCCAGAAAACCCTGCCCCCAGAAATTACCCAAATCAATATTGGCCATAGATGCGTAGAGCTGTTTATTGACCCTGTTTGCCATTTCAAGGGGGACAGCAAGACCAGTAGCAATACCGATATATAGGGCCAGAGGCCAACGGGATACCCAGGCATAGTTGCGAGAGAATCTGGTCCACATCATAGCTCCCAGAATAGCCGGGATCCAGTACCACGGCGTCGAGGAATTGAACCAGAGGAGATACCAGTCTCCATCAGACAGCCTCTGAAAGAGTAAAGGAACAAGAGCATTGTGCCACAGAATTATGACAAAGTACCCTGCGGAAACGCCAACCACAAGGTGCTCGGCAAGCTTGTAAAACGGGTTATCCTTGTATAGAAATGAAAATGTCGCCAACGTTAGAAAGGCTCCAAGAGTAGTCCATAAAAAAGTTCCAAAATCCATATCAGATCACCTCCCTACTTCTTCTCATCACGACGGCCCATGAAGTAACCGATGTTACCCATGAGGATGAACAGGATTATTACCAGATGAGCATATACCTGGACGCGCATTCCGTCCTTGGCCAGACCGGGGTTATTGGCCATCTCTTCATACTGAGCCGCACCGTAGAGGCCAGCCATGAGACCAAAGATCTGTCTTGAGTTCAGATACGGATAATAGTCGGCCCCCATAACGCCGGTCAGGCCAAGCGCCAGTGGGAAGTAAAACCTCCCCTGACCGTAAGATATCCAGGCGTCGGTGATGTTACCCGCCGATAGGTCAACCACGCATGCTACCTGGTCGTAATTCTGAACTCCTTGCATCATGGGAATCGAATCGAGCGGCGTCCCATAGTAATCAGTTGGAAATGGAATGCGGAAGTTCTGTCCCATACCCAGTATGACCAGCGCGAAGTAAGGTTTGTAACCGAGAAATGCATAATCTTCCCCGTTCCTTATTTCCCTGCCTTCATACAGGACACCATTATATTCGCGATCAAGCATAAGTGAATCAGAAATGTTCAGGATTGCTTGTTCGGCCATCCCTGGACCGTTTTGCGATAGGGCCGTAACTATCACTTTCAGATTCTTTCTGAAACAATGCTCCATAACAGCGTAGCACATAGGATGAAGTTCAGCCAGGGCATTGGGATCGTAATCAATGGCGATAAAAACGATCTCGCCCGGTTTAAGGGTATCGATGAAATCGTATATCGACCTCACCTCACCCTCAACCCTGATCGGTACCTGAAAGGGCACGATATATGTGACCGCACAGACAACCACCAGGAGAAGAAAGACCCAGCGTCGATCAAGGGACATCATTCTATCGAATATGTTCATGCCGGTTCCTCCTTAACCTTTACCCAGGTAGCCGCGCTCGATACCGAGAATAATCTTCAATGATGTAGCCACCATCCCCAGGCCTACGCCGATAATGATTGCCCTTTTGGCAGCCAGGTTGGGCACGTTCAAAAGCCACGAAGCAGTATCGGCTATAACCGGTCCGATGGGTCCTAAGTAGGGATTAAATCTCAGCATTACAACAAGCGCCGCGACCAGAAGAAGGGAAGCCATGATGTTGCGCGCCCGAAACGCTCGATAGGCCGCCGAGGCAATAAAAAAGGCCAGGAGCGCAAACATCGTGGACTGAATAGGTATCATAATGTAATCAAAAAAATGCCGGAACATTGGGTTGGAAAGCCCTTCAGCAGTCATGAAATAAAATCCCCAGGAGCCATCCCGGTATCCGGTGAAGCCGAAGAGGATCATCAAAAACAGACCCGCCAGAGTTATAATTGGATAACCCCAACCGGACTTGTGAGCTTTTATCTTGGCAACTGAGACACGAATCAGCGACCATATCCCCAGCGCCAGAGCAAAAATCCCGATGATGTAGATCCAGTCAAGGAGGAACTCGTAAATCCATTCGGAACTTTCGTGAGGCACAAAATACTGAAAGATCATGAAGATGCCAAAGATAAAAACGAGCATAAGTGGAATTTGTCTTCGCATATCTCTCTTCCTCCTATTTGGCCACCACAAAGAGGTCAGTAAATGCTGTCCAATCCAGGTTTACTGCTATAAGTCCCAGCAGAGCCAATACCATAACAGCCGCTTTGGCATAGTCCTGAGCTTTCAACGATCCGAGAAGGATCGGTTCTCGTCCGAGGTACGCTGAAGCGGCATACAGTTCCTCTCCAATGAGAGTGTAGTCACAGGCTACTATGAAGAACGGAAGCTGGGCAACCTGGTCAGTCCCGGCAATCTGAATCGAGCCGGCCAGTGCTCCCGTCTCGGCCAGGATCAACGACTCCGCAAAGAACACGCCCATGTACATATTGGTGGCGGGAAGTTCACGAAGCATTGTGCCGTTGACCGCCGCAACGTATGCAAATTGGGACTGGGTAACAAAATAAACGATGTCTTCGTAGTAGTCGTCCGGACGACCGGCATCGAGATAAGCTGACTTTACTATCTCCTGCGCCACAGTCATAACGATGGGATCGTAGCAGGGAACAATAAGCTTGGTCTGGTATTCAGCAACCCGCTTTGCCACGCGCCCCAAGATCGTAAAGGAGGCTATTGTTCCGATGTCCGCAGCGGTTCCCAATCCGAGCACATACAGGATCGGCTTACCCATTTCTGTAGCCCGTCCGATAGCATCGTCAACTGCCTCAATCCCCGCCAATGGGCGAACATACAGGTCGGCTCCCCTCCTTGCTTTAGTAACAAAGAATACAGTCAGAAAAGTAAATACGATTACTGCAACAAAAACAGGTATTCTCCCAGTGTTGAAAAACTGCCCATATGATTGTACTGGTCCTGCAATCTCCGAAGAAGTACGAATTGTCGAATCGGCCGTTACAGCATCGACACGGTAGTAATAGTCGGCATGGTCGGCCAGGTAGTCGCCCGACACCTTCTCCTTCACTCCAGCGTCTACATAGGAGGTTTGACCTGAGAGAGCTGTCCCAACCTTACGCCATTCTCCCTGTTCGGGATACGACTTGTGCGCCTGAGGAATCATGTCAATGGCCTGCGCCCTCTCCCTGCGTAATTGTCCTAAACGATCTTTATGCAGGGGAAGCCACCGCTCACTGGCTGCAATCGTGTCGACATAAAAAGCCACCGAGTCAGCGAAGCCCACGCCCGGTTCTCCCTTCCGGTGCACCTTCAAGCGCTTCTTTGCCCGTGGGAGAAAAGCCTGCAGTTCTGCGATGTAGGCTTCTGTTTGTGCCAAGCTGTTCCGTATCCCCTTAAGCGTGTCCATGAAAAACGGCGTCCAGCGAAATATCTCATAGGAAAGCACCGAGTTCTGCCCAGCGCCGTCGTCAGATGAGATTTCCCACTCCAGAGTAACGGAGTGGCCGTGGTCATCATCCGTGTCCCATGCCTTCAGGTTCCCCACGGGCGCCGGGGGCAGGATTGAATCCCCACGGGTGGAGTCCGCCGAAATAGAATCAGGCGGCCCTATACCTTCCTGGGCGCCTGTCAGAGTGAAGGCACAGAGAACAAGGAGAAAAGCAATCAAAGATCTACACTTCATACAGTTCTCCCTTACTATGCGCAGATGCGTTCAACTTATCAGTCCCAACCAATCTCTAAACAGAAACGTAATGCGCCCCACCAGCAGAGAAATACGGCCCATGACCGTATATCCAAATGAGGCACCGAATGTAATCATCAAAATCCAGATACCAACCCTTGAAGCAGTGCCAAAGGCGCCCTTGTGCTCCTTGGAAAAGAAAAAGTAAATGATGCCACAGATGACACCAAGGAAAATAACCCAATTGCCCACGATGGCGACAAACTGTCCCGAGGCGGAAAGACTGAAATTGGAGAAAAAGTGTTCTACTCCCTGCCAGTTCACAAGCAGTGGCACAAACGTAGCCGAGACCTGTTCAATAAAATCAGATCTCAAATAACGGACAAAATTCAACCCGGCGAAGGTACCGACAATAAAAGCCAACGGCCATCGGGCAAACCAACCGTACTTGCTCGATAACCGCATCAGAAGCATTATCCCCAGGATGACCGGTATAAAATAGACGAAGTTGTACGAACCCGGTTGGTACGGGACCTGGAAAAACTCCGAGAGACTGCGCGAAAGTCGGGGAATCAGGTTACCGACGATGGTCGTCCAAAAACCCATTGACATCCAGAAAGCAGCTGATATCCCGACAAACAGATGCTCGGCGAATTTGTAAAAGGGGTTGTCTTTGTAAAGGAATGAGAGTATCGCTAGGGTCAAGAAGGCTGAAAAGGTCACTTTAAAGCCACCGATCAGGTAGTGCTCCTGGACCGACGCCAGGGATGTCGATCTGAGAATCCAAGTCAAAATAAACAGCCCAAAGATCGCCGCCATGACAATAATTGTCGAGCGTCTCATCGTTTCCTCTCCCGCCGGCGGCTGATAAAGTAGGAGATGTTTCCGATGACGATGAAAGCCATTATAACCATGTGAGCCAGTGTCTGCGGCCCCATCATCCGTAAACCCGGAGTGCCCCTCTCTTCCAAATGAGGATACTGCCTGACAAGCTCTGATTCATATTCAGCCGCACCCTTGACGCCTCCCAACAGTCCCAGCAGTTGTTTGGGGTAATAGGGATACAATTGCGGAGCCACAACGGCTGCCACACCGGCGCCCAAAGGTACGTTGACGCGATCGCCAACATAAAGGACCCATTCTTTGATACCAGGCTTCCCACCGCCCATTGATATGATCAGATCCAGGTCTTTACAGGACCTGATGTCGTCGAAGATGCTGGTACTATCCAACGGAACACCGTTGACGTCAGTTGGAAACATCATTCTGAAATCGGTCACGATAATATTCAGCACGTTCTCGTTACCGGCCTTGAAGCCAAGATTGATATAATCCACTCCGTCCAGCTTCTCAGGGAATTCTCCTTTTACCACCCTTTCAAGCGATTGAGTCAGCAGCGCCTGTCCGGTAGCCCACAGCGTCATGAAGACCACCTTGTGTCCCTTTGTAAGACAGTGCCTCGAAATGGCGTCAGCCATCGGCTGTACCTCGGGAGCCATAGCCGGATCAAAATCGAAGGCGAGGAGCACCCTGGAACCAGCCGGCAGCGACTCAACTTTGTCGAACAACCTCCTGACTATCAGAGTGGCTCGTTCCTGAAAGGTGATGGGGAAAAGAATCGGGGCGGCCACGGCAATAAAGATAAAAAGGAACACAATACGCCGGTCAACCTCTTTAGCCCTCAACGAGCGGACCAGTATCCACAACAGGCCGGCGCCTATGAACATCAGTGAAATCACCCTGCCGATGTCGGAGAGCACTACTAACGGTATTCTGAAAGCAACGTCAGACACTCTCATCCCCCAAGTATGTGCGCTCGATTCCAAGAATAAGGCGCAGTGACATTGAGATAACTCCCAAGCCGATACCGATCATAATAGCCCTTTGCCCCGCCAGGTTAGGTGAATTCATTATCCAGATGGCCAAATTCGGCACCTGAAGCACCGAGAATGATTCCGGAATCCAGGCGGTCAGCATCATCCCAAAGGGTGTACGTCCCAATAAAATGACAAAAGCTGCTATCAGCAGAATCGTGGCTTCCCGGTTCTTTGCGCGAAACGCCCGGTAAGAAGCCGAAGCGACAAAAAAGGCCAGCAGGGCATACATGGTCGATTGCAGCGGGAGAAATACATAAGTAAAGATCTCCTGAAGCAACGAGCCCTCGGTTGTGGGGGAAGCTGCAATACCCCCGGGGTTGCCGATCTTAAGCAGACCGGCCGCGAGCATGATAAAAAAACCGCCCAGGGTGACGATTGAAAATCCCCAGTCCTTTTTCCGACGGCGGAGCTTGTTGAGGTGTATGCGCATAAGATTGCCGCCACCCAGGAAAAAAGCAAAGACGGCAATAACGTCGAAAAACAGCGAGCAGGTCTGTTCCAATCCCTCCAGCGGGGGGATGAAGAATGAGAAAATCATGATCATTCCGATGAGGAAGGTAATGATTATAGGTATCTGGCGCTTCATGTCAGTTTACCTGGTCGAGAATATATCCCGAAGTCCTGTTGTTATGTGTTGTATCCACTCCACATTCCAGGCCTCGCCGATGGTCGCAGTCAAGACCCCAATTAATATGGCTGCCATCGCGATGGCCTTTCCCACGTCCTGCCCTTTCAGCGATCCCATTTGTTTCGGCTCGCCTGACAAGTATGCGGAGGCAGCGAACAGTTCCTCTCCGATTAATGTAAAATCACACGCCGCAATAAAGAACGGAAGCTGGGCCGGTCGCGCCGTGCCCGCTATCTGTATAGCGCCGACCGAGTTTCCCGTTTCCGCAAGGATTAACGACTCGGCAAAGAACGCCCCCAGCAAAAAGACCGTCGCCGGTCTCTCGCGTACCATGATGCCGTCGACGGCGGCCACGTAGCCGAACTGCTCGTCCGTGATGTAGGTGACCATATCATCGCTGTAGGCATCAGGTCGACCGGCGGCCTGGTAAGAGGCCTTGATCGTCTCGCGGCCTGCCGTCATGACGAGCGATCGCGAGACTGGCATAAATATCTTGGTATCATAATCAGCAATTACTCGCGTAATGCGGCCCAGGATCGTAAGAGCGGCAAGAGTTTGCACATCGTCCATGTCCAAGATGCCGGGGATAAACAGGATGGGGCGACCCATCTCTGTGGCCCGGCCAATCGCATCATCGACTGCTTCTAGGCCGGCAATTTTTCTTACAAAGAGCTTCTTTCCCCTGCGAGCCGTTTCAATGAAATAAATCACCGCCCCGCCCAGCACTAACGCCATGATCAACACGTTAATCAGCTCGATATTTAGCCATTCCCTTTGGGGCTGAATCGGGGCTGTTCTAATGGAGGGAGTCTCAGCATTGCTTGAAAGGGCCGAGACAAAGTAACTGTATAGTTTTCCCCTCTCAACACTCTGGTCGTTATAGGCATTTGAGCCGGGGGCAAGTTCGGCAATCGTCTCCGGCTCACTGTCACCTTCAATGCGGTAAACCTTGTAGCCCATCACGTTGCCTTCGACCAGGCGATCATCAATCGAAGGCACCCACGACAGATCAATCATTTTACCGTCGTCGTACTTGTGGTCGGCAGCAATGAGTGAAGTAACCGGCGCAACCACAACGAGCTCGGAGTCCGGCACTGCTTTGACAGTGTCAATTACCTGCCCAGTCACTGGAAATGATAGCATTATGAGAAAAAGGAATAGGAATATTAACAAAATAGAGCAGGAACGGCGCAACGTTGTCGGCCAGCGAAACAGCACTAC